>NZ_EQ973363.1:260885-302217 GCF_000157055.1 Bacteroides sp. 2_2_4 | reverse complement strand
AGCCGAATGAACTGTCATCAACGTTATCTTTTCCCCATCATCCGCCTTGTCGGAATCCTGATCGGTAAGCAATGCAATCTCCGAAAGGAAATCGGTAAGAGACACATTCGGATTACCCTCCTCCTGCCGCAAAGCGCAGAAGTCATTCATTCCATTCACCAACTCTTCTATATTTTCCTTACGGCTTAGATTCTCGGGGGATGTGTCCTGACAAACATCGTTGATAATGCCGGACTGACGGATGATATTCGTTCCTATTTCATAAGCGTTCTTATCTGCCTGATCGACAATGAAACCTTCTATCAATTCACGAAAGCCTTGCAGTTTTGCATGCGTTCCTTTATTTATATCCAGTCCGTAACTCAATGGTTCACAGAGTGCCGCCCAAAGACTTACGCCATGATCGGTAGCCGCCGATATAATCTTCCCGACTGTCGTATCTCCAATACCACGAGCCGGATAATTAATGATTCGCTTGAATGCTTCTTCATCATTCGGATTCACTACCAAACGGAAATAAGCAATCACATCTTTTATCTCTTTTCGCTGGTAGAACGAAAGTCCTCCGTAAATCTTATAAGGTATACTCCGTTTCCGAAGAGCCTCTTCAAAAATACGGCTTTGTGCATTCGTACGATACAGGATGGCAAAATCAGCATATCCGTAGCGATACTCCCGTCGTAGCTCTGCAATCTTATTAGCTACAATATCTCCCTCTTCCACATCGCTATACGCCTGAAATACGCCGATAGGTTCCCCCTTTTCTTTCTCCGAAAACACGGCTTTCCGTATCTGGCGTTCATTCTTCTCAATCAAGCTATTGGCAGCACAAACAATGGTTTGTGTGGAACGATAATTCTGCTCCAGTTTAAAAACTTTCGTATTGGGGTAGATTTTTGTAAAATAGAGAATATTGTCAATATCCGCCCCACGGAAAGAATAGATACTTTGCGCATCGTCTCCCACTACACAGACCCGTTGATTTTCTTTAGTCAGTTGTAGAACAATGCTATGCTGCGCATAATTCGTATCCTGATACTCGTCCACCAATACATAACGGAACTGATCGCGATAACGTGCCAGCACTTCCGGAAAGTCACGAAACAGAATATAGGTATATACCAATAAATCATCAAAATCCATCGCTCCCGCCTGACGGCATCTGTCCCAATAACGAGTATAGATATCACGGATAGCAGGCATCTTGGCAGCCATATCTCCTTCGTAAGCCTCTTTATTGGCAGCGTATCCCGTAGGAGTGACCAAATGGTTTTTGGCATTGGAGATGCGTGCCTGCACTACTCCCGGTTTATAAGTTTTCTCGTCCAATCCCATCTCTTTGATGATGGAACGAAGCAGGCTCTTACTATCAGCCGTATCATAGATGGTGAACTGGGAAGTGAACCCGATAAATGTTGCTTCGGCACGAAGAATCCGTGAGAAGATGGAATGGAAAGTCCCCATCCACAAATAACGTGCCCTTTCCATACCTACCTGACGGGCAATACGCTCTTTCATCTCGCGCGCCGCCTTATTCGTAAAGGTCAGTGCAAGGATATTCCACGGATTGTAGCCGTTCTCCTGTTCCAGCAAGTAAGCGATTTTATAAGTCAATACACGCGTCTTCCCCGAACCTGCACCGGCTATCACCAGCGAAGGACCGTCATTATAAGTCACTGCAGCACACTGACTCTCGTTCAATTCATCTATATAATTGGTATTCATAACAGCATTATAAAAACAATGTGGATTTTTAACAAACCCTTGGCATTCAAATTTGTTCTCAATACAAAAGTATAATATTCATTCGAGAATGAAGGTATTTTTATGAATTTTCATCACTAACTATTTTAACCTAACACCAAAAAGCAATGAAAAGAAGTATATTTTTATCGATTATTTTGAGTTTGTTTCTGGTCGCCTGCATTCCACAGGCAATGGCACAAAAGCAGAGCCGCCTGGAAAAGCTGCTAAGGTATCTGAACGATAATGACGCCGACAAATGGCAGAAAAACCGTGATAAGATAGATGACGAGACACAAACCTATTATGCCGAGGAACTGGCATTATTGGATGTGCTCAACGGATTGTGGAACGAGCAAAGCGAACAGGCTGCCACCAACTATTTCGGATGCTACGAAAGGGCAACGAAAGCTTATTTTCCCAATATCTGTGAAGAAGAGAAAATACAACTTTCCAACGTACAAAACAAAGCAGAACTGGCCGTTATCTCCATTCTGGATGCTTCGAAAGATCAAATTCCTTTTAGCAAGACGTTGATGGACAGTATCCAGTCAAGCGGTTATCCGGGAGATTCTGCCATCTTGCAAAAGGTGCGGGACATCCGTGAAATGGCTTTACTGGAAGGTATGCTGAAAACACCTACGCTGAATATTTATCAAACGTACATCACGGAATATCCGAACGGCAAATTTATCTCTCAAATCAACACTGCGGAAAACAAACGGCTTTACCAGATTGTAAAGAGTAATCCGACATCAGCGAATTTCAAGGCATTTTTTGATAACGCCAACATGCAGAAATTCTTCACGGATAAAGATACGCGTCCATTCCTTCCGGAAGTTCGCGCGTTATACGATGATTTTCTGTTTCAAGGAATCGACAGCCTCCGGGAGAAAGGAAACGCAACAGCCATCCGGCAGATTATTGACGAGTATAAGCAATCACCTTACCTGACTTCCATAGCACGTACTCATCTGGACGACCTTGAATATCTTAGTGAAAAAGCTGATTTTGAGCTTTTAAAAGCTGCCATTGTTAATTCCGAATCTTTGAGTATGCTGCAGGATTTTCTTTGCACACACAGATACAAGGAATTTCGTGACCAGGCCAATGCACTACGGACACCGTTTATTCTGCAAACAATCATATCCACTCCTACTTCTGTGAAATACTATAATGGAGGACGATTGATTAAGTCTGCGGAAAATGACAGTACGGGAAATACCTCGACCACTTATTCGTATGACGATAAGGGACAGCTCATTTCTACATTGTCGCTTACCGTAAAGAACGGTCAGCCAAGCAATGAAATACAAACGAACAGATTATACGATCCGCAAGGTCACTGCATCTTTGAAGTGCAAACGAATCCGAAAACCAAAACGGATCTCTACCGACGGACACGCCGTATCGGTACGGACGGAAGTATCGAGAGTGATTCGCTCAAGTATACAGATGGAAGAGTCATCATAAGTTCCTATAATAAACAGGGGTTATTGACCGAAACCAAAGAGTATAATAAGAATGGAGAACTTCAGGCGTACACCGCAAACAAATATGATGATAAAGGCAGATTGATTTCATCCCAACATCAAAACCTGCTTTTTGCCAATTCTTCGGATCAGATTATTTCACAAAAAGATGCTTATGAATACGATAAATACGGTTATCTGACACAAATCGTTTACCAACGGATTTTAGGCAATAACCAGAAAACATCGGGATGCCTGACCTGCCTGTACGATAAATACGGAAACCAGATCGATAGCAATTCTTATTATGAATATGATAATACGGGCCAATGGATCTGCCGGACCGACCGTGAGCATCCAAAAGAAGTGGAACGCATACAGTACATTTACAAATAAAGTAAGATGCTGTGAACATTTTGCAAAGGGCTTCTGTTATTATAGTATAACAAGCCAATTAAAACTTGTAACATTATGAATACTATATTAATGTCTTTAATTATGATGACCATGACTTACGAAATGCCTAAACTTCCTTACGCTAACAATGCGTTGGAACCTGTAATCAGTCAGCAAACAATAGATTTCCATTACGGAAAACATCTACAAACGTATGTAAATAATCTGAATAGCCTCGTGCCCGGAACAGAATATGAAGGTAAAACGGTAGAAGAAATCGTTGCAGCCGCACCGGATGGAGCTATATTCAATAACGCCGGACAAGTATTGAACCACAACCTGTACTTCCTGCAATTTGCCCCGAAACCTTCAAAGAAGGAGCCGGCCGGTAAACTGGGAGAAGCCATCAAACGTGACTTTGGCAGCTTTGAAAACTTCAAGAAAGAATTCAATGCAGCAGCAGTCGGATTGTTTGGTTCAGGATGGGCTTGGCTATCCGTAGATAAAGACGGTAAACTGAAAATCACTAAAGAGGGGAACGGCAGCAATCCGGTACGTGCCGGTTTGAAACCACTTCTTGGATTTGACGTTTGGGAACACTCCTATTATCTGGATTACCAGAACCGCCGTGCCGACCACGTAAACGCCCTGTGGGATATCATCGACTGGGATGTGGTTGAAAAAAGAATGTAATCAAATTTACAAGCTAAACTATACTTATGGAAAAGGTCGTTGTGTTTTTCACAGCGACCTTTTTTACAGATTAAAAAGAAACAGACTTTTATTGTATATCAGATGCATTAGTTGTATTTTTGCAACTCATAAAACAACATAACAAACAATTATGATACTGTATAAAAGAAAAAAAATACGATTTATTGTCTCCATTGCTGTACTCCTTTTCCTCCCCCTTTTCGGCAATGCTGCCACCACAGAAGAATCTGAGGAAGAAATCCTGTTTATCACCTCTTATAATTCTGACACTAAATATACCTACGATAACATCAGCACATTTATAGAGACCTACACCCAATTGGGAGGAAGATATTCGACCATGGTAGAAAATATGAATGCAACAGACTTAACGCAGGCGCATCAATGGAAAAAAACATTGACCGATATTCTGGACAAACATCCGAAAGCCAAATTAGTTATTCTCCTGGGTGGTGAAGCATGGAGCAGTTTCCTCCATCTCGAAGATGAAAAGTACAAGCAGCTTCCTGTTTTCTGTGCAATGGCATCACGCAACGGAATACGTATTCCGGAGGATTCGACCGACATCCGAAGCTATAATCCCGAAAGCATTAACTTAATGGAACGCATGAAGGAATACAACGTAAGATATTGTAGCACATACGAATATGACATTAAAAAAGATATTGAAATGATACAGGATTTCTATCCGGAAACAGAACACCTTGTATTTGTATCGGATAACACATACAACGGACTTGCCGAACTGGCATGGTTCAAGAAAAACCTGCAACATTTCCCACAGTTGTCTATCACCTACGTCGATGGCCGCATCCATACACTCGATATGGCTGCCAGTCAATTGCGCAATCTTCCCAGAAACACAGTCATGTTGCTTGGCATCTGGAGAATCGATAACCGGGGTATTACTTACATGAATAACTCCGTTTATGCTTTTTCCAAAGCCAATCCTCTCCTGCCTATGTTCAGCATGACTTCTACCGCAATAGGTTACTGGGCTATCGGAGGATATGTCCCGCAATATGAAGGAGTGGGAAAAAGCATGGGAGAATATGCTTACCGCTTTTTAGACCAAAAGGAAACGGGTATCAGCAGCATCAATATCTTACCCAACAGATATAAATTTGATGCGAAGAAACTAAAGGAATGGGGATTTGGAAACAAGAAGTTACCTGTCAACTCAATGGTAATCAATCAGCCCATCCCGTTCTTTGTGGCCTATAAGACAGAAGTGCAATTCATCCTGATTATATTTCTCGTATTAGTAGGAAGTCTAATGATTTCGCTGTATTACTATTACCGGACTAAAATCCTGAAGAATCACCTTGAAAGAACTACGAAACAACTACGGGAAGATAAAAAGAAACTGGAAGAGTCTGAAGTCGAATTGCGTGATGCTAAAGAGCGCGCCGAAGAAGCTAATCAGCTGAAAAGTGCCTTTGTTTCGAATATGAGCCACGAGATACGGACTCCGCTAAATGCTATTGTCGGTTTCTCCAGCCTGATTATCGGTTCGGTAGAGCAGAATAACGAACTGAAAGAATACGCAGATATTGTCCAGACCAACTCCAATTTGTTGCTCCAACTGATTAGTGATGTACTGGATATATCACGCCTGGAATCAGGAAAACTGCAATTCAACTATGAATGGTGTGAGCTGGTGAACCATTGCCAGAATATGATTACTCTGACCAACCGGAACAAGACAATGGATGTAGACATTAAACTGCAAATGCCTAAAGAGCCTTACATGCTCTACACAGATCCCTTGCGCCTGCAGCAGATTATTATCAATCTGCTGAACAATGCCTTGAAATTCACTCCTGCCGGAGGAAGTATTACGCTGGATTATGAAGTGGACGAAAAAAAGCAATGTATGCTGTTCTCGGTAACTGATACCGGCACCGGAATCCCCGAAGATAAACAGGAGCTGGTATTCCAACGTTTCGAAAAGCTGAACGAGTTCGTACAGGGTACAGGATTGGGACTGGCTATCTGCAAACTGACCATCCAATATATGGGAGGTGATATCTGGATTGACAAGAATTACAAAAATGGCGCCCGATTTATCTTTTCTCATCCTATCAAAAAACAGGAATCAACAGAAAAATGAAAAAAAATCGAATGATTTAGTGTTTTTCTGTTTCTTTTTCACTTACTTTGTCCCCGTAAAGACAAAGGGGTGCCCCATGAGGGGCTGAGATTATACCCTAGGAACCTGAGGCAGTTAGTACTGACGTAGGGATTGTGTTTCTTCTTATCGCCTTTCCATTCAAGCACGCTCTTTGTATTTACTTTCAACTTATTTATTCTGATAGGACAATGAAAGTACAAGTGAACAACAAAGAGGTGGAAATTACTCCCGACTCTACCCTTACACAACTGACAGCACAGCTCGAACTTCCGGTTCAAGGCATTGCTATCGCCGTAAACAACAAAATGATTCCCCGTACCGAATGGGAGTGTTTCATTCTACACGAGAACGATAACCTGGTGATCATCAAAGCGGCTTGCGGAGGATAAGGAGATGATTAGTCTACAATTTATCATGCATCAGACCGAACGGTATTCGTACCTCGAATCGGCACGTATGGCACTCGAAGGCGGATGCAAATGGATCCAGCTACGTATGAAAGACGCTCTTCTCGAAGAAGTGGAAGCAGTAGCCCTGCAACTGAAGCCGCTTTGCAAAGAGCACGAAGCAATCCTGATTCTGGATGACCACGTCGAACTGGCCAAAAAGCTGGAAGTGGACGGTGTGCATCTAGGCAAAAAGGATATGCCTATCGACCAGGCCCGCCAAATACTTGGTGAAGCCTTTATTATCGGTGGCACTGCAAACACTTTCGAAGATGTCGTACAACACTATCGTGCCGGAGCCGATTATCTCGGCATTGGTCCTTTCCGGTTTACTACCACTAAAAAGAATCTAAGCCCTGTACTGGGTTTAGAGGGCTATTCTTCTATTCTTTCACAGATGAAGGAAGCGAATATCGAAATCCCCGTTGTAGCTATCGGAGGAATCACTTTTGAGGATATTCCTGCCATACTTCATACAGGAGTAAATGGAATAGCCCTGTCAGGAACTATTCTCGGAGCAGATAATCCGGTAGAAGAAACACGTAGAATCCTGAATCATGCGTAAAGCAATGATGTACAATCAGTAATTTAATTTATAATATATATAGAATGGAAAAGTTAGTAATTGCGGGACGCGAATTTAACTCCCGTCTTTTCCTGGGAACAGGAAAATTCAATTCCAATGAAGTAATGGAACAAGCTATTCTGGCTTCAGGCACGGAAATGGTTACTGTTGCCATGAAACGAATCGACATGGACAACAAAGAGGATGACATGCTGAAACATATTATTCATCCGAATATTCAGCTATTGCCCAATACTTCCGGTGTACGTAATGCAGAGGAGGCTGTTTTTGCAGCACAACTGGCTCGCGAAGCCTTTGGAACAAACTGGCTGAAACTGGAAATTCACCCGGACCCACGCTATCTGCTCCCTGACTCTATCGAGACACTGAAAGCTACGGAAGAACTGGTAAAACTGGGTTTTATCGTGTTGCCTTATTGTCAGGCTGACCCTGTACTCTGCAAACGTCTGGAAGAAGCGGGCGCAGCTACCGTTATGCCGCTCGGTGCACCAATCGGTACCAATAAAGGATTGCAGACCAAAGAATTCCTGCAAATCATTATCGAACAGGCAGGTATCCCGGTAGTCGTAGATGCGGGTATCGGTGCACCCAGTCATGCTGCCGAAAGCAATGGAACTGGGAGCTTCCGCTGTATTAGTTAATACCGCAATAGCCGTTGCCGGAAATCCGGTAGAAATGGCAAAAGCATTCAAAGCGGCTACAGAAGCCGGAAGACAGGCTTACGAAGCAGGATTAGGATTACAAGCCGTCGACTTCGTGGCAGAAGCAAGTTCACCTCTAACGGCTTTTCTTGATTAAAAACGAATAAACTATGGAACAAAAAATAAAATTCCCCCGCTCGCAGAAAGTCTATTTACCCGGTAAACTTTATCCGAATATCCGTGTAGCGATGCGGAAAGTGGAACAAGTGCCCAGTGTCAGCTTTGAAGGCGAAGAAAAGATAGCAACACCGAACCCGGAGATATATGTATATGATACCAGCGGACCGTTCAGCGATGCAGATATGAGCATTGATCTTAAAAAAGGACTGCCCCGTATGCGTGAAGAATGGATTGTAGGCCGTGGTGATGTGGAACAACTTCCCGAAATTACTTCGGAATACGGACAAATGAGAAGGGACGATAAAAGTCTCGATCACTTACGTTTCGAGCACATCGCTCTGCCCTATCGCGCTAAAAAAGGAGAAGCAATCACTCAAATGGCATACGCCAAAAGAGGGATTATCACCCCTGAAATGGAATATGTAGCAATCCGCGAGAACATGAATTGCGAGGAATTGGGAATTAAGACCCACATTACTCCAGAATTTGTCCGTCAGGAGATTGCAGAAGGACGTGCTGTATTACCGGCCAATATCAACCACCCAGAAGCTGAACCGATGATTATCGGACGCAACTTCCTTGTGAAAATCAATACGAATATCGGAAATTCGGCTACTACCTCAAGCATAGATGAAGAAGTGGAGAAAGCATTGTGGAGCTGCAAATGGGGTGGCGATACCTTGATGGATCTTTCCACAGGAGAAAATATCCATGAAACACGCGAATGGATTATCCGTAATTGTCCCGTACCCGTCGGCACGGTTCCTATTTATCAGGCACTTGAAAAGGTGAACGGCATAGTGGAAGACCTCACCTGGGAAATCTACCGGGATACATTGATTGAACAATGTGAACAAGGTGTAGATTACTTCACCATTCATGCAGGGATCCGCCGCCATAATGTTCATCTTGCCGATAAGCGGTTGTGCGGTATTGTCAGCCGTGGAGGAAGCATAATGAGTAAATGGTGTCTCGTACACGATCAGGAAAGTTTCTTATACGATCACTTTGATGATATTTGTGATATCCTGGCACAATATGATGTAGCCGTTTCTTTAGGCGACGGACTTCGTCCGGGTTCTATCTACGATGCGAACGATGAAGCGCAGTTCGCCGAACTGGATACCATGGGAGAATTAGTGCTTCGTGCCTGGGATAAGAATGTTCAGGCATTTATTGAAGGCCCCGGACACGTTCCGATGCATAAAATCAAAGAGAACATGGAACGTCAGATTGAAAAATGCCATGACGCCCCATTCTATACACTCGGCCCGTTGGTGACGGATATTGCTCCCGGATACGACCATATCACTTCTGCTATCGGTGCCGCACAAATCGGATGGCTGGGTACGGCTATGCTTTGTTATGTCACTCCGAAAGAACACCTTGCCTTACCCGACAAAGAGGACGTACGCGTAGGAGTCATTACCTACAAGATAGCCGCTCATGCCGCTGACCTGGCAAAAGGACACCCGGGTGCACAGGTACGAGACAACGCATTGAGTAAAGCTCGCTATGAGTTCCGCTGGAAAGATCAGTTCGACCTGTCTCTCGACCCGGAGCGGGCGCAGACCTATTTTCGTGCAGGACATCATATCGATGGAGAATATTGTACGATGTGCGGACCTAATTTCTGTGCAATGAGATTGTCACGCGATTTAAAGAAAAGCGCTAAAACCAACAAATAATGAGTAGGGAGAAACAGAAAGTCAGCCCACTGACCTACCTTCTCCCCTCATTTCAATTTTTAATTTTTAATTGATTAAAATGTTCTCCGACGAATTAGAAAAAATATCCTGGGAAGAGACGACAAAAGCCATCTATTCCAAAACAGATGCCGACGTACGCCGTGCATTGGGTAAAAAAGAGCATCTGGATGTCAACGACTTTATGGCGCTGATTTCACCTGCCGCCACTCCTTATCTGGAAGTGATGGCACGCCTTAGTCAGAAATATACGATGGAACGGTTCGGTAAGACTATCTCCATGTTCGTACCGCTCTACCTGACTAATTCATGTACCAACTCCTGCGTCTATTGCGGTTTCCACATCAGCAATCCGATGAAGAGAACGATACTGACAGAGGAAGAGATTGTCAACGAATACAAAGCCATCAAACGACTGGCTCCTTTTGAGAACCTACTGCTCGTAACCGGTGAAAACCCTGCCGCAGCAGGTGTTCCCTACATTGCCCGGGCGCTGGATTTGGCAAAACCTTATTTCAGCAACCTGCAAATTGAAGTAATGCCCCTTAAAGCAGAAGAATATCAGGAACTGACTAATCATGGTCTGAATGGAGTGATCTGTTTTCAAGAGACTTACCATAAAGCAAATTACAAGACATATCATCCGAGAGGCATGAAGTCTAAATTCGAATGGCGTGTAGACGGCTTCGACCGTATGGGACAGGCAGGTGTACATAAGATTGGCATGGGTGTCCTGATCGGCTTGGAAGAATGGCGGACAGACGTAACGATGATGGCTTATCATCTACGTTATTTGCAAAAGCATTACTGGAAAACGAAATACAGCGTAAATTTCCCACGTATGCGCCCGTCTGAAAATGGCGGCTTCCAACCGAATGTAGTCATGAACGACCGGGAACTGGCTCAACTTACATTCGCGATGCGAATCTTCGACCACGACGTAGATATCTCCTATTCCACCCGTGAAAGTGCAGAAATCCGAAATCACATGGCAACGCTCGGTGTTACAACCATGAGTGCGGAGAGTAAAACTGAACCCGGAGGATATTACAGTTATCCTCAAACCCTGGAACAATTTCACGTAAGTGATGAGCGAAAGGCGGTTGAAGTGGAACGTGACTTGAAGAAACTAGGTCGCGAACCAGTTTGGAAAGATTGGGATCAGTCTTTTGATTTTAAAAGATAGGCAGATGCGATACGATAGACAAATCATACTTCCCGAAATCGGAGAAGAAGGTCAGAAGAAACTGCAGGAAGCCAAAGTGCTTATTGTAGGTGTGGGAGGGCTAGGCTCTCCCATCGCTCTCTACCTGGCAGGCGCCGGTGTGGGATGTCTCGGACTGGTAGATGACGATTTGGTAAGCATCACTAACCTGCAACGACAAGTTCTCTATTCCGAAAAAGAATTGGGTAAACCGAAAGCTATCTGTGCAGCGGAACGGCTCTCCGCTCTCAACAGCGAGATCAGAATACATCCCTACTCTACCAGGTTGACAAAAGAAAATGCTTATCATATCATTCAGGAATATGATATAGTAGTCGACGGCTGTGACAACTTTGCCACCCGTTACCTGATTAACGATATCTGCATAGAGCAGAAAAAGCCTTACGTATATGGTGCTATCTGCGGTTTTGAAGGACAGGTTTCTGTATTCAACTACGGAAACCAGAAAAAGAACTACCGGGATCTTTATCCTGACGAAGAAGAAATGCAACGGATGCCTCCTCCTCCTAAAGGTGTGATGGGAGTTACTCCTGCCATTGTAGGAAGTGTTGAAGCTACGGAAGTGCTGAAAATAATCTGTGATTTTGGAGATGTTTTAGCCGGCGAACTATGGACAATCGACCTGCGGACATGGCAATCTAACAAATTTT
The DNA here is from genome assembly GCF_000157055.1 of Bacteroides sp. 2_2_4. Classification (NCBI taxonomy): domain Bacteria; kingdom Pseudomonadati; phylum Bacteroidota; class Bacteroidia; order Bacteroidales; family Bacteroidaceae; genus Bacteroides; species Bacteroides sp. 2_2_4. Next base: position 290,324 of record NZ_EQ973363.1, on the reverse strand, counting down.
CACTATAAAGGTTGGTTTCTGACATAGTTAATTAGTAACTTTGCTAAGCAATCCAATTTTAACAAAAGAAATGAAACTAATTGTAGTTACCACCCCTACCTTCTTCGTCGAAGAAGATAAGATTATTACCGCTCTTTTCGAAGAGGGGCTGGATGTCCTACATCTTAGGAAGCCGGAAACTCCGGCTATGTATTCGGAACGGCTATTGACACTTATTCCGGATAAATATCACCGCCGTATCGTCACGCATGAACATTTCTATTTGAAAGAAGAATTTAATCTGATGGGTATCCACCTGAATGCACGTAATCCCAAAGAGCCGCATGATTATTATGGTCACATCAGCTGTTCGTGCCATTCAGTGGAGGAGGTAAAAAACAGAAAGCATTTTTACGACTATGTTTTTATGAGTCCTATTTATGATAGTATCTCTAAAGTGAATTACTATTCAACATATACTGCCGAAGAATTGCGTGAAGCACAAAGAGCCAAAATTATCGATTCGAAAGTGATGGCATTGGGAGGTATCAATGAAGATAATTTGCTGGAGATTAAAGATTTCGGTTTCGGAGGAGCTGTCGTATTAGGAGATCTTTGGAACAAATTCGACGCCTGTCAGGATCAGAACTATTTAGCCGTAATCGAGCACTTTAAAAAGTTGAAAAAGCTATCAGATTAATAAAAAGCCGATAGTAAACTGACTGTACATTCCTATTGTATATCCAATAAAGGAAATGACTTTCTCAATCATAAAATAAAAAAGCCGCCGCGAATTGTCTTCCGCAACGGCTTTCTGTATTTCGGTGTTTTCTTATCAGAACTTATATCCCACGATAATAGAGAAGTTCATGTTTTTAGGATTACCAACTTTTTCCACATCAACCAGACCAAATTGACCATCCAAGCCTGCAATGATTCTACCAAATTCCAATGCAACTCCTACACCAAGACCTGCATCAAAACGCTTCAAAGCATCATCACCAAAAGTGTCGACTTTACGTTCTGTGTCATTACCTAAGTCAAACTTTGTTTTACCGGCAATACCACAAGCAAAATAAGGACCTGCATTCACCACCAGATTAGTATTATCTGCTACATTGAAACGTGCAGCAGCCATTACTGGCAATTCCAAATACATTGCATTAATGCTATTGCCATCTTTCTTTGCACCTTTACTAGTTAAGAATAATGAAGGTTGCAGTGACCATGTATCAGTAAAAGCATATTCAAAACCTCCACCAAGTTTGAATCCAACCTTTGCATTCAGATCAAGATCACCGGTGTAATTACTAAAGTTCATACCTACTTTGGCATTCCAACCTGTAATTTGAGAGAAACCTGCCACTGAAATCAGTGCAAATAAAACAAACAAAACACTCTTCTTCATAATTTTAAAGTTTTAAATTAATACTAAAGGTTTCTATTGACCTCATTGTTTAACAATACAAATGTATAATTGTAATTTGTATTAAACAACTTTTTCGTTAACAAGTGCGCAATTTATAGAGATTATACATAAAAAAAGGGAATTCCCTATTTTTGAGAACTCCCTTTCCTAATTTGTTGATTTGTTTTCTTCTTATTAGAATGCGTAATGGAAACCAATTGAAAGATCTTCACTAGTAAGTTCAAGACCAAAAGAATCTCCAAGCGTATTTATATTTCTACGATATCCCAGGAAACCATACTTGGCAATGAAAGAGAAGTGATCGTTCAATTTAACAGCAATCCCCGGTCTAAGTCCCACTTGTCCGGCTTTAGTAGTGTCTCCGTCTTTAACCTTCACGAAGCCGAGAGCAGCAGTTCCGTCCAGAAACAGGCGAACCGCACCGGTTTCACAGTAAGACCAACGAATGTATGGAGCAACAATTACTGAATTCTTTGTTAGTCCACCATTATAATTATGTGAATAATCCAATTCAGCACCCAATGCCCATGTTTCATTAAAGTTGTATCCAACTTCCGGAGCAACTTTAAAAGAAGTAGTGTTGCCTGTGCTGTTACGCCAAACGTTCAAAGATCCGCCTACGTAAATGTCTTGTGCTTTTACAGCGATAGTTGCTAACATTACAACTACCAATAATAAACCCTTTTTCATTTTCTTTGTTTTTTTAAATTAAACGTTAGACCCCAATTCGGTCGATTTCTGGGGTGCAAATGTAAAGCTGTTTTTATGATTAAACAAACATTTAGTTAGTTTTTTATAATAAATACCAAATAAATATTGGATGGTAAACGGACATCAGTACCCAACAGGCATAAAATAAAATAGACTGCAAATACTTTCACAAGTATTTACAGTCTATTTATCAGATAGTTAAGTACCTAACCAGCGTATTTGACTATCCTTCTATTGCTGCCTGCGCAGCCGCCAATCTGGCAATCGGCACTCTGAATGGAGAACAACTAACGTAGTTCAAACCTACCCGGTGACAGAATTTCACTGAAGAAGGCTCACCGCCATGTTCACCACAAATACCACATTTCAGATCCGGACGGATAGCACGGCCCTTTTCTGTAGCCATACGTACCAACTGTCCCACACCATTCTGATCGAGAACCTGGAACGGGTCTACTTTCAAAATCTTCTTTTCCAGATAAACAGGAAGGAAAGAAGCTATATCATCACGAGAATAACCGAAGGTCATCTGCGTTAAGTCATTTGTACCGAATGAGAAGAACTCGGCAGAAGAAGCGATACGGTCGGCAGTCAAAGCGGCACGCGGAATTTCAATCATTGTACCCACTTTGAAGTCAATGCTATCTCCTACTTCCTCAAACAACTTCTTAGCTTCCGCACGGATTACATTTTCCTGCTCCTTGAATTCATACAAGATACCAGTTAATGGAACCATGATTTCCGGATGAGTTTCCACTCCTTCTTTCTTCAATTCGAGTGCAGCACCCAAGATGGCACGTGTCTGCATCTGTGTAATTTCAGGATAAGTATTTCCCAGACGGCAACCACGGTGACCCAACATCGGGTTATGCTCACACAATGATTCTACACGTTGCTGGATATATTGCAGGCTCACACCCATAGTATCTGCCATTTCCTGCTGTCCCTTCAAATCGTGAGGAACGAACTCATGCAAAGGAGGATCGAGCAAACGAACCGTTACCGGACAACCAGCCATTGCTTTAAAGATACCCTTAAAGTCTTCTTGTTGATATGGAAGAATCTTAGCCAATGCTTTACGACGTCCTTCCGCATTTTCCGCCAGAATCATTTCACGCATTGCCTTGATCTTTTCACCTTCGAAGAACATGTGTTCCGTACGGCAAAGCCCAATACCTACTGCACCGAAGTTACGAGCCACTTCCGCATCATGAGGAGTATCTGCATTCGTACGTACCTGCAGACGAGTATACTTATCAGCCAGCGTCATTAATTCAGCAAAGTCACCGGAAAGTTCTGCAGCCTGTGTTTCTACCTTACCATTATAAACTACACCTGTACTTCCGTTCAGAGAGATATAATCGCCTTCTTTCAACACAACACCGTCAATTTCTACGGTACGGTTTTTATAATCGATATTCAATGCACCTGCACCTGATACACAACATTTACCCATACCACGAGCCACAACAGCAGCATGAGAAGTCATACCGCCACGAGCCGTAAGAATACCTTCGGCAACTGCCATACCGGCCAAGTCTTCCGGAGAAGTTTCGATACGAACCATTACCACACGTTTACCGGCAGCATGCCATTCAGCAGCGTCGTCAGCAAAGAACACCACCTGACCGGTTGCAGCACCCGGAGAAGCCGGAAGACCACGAGTCAACACTTTGGCTTTCTTCAAAGCATCCTTATCGAATACAGGGTGAAGCAATTCATCGAGTTTATTCGGTTCCACGCGCATCAAAGCAGTCTTTTCGTCAATCATGCCCTGACGGAGCAAATCCATAGCGATCTTCACCATAGCAGCACCTGTACGCTTACCCTTACGTGTCTGAAGGAACCAGAGTTTACCTTCTTGTACGGTGAACTCCATGTCCTGCATATCTTTATAATGATTTTCCAGTTTAGTCTGGAGAGCATCTAATTCTTTATAGATTTCCGGCATTGCCTCTTCCATGGAAGGGAACTTCGCTGCGCGAACATCTTCGGTCACACCAGCCAATACAGCCCAACGTTGAGAACCAATCTTGGTGATCTGTTGCGGAGTACGGATACCGGCCACTACGTCTTCACCTTGTGCGTTAATCAGATATTCACCATTGAAAAGGTCTTCACCCGTACCGGCATCACGTGAGAAACAAACACCAGTAGCCGAAGTTTCACCCATATTACCGAACACCATAGCCTGTACATTGACAGCTGTACCCCATTCATCAGGTATACTTTCCATCTTACGGTAAAGGATAGCGCGTTCATTCATCCATGAATCAAATACGGCACATATAGCTCCCCAAAGTTGTTCGTATGCACCAGTCGGGAAATCTTTTCCGGTCTGTTCCTTTACGGCAGCCTTAAATTTCTTTACGAGTTCCTGCAAGTCTTCCACTTTCAACTCGTTATCCAGTTCTACCCCTTTCGCTTTCTTCACCTCTTCAATGATTGCTTCGAACGGGTCGATATCATCTTTATTGGTAGGCTTCATGCCCAATACTACGTCACCGTACATCTGCACAAAACGACGATAAGAGTCCCATGCAAAGCGTGCATTACCTGTCTTACGGATAATACCTTCTACCACTTCGTCATTCAATCCCAAGTTCAGAATCGTATCCATCATACCCGGCATAGATGCGCGCGCACCGGAACGTACAGACACCAACAAAGGATTTTCAACGTCACCGAATTTAGATTTCATCAACGTTTCCACGTGAGTGATCGCTTTTACCACTTCATCTTTCAGTAGCTCAACCACTTTATCACGTCCTAACGTATTGTATTCCGTACAAACATCTGTAGTTATTGTGAATCCGGGAGGGACAGGAATTCCGATTAAATTCATTTCTGCAAGGTTGGCTCCCTTACCACCGAGCAAATTCTTCATGTCAGCCTTTCCTTCTGCCTGACCATTACCAAAGGTATAAACTCTTTTTTTATCCATAATATTGTGTTTAAAGTTACATTATGATTTTTTTCTGTTCGCAAATCTAAGGATATTTCGCAAACTTGAAAACTTTTTGCGAAAAAACTTTCTATCAAAATGCAATTTCGACATTACAATCCGGAATATTTCTGTATACCCGAATTTTTTCCAAAAAAAATACCTACTTTTGCAAAGTAATTATTAGACTGGTGTAAAAGTGGCAAGAAAGAAAAAAGAGCTTCCCTTATTGGAGAAGGTAACAATCATGGATGTGGCTGCCGAAGGAAAAGCCATCGCAAAAGTAAACGACCTGGTGATTTTTGTTCCCTATGTAGTGCCGGGTGATGTCGTAGACCTGCAAATCAAGCGTAAAAAGAATAAATATGCCGAAGCTGAAGCGGTGAAGTTTCACGAGCTGTCGCCCAATCGCGCTGTTCCTTTCTGCCAACACTATGGCGTATGCGGTGGCTGCAAGTGGCAAGTGCTCCCCTATTCGGAGCAGATCAGATATAAGCAAAAGCAAGTGGAAGATAATTTGAGACGTATCGGGAAAATCGAACTTCCCGAAATTTCTCCGATTCTCGGTTCTGACAAGACGGAATTCTACAGGAACAAACTGGAATTCACCTTCTCAAATAAACGCTGGTTGACAAACGAAGAAGTTCGTCAGGATGTGAAGTATGACCAGATGAATGCGGTGGGTTTCCACATTCCGGGAGCCTTTGACAAGGTGCTGGCTATTGAGAAATGCTGGTTACAGGATGATATATCCAACCGTATCCGCAACGCTGTACGTGACTACGCTTACGAACACGATTACTCTTTCATCAATCTGCGCACACAGGAAGGTATGCTGCGGAATATGATTGTACGCACCTCTTCAACTGGCGAACTGATGGTAATCGTCATTTGCAAGATTACGGAAGATCACGAAATGGAACTGTTCAAGCAGTTACTCCAATTCGTAGCGGACTCTTTCCCAGAAATCACTTCTCTTCTATACATTATTAATAATAAGTGCAATGACACAATCAATGATTTGGATGTGCATGTATTTAAAGGGAAAGATCACATCTTTGAAGAAATGGAGGGACTGCGTTTCAAAGTAGGACCGAAATCATTCTATCAGACCAACTCGGAACAGGCTTATAATTTATATAAAGTGGCCCGTGAATTTACCGGATTAACAGGCAACGAACTGGTATATGACCTCTATACAGGAACGGGAACAATCGCCAACTTCGTATCACGCCAGGCTCGCCAGGTAATCGGTATCGAATATGTGCCGGAAGCTATCGAAGACGCAAAGGTAAATGCAGAAATCAATGATATCAAGAATGCATTGTTTTATGCCGGTGATATGAAGGATATACTGACGCAGGATTTCATCAATCAGCATGGACGCCCGGATGTAATCATTACTGATCCTCCTCGTGCCGGTATGCACCAGGATGTAGTTGATGTCATCTTGTTTGCCGAACCGAAACGGATTGTGTATGTAAGTTGTAATCCTGCTACTCAAGCACGGGATTTGCAATTACTCGATGAGAAATACAAGGTGAAAGCCATTCAACCGGTAGATATGTTCCCTCACACCCACCACGTAGAAAATGTGGTGTTGCTGGAACTTCGATAATCCGTGATGATAATAGAATTTCAAAAGAAAAAAGAAATGGGAAAAAGACCTAGAAGAACTCCTGCTGAAAAAGCACGTGCTCAATATACCAATTATGCAGTGAAAGAACCCATGGAACTAATGGAGTTCCTGGCTACCAAGATGCCGGACGCAAGTCGTACGAAATTAAAATCGTTGTTAAGCAAACGGGTTGTATTTGTTGATAATGTGATAACCACACAATTCAACTTTCCTCTTGAAGCGGGCATGAAAGTGCAAATCAGCAAACAAAAGGGAAAAAAAGAATTTAATAACAGACTGCTGAAAATCGTATATGAGGATGCCTATATCATTGTTGTCGAGAAGATGCAGGGACTTTTATCAGTCAATACAGAAAGACAGAAAGAGCGCACAGCCTATACAATACTTAACGAATACGTGCAACGTTCCGGACGTCAATTCCGTGTGTTTATCGTTCATCGCCTGGACAGGGACACTTCCGGCCTGATGATGTTTGCTAAAGACGAAAAAACACAGCGGACACTACGTGATAACTGGCACGATATCGTGACTGACCGTCGATATGTAGCTGTGGTGGAGGGAAGTATGGAAAAAGATTATGATACAGTCGTTTCCTGGCTGACTGATAAAACGCTTTATGTAAGTTCCAGTGAATATGATGACGGTGGATCAAAATCTATTACCCACTATAAGACCATCAAACGTGCCAACGGATATTCTCTGTTGGAACTCGATTTGGAAACCGGCCGAAAGAATCAGATTCGTGTACACATGCAAGATTTAGGACATCCTATTATCGGTGATGGAAGATATGGAAGAGAAGATGCTCCCAACCCTATCGGACGACTGGCACTCCATGCTTTCAAACTTTGTTTCTATCATCCGGTAACGGGAGATTTGATGGAGTTCGAGACACCTTATCCGGCGGAGTTTAAGAAGTTGTTTCTGAAAAAATAAATTCCTATATTCAAAAATAAAGCCAGAATCATAATCGACTCTGGCTTTATTTTTAATCTTCATTATTATTTTATTGACGCCTCATATAAAATGGCTGTCCATCTATTCTATCTCTAAAATCCTGCCAATTATTATACCATGTTCCACTAAATGTCCTGCCGGTAGCTTCTGCACCCCAAATATAGGCATAAGTGCGGTCACCGTAGAAAAATAATTCCATTGAATTATATCCTCCATCAATCCATCTCCACTCAAAAACCAGATAATTTGGATCACCAGCAGAACCAATCGTTCCTTGATTTCTCGCATTAAATGTCATGAGCGTACCTCTTCCCCAGGTATATGCCCCGAAATCAATTTCTTCATTAGTATACCACTCGCCAGGCAGATTAAATTCTGTCTCTTCTTCACTCTCACACGAAGTAAAGCCAACCAATAAAGTCAGCATCATCAAGATACCTGCATATCTCTTTATCATTTTCATAATTCTCTAGTTTATTGCGTTTATTAATACAAAATTAGCATTTTATATTTACTATACATCACAAGCCACAAGTTTTTTGTACCTTTGCAAAGATAATATTAAATTTTCCACATGAAACTTCTTTGGCTTGATTTAAATAGTTCGTACGCTCATTCTTCGCTGGCATTGCCAGCCTTACATGCCCAGATAGCAAATAATACAGACATTGAATGGTGTACGGTCTCCGCCACTATCAATGAAAATACCGGTAGTGTCGTCAATCAAATCTACCGCCATCAACCGGATATCATTGCAGCTACCAACTGGCTATTTAATCACGAGCAACTCCTGCACATCGTTTCACGCGCAAAAGCGTTACTACCTCACTGCTGTGTTATACTCGGAGGTCCCGAGTTTTTAGGAGATAATGAAGCTTTCTTATATAAGAACAAATTTGTAAGCGGAGTGTTTCGCGGAGAAGGCGAAGAAGTATTTCCTTTATGGTTAAAAGTGTGGAATCAGCCAAGAAAAGAATGGAAATCAATCACAGGACTCTGCTATCTGGATGAATCGGAAGCATACCATGACAACGGGCTCGCCCGTGTCATGAACTTTTCCGAATTAGTTCCTCCTGAAGAGAGCCGTTTCTTCAATTGGAGCAAACCCTTTGTGCAATTAGAAACTACCCGCGGATGTTTTAACACCTGTGCCTTTTGTGTCAGTGGAGGTGAAAAACCGGTTCGCACCCTATCTCTTGAAGCAACCCGGAAACGTCTTGACGTGATACACCAACACGGAATCAAGAATGTACGGGTACTGGACCGCACTTTCAATTACAACAACAAACGGGCAAAAGAATTACTAAATCTATTCCGCGAATACCCGGATATCTGTTTTCATCTGGAAATTCATCCTGCACTCCTTTCCGATGAACTCAAACAGGAATTAGCCACCCTTCCTAAAAGACTGCTACACCTGGAAGCCGGAATCCAAAGCCTTCGGGAAAACGTGCTTGAACAAAGCCGGAGAATAGGCAAACTCTCCGATGCTTTGACCGGACTCAAGTATCTATGTTCCCTTGAAAACATGGAAACTCATGCCGACTTAATAGCAGGACTCCCACTCTACCATCTATCAGAAATTTTCGATGATGTCCGTACTTTAGCAGAGTATGGCACAGGAGAAATCCAACTGGAATCCCTCAAATTACTTCCGGGCACCGAAATGAAAAGAAGAGCGGACGAATTAGGCATACAGTACTCTCCACTCCCTCCATACGAAGTTCTTCAAACTCGTGAAATCACCGTAGATGAATTACAGACAGCACATTATCTGTCCCGCCTGTTAGACGGTTTCTACAATACCCCAACTTGGCGAAGCATCACACGGATACTCATTCTCGAAAACCCTCATTTTATACATGAGTTACTCGATCATTTAGTTCAAACAGATGTGATTGACACCCCTCTTAGCCTGGAAAAAAGAGGATTAATCCTCTATGACTTCTGCAAGAATCATTATCCCGACTACCTGACACAAGTCAGCATTGCATGGATAGAAGCGGGTATGTCATTAAAAAAAGCTCCGGCAGAAAAAGTAAGAACCAAAAGACAGCTACCACCTGAAAGCTGGGAAATAGAATACGGAGCATATCGCGAGAATCTACGATTATGTTTCCTTCCCACCGATGAAGAAGGACATGGTTACTGGTTTGGTTTTGAGTCGGAGATTCAGAAGATACAACCGGTTTTCAAGGCTAAAAAACTATCATAAATAAAAGAAAAGTATTCTCATATTATGTGAAATTATTATTAGTCGCTAATCGTTTAGAGCAGCATTTCCTGTTTTCCACCGTCCATACAATAAACTTTACTAGCACAGTGTATGGACATTCGAAAATATCAATTCAATATTTTTTGCCTATTATTGTTCCCCTTATCCGCAACAGGACAAGAATGGAACAAACAGGATTCATTGAGACTTCAGCAAATGCTGGAATCCGATCAGGAGATCAAGATAAATAGAAAGTTTATCGAAAAAGTAGAGCAAAACATGTACTCTCGAAAACCATTTGTAGATTTTGATCCCACACTACCGACTTTAAAATCTTCCATGATTTTTTCGAAACCTTCCATTCGCACTTATCAGACATTCCTAAAACCGGGTTCCACCTTTTTACCCACTTACTCCTGGTTAAGAATAAACAAGAATCTTGTGCTGCACAGTAAAAGTAATTTTGCAGAAAATTCCAGTTGCTTTCATATCCAAAGCCAAATAGAATATAATTTATCTCCCAAATGGTCTCTCAACATATATGGCGTACAAAACCTTGATACCCGAAAACACCGGGGCCTCCCTTCCGAAGTGGAACCCACCCAATTGGGTAGTAATGTTGTTCTCAAAATAAATAAAAACTGGAAAATAAAAACAGAGGTACAATACCAATACAATGTCCTCCGCAAAAGATGGGAATGGATACCTCAAATTAGTGTTTCATACGAATGGTAACCCGTGCCGACAATCAGGAATCGAAAAGTTTTAGAAAACAAGAAAGCATATTTTCCATTTATTCTCGTACCTTTGTCATACGATTAAATATGCTATCATAATGAAGAACTTTATCAAGGGATTCCGGTTTACCCCCTCTAATTATCCGGCAGAAGTAGAAGCAAAAATACAGAAATACAGAAAGCAAGGTTATAAACTTCCACCGCGCAAAGTACTCCGTACTCCCGAGCAACTGGAAGGTATCCGGGAAAGTGCCAAGATCAATACTGCACTGCTGGACTATATTTCAGAGAATATCCGGGAAGGCATGTCCACCGAAGAAATTGATGTGCTAGTGTATGATTTCACCACCAGTCACGGTGCCATCCCTGCCCCACTCAACTACGAAGGATTTCCCAAAAGTGTTTGCACCAGCATCAACGATGTAGTGTGTCACGGAATACCCAATAAAAATGAGATTCTGAAAAGCGGAGATATTATCAATGTAGATGTTTCCACCATTTACAAAGGATATTTTTCCGATGCATCCCGTATGTTTATGATTGGAGACGTCAACCTTGATATGCAAAAGTTAGTACAGGTAACCAAAGAATGTATGGAAATAGGAATTGCTGCCGCACAACCCTGGAAACAGCTGGGTGATGTAGGCGCCGCCATCCAGGAACATGCAGAAAAGAACGGATTCAGCGTAGTCCGTGATCTCTGCGGACATGGCGTAGGGATGCAATTCCATGAGGAACCGGACGTAGAACATTTCGGACGCCGGGGCACAGGCATGATGATCGTGCCGGGCATGACCTTCACCATCGAACCCATGATTAATATGGGAACCTACGAAGTGTTTGTAGACGATGCCGACGGATGGACCGTCTGCACCGACGACGGACTGCCTTCCGCCCAATGGGAAAATATGATTCTGATTACTGAAACCGGAAACGAAATTCTGACATATTAATGGAACTGATTCTACTTATTGTTATTGCCGTGTTAATGATAGTCCTACTTGTATTATCACTAACCAAAGGCAACAATCAAACTCAAGCAGAACAATTACAAATAGCCTTGCGTCAGCAAATGCAGGAAAACCGGGAAGAACTGAACCGCAGCATCCGGGAACTTCGCATGGAAATGACGCAAACGCTGAACCAGAATATGCAACAGCTCCAAGATGTTCTGCACAAGAATATGATGACTACCGGAGAACTGCAACGACAGAAATTCGACATGATGGCCCGCCAGCAGGAAGCATTACTGAAATCCACCGAGAAACGACTGGATGATATGCGCCTGATGGTGGAAGAAAAGCTCCAGAAAACCCTGAATGAACGTATCGGCCAATCATTCGAAATCGTCCGTTCGCAACTTGAGAACGTGCAAAAAGGACTGGGAGAAATGAAATCTCTTGCTCAAGATGTCGGGGGACTAAAAAAGGTATTGAGCAACGTAAAGATGAGAGGAACGTTCGGCGAAGTCCAACTGGGTGCACTCTTAGAACAAATGATGAGCCCCGAACAGTACGACGCCAATGTCAAAACCAAAAAGAGCGGAACCGAATTTGTAGAATTTGCCATCAAACTTCCGGGAAAAGATGACGCCAACAGCACCGTCTACCTCCCCATCGACGCCAAATTTCCGAAAGATGTATACGAACAATATTACGATGCATTCGAAGCGGGAGACGCAGCATTGATGGAATCGTCCGGCAAGCAATTGGAAAATACAATCAAAAAGATGGCAAAAGACATCCATGATAAGTATGTGGACCCGCCTTTTACCACAGATTTTGCCATCATGTTCCTCCCGTTTGAAAGCATATATGCCGAAGTAATCCGACGCACCAGTCTCATCGAAACACTCCAAAAGGAGTATAAGATTGTAGTTACAGGTCCGACAACATTAGGCGCCATCCTCAACAGTCTCCAGATGGGATTCCGCACACTTGCTATCCAAAAACGTACCGGAGAAGTCTGGACCGTATTGGGAGCTGTCAAAACAGAATTCAGTAAATTCGGAGGGTTACTTGAAAAAGTACAAAAGAACTTGCAAAGCGCCGGTGACCAACTCGAAGAAGTCATGGGAAAACGAACACGTGCCATCGAACGCAAACTGCGGCAAGTGGAACAGTTGCCACACGAAGAAAGCCAAAAGATTCTACCTATTGACGTAGAAGACGATTTGACAGATTACTAACTGATATTATTTAGGCACGGATTACACGATAAACACGGAAAGAAAATAAACTTATCCGTGCAATTCGTATAATCCGTGCCTAAAAAAATTAGAGAAAGTGTTTCGACACACCTCCACACTAAACAGAAAATGCTCTACAACATTTCCATATCACGTCAATCCGCATAACTCCGCAAAGCCAAATTCTTCACCCAAAGAACGAAGATACCCGTCAGAATCAGATTCAATACCAGAGTAAGCACTGAAATAACCAATGCCGGGCCACCCAAGTTATATCCCAATGCAATGAAAATGATTCCGGCCCCTACCTCACCACGGGTAAACATACCGATGGAAAGAGCCAGTCGCTCACTTAATTTCCGGTCACGATAAAAGAACATCGGACAAAGCTTTCCTATATTCGACAATAAAGAGACAATCACCACATGAAACATAATCATTCCCCACGACATCATCTCCTGCGAACCAGTCACGGAATAAGAACCAGCATGAGTCTCCGCAAAGTTCACTCCGATAAAATGCGGCATACTCATTCCCACCAGGAACATGAAGAAAAATGAAATCCCGGTAGACACCTTTCGTTCCACAGGTGTGTCATGTTCCTTATGTTTCATAATCATACCCAGAACAAATGCCGGCAACAGGACTTCAATATGAATACTTCCCTCGTCCCCATACAATTCTTTACTCCCCAGATACAGTATTTGAGTAGCCAGAAATATAATCATTGAATAAAAGAGGATAGCCTTCCAGTCCTGACGCCAATCATACTTATTCAATCTTTGCCAGCCGATCGACAATAACAAGAACACAATCACCACCACAATAATCAACTGCCAGCGCAGCCCAATCATCATAATCTGAAGAGGAATCATTAAAAGAATCGTATCCAAGTCATCGAAAATTGCCAATACCTGTATTTTCTTATAAATCCAACTGGACTTCAGTCCGATAGCCGCCAACATCGTAAACAGAATACCGGCTGATGTAGGTGCAGCAAAACGGCTTAACAATAAATTCTCCTTCCATGCTTCCCAACTATTCCAAAAATCGGGAGGAAGCAATACAAACACATAATAAATAGCAATCATAAACCATGGTAAAGCAGCCGTAGCCATGGCTATAAAATAATCTTGAGCGTAACTTTTCCACCGTGTTTTATCAAGGACGAACTCACGGCCTACATTAATCATTATAAAACTAAGACATACATAGAGTAGTACATTCGATATGGATTTAACAGCTCCATACCCATCTCCTGCCATCATCGGCAGGAATTGCGAAACCACGAGCCCCAACATCAGGAAGCCCGAAAAAGACAGAACTTTTCTCATATTTATAGTTGTTTGTTGCTAAAAAGTAATTGCCAAGGAAAGCTCTGCAGACAGAAGGCAATCACCTGGTGTATTAAAAACTAACCGCAAGTCAATTTGTTCAGAACAGATCTCTGAAAAATTGCTTGCGGCAGTATTTTTAATCCAGCTTCAGTACGGCGAGGAAGGCTTTTTGCGGCACTTCCACGTTACCGATTTGTTTCATTCGTTTTTTACCTTTTTTCTGCTTTTCAAGCAGTTTACGTTTACGGCTCACGTCACCACCATAACACTTCGCTGTCACATCCTTACGAACAGCCTTAATCGTTTCACGGGAAATAATCTTAGCCCCGATAGCTGCCTGAATGGCAATATCAAACTGCTGCCGCGGAATAAGCTCTTTCAGTTTCTCACACATCCGGCGTCCCATATCGTAAGCATTGTCAATATGTGTCAAAGTAGAAAGTGCATCCACAGGCTCACCGTTCAACAAAATATCCAGCTTCACCAGCTTCGAAGTACGGAAACCATTCGGATGATAATCAAACGACGCATACCCTTTAGAAATACTCTTCAACTTATCATAAAAGTCAATCACAATTTCTCCCAAAGGCATATTGTAATAGATTTCCACCCGGTTACCGGAGATATATTCCTGTTTAATCAATTCACCACGCTTACCCAGACAAAGCGTCATAATAGGACCGATATAATCAGTCGTTGTAATAATAGATGCTTTGATATACGGTTCCTCGATATGGTCAATCATCGTCGGGTCAGGCATACCACCGGGGTTGTGCACCTCCTTCATATTGCCCTGCTTATCATATATATGGTAGGACACGTTCGGTACCGTAGTAATCACATTCATGTCAAACTCACGGTCCAGACGCTCCTGCACAATCTCCATGTGGAGCAATCCGAGGAAACCACAACGGAAACCAAAACCCAAAGCCAATGAAGACTCCGGTTGGAAAGTCAACGACGCATCATTCAGCTGCAACTTTTCCAAAGACGCGCGAAGATCTTCAAAATCTTCCGCCTCAATCGGGTACACTCCGGCAAACACCATCGGCTTCACCTCCTCAAACCCGGCAATAGCCTTGTCACACGGACGGGCAATATGTGTAATGGTATCTCCCACCTTCACCTCTTTGGAAGTTTTGATACCGGAAATTATATATCCTACATCCCCCGTACGAAGTTCGTTACGAGGCACCATATCCATTTTCAACACCCCTATTTCATCGGCATCATACTCTTTTCCCGTATTGAAAAACTTCACCTTGTCGCCCTTGCGAATCGTGCCGTTTTCAATCTTGAAATAAGCTATAATTCCACGGAAAGAGTTGAATACAGAGTCGAAAATCAAAGCCTGCAACGGCGCCTCTTCATTCCCTTCGGGATGAGGAATACGTTCAATCACAGCAGCCAGTATCTCTTCCACTCCCATACCCGTTTTACCGGATGCACGAATTACCTCCTCGCGCTTGCAACCCAACAGTTCAACGATTTCGTCCTCCACTTCTTCGGGATTGGCGCTCGCCATATCGCATTTATTGATAACCGGAATAATCTCAAGGTCGTGTTCAATGGCCATATACAGATTCGAGATCGTCTGCGCCTGCACTCCCTGCGAAGCATCGACAATCAGCAATGCCCCTTCACATGCAGCGATAGAACGTGACACCTCATACGAAAAGTCCACGTGTCCCGGAGTATCAATCAGGTTAAGGACATACTTCTCCCCCTGATAAGTATATTCCATCTGGATCGCATGGCTCTTGATAGTGATCCCTCTTTCTTTTTCCAGATCCATATTATCAAGCATCTGCCCTGAAGTCACCTGAATGGTGTTAGTAAACTCCAACAGACGGTCGGCCAACGTTGACTTACCGTGGTCAATATGAGCAATAATGCAAAAGTTGCGAATATTCTTCATTCTGAATTCTTATTATTTTATCTTTTTGGTGTGCAAAGATACGTAAATGGCGGAATAAAAAAAAATGCGTTGATAACATTATGATCATGTACCAACGCATTTTTTTATTGCTTAAGTGAGTTACTCGCTTAGATCAATTTGATGAAGAGTTCACCTTCAACTTCTTCCACAGAGACTTTGTCTTCTCTCAATAACCAGCCAAGGCCGAGGAACAGATCTTTGTCAACCAATTTAGTTGCTTTTTTAAGCTGCTTGGCAGTCATTCCTTCTGTTTCGTTCAGTGCATTCCAGATAGTACCTGCAATTACACCAGCTTTTTCTTTCAACATTTGCTTTGCAATTTTAGTTAGACATGCTTAAAATCATCCGGTCAAAAAGACTTTCAGATTTTATTTCGGGGACAAAGATAGTTATTTTTATGTTATATAACACTTTATTGAGCACTTTTTTATCGTTTTTGTAATAAAAAAGCATTTTTTCTTTCATTTAGGATGCTTTTCGAGATATTCAGACCAAATTCTTGCCGCTTCTTCCACCATTTTAGCGCAAGGACGCTTGCTATAATATTGAGCAGTACGCTCTTCCGGAATCGTTGAAACGGGATCTTTTTTCTTTAATCCCAACAATTCGCCACAAATCAGCGAGCCGTTACGCTTCTTAAATTCAGCCGCCAGTTCTTGCACCACCGCATAATTGGCAGCTTTTCCTTCCCGGTCTGTCGCTTCCGTAGCGCCGGTTTCCAAGCCCGCCACCAAAAACATGCCGCAGGCAGCTCCACACGTTTCACGCATTCGTCCTATCCCCCCACCAAAGGAAGCACCCATACGCAACGCCTGTTCCTGTGTAAATCCATACATATCCGCAAAGGCCGCTACTACCGACTGTGAGCAGTTGTATCCGCTCTTAAAAAGCTCCACTGCTTTCTGTATTCTATCTTCCATAAACTATTTTGCATTTTTATTTCGCACAAAAATATAAAAAAGTATCTTTGCATCAGATAGGGCGTAAAGATTAAAATCAAAAAAAAAGAAAATATGAACAAAACTATTTCATATAAAGAATCGACAGCCATTGCCATCCATGCTATGATAAGCGCAGCCAGAAAGGATGAATATGCTGACAGGAAAAGAAAAAGTGGTTTTCCCCAAAACAGAAAGAAACGTGATGTCACTCTCAAAGATGTACGTGAATGGAACAAGAGAAGAAATTATAAAGAGGATGCAGGAATTGCCGTCAATGCAATGATGGCGTCAGCTATCAACGACCCCTATGTGGACCTGAATCCACCCTCCAAATTCTAAGAGATAAAACAATGGCTACAACATTCGATATTCAACTCCCTCATTACTCGCGTGGATTTCATTTAATCACGCGTGATATCATTTCACAACTACCAGCACTTCCCGAAAGTGGCCTGCTGGTAATCTTTATCAAACACACCTCTGCCGGACTAACTATCAACGAAAATGCAGACCCGGACGTACGGCATGACTTCCAGACATTCTTTAATAAACTGGTTCCCGACGGTGCCCCCTATTTCATCCATACCCTCGAAGGCCCCGACGATATGAGCGCCCATATAAAAGCCTCCCTGATAGGAAGCTCGGTCACTATCCCCATCAAGAATCACCGCCTGAACCTGGGAACATGGCAAGGTGTCTACCTCTGCGAATTTCGCAACGGAGGAGACACCCGTAAATTGAGTATTACTATCCTATAATATTTCCAACGCCATCGGACAATGATCGGAATGTACGGCCTCATTCAGGATATACGCACGTTTCAACAGCGGGCGTACCGGCTCACTAACCATGCAATAGTCAATTCTCCAACCCTTATTTTTGGCACGCGAATTAAAACGATAGCTCCACCAGGTATATTCCTGTTTTTCGGGACAAAGCGTACGGAAAGAATCCACATACCCCGCAGACAGGAAACGTGTCATCCACTCCCGTTCTTCAGGAAGGAAACCACTGTTTGTTGCATTCCGGACAGGATCATGAATGTCGATCGGCTCATGGCAGATATTATAATCACCACAAAGAATCAAATTGGGACGGGACTTCTGCAACTCCATCACATACTTTTGAAAATCTTCCAGCCACACCATTTTAAAAGCCTGGCGTTCGTCCCCGCTCGTTCCCGAAGGGTGATAAACACTGACTACCGATAAGTCTCCGAAATCCGCCCGGATAAAACGTCCTTCATTATCATAAGCCTCCATTCCCATCCCATATTCCACATGGTCCGGTTCCTGCTTGGTAAGTATGGCCACTCCACTGTATCCTTTCTTCTGCGCCGAATACAAATAAGACTTGTAACCCAACGCTTCAAACACCTCTCCCGGATACTGGTCCGGTTGCAGTTTCGTTTCTTGCAGACAAAGAATATCAGGATTCTCCTGCGCCAGCCATTCCGGCAAACCTTTAGATACGGCGGCACGTAGTCCGTTCACATTATAAGTAATAATCTTCATCGATCTATATGTATTGATTTATATTCATTTTATGAAAACAAAAGCATGATATTCAGTACCGAAACAATAATGGCAATCGAATACAACACAAACGTGCTCCAACGACTATTGACATAATCTCCCATCACCTTTCGGGAAGACGTCAGTCCCACCTGCAAAAATACCGTGAAAGGTAATTGAATACTAAGTATCATCTGCGAAATAATCAATCCTTTGAAAGGATCTCCAATAAAGAAAATCAGCAATAAGGCAATTCCCAGAGATAAAAGGACTCCTACCTGCGAATGGCTGTCTTTGATATGATACGATTCACCGAAAATACCCGCAAAGATGGAACCTGCCGCCATTCCGCTCGTAATGGTGGATGAAATACCCGCCATCAGCAATGCCAGTGCAAATACGATGGCAGCATTACTTCCCAACAAAGGTTCGAGCAATGACTTAGCCTGTTGCAGTTCCTCTACCTGAATACCGCTTTTAAAGAAAGTAGCGGCAGCCAGAAGAATCATGGCACTGTTAATCGCCCAGCCGACAATCATAGAGAAAAGAGTATCAAACAACTCATATTTCAAAACCTTCTTAATAGAAGCATCATCTTTCTTATTATATTCGTGACTCTGAATCACCTCCGAATGAAGAAACAGATTATGAGGCATCACTACCGCTCCCAACACACTCATGATAATCAGCATACTTCCTTTCGGAAAAGAAGGAGTCACCCACCCTGCTGTCGCAGCCGGCCAGTCTATTTCCACCAGAAACAGTTCGTAGATAAACGAAAGCCCGATAACAGAGACAAATGCAATGATGGAACGCTCTATCTTTTTATACGAATTAGTGAAAAGCATGATAGAGACAAAAAGCGTAGTCAACACAGCTCCCCATATAATAGGAATATCAAAGAGCATTTCCAACGCAATGGCACCTCCCAGAATTTCCGCTAAAGAAGTAGAAATCGACGCCAGTACCGCCGTACCAAGAATAGGTCGCGACACCCATTTGGGAGTGTATTTAGTGGCCGCCTCCGAAAGGCAAAGCCCAGTAACAATCCCCAGATGGGCAACATTGTGCTGAAGTACAATCAGCATAATAGTGGACAATGTAACCACCCAAAGTAAGGAATAGCCAAATTCGGAACCGGCGGCGAAGTTAGAAGCCCAGTTTCCCGGATCAATAAATCCTACCGTAACCAGAAGCCCCGGACCAATATATTTAAAAACATCCAGTCCACCCAGATAGCGTTTATGATCTTTGCGTTTTAAGTCTTGAAAAATATTCTTCATTTTTGCATAATAGTTTTAACCTTACAAATATACTTATAAATAACGAGTGAAGGTCAATTTTAGTTCAAAATACCGACAAGTAAGTAAACAACACCCGGATACTCCCCCTCTATGGATTCCCGCAAAAAAAAGACCCTCGACAAAATAAATTGCCGAAGGTCTTGAAAAATATCAAATTTTACAAAAATAAAAGAAGTCGATTAATATCCCATCTCATGTAATGCACGACACAATTGGTCAGGACATGAAGTCGGTCTGCCACCACAATGCACTCCTTCAAGTTTTGCGATAACATCCGCTACCTTCATTCCTCTCACAAGGCGGGAAATACCTTGAAGATTACCATTACATCCTCCCCAGAAAGCAACTTCTTTCACCACTCCATCTTCCACATTCAGTTCGATGTTGGTGCTGCAAGTTCCCTGGGTTCTATACACATATTCCATAACCTTGTCTTATTCTCCCTCTTCCGGCTGCATATTGGTATAAACAGTCTGCACGTCGTCAAATTCTTCCAAACGTTCGATCATCTTATCCAATGTTTCGCGCTGTTCCGGAGTCACCTCTTTCATGTCGTTCGGGATATAAGTGAAGTCTCCACCGACATCTTCAAAGCCACACTCCTCCAGGTGTTTCTGAATAGCGGCATAGCTCTTGGGATTACCATAGATAGTGATTGTTCCTTCTTCATCATCCTCTTCGTATTCATCTTCCACATCATAATCGATCAGATCCAGAATCAGTTCTTCCATATCCAATCCGTCTTTCTTCTTGAAAGTGAATACACATTTGTGGTCGAACAGGAACGCGAGAGATCCCATTGTACCGAGATTACCGCCAAACTTATTAAATACCGAACGAACGTCAGCCACCGTACGGGTTGTGTTATCTGTCAGCGTATCCACAAATACAGCAATACCGTGAGGACCGTATCCTTCGTAAGTCATGCTCTTGTAGTCGCTCTGGTCTTTACCCATTGCGTTTTTGATAGCACGTTCAATATTATCCTTCGGCATATTTTCACGCTTACAAGTAGCGATCACCGAACGCAAAGTCGGGTTATTTTCAGGTTCCGGACCGCCTGCCTTTACAGCTATCGCGATTTGTTTACCCAGTCTTGTAAATGTTTTAGCCATGTGGCCCCATCTTTTCAGTTTAGCGGCCTTTCTATATTCAAATGCTCTTCCCATTGGTTTATATTTTTAGATTGAAATTTTAAGTTTATCTAAGTTTGGCACCCAGCTTATCTTCCAAGTTCTTCACCAGTTTCGACATGATCTTATCAATCATCTTATCATTCAAAGTCTGGCTCTCATCCTGAAGCAGGAAGCTCACCGCATACGACTTCTTGCCTGCTTCCAGATTCTTACCTTCGTACACATCGAAGAGTTCCACTTCTTTCAGCAGCTTCTTCTCTGTTTCGTAAGCAATCTTTTCAATTTCGGCAAACTGCACATTCTTGTCAAGCAACAATGCCAAGTCACGTTTCACAGCAGGGAACTTGGAGATTTCCTTGTAGCTGATCTTCACAGAACGGATAGCTTTCATCAGCTCCTTCCAGTTCAAGTCGGCAAAATACACTTCATTGTCGATATCAAATGCTTTCAACAGCTTCTTAGTCACGATACCGAAGGAAGCAAGACGCTTACCACCCTTCGTATTGACAGAAAGTGCGGCAGCAAAAATATCGTCCGTCAGATTACCGACAACCAGATTGTGCAAATCCAGTCCCAGACGCTTCAATATATTTTCTACATAAGCCTTCAATTCATATACCGAACTGTTCTCATCTGCATGTGCCCATGAATTGGAAACCTTCTTACCGGTTACCCACAAGCCCAAGTGATAATCTTCCGAGTAAGGAGCCAATACCTTCTCTTCATTCTTCTTGTCAGCATCGAAATGATAGCAATTACCGAATTCGAAGAACTTCAAATCAGCATTCTTACGATTTGCATTATGAGCAATACTTTCCAGTCCACCGAACAGCAAAGTCTGACGCATAGCGTTCAAATCCGCACTCAACGGATTCAATAACATCACCAGGTGGTTGGACGGATAAGTCTCCATACCATCATAATAAGCAGCACGCGTCAATGAGTTGTTCAGGATCTCATTAAATCCGCAGCCCACCAATTGCTCTGCAATCAGGTTCTGCAATTTATTCGATTTATCATGTTCACCTTTGGTAGTCAGGCTGGAGTTCAGTGTAGTCGGGATTTCAACATTGTTATATCCGTAGATACGAAGAATATCTTCAATCACGTCACAATCACGCTGCACGTCTACACGATAAGGAGGAACAGCTAATGTCAGCCCTTCCGCCGTTTCATTAGTGATCTTCATTTCCAGGCTAGTCACAATGCTCTTGATTGTCTCTACCGGAATTACTTTTCCTACCAAAGAATGTACTTTCTCATAAGCCAGATCAACTATAAAATCGGGTGCAGGAGTAGTGAACACGTCTTTTATTTCAGAAGAAATCGTACCGCCAGCCAGTTCTTTAACCATCAAAGCAGCCAGTTTCAAGCAATATATCACACTGTTCGGATCGATACCGCGTTCGAAACGGAAAGAAGCATCCGTATTCAAGCCATGACGGCGGGCTGTCTTACGCACCCATGTAGGATGGAAATAAGCACTTTCAATGAATACATCTGTCGTAGCTTCCGTAGAACCGGAGTCCAGTCCGCCGAATACACCGGCAATACACATGGCCTCTTCCTTGTTACAAATCATCAGGTCGCGTTCGTTCAATTTACGTTCCACCTCATCCAGCGTAACGAACGGAGTTCCTTCCGGCATTGTCTTTACAATTACTTCATTGCCTTTTATCTTTCCGGCATCGAAGCAGTGCAACGGCTGACCGAAAGCATGAACGATATAATTAGTAATATCCACTACATTATTAATAGGACGCACCCCGATCAGACGCAATTTGTTTTGCAGCCATTCCGGGCTTTCCTTCACAGTGACACCTTTCACCGTAACACCGGCATAATGCGGACAAGCTTCGCTGTTTTCCACCTTCACTTCAATATTCAAGTCATGGTTTTCCACTTTAAAGCCGTCTACTGACGGACGTTGCAAAGTAGCCTGTTTGCCGTTCTGAATCAGATAAGCATACAAGTCACGAGCCACCCCATAGTGAGAGCAAGCATCCGCACGGTTAGGCGTGATGTCCACTTCAAGCACATAGTCGCTCTTGATATTATAATAATCCTTGGCAAGCGTACCCGGAACAGCGTTTTCCGGCAATACGATAATACCTGCATGATCCGTACCGATACCGATTTCGTCTTCAGCACAAATCATACCAGTAGATTCCACCCCACGGATTTTTGATTTCTTGATGGTAAAACATTCGTCACCGTCATAAAGTTTTGTACCTAAAGTAGCTACCACCACTTTCTGTCCGGCAGCCACATTCGGGGCACCACAAACAATCTGTACCGGTTCACCGTCTCCCAGATTGACAGTAGTAATATGCAAATGGTCAGAATTAGGATGTTCCGTGCAGGTCAGCACTTCACCGATCACCAGTCCTTCCAAACCACCTTTAATGGTTTGCACTTCTTCTACACCACCTGTTTCCAAGCCAATAGACGTCAACGCAGCAGCCGTTTCATCGGGCGTCAGGTCGAAATTGACATACTCTTTCAGCCAGTTATAAGAGATATTCATATATTTAATTTTTTATTGTTTCTCAAAAAGATTTGCAAAGTTAATAAGATTTTTCGGTTGACCGAGAAGGTTAGATAAAAAAGTTTATAGTTGATAGTTACCATGCGGAATAACATACAGATAGAAGAAATGTTGCGCAGAGCATTTTCACTATCAGTTATCAGTTATCAACTATTAACTAAAATGGTAACGGTCCATCTCCCGGTGCTCCGAATGGATTCTCCGTCTGCGGTGCAAAATCAGGTGCGGGAGGAGGTATGGAACCAGCATTACCTGTATTCATTTTCGATCCTAACATAGCTCCTGCAGGCTCGCCCGGCATCGGGATCACCATATCGTCCTCCGGATTAGAGAAACGGGTAAACTCACCCTTAAAGCGGAGCAACACCTCGCCTACCGCACCGTTACGATGCTTGGCGATTACAATTTCCGCCATACCGCGCAAGTCATTACCACGATCATCCTGAAATATCTTATAGTATTCCGGACGGTGGATAAAGCACACCATATCGGCATCCTGCTCGATGGCTCCCGATTCACGAAGGTCACTCAACTGCGGTCGTTTACCGTCAATACCTTCACGACTTTCCACACCACGATTCAACTGTGACAGTGCGATAATCGGAATACTCAACTCTTTCGCCAATCCTTTCAACGAACGGGAAATGGTACTAACCTCTTCCTGACGGCTACCAAACGCCATCCCACTCGCATTCATCAACTGAAGGTAGTCAATGATGATGATTCGCACCCCATGTTCGCGTACCAAACGACGCGCTTTGGTTCGAAGTTCAAACACAGACAGAGACGGCGTATCATCCACGTAAAGCGGTGCATCCATCAGATTCTTCAGTTTATAGTCCAGTTGTTGCCATTCATAATTTGCCAACTGCCCGCTTTTGATTTTCTCGCTCGGAATCTCGCAGACATTCGCAATCAAACGGTTCACCAACTGAACGTTACTCATTTCAAGAGAGAACAACGCCACCGGGTTCCGGTAATCCACCGCAATATTCTTAGCCATTGAAAGAACGAAAGCAGTCTTACCCATAGCAGGACGGGCAGCTATAATAATAAGGTCGGAATTCTGCCAACCCGAAGTCATCTTATCAAGTTTCGTGAAACCACTCTCCAGACCACTCAAACCATCGGTTCGAGCCGCAGCTTTCTGAATTAGTTTATAGGCTTCGTCAATCACCGGATTGATCTGCGTATAATCTTTTTTCATATTCTGCTGTGAGATCTCGAAAAGCTTACCTTCCGCTTCCTGCATCAAGTCGTCCACATCCAGCGTTTCATCGAACGCTTTACTCTGAATATTGCTCGTGAACGTTATCAACTCACGCGCCAGCGATTTCTGTGCAATAATACGGGCATGGTATTCAATATGTGCGGATGAAGCCACCTTACTACTCAATTGAGTAATATAGAAGGGACCTCCCACCTCTTCCAAGTCTCCACGTTTACTAAGTTGTTCCTTTACAGTCAGAATATCCACCGGTTTCTGGTTCACCGCAAGATCGACGATAGCAGAATAAATCAACTGATGCCGGCGTTCGTAAAATGATTCGGGACGAAGAATTTCACTCACCAATGAATAAGCGTCCTTTTCAATCATTAAAGCTCCCAAAACTGCTTCTTCCAGTTCAGGCGCCTGCGGCTGAATACGACCATAATCATTTACCGGTTGTATTTTAGTAGACTTTGAATTGCGGGTATTTCTTTTCTGTTCGGCCATCGAGATATTTACTATTTTACGATTTACTATTTATTATTTTACGACTGGACAGACTCTATTATCACATTTATCACGGAATTCTTCCAGTCGGGACGACAAAGATAGAATATAATCACGAAGAATGAATAAGGAAAAATGAAGATTTTACTAACTTTGCTCCCGAATCACATTATCCAGCTATGATTAATTGTAATGTGAAGCACTGTAAATAGTAAATAGTAAATAGAAATATGATTGCTTTTCCCAATATCAAAATAAACCTGGGACTTTCCATCACGGAAAAACGCCCGGACGGATACCACAATCTGGAAACAGTTTTCTATCCGGTGGCTCTGGAAGACGCACTGGAAATCCGTACCTCCCCTAACGCTGACCGAAAATTCACTCTCCACCAACATGGAATGGAAATAGCCGGTAACCCTGAAGACAATCTGGTAGTAAAAGCCTATTTATTGATGGATAAGGAATTTCATCTCCCTCCTATCGAAATCCACTTATACAAGCACATCCCTTCAGGAGCCGGACTGGGAGGAGGATCATCGGATGCCGCTTTCATGCTAAAGTTGCTCAACGATCATTATCAGCTGGGAGTATCCGAAGAACAATTGGAAGTATACGCTGCCACTTTGGGAGCAGACTGCGCTTTCTTTATCAAAAACAGACCGATATTTGCCGAGGGAATTGGAAACATCTTCTCCCCGGTCGAACTTTCATTAAACGGCTACCAAATCATGATTATAAAACCGAATGTTTTTGTTTCCACCCGGGAAGCCTTTTCAAACATTCATCCCCATCGTCCGAAATATCCGGTTAGGGAGGCAATCCAGCGTCCTGTACAAGAATGGAAGGATACGTTAATCAATGATTTCGAAGCAAGTGTATTCCCGCAACATCCCGTCATTGGAGAAATCAAAGAAGAACTCTATCATCAAGGAGCAATCTACGCATCCATGAGCGGCTCCGGCTCATCCGTATTCGGGCTGTTTGCTCCCGGATTCGTCTTACCGGAAATTGATTGGGGAACTGATGTATTCTGCTTCAAAGGTACATTAAACAAATAAATCTCACTAACAATTATGTTTTGACTATTTTTTCAAAATCCCAACATGGCAGCGGGGTGTATATTGAGTACCCGGCAAAGCAAGCGAGCTATTTTTAAAGTAGGTTCCGAGCGACCCGAAATATAATCATTCACGCGTGAAGGGCTAACCCCTATTTCACTGGCAAGCTGTTTTTGTGTCATCCCCTTTTCTTCAAGGGACAATTCTATCAATTCTGCTACGGTTGGTTTTTCTATAGGAAAATGTTCCTTCTCATACGCAATCACTATATCAGACATAACAGAAAGCTCCACCATGCTCTTGTCATTTGCAGGAGTGCTGTCGTCCACCAAAGGCAGAAGTTCTTCGACTCTTGCCAATGCAAATTCGTATTGTTCTTTCGTTATTTTAGTCATATCTATTATATTATATAGTTGAACAATCTATTTTATCATACTCTTTATGAGTTCCCACCCAACGGACAAAAATGTATCCCACCGTAAATTTAACAACCACTACCAGCCGATAGTTGTTCCCTCTGATATTAAAAACATAGTGTTGATTGCCCACATAATCAGTCGATAGAAAATCCGCTTTTATATCAGACAAATTCCGCCATTCTGCTTTTTCCGCTATATCATACCAACGTTCTAAAGCAACACGTGAATCTTCACACCCTTTCGTCTCGTAGAAATCTTTCAATTTCTTATGTGATACTACTCTCATATCTTATTCATTTGATACAAAATTACAAAATAATTTTGGATAACAAAAGAATTAGTGCTAAATATTTTATAAAACAGAATACCCATGTTGGGCGTACCAAAAAACGGTACCACGACTCACGTCGTAGTACCGTCACAACACAAACACAAAATAAAACACGACAAAACTACTATGCAATCTTTCCTGTCTATGCCGGGGAGGCATAAGTACTATCTACGTATATTCGCATACTCATAAACAGCTTCAGGTCGATTAGCATCAATTAAACAAATCGCATGCACGATTTGTTTAAACTTTTATGTTATTTAAAACAAGTTTCTCTTTTATTGAATCCCTCTTTCACGGAGTTTCAGCTGCCAGTTCCATGCAGAGCGTAAAGTATCTTCTAAAGTTTCTACGGCTTTCCAACCCAGCTCTTTATTAGCAAAATCCGGGTTAGCCCAAACTTTTTCAATGTCACCTGCACGACGTCCGACAATCTGATAATTCAATTTTACGCCAGTGGCTTTTTCAAAGCCATTTATTAATTCCAATACAGAAACACCACGTCCTGTACCAATATTAAATACTTCTACTTTTTCTTTTTGTTTCTTTTCCAAGATACGACGGATAGCAATCACGTGTGCTTTAGCCAAGTCAACGACATTGATAAAGTCACGGATACAAGAACCGTCCGGTGTATCATAATCGTCACCAAACACGCTAAGTTTCTCACGGATACCGATGGCTGTCTGGGTCAGATATGGAATCAGGTTTTGAGGAACCCCGTTAGGCAGTTCACCCAGCAATGCAGTAGGATGCGCGCCAATCGGGTTGAAATAGCGCAACATGATCGCATTGATCGGAGCACCTGAAGCTACCGTATCACGAATAATCTCTTCATTGATCTGTTTGGTATTTCCATAAGGTGATTCCGCTTTCTTGATCGGAGCTTTTTCCGTTACCGGCAGCTCGTCCGGCTGACCGTATACTGTACAAGAAGAAGAGAACACAATACCTTCTACTCCATGTTTTGGCATCAGTTCGAGAAGGTTAATCAAAGAAACCAGGTTATTACGGTAGTAAAGCAACGGTTTTTGTACCGACTCTCCTACTGCTTTGCTAGCTGCAAAGTGAATGATTGCCTTAATTCCTTTATATTTTGCAAATACTGCATCCAGACCGGCAAAGTCCAAACAGTCCAGCTTTTCAAAAACTGGGCGAATACCGGAAACTTTCTCTATATTGTCAACAACGTCGGCACTTGAATTTGATAAATTATCGATGATGATTACTTCATATCCACTGTTTTGTAGTTCTACAACAGTATGAGACCCAATGTATCCTGTCCCGCCTGTTACTAAAATTCTTTCTTTCATATACTTTATAAAAAATGGTTAGTTTCTCGGCTTATTATTGTTTGAGTTACAAATGTATGGAAATAAAATGGAATTGCAATAATCTGCCACAAATTTATTTGCTGAAAAGTAATTAAGGTACGATTTGGTAGCATTTAGGTATAAAAAAGAATTGGAAACTCCAACCTGTATGTCGCCACACAGCAGAGCTTCCAATCCTCTATTTAATTATCAACTGTAAATCCTTACACCACGCCGGAGAATCCCATGAATGCCATAGCAAGCAAACCGGCGGTAATCAAAGCAATCGGAGTTCCTTGCATTCCTTTCGGAATTTTCACAAGGCTCATCTGTTCGCGCAATCCGGCAAAAAGCACCAGTGCCAGACCGAAGCCGATAGCTGTAGAAAACGCGTACACAACACCTGTCAGCAGGTCATAGTCTTTCTGAATCACCAGGATAGCGACACCAAGAATACAACAGTTCGTTGTAATCAGCGGCAAGAACACACCCAACGCCTGATACAGAGCAGGCGATACTTTTTTCAGAATGATTTCCACCATCTGCACCAATCCGGCAATGACCAGAATGAACGTAATCGTCTGCAAATATCCCAGCCCGAAAACATCCAACACAAATTTCTGAATCAGGAAGGTAACGATGGTAGCGATGGTCAACACGAAAGCAACCGCAGCGCTCATACCCATCGCAGTTTCTACTTTCTTAGATACGCCCAGGAACGGACAGATACCCAGGAACTGCGACAACACGATGTTGTTTACAAAGATTGCCGAAATAAATATCAATATATATTCCATATTCTTTTCTTATTTAATTGAATTAGGCTTTCTTGAAACTGTTAATCAGCGCAATGAGGTATCCCAAAGCGATGAAAGCGCCCGGAGCCAATACAAACACCAACATTCCATATTCTTCCGGCATGATGGTCAAATCGAAGATTTTACCGGTTCCCAAAAACTCGCGGACAGCACCCAGCAAGGTTAGGGCGATGGTAAAGCCAAGCCCCATACCGATACCGTCGAACATAGAAGCAACTGCGTTATTCTTGGCAGCGAAGGCTTCGGCACGTCCCAGTACAAT
>NZ_EQ973363.1:223322-260776 GCF_000157055.1 Bacteroides sp. 2_2_4 | reverse complement strand
GCATCACCATTTGAAGCAAGGTCACGAAGGATGCGATCACCACAATAAACGATGGGATACGCACCATGTCCGGAATCAGGTTCTTTATTAAAGAAATCACCACATTCGAGCAGATCAATACGAACATGGTAGCCAGTCCCATACCCATACCATTGATAGCCGACGACGTAGTACCCAATGTAGGACACATACCGAGCAGGAGTACAAACGTAGGATTCTCTTTAATAATCCCGTTCATCATTACTTTAAAGTTATTCATATCTGTCTCCTTTCTTATTTAGCACTGACTGAATCAGTTAGTTCAACTTTAATCGTAGCTCCCGTAGCAGCGTCAGCAGCATCTGCGTCCGCGCCTTTCGCTTTTTGAGAAGCACCGGTTACCCCGTTCACTTCCCCGCCTTCGGCCTTATAGGCTTGATAAGCAGCATTCACGGCATTCAAGAAAGCGCGTGAAGTAATGGTAGAAGCTGTGATGGCATCCACTGCTCCCCCATCTTTACTGACGGTCAACGGAGCTTCACCCGGATTCATACCCAAAATAGATTTCGTACTCTCTTCGTGAGATACTGCCTTTTCTCCTTTCGCAGGATCATACGCTCCGAACCATTTGTCGGCTTTAGAGCCCAATCCCGGAGTTTCCGTGTGAGCCAACAGAGAGTAGTTATAGATTTTCCCTTCGGCATTAAAGCCTACCAGCACTTTCAGTTCACCGCCAAATCCCATTGATTTAGCTTCGACAGCGGTTCCTACAAGTTCTTCACCGTTCTTAGCCGGATAAACGATAAAGTCAACATTCTTCTTTCCGTCTTTCTCACTGAAGATCGTATCGCTTTCCGCTACCGGATTATTGGTAAATTCGGGAAGAACCTTTTTCAAGGCCTCGTTCAGTGTCTTCGCGTTCGCTTCGGCAATGGGGCCTTTTGTCAGTTCATTTACATAAGCCAGCAACGCAACGGAAATAGCAGTCACTCCCGTAAGTACCAGCAACATATTCTTTAAAGATGATTCTAACTTTTTCATTTCTTCTTCGCTACCTCCCCAAAGCGTTTTGGTTTACAATAGGTGTTAATCAGCGGAGTGAACGCATTCATAATCAGGATGGCGAACGACATACCTTCGGGATAGGCGCCGAACAGACGGATAACTACCGTCAGCAGACCGATACATACACCATAGATCAGCATCCCTTTCTTACTCATCGGAGAAGTCACATAGTCGGTTGCCATAAAGACAGCACCCAGCATCAGACCACCGGAAAGCAACTGCAATACCGGAGAAACGTATTTTTCCGGATCTGCCAGG
Organism: Bacteroides sp. 2_2_4; assembly: GCF_000157055.1. Classification (NCBI taxonomy): domain Bacteria; kingdom Pseudomonadati; phylum Bacteroidota; class Bacteroidia; order Bacteroidales; family Bacteroidaceae; genus Bacteroides; species Bacteroides sp. 2_2_4. Next base: position 259,474 of record NZ_EQ973363.1, on the reverse strand, counting down.
TGCATGATGCCTGCAAAGACAAACACAGTAGCCAGGATAGACACAGGAATATGCCAGGTGATGATTTTCTTCCAGAGCATATAAACGAGTCCGATCAGCAGAGCCAGCGCACTCACTTCACCCAAGCATCCGCCATTCTGTCCGATCAGCAAGGTCAATGCGTCCGGAATCTGGCTTAAAGCGGCAGTGTCACCGTAAATGGCTTGCTTCATCAAGGCCAGCGGAGTGGCACCGGTGGTAGCATCCGTATAAGCGGTTAACTGTCCGACTACCGGCCAGCTGGTCATCTGCACCGGGAAAGAAAGCAGCAGGAATACGCGGCCTGCCAATGCCGGGTTGAAAGGATTGCAGCCTAATCCGCCGAAAGACATTTTGCCTACACCGATAGCAAACAGTGCACCGAGGATGATAATCCAGATAGGCAAGTTAGACGGTAAATTAAATGCCAACAACACACCTGTGATGATGGCAGAGCCGTCGCAGATGGTGGTGGTCGGTTTCTTCATTAAATATTTTCCGATCGCCCATTCGAAGAACAAACAAGCCGCAACGGAAGTAGCCGTGACAATCAGGGCACCCAGTCCGAAGAAATAGAGAGACACCAGAAAAGCCGGAATCAGTGCAATCAGCACGCCATACATATTTTTCTGTACGCTGTCTCCGCCATGAACGTGGGGCGATAGTGATACGATTAATTTATTTTCCATATTCGTTATTTTTTAGCTTGACGTGCACGAATCATAGCTCCCACTTTGCCTTTACCCAGACGACAATAGTCGAGCAGCGGACGGTTGGCAGGACAAGTGAACTGGCAAGAGCCGCACTCGATACAATCCATGATTCTTTCTTTTTCCATTGTTTCAAAATCTCCGTTTTCAGACAAGGCTCCGAGCAAGTACGGTTCCAGTCCCATCGGACAGGCACTCACGCACTTCGCGCAACGGATGCAGGTTTGAGCTTCACCACGTTTGGCTTCCTTCCGGTTCATAATCAGGATGCCGGAACTGCCCTTCGCAGTAGGAACCTCGATATTTACCAACGCCTTACCCATCATCGGACCGCCACCGATCACCTTACCCGTATCTTCGGGCAGACCACCGCAAGCGTCAATCAACTGTTTCATCGGTGTACCGATACGGGCCAGGAAATTAGACGGCTTCGCAACCGACTTTCCCGTCACGGTAATCACCCGTTCAAACAACGGTTTATTCTTCTGCACAGCTTCATAAACGGCAAACGCCGTTCCCACGTTCTGCACGACTGCTCCCGTAGAGATAGGCAACGCACCGCTCGCCACCTGACGTTTGGTGATCGCATCGATCAGCTGCTTTTCACCTCCTTGCGGATATTTCACCTTCAAGGGAACGACTTCGATGCCTGCATAGCTGGAAGCTACTTTAGTCATCAGTTCGATAGCATCGGGCTTATTATTTTCGATTCCGATAAATGCCTTATTCACTTTCACCGCTTTCATCAGGATGGAAACACCTACCATGATTTCTTCCGCGTGTTCCAGCATCAGCTGATGGTCGGCAGTCAAATAAGGTTCACATTCTACGGCATTGATAATCACACATTCAGCTTTAAAAGAAGGAGGAGGACAAAGTTTCACCTGTGTAGGGAAACAAGCACCACCCAGACCAACGATTCCGGCATCGGCAATTTTCTTCACGATCTCTTCTGCCGGAAGTTCACATTCCTTCACCAGTGTGGCGCTACGGTCGATTGTTTCTTCCCATTCGTCGCCTTCCACATCGATAAAGATAGCAGGTTTCGCATAACCGCTGGCATCGACAATAGTATCAATCTTCGCCACTTTACCACTGACCGAAGAGTGAATTGCTGCCGAAACAAAGCCGGCAGGTTCAGCAATCTTAGTGCCTACCTTTACCACATCCCCTTTCGCTACAACCGGTTTTGCAGGCGCACCAATGTGCTGCCCCAGCAAAATAACAGCCTTTGCAGGAACTTCCGCTGTGATAATAGGTTGATGTGCCGACAATTTATTTTCGTGTGGATGAACTCCACCAATTGAAAATGTCTTTAACATACAGTTCTGTATTTTATTCTGTTATTATTCTGTTACTTTCGGAGCTTCTGTAGCCTTTTCAGCAGGAGTTTCCACTTTTGCCGCCGGTGCAGGAGTTTCCACCGCTTCTTTAGAAACAGCAGCCGGTTTTGGAGCAGCCGGAGCTTCTTCTTTCGGTTTCCTCGGCGGGAAATTCAATTCGATAATGGTATTCTGCGGACAGACTTCCACACATTTCCGGCAAGATTTACACTTGTGCGGATCGATGTAAGCCAAGTTGTTCTCCAACGTGATAGCTTCGAACGGACAAGTCTTCACGCATTTGCCACAGCCGATACAACTCACCGTACAAGCCTTGCGTGCCACAGCTCCCTTGTCTTTATTCACACAAGAGATATACACACGGCGTGATTTCTTTCCTTGCGGACGGATTTCGATGATCGCCTTCGGACAAGCCTTCACACAGGCACCGCAAGCGGTACATTTCGCTTCATCCACTTCCGGAAGTCCTGTTTCAGGATTCATGTGGATGGCATCGAACTGGCAGGCAGCCACACAGTCACCACACCCCAGACATCCGTAACTACAACCCGTTTCCCCACCATAGAGCGAAGCGGCAATAGCGCAACTCTTCGCACCGTCGTACTGATTAATACGCGGACGATTCATACACGTTCCGTTACATCTTACCACTGCTACCATCGGTTCAGCTTCTCCGGCTGCAAGCCCTAGGATATCAGCAATTTGTGCCATGACAGGCTGTCCGCCTACGGGGCAGAATTTACCATCCAGCGAACCGGCTTTGACGCAAGCGTCGGCAAAGCCGCTACAACCGGGATAGCCACATCCACCACAATTAGCCTGGGGAAGCACTTCTCCCACCTGGGCAATCCGCGGGTCTTCATACACGGCAAATTTCTTGGAAGCCACATAAAGAATAGCGGCCAGCACGAGCGCTATAGCTCCCAATGAAATCACTGCAATCAGAATCAAATTCATAATGTTTTTAGTTATTTATTGGTTTTATAGTAAATGAAAATTGTTGTTTGAGTCGCGTTTTGTTAAGCCATAAAACGAAATAATAAGGTATAAGGACAGCCAGAGAAAGAAGAGCTACATACAGTTCATTCTCTATCAATGCCATCAAAAGAAACAACGAAAATATAAGAAGTACGAAAGGAAGTACGAAAGCCAACAATACCGCCATCATGCCCATCGACGTTTCGCCGACCACCATCACCTTCTCTCCCACCTGATAGGAAGAAGCTGCGGTATCTATGATATCTATGATTTTGTCCTTACTATCCGCCGAGGAACAATGCCCCTTTGCGCTACATGCCGCACAAGCCGATGTCTGGACAATCCTCACCGACAGATGAGAACCCTGTATGTTTTCCACAATACCTAGATGCTTTATAGTATTATTCGTCATTTTGCAAACTCCGCATTACAAATCGCGGCAAATTTAATCATTATTTGTGAACTACGAAGCATTCCTCAAACTTTTTCTACCTAATAAAATGTTATTTTTTGTGTTTTCGTTATCGCACACGGAAAAGGTATGGCTACCATTTGATATTTCCCAAGAATGACAAATAGACATCCTAAACAAAAAAAATCCCGGCCTTTTTATTTATTCAGCCGGGATTTTCTATCAATTATTTCGCGGATTACTCCACTATCCATTTCTCAATATTACGCATTTTCGCGTTAAAGTTCACTCCTATTTTAAATAATCGGCGATTGCCGCCAGCTTCAAAAGGAAGTGCATAATGTTTCTCATTGATTTGTCGTAAGGCATCTTCCGCCGTCCCGTCAAGTTTGAATTCGATCACATAAACAAACTTATCAGTTTGCAGAACTAAATCGATGCGCCCTTCACTTGTGTGGTATTCCGCTTTCACATAAAACCCGACCAACTTAAAGACAATAAAAAGTACATTCTGATAATGCAATTCCAAATCACGGATAAGCTCATAAGGAGTATCAGCAAAGAAACTCCGGAGACGACGGAAAAAAGAATCATAATCTCCGATACGTATTTCACGAACAAACTTCTGTATTTCAAACTCCGACTCTACCGCATTGGTATTCGCATAAAAGGGAAGCAAAAATTTAATAAATCCTTCCTCTACTTCGCGATTAGGGAAGCCTAAACTATAAATTCCAAATTCTTCGTCATACCCTTTGATAGTGAGATAACCGCTCTGATAAATCACCGGGATAGGATTGTCCGATGCAGAATCAATGCTATTCAGTACAGAGATACTTGTTTCCTCATGCGCCATACGTCTCAAATCATAATGATGTTTTTTCAGCAATTCCACCAAATAAGTAGGAGTCCCCGTCTCGAACCAATAACTTCCAAACTCTTTATATTTAAAAGTATTCAGCAGACTGAACGGATTATATATTCCGATAGAATTGTGTGTAAAGTGGTAACCATCATAATACTCCCGCAGTTTGTCGCAGATTTCATGATAACTCACCCCTTTTATATCTGCCAGTTCGTGCAGTTCAATTTCCAGATCGTCATGCAGTTCTTTTTCAGAAACTCCGCAAATATCTATGTATTGATTCCGCATGGAGATGTCATCGAGATTATTTAAATCGCTAAATACGCTTACCTTACCGAATTTCGTCACTCCCGTCAAAAATGCAAATTGAATACAACCATCCATGGTCTTCAGCACACTATAAAAAGCTTTCATGGTATTACGGAATTCCTTCTGAAGCTCCTCATTACCTATTGCTTGTAACATGGGCTTATCATATTCATCAATCAGAATGACAACCCGTTGCCCGGTTTGCTTGTAAGCCCGTTCAATAAGGCCGCGAAAACGCAATGCAAAAGTTGTTTCTGACGGAGCGGTGCCATATTGCTGTTCCCATTTCTCCAATGTGAAATTCAATATACTATCCAGGCTCTCCCGCGTATCATACTTCTCCGTATTCAAGTCCATATGAAAAATAGGATATGTAATCCAATCCTTTTCCAGCTTTTCCATGGCCAAGCCCTCAAAAAGTTCTTTCTTGCCCAAGAAATACGCTTCAAGCGTAGATATCAACAGACTTTTTCCAAAACGACGGGGACGGCTCAAGAAATAATAACTGCCTGTCTTCACCATCTGATAAATCAAAGCAGTCTTATCAATATAGAAATAACCGTCTGTCCGGATTTTTTCAAAGTTCTGTATGCCAATGGGGTATATCTTGCTACTCATACTCTTCTAAAATTATTTAAATTACAATGCAACTATGCGTACGTCTCTCTTGAAATCACCCAATCAGCAATTGTCCGAGTCTCCGCACTAAAATTAATCGCGACCTTTACCACCGGAAGCCCGCAAAGAGCAAAACGATCTGCATATTGCTGCAAATCAATTTGCTTCATGGCAGTCTTCGCATTTTGATTCAATTTCAGCTCTACCAGATAAAGAGTAGTCTTGGTGCGAAGTACCATATCCACTCGTCCTTTCAGCGTGTGCACCTCCACATCGGTATAAATGCCCAGCAATGAGAATATCACATATAGCATCTGCTGGTAATGTCCCTCATAATCCGTGTTGTCGCAATAAGGCACAGTGGAAAGAAAAGCCTGAAGCAGCTTCAAAGCCTCGTCCATATCTCCCCGCACAATGTTACGCGCCAAATTACGCACCACACTGTTCACCTCATGACTGTCACTCGTCACATAAGAGGGAATCAGGCTTTTCATCAGACCGACACGCACCTCTTTGTTTGGAATATCAAGCATATATGCGTCAAATTCCAAATCCGCACCCTTTATCGTAAGGTAACCGGCCTGATAAAGCAACGGCATATAATTAGTCGCCAACTCCAAAGGCACGTTAAAATCACTGGGAGACGCTTCCTCGCCACCAATTTCTGATGGCAACACAGCATATTTACGCAGCATCTCTATGATATAAGTGGGCGTGCCACTCTCAAACCAATAAGAGCCGATCTCTCCCAAAGCCATCGCCTTCAGCAAACTGAAAGGATTGAAAACGTCGGGCGACGGCCACGAAAAATGATAACCGTCATAATTTTCCTTCAGTTTGTCCAACATCTCCTCTGCAGTAATTCCCAACCGGGTAGCCAGATGCTTTACATCGGGAGCCATTTGAGTACGGAGTTCTTCAGCAGTGATACCGCAAATGGCAGCATAATCAGGCAGCATACTCACATTGGTGATATTATTAAGTTCACTGAACACGCTAAGTTGCGAAAACTTGGTTATACCCGTAAGAAAAACAAAGCGCAGATAAGGATCACACGCCTTTAACGGACTGTAAAAATTACGCATCACATTACGTAACTGTGGCAAATTCTTTTCTTCATGAACCACATCGAGCAGAGGAGCGTCATATTCGTCTATCAAGACAACCACTTTTTTACCTGTCTGCTTATAAGCGCGTTTTATAAGTCCCTCCAGACGCTGATTCACATACAGTTCCTCTTCTACACGCCCATAAATCTCCTCATAAGCCATGAGTTTCAATTCCAGTTCCGCGTTCAGTTGTTCCTTGTCCACATGTTTAGCGGTACTCATGTCGAAGTGCAACACCGGATGTTGTATCCATTCCTTCTCCAATGTCTCCATGGCCAGTCCCTCAAACAACTCTTTCCGCCCCTCGAAATAGCAGTGAAGGGTACTGGTAAGCAAAGATTTCCCGAAACGTCGGGGACGGCTTAGAAACAGATAGCTGGAAGCCGAATGCGTCATCCGGTACACATATTCCGTCTTGTCAATATAGAGAAAATTCCCCTCACGTATCTTAAAGAAAGTCTGTATCCCGATAGGATATAATCTTTGCAAATCTTCCATATTAATCTTATTTTTCACAAAGCTACAAAAAAATCCATTCATAAAGACTGCAGGCGGGAAACTTTTTCCCGCCTGCCACTTTTACTTTATCTGTTTTTCACCGTTCTCCTCTCTCCTCCTCTTTTCTTCTCCTGTATCGAAAATACATTCTCCTCCATTCATCCCAGATAACCCCGGCTTCCTCTTCATTGAAGGCATCCAGACAGCACTCCACCACTTTTACGTAATCACTCAATGGGCGTTTTGCCCCTTTTTTAAATCATTAAAAGTAGAGTGGCCGATGTGTACGCTCTTGCATATTTCGTCATTTTTCAAATCCGCACGCTTTTGCAACTCTCCTATGTAAACTCCTAAAGCTACATAAAAACCTTTTTCATTTTCCATTCTTTTTTATTGTTAAAATTACACCGTAACGGTTAATTATTTTCACTTTCATCCCAACATGTCGGGACGATGTCTATTTTGCATTTACTAATTTTACGCCGTGTTTTGAAACACACTCATATTTTTTGCAAAAATAAATATTTTAACTTGAAACAAAAAGAAAATGATGCCAAACAACTACAGAATGTCCTATTTTATGCCACCTATCGCTCCCATCAAAGACAAACAAGGCCGACTGATGACTCCTCCCACGCTTATCCCCTTCTGCGAAGTCTCCATCGAACAAGTTTTCCAAATGATTACTTGCAATGAGAATCTCAAAACCCTGACCGCACAAGTACGGAATGCCACAGATATACGAGCCGCCAAAGCATCATTGCTTCCGTATGTGACCCCTTGCGGCACATTCACCCGCCGTAGCTGTAAGGATTTCGTCTCCCCGTCTCATCTGGTGATAGTAGATGTGGACGGTCTCCACTCTTATCAGGAAGCAGTAGAAATGCGACGTATGCTCTATGACGATCCTCTCCTACAACCTGTACTCACCTTTATCAGCCCCAGCGGACTGGGTGTAAAGGCATTTGTTCCTTGCCATTATTCCTCCACGACAAATGATACAAAAAATATCACAGAAAACATGAGTTGGGCGATGCGGTACGTAGAGACGGCATACAATACGGTAACAGCGGTTTCTTCCGAAACGAAATCCAAAGTAGATTTCTCCGGCAAAGACCTCGTGAGATCCTGTTTCCTTAGTTACGACCCGGAAGCATTGTTCAGAACCAAGTAAACGAGAATAATTAAACATTATTTTATAAAAATCAAAACATGACCGATATTGAATCTTTATGCCGTCTCACCGAAGCAGTCGAAGCGGCAGGAGCGGACATTGCTCCCACCTATCTTGAATACGTACAATTGTCATTCGCCATCGCAACGGATTGCGGTGAAGCAGGACGTGACTTTTTCCATCGCCTGTGCCGGGTGTCTCCCAAGTATCAGCGCGAACATGCCGAACGGGTATTCTCCAATGCACTCCACACCCAACGTGGAGAAGTGCACTTGGGCACCGCTTTCCACCTGGCCGAAGCGACGGGAGTAAGCATCTGCATAGAAGAAATGCCCAAACATCCCACAGGTACAAAAGGTACAGCAGGTACAGCACGCAAATTTCCCCCACACACGGGCGCGTATAATAAGGTAGGGAATGACAATATCTCCGAAGAAAGAGAAGGGGAAGAAGAACTATTGCCGGGCAGTGAACCGCAACATCAATTGCCCACTTTTCCGGAAAACGACTGGCCGGAATTTTTGCAACGTATCATAAAAGCCGGGAGCAGCCCAATACAACACGACATCATGTTATTGGGAGCGCTCACTGCCCTGGGTGCTTGTATGTCGCGCCACGTGCGATGCCTATATGGCGGCAAATACCATCACCCCAGCCTCCAATGTTTCGTAGTGGCTCCTTCGGCCTCCGGCAAAGGTATCCTTTCCTACATCCGCTTACTCGTGGAACCTATCCACGACGAGATCCGCAAAGAAGTGGCCATACAGATGAAAGCATACAAAAAAGAGAAAACCGAGTACGATGCAATGGGAAAAGAACGAACCAAAAAGGAGGCTCCACAAATGCCCCCTAACAGGATGTTCCTCATTTCGGGCAACAACACCGGTACGGGTATCCTACAAAACATCATGGACTCCGACGGAACCGGACTTATCTGCGAAGCGGAAGCGGACACCCTTTCCACCGCCATCGGATCGGACCACGGTCATTGGAGCGATACCCTGCGCAAAGCGTTCGACCACGACCGCTTGTCCTACAACCGCCGCACCGACCAGGAATACCGGGAAGTGAAGAAAAGCTATCTTTCCGTTCTGATTTCGGGTACGCCGTCGCAGGTGCAAACTTTCATTCCGACGGCAGAAGACGGATCATACTCCCGCCAATTATATTATTACATGTGCGGAATCAGTAAATGGATCAGCCAATTTATGGACAACGAGATAGATTGGGAGGAGATATTCACCGCTATGGGACTGGAATGGAAAGAAAAGTTGAGCGTGATAAAAACTCACGGCATTCATACCCTGCAACTCACGGATGAACAAAAAGAAGAAATCGACACCGTCTTTTCCGACTTGTTTGAACGCTCCAGTGTAGCTAATGGAAGGGAAATGTATAGTTTTGTGGCACGTCTGGCCGTCAATCTATGCAGAATCATGTCGGAAGTAGCCGTATTGCGTGCCCTCGAAAGCCCGCAGCCCTACGACTTCAAGACCTCTCCCACCTCTCCTTTCACACCGGACAAGGAGATTCCTGCGGACAACCGCAAAGATGACATCATCACTCGTTGGGATGTATCCATTTCACAGGAAGACTTTCATGCTGTGCTTAGTCTTGCGGAACCTCTCTACTGTCATGCCACGCATATTCTATCGTTCCTCCCCAATACAGAAATCAGCCACCGTCCTAATGCCGATCGTGATTATCTCTTCCAGAAACTGGGTGATGAATTTACTCGTACACAGTTACTGGAAGAAGCAGTTGCCATGGGAATTAAGGAAAACACAGCCCTCACTTGGCTGAAGCGTCTCACCAAACACGGAAAATTAATCAGTATGGACGGTAAAGGGTTGTATGCGCGTGCGTGTGTGTATGAGTGAACCGGAAAAAGTGTACCTACTGTACCCGTTTTATTTACGGATGCAGTAGTCATTTCAATTACCACATCCGTTTTGACTGAAACAATCGTTTGTCCTGCATAAAGCATCGCTTTAGGAGGTGTAAAGCTAAGCTTTAGACATCGTAAAGCGGTGCTTTATACACCATAAAGCGACGCTTTATTTAAGGCTCTCCTAAAGCATCCACAATAACTCTCACCTCCAACGGTGTGAATGAGCGTCGCTTTGATTCGTAGCCTAAGTCGTACAGGCGTTGCAGAAGTCCGGGACACAAAGAGATCCATTTCTTCATTTTTCGATAGGCAGCGATGTCAGTTAGTTGTGGAGAATAGAGTTGCGCCAGTTCCATGCGCCCGTAAGCACGTATTTTAAATTCACTCATGATGGATATATTTCTGATTTACTGTTACAAAAATAACAAAAAACGACTATATAACCAACGTTTTTCCTTTGAATAACCGACTATAATGACAAATAACCGACCGCTACCATACACAACCGTGCACAGCTGATTTCCGGGAGATCCGGAGTAGTATTTTTGTATCGTCGAAAGGGAAAAGAATCCCCGGACAATATGTTTAACCCTTTAATTTATTGTTTTATGATTCGTTACAAAATTTATCAGAACCAGCAGAAGAAAGGCTTGAATGCGGGTAAGTGGTTCGCCCGTGCAGTAAGCGACGAGACGTTTGATTTGGCAAAGCTTGCCGAACATATGTCGAAGCACAATTCACCGTATTCCGGTGGTGTCATCAAAGGTGTGCTTTCGGATATGGTAGATTGCATCAAGGAATTGTTGCTAGACGGCAAGTGTGTGAAAATTGATGATCTTGCCATTTTTGGTGTGGGTATTCGTAGTAAGGCAGCCGATACGCTGGAAGAGTTCTCGTTGGAGAAGAATATTAGCGGCATGCGTTTGAAAGCCCGTGCCACCGGTAATCTGTCGACCAATAATCTGAAACTCGACAGCCAGTTGAAGCAGCAGGCGGAATATCAGAAACCGACAACTGCCGGAGGAGGTTCTGATTCGGGTGACAACCCTGATCCGAAACCGGATGGAGGTGGTGAAGCGCCTGACCCGGCTGCCTAAAAGATTCACCACTGACTACACAGATTTCCACAGATTATATTGAATTGGTAGTTGCTAAAGTAGTCGATTATTTATCTGTGTGAGTCTGTGTAGATCTGTGGTAAACCTATGGTAAACCTACAGTAAATCTGTGGTAAATCTGTGGTAAAAGAAAACTATTATTAATTTATTTAAAACCTGTTATTGTATGAGTAAATCATCATCTCCCCGCTCTGTATGGAGCTTAGTCCTCAAAATCGTTATCACTGTAGCCACCGCCATCGGAGGTGTGTTCGGAATACAAAGTTGCATGTAACCCCATGCGGACTATTACATTAATTATCATTCATTGCAGTGCCACGCCGGAAGGAAAGTCCCTTTCGGCGGAGGCTTGCCGACAGGATCATATCTTGCACCGTGGTTTCCGTGATATTGGCTATCATTTCTACATCACTCGTGATGGGGAGATTCACCGGGGACGCGCTTTAGAAAAGATTGGAGCACACTGCCGTAATCATAATGCCCATTCGGTTGGTGTTTGTTATGAGGGAGGACTGGATGCGAACGGAAAACCGAAAGATACGCGTACACTGGAACAAAAAGGAGCTTTGCTTGCTTTGTTGAGGGAGTTGAAAAGGCAGTTTCCGAAAGCACTAGTCGTGGGACACCGGGACTTAAATCCGATGAAAGGATGTCCGTGCTTTGATGCGGTGAAAGAGTATGCAGAAATAACATCCTTTTAGGTTTCCACCACTGGCTTATTGTATAAAAAATATCAACGATCTTCACAGACAGTTGGTATTTTTGGAAATCATATTAGTGCTAACACTAATATGAAGAGCGAGATTAGGACAATATCACTATATTGCTCCTAATCTACTAAATGTAGGGATTCATGTTTGTCACATGAATCTAGGGACCTACATTTTTCCATCTCATTATAAATGTTCAATTATAACATAACGTATTAAAAAGCACTTTCAGTACTTCCTATTCATTTCATCTGTTTTTCATCGTTTAACGAACATAAACTTTGATTTCTTACTATACCATGATTCACACACGCTTGCGTGTGTATGTGAAAAAGCCCCGAAAAAGTGTACCTGCCGTATCCGTCGCGCCCAATAGGTTCATCACGCTACACATCGTAAAAAACAAATTCAGCCATAGTCATAGAGCAGTGCTTTAGAAGTCATAAACTTTTGCAGGACAGCCAAAAGCTGTCACATTATCGGGAATGTCTTTTACTACTACACTGCCTGCACCTATCATGCAGTTCTTACCAATGTTGAGGTACTGAATCACGCACGAGCCTACACCTATCCAAGTACCCTCGCCCACATGCGTACCGCCGCTAATGTGCACACCTGGGGCGATGTGGCAATAGTCCTCTATCACACAATCGTGATCCACTGTCGCACCCGTGTTCACGATACAATGCCTGCCGACCACCGTATCTGCATTGATCACAGCACCAGCCATCACCACTGTTCCCTCGCCAATCATAGCTGAAGACGAAACCACAGCCGAAGGGTGTATTGCGGTTGGGAAGCTGAGAGTTGAGGGTTGAAGACTAAGGGAAGAAAGCCTCTCCACAATCACCTTGCGGATACGGTTTATCCCGATACTCACAATCATAGGCGACAGCCCCATGGCATCATGCAACACAGGCAGACCGGCACACTCATTGACCTCCTTGTTATCGTCCACGAATGCCTCCACCTGTCCGCCATTAGCCTCAATAATTTCTTTGATCACCTTACCGTGACCACTTGCTCCAAATAAATACATAATCAATTCGTTCCATCAAAATAATCCATTGTAGCCGACTGGCCCGTTGTCGTATTAATGCCCTCGCGAAAGAGCACCTTCTTGATGGTAGTGAAGAATACCTTCACGTCCATGACGAGACCAATATGATTGACGTAATACACATCCAGCTCGAACTTCTTCGTCCACGAGATGTTGTTGCGCCCGTTCACCTGCGCCCAACCGCTCATGCCAGGAGTCACGTCATGACGATGGTGCTGCTCCTCGCTATACAAAGGAAGATACTTTACTAGCAGCGGACGCGGTCCGATGAAGGCCATGTCTCCCTTCAATATATTGATAAGCTGCGGCAGTTCATCGATAGAAGTCGAACGGATGAATTTCCCCACCCTGGTCAAACGGTCGGCATCAGGCAACAAGTTACCTGATGCATCTCGCTCGTCCGTCATCGTCTTGAACTTCAGTGCCTTGAAAATTTTCTCATTCTTACCCGGACGTTCTTGAGTAAAGAACACGCCCTTCCAACCATTCTTATTAGCAAAAAAGAGCAGAATGATGGTAACGAGAAATATTGGAGACAACAATGTCAATCCCACTAATGCGCCAAGAAACCCAATGGGTCTCTTAATGCATACAATATAGATTTTTTGTGATGTTGTGAGCATATTACTTTACAATAGCCTCCTTGATACAATTTACAATATAATGTACATCATCATCTGATACATAAGGACCCGCCGGCAAGCAGAAGCCGACTTTGAAGATGCCTTCCGATACGCCATTGACGTATGCTACCGCATCGGCATATACCGGTTGCTTGTGCATCGGCTTCCAGACAGGACGACACTCCACTCTCTTGCCCAGCATGAACACGCGTAATGCCTCCACATTAGCATTAGGCTGACAGTCAGTAACGGCTGAATCTACCGCCTTAATCACTCCTGCAGCACCACCAACTGCCGTCTTAATGACTTCCTTGTAGGCGTTCTCCTGTCCTAGAACCTTCACATCGGGATCGATGGTAGCAGCACAAAGCCAGAAGTTAGAATCATAGCGAGGATCAGCAGGCTGCTCATGGAGATGCACGCCCTTCACCTCCTTCAAAAGTTCCTTATATAAATCCTGAACGTGTTTATGATGAGCAATATGATCCTTGAGAACAGTCACCTGACCACGGCCGATACCCGCACAAACATTCGACATACGATAGTTGTAGCCAATCTCGGTATGCTGGTAGTAAGGATAAGCATCACGTGCCTGTGTAGCGTGCCACATAATGTTGTTGGCATCCTCGTCATTACGGCAAATAAGTGCACCTCCACCAGAGGTAGTAATCATCTTATTTCCATTGAAAGAGAGCACACCGAAACGGCCAAAGGTACCTAACACCTGTCCATCAAATCGGCTTCCCATACCTTCTGCTGTATCCTCAATAACAGGAATATTGTATTTGTTGGCTACAGCCATAATCTTTTCACAGTCGTATGGCATACCATAGAGAGCTACAGGAATGATTGCTTTAGGATATTTGCCAGTTTTCTCCTTTCGGTCAAGAATTGCCTTTTCAAGAATTTCAGGATCCATATTCCATGTCTCTCGCTCAGAGTCAATGAACACCGGCTTTGCGCCAAGGTAAGTAATTGGATGCGAAGATGCGCAAAAGGTAAACGACTGCACACACACCTCATCTCCAGACTGTACACCACAAGCAATAAGTGCTAGATGAACGGCAGCTGTACCGGCCGAAAGGCAAACCACTTTACGATCCAGCTTTGAGCCATCCGAGCAAGCATTAGCGAAATCGGCCAGATTTTGCTCAAACACATTCACATTCGGACCCATCGGCACCACCCAGTTGGTATCAAACGCTTCCTTCACATACTTCTGTTCCCACCCCTCGTCACTCATGTGAGCAAGGCAGAGATAAATAGTTTTTCTTTCTTCCATTGTATATTTCCATTTAATCATTATTTTTTTGCATAAAATTTCAACATCAAAGTGTGGAATAAGGCAGATCTTTCATTAGTCATAAAGACCGTGTAGTATGTTTGGGCCACACACTTTATTACATCAGAAACCGAATAGTTCAATGGGCTTTTAAGACCACACATTTGCAATGATAGCACACGATGTACAGATGTTGTTTTAATAAATCATTCAGACTATGACCTACGTTGGAATCGATGTCAGCAAGGCGACTTTTGTTGCCGCCTATTCGTCAGCCAAGACAAGCAGGACGAGAACATTCAAGAACACCGTAAGAGGTGTCCATGAGTTTATCCAAAACATTTCTGCCACAAAGCATCATTGCATTCTGGAAGCCACGGGCAATTACAGCACATTGCTTGTTTCCTACTTTCTGAAGCCGGGATAACCGTCAGCCTTGAAAATCCGCTGAAGATAAAAAACTTCGCCCATATCATGCTTACTGCCATTAAAACGAATGAAATTGATACCCGGCTGATTGCTCTCTATGGGGAAAAATGCAGTCTACACCTAACAAACTCCGCAGTGATTCAATTCTTATCCTTAAGCAAATTTCTATTGAGGGTTATTTTTGTCGAAACGCTCTATGATCAGCCTATAGAAGTCATAAACATCCCTTGATGTCTTCTTGGCGTTCAGCAGGTCATGCAGGTAGGTCTTTCCGTATTCTGCCATTTGCTTTGCCTCCGCAGGATTGGCTATAACCTTTTCTATCGCATCAGCAATAGATTGCGGATTGAACGGTTCGGAGAGGAAACCTGTCTTTCCAGGAATCACAATATCCGGAAATCCACCTACGTTCGATGCTATGGTAGGTACTGCCAGCATAAGTGATTCGCTTGCACCACCCAAATTCTCGGAATGTGACGGATGAACCACCATATCAAAGTCCTGATACAGGTCAGGCACATTCCTACGAGTGCCAAGGAAATGCACATTGCGCACTTTCTCCTTACCGTATACTATAACCTCCTGCTCGTATTTCTCGGCTCCTACCCACGGACCACCTATGAACACGAGATGTATATTGGGGTACTTGTCCTGAATCATAGCCACGGCATCTATTAGATCCTCATGACCTTTCAGACCTCTCTTTTCACCAAGGAACTTCTTTGGCGCATACATATAGGCCACCATACCTACTATGATGTCTTTGTCAGTCAGACTAAGTTCCTCACGGAGCAAGCCCTTCTGGTACTCTCTATCCACAAGGTCGCCACCATAATAAGTAAGAAACAGACGGCTATCATCAATGCCGCACTCCTTGTATTTATCCATCGACCACCGGCAGGTAGGAATCCAGAAGTCTTTCTTCTTTTGGGCTGTCCACAGGTCTGCCTTACGATAAATGGTGTGCTCTAGATGCAGAGGTCCCGGAACTTCAAATACTCTAGCAGTTCTGTAGTTTCTGAGAGCTAGACGCATCAACAAGGTTGTCACTACAAAGTGACTATGTACGATGTCCGGTTTCACCTCATTCACCACCTTACAAATCTGCTTGATAGTGCCCCAGGCGTTCTTCACCGAGTAATTCAGTTCGTGGATATGGATACCTGCATCTTTATACTGCTGAACCAATATACCATCCACAGGCATTGCCACATGCACCTCTTCACCCATCTGCACCAGATCGCGCATCACACGAAAAGCCCAAGTAGCACCTGTTGATGTTTTAACTAAATGTAATGATTTCATTATCAGGACTGTTTTATAAGTTCATCATAGAATGAGAGTCGTCGTTCAGTAAGAATATCATTGTGGTATTTCTTCGATTCATCCCAATTCTTGTTGGCTTCGCTTTGTGCAAACTGCTTGTTTTCCACAAAACGCAACATTTTTTCAGCCAAACGATCCACATCGTTCGGCTTTACGATAGCCTCTGGACTAAGCAATTCAGGTATTCCTGCTACAGAAGAACCGATACAAGGAAGTCCGTAAGCCATAGCCTCAATCACAGCTCTTGGCAACCCTTCGGCACGAGACGCATGTACGAACAGATCGGTCTGTTCAAACTCCTTTCGTATAACATCTTGCTTTACAGCACCTACAAAATTCACATTGTCCTTCAGCCCAAGCTCCTCTGCCATCTTGATCATCGGCTGACGATATCGTCCGTCGCCAAACCAAGTCAGGAACGGATTATATCCTTTGCTCTTTACGATTGCCAATGCTTTCAGAATCACATCTGGAGCCTTGTATAACTGAGCCAATGTCCCCACTGCCAACATACGTACTTGTACGTTTTTCTCACGGTCTACAACCTTGTGAGGTTCGGCAGAATAGCAGTCATCACGAAGAATCACATTCGATGCTCCCGTTGTGAACACGCCTTCCTTCACAGGATATTTACCTTGAAGAATATGATTCGTCACATACAGAGCAGCCGAAGCGTTGTGCGTAATCTTCTGCAACTGACGCTTAGCCACCACCTGAAGTATTCTGGCAAAAGGAGATTCGAAAGCCTGAGGTGAGAGTGACTCCCAAGGGTCGCCCACCACCTCCAACCCATACGGTATTCCCTTTTTCTTGAGGCACTCTGCAGCAATGGTACCGATATTTCCCGGAACTCGACAAATGTATGCATCACCAGGGTGAATGAAAGAGTTGATAATCTTCTTGATGCTACCCTTTGCTTTCAGATAAGGTACAAGTCCTATGTAATATGGCAGACCAATGACCGACACTCTCTTGTCCTCTAACTTAAAGAGATTATCGCTCGAATGTTCAGATACGTTTTGGAGTCTTGCAGCCACATATACATGATTGAACTTACCAAGGTATCTCTGCCATAGAGCCATAGAGAAGCCTTGTGATGTCCAGATTTCTCCATTCACACTATCAAATCTCGATTCTGTAAAGAAATATAAATTCATACTTTTCTTGTTGTTTTTAAGAACTTTGCTGGCACGCCCGAAACGACAGTACCTTGTTCTACATCTTTAACTACAACGGAATTGGGCGCCACTATAGCGTTGTCTCCTATCACAACATCACCGATAACCTTGCATCCTGTAGTCAATTCTACATGATTACCAATTATAGGCCCCCGTTCTACTCCAGTCTTCACACCAATAACCACACCTGAATTGACCACACAATAGTTCCCCATGCTTTCGCAGTTGATGGTTGCTCTAAACCCATAACCTACAGAATTTGGGCGACATACATTGATGTTGTACTTCCCCGCCTTTCTACACAGTTTGAGCTTATACTAGTTGGTCATTATAGCGTGCAGGATTTTTGCAATTGGATTGTAACATTGTGAAGATGTATTGAGCCAATACTCATAGTAATCGCAATACCTTCAGATAACGATATACTCTCTATCCATCAGTATTGCCTATCCAATGCTTCAAAAAAGGCGATTCCCCATAGCATTTCACATTAACTCTCTTATCTTCAGCTAGATATAGTTTCAGGTCTTCTCTATTTAATATCATGTTATCTTCTACTAAATTTCGTACAATATAGATAGATCGGTCCTGCCACAAAGAAGATTGGACGGACGAGATTGATAAAGTTGTTCCGAGGAAGTGTCAGGAAGAACCAAAATAGAATTAATAAGAAAGCCATCTGAGCATAATTCCGTGTCTGGACACTCCACTCAATTTTTCCCAATATGCTGGCCATAAACCAACCCCAAAAGAAGAAAGCTATAAATCCTAAATATCCAAAGTTTGCAAATGCTTCGGCACACATCGAGAAACCGGTGCCATAATCTAATCCAAGAGAATCTGTTAGCCAGTCGCTAAGGTTTGCTTCTTTCTTTGCAGGGTGAATATCCCAAAAACCAAGATTAGGAATTATGGATGTGAAAGCATAAAGATATGATTTTCCATAACGATAATCTTGCTTTTCCGGAACGAGATTTCGTGTTTTTATTAAACAAAACATCGTCCCCCCCATTTCTGCGACTGCATCAATTGAGCCATTATTTTCTAATCTCATGGATTCCAAACTTGCACTTCTGCCACTTTCAACACGAACATTTGCCACATACGATAATACTTGCAACAATACAAATGCACCTATACAGCCCACTAGCAACCATTTTTTTGTAAGCCTTTTCACCAAATAGTTATATAGAATAACTATAAGAGCGATAAGGATTACTGCAAATGTTCGACCACCAGTAACCAAGATTACCACGATATTTACTACGAAGAAGAGAGTTATGCTTCTTCTCATTGTCTTGTGTTTTCTATATGATATATATAGGCAGATAAGCGACGGAATACAATAATCCGCAATAATACCTGACCAGTTTGATAGCCCCACCTTGTCTTCTCCTTGATAAATTGCAGCATAACCACTTGTCATAGAAATAATCATTTTTTGAACAGTTTCCATCGAATATGGTATAACTGAAACAATAAAAAGAAACCACCCAATCCTTCTTAAACTGTATGTATCATCAACGGATATTTCATCATTATAAAAAGTCTGCCTATTCGTAGAATAATAAGATGCTCCAACTTGGAAAAATGCAAGCATTATTAAAGTGAGAACTTGTGCTTCAAAAATTTCAGGAATGGTACAACCTCTAAATCCTACAAGGGTCCGTTCAGACTCAAGCCCCAAAGCCCACAAGAAAGACTGACCATAAGAAAAGATATAAAGTGTTAGGAGAAATATTATATAAGGAGAGATAAACTGATTTCCCCTCTTCATCCAGCTCATGATGCAATAAATCAGCTGCACCAATCCGAACCAGCCCATCATACTCAACGATTGCATAGTAGGGTAATCGGTAGTATAGCCAACAATTGCATACACACAACTCATAAATATGAGTAGTACTTTTTCTTGTCTAAACATTACCGTTATAAATTTCTACGAGTTGTTTTACTGTTGACTTCGAGTCAAAACCCGCTTTCTTAATCTGTTCAATATTGTCTGGACGCCCCCATTTCTCTTTCCACTCCTCTATGCACTTTGCCCAATTAGCAGCAGGCTCGTTGATGGATTTGAAAAGGATTGTTCCCGTAATATCAGAATCGTGCGAGATAGTATCGGATGCTACTACTGGCAGCCCTGCTGCCTGAGCCTCTACAAGTGATACAGGAAGCCCCTCAAACCAAGATGGCATCACGAAGGTATCCATTGCCTGCATCAGTCGTACTACATCCGAACGTATTCCGGTGAAAATGACAGCATCCTTAAGACCTGCTAACTCTGCCTTTGTTTTCACCTCCTGCATAGTATCGCCTTCACCCACAAGGAGAAGTTTAATCGAAGGCATTGTCTTGTGAAGTTCTGCAAGTATATCCACAAGGAAGTCTTGGTTCTTCAGAGGAATGAAGCGACCTACATGACCTATTACGAAGTCGTCTGCACCAATACCAAACTCTTGACGAACCTCTGCTCTTATGGTTTCGTTGAAAGTATACTGCTCGCAATCTATTCCATTGTTCACCATCATTGCCTTTGAACGAACGCCTGTATATTTGTAGAGCCAGTCAAGAGCCTTATCTGAGCATCCCAGATAGTGGGTAGCATAGGTATGTACTTTCGCCTTGTTTATGTAGTGCAGAATGGTATGCACCCAATGCAGACGGAGTGACTTTTGGATAGACGAACTATGCGAGTGGAAGATACGCACAGGAATGCCGTATTTCTTGGCATAGTAAGCTGGATCAATGGATGTCAAAGACGATATATGCTCATGAATAGCTATATAGTCATGATGCTCTCGGAAGAAATCGTCCAACGCTTTATGATATGCCTTATACCCCTTGTTACGGGCAGGCAGATGATAAATGTTTGCTCCAAATGACTTTGCCTCTTCCTCATAGTCTCCACCAGCTACCTGAGCAAGCAAAAAATCAAACTGAATCTCATTTCTATCGATGGAGCGATACATATTCATTACAAAGGTCTCGAGTCCTCCTCGTTTGAGACCGCCCATTATCTGTAGTACTCGTTTCATTTATTTCTTACCAATCAGTTTGAAAAGGAATGTCAGCACTCGCCCCATTACAGGATTACGATATCCTCTAACATCGATTACTATTAATCCTTTATAGTTATTGAAAGTATGTACTCCATGGTTGTACTTGAAGGTGTTCGGATAAAAGCTGTTCACATCCTCGAAACTCCATTTGCCATCTTTCATTGTTATCTTCTGGAGAATCACGCCATGACCATAACGCAAAGTGCAATCCTGTGCAGGACGGTACAAGTGACCATCTACCGCAAACACCTCTCCTGCATTACGACCGCATAATATAGGAAACTCCACTGTAGCAACTCGCTCTGCGACTTTCAGGTTCTCTCTATCAAAAGTGTAAATCTTTACTGATTTTGAGTTGGTATCCGGCACCATTGTAGTGCAAAGATAAGACTTACCCTCCATCTCGAAGATGGTAGCATCAGCAAATGGTTCTTCTGCCAGATGATGAAGAGGTGTCAGTTTGCGAGTCGCATCATCATATTCATAAACAGTAGAGCAACCAGATGCAGAGTTCTCGGGTATCAGATACACTTTGCCGTTTTGACGAATAATGAATGGAAAAGACAAATGTGTAGGCAGATCAAGAATAATCTCAAAACCTTTCTCTTCAAAAGTCTTGCAGTCTATCACTACACGTGCTATACGTCCACGACGAATATCGTAGCAGTATTCCTCAGCAAGGATAATTATCTCACTCTCCGTAACATCGAGAATGAACGGATCTGCGAACCAACGGTCGTTGATGCGCTTCTTCACCCAATGAATCTTAGGATTCTTGTTCTTGAGAGTATCTGCAAGTCCCTCCTCTATGAATCCCAAGTTCCAAAAATTATGTCGTAATTCGCGAAGTTTCATTTATTATCTTGTTTGTAATTTGATCTAAAAGACAAGCAAACAATGGCCCCCTGTCAATCTTGTTATAGAGAAACTTACATTGTGCCCCTCTCAACTCTTTTAGCCACTGAGTAAAGCCAACATTTCTCCTGATAACATGTGAGAAGTCTTTATTCTCGACCATTGATGTGATTTCAGAAATTTGTTTTGGCTCTAACTTATTACCCAAAACTGAATCAACATACATAGCAGGAAGATTGACTCCCGCTACTGCCATAGAATAGCAGGTAGCATCATTTCGCAGATTAAGTTCAATGAACACATAATCTTTTCCGTTAAACATCGCCTCAACTCCAAATAAACCCACGTAGCCTATCTTCCACAACATAGTTGCCGAATAAGCTACAAGTTGTTCCGTTGTAGTATTATGCTTCTTGACGCTCGAATATGTTGTTCCTCCCAAAAATTCGCGATGCTTCAAAATATAACCCGGAACAAAGATTTCGTCTTTGGTAATAAGTCCTGGTAGCACAATCTCATGCTCATTTTTTATCAACTCCTGGACTTGAAGCATAACTCCATCGGGAACTGAAATTACAACATCCTGAAGTTCTTTTGTATTATTACAATGCCATATATGCTTTCCACCTACATAGCTTTGCAATGGCTTAACTATACATGGGAAAGTTGAGAAATCGCCAACACTATCCTTATTGGTATAACAAGCAGAAATAGGTGTTGCAAAGCCTACTTCCTTAGCTAGTTCAACCTGCCTTTGCTTATCCATGAAAGCAGTCAGAACCCCGTCTGCACCTGCATTAAAGAAATCATAATACGAGTGCACCTCCTCATAATGCATATCAAATACTTGTGACACGCCATCTGCACAACTAATAATAATCGGCTTGTCTTGCCCTTTGTTGTTCATTGCCCACTGATACAAAGCATCAGCATCTTTTAGGAATGTAGCATTTTTTACATATTTTGACTTGGAGACAAAACTTTTTACACACCCTACGATGACGAGTTCTATCTGTCCGAAGGCTTCACCAATACAACGCACTACGCTCAATGTGTTATGATGTGA
Organism: Bacteroides sp. 2_2_4; assembly: GCF_000157055.1. Lineage (NCBI taxonomy): Bacteria > Pseudomonadati > Bacteroidota > Bacteroidia > Bacteroidales > Bacteroidaceae > Bacteroides > Bacteroides sp. 2_2_4. The sequence continues at coordinate 236,843 of NZ_EQ973363.1, read as the reverse complement.
AGCGCCAATAATTATGATCCTTCTCATTTATAGTTTTCGCTTCTCTTAATTTTCAGTTTTCTCAATATCGGATTTATGAACTGAACAAAGAATGGCTTCATATCTCCTGAATGACTCATTAAGAAACCATTTGACTTCCGAATTTCCTTCAACCATGTCCAAACAGAAATATCGCCACACGCAACAGAAGCAAAATGGTGCATCTCCCAAATATAATAACCAGGGTGATATTCTGTCTGCTTTGTCAATGGCAAGCCGAGAAGATCTTCTACGTGATTCAATGGAAGATTAGCTCCATATTTTGTAACGAAAGCCTCTGCACCATCATTTCGCAGGTTTATCTCTGTAAAATAAAATTTGTCATCATCTTTACAATGCATCATCTCTACAGAGAATAAGCCAACATAACCAGCTGCAGATACTAAATTCTCAATACTTTTTTTAATCGGTCCATCTTCCAATGACTGCATGTTGGCCAAACACTCCAAGCCCACATGTTTTGGATAGAGAGTAAGTTTGTTTTCTATAGCAGGAATTAAACAAATTCCTGATGACAGCCCACAGCCTAAGATGCTGATTTCGTAATCACGCTTAATATATTGCTGAAGTAGCACCTTCTTTGTATAGTCAAGAGAGTTAAGATTCTTTTCAAGTTCCTCTCGCGAGCAGCACACTCGAATATCACTCTTAGCGCCTTCGCAACTTACCAATGGCTTAATAAGACAAGGATAAGTTACATCATCTGGAATTTGCTTTGTATCGTTCAGATTCCAAGACTTAGGTACATTGAAACCTGCATCGATAGCCATACGTACTTGATTCTCTTTCTTCGCAAGATAATCAAGGGTATAATTTATTGCATGTTCAAATAAGAAACGATCCTTAAGTCTTTCCTTGTTTCTTTCGAGAGTGAGAGCAGCCATATCGCAAGTAGCAATAATTGGCATTCTCTCTTGAGTATTGAAATTAGCTTCTACAAGCTTATCAATACATGCCTGTGCATCCTTTGCAGATATAACACGCTCTACATATTTACTACTCTTTACAAAATCATTCTTGAAGCCATATACAAGACCTATAGATCTATAGCCGGCTTTACCTAACGACTGGATTACTCCAACGCTATTGGTATGGTCATTGCCAAAGACAATTACTTTCTTCATTTTCTATCTTACTTATCGAAACCAGATAGTAAATACTACCTGAGCTTCTTTTTTATAACTACCGGATTACCTGCTACCAATACACCAGAAGGCATCTTTTTGGTAGCAACAGAACCTGCTGCGATAATACTTAAAATTTCAACCTTTACTCCTAGAAGAATTGTGGCATTAGCTCCTACCCATACGTTGTTACCTATTATCACAGAAGCCAACATTTTGGAAAATAGATATCAGGGAATACCTTCTAATATCTAGTCAACTTTGACAATTTATCTAATATTTCGATTATCAGTTTTTAACAAATTGATTATTAGTTTTCTTTCATAAGCATTTAACCCTATACAAAACATTATTGCCAAAACTACTGCCATAGAAATTATTAAGAAAAAGAGACGATAATATAATCCGCTGTATGCCATACATAAGGAATAACCACCAAGCGTAATAATAACTGAAATGGCGCAAGGAATAATTGTTCTCTTTAGATATGTTCTAATTGGTAAATGAGCATCCTCTTTTGCTATTGCAATAATTGCCACATAATTTATCACTTCAAATATTATCAATGTCCAGAACACAACATAAGGTTCACAACCCTGTCTAAGTAAGATATAAGACGCCAATAAAGGGAGTGAGAGAATTGATATTTCTGCAAGTTGATATCGTTTCAAATTGCCAACCGTCTTAAATAAGTTATTTAGTGGATAGTGTATTGAACGAATAACAGAATGCAGCATTATTATTTTCATAAATCCTATCGTATAATCAGGAACTTGACCTAACCACAATAACAATATCTCTTTACTAAATACACATAAAGGCAATGCTATAAAGATCTGAAGAATAATATATATTTTGGATGCAAAATATATCACATCTAAAGTCCTCTCAATCTGTCCTGATGCGTATGTTTTTGTGCAGTATGGATTTATAACTGTTGTAACTGAATCCAAAGCCTTACCCAAAGCTGCATTTGCCTGATAAGCAATTGTTCTTGCAGCATTTGCAACAACTCCAGAGAATGTGTTTATCAACATATTTAGACCGTTCTGAGTAATCGCAAATGCTGTATTTCCCAAAAAATTCCATCCAGCAAAAGCACTCATGTCAATAAATATTTTCTTATCCCATACTCGTTTGAATCTACATTCCGAAAAGCGAGATCTGCAATACCAAAGATTCACCAAGAATACTATTATTGTGATTATAAATTGCAGTATGGCATACAGAATAAGTTTATCAATAGGAGAATATGCTAATGCGAAAACTATTGCAAGTCTAAGAACAGCTTCTAATACTGCAATGTATGCATAAAAATTCATCTTTTCATGCGCCAATACTAATGCATCAAAGGGGGTTGTAATCATACTAATTACAACAGATAGTAAAGAAAACTGTAAAACCCAATGAGTTGCAAATACTCGTGATGGATCAATAGACATCTTGCACTCAATGAACCAGATTCCAAGACCTTCTCCTAATACAAAAAGTGCGATACTAATTATTACATGAATCAAAATTGACATGTTGAAAATAGTGCATACCTTGTCAAATTTACCCTCTCCCATTGAGTAGTTAACAAAGCGCTGAGTGGATGTTGCAAACAAACCTCGTAAAGAGGAAAACATAGCAACAACGCTACCTATTACACCATATATTCCAAAGTCATCAACTCCCAGTTGCTGCAATACAATCCTTGAAGTGTATAAAGTAATGACAGTTAAGATTACCATTCGAACATACATATATGCAGTGTTCTTTGCCAATCTTTTACCTATTGATTCAGTCTTCATTTCTTTCCCTTTCTTTTCGATTTCCTAATACTATTGGCATGTATCTCTTTGTGAAAATTATGAGAGGATAAAAGAGGCACATAATAATTATCCCCAGTATCATACCATATATACTATTCCATTCTCCCACCAGAAAGGAGAAAATTGGTTTTACGACATTTATAATAAGCAGATTCAATCCAACAATCAAAGGGGCTCCGATGCAGAGTACTGTTAGTTGAGACTTAATATATGAAACATATTCAATTATCATCTTGCATATAGTCAATATAGAAATCGTGGTAGCGATACCGGTAAATATAAATAAGCTATAATAAGAACCATAACGCATCGTATCAATATCGCACCTACCATTAAACTGAGAAATGAAATAGGATAATACAAGAACAATGACAGTAAGCGAGACTTTCTTGTAATTTCTGCAACATGAGCTATTCAAAAGTTGTTTGCTTTCCGTCCCTATTAAAAAGAACGGATATGCCATTATTGCTGAGTCTAACGGTATATAAGTATCAATATTATAATAAGTCAGCAACCTTACTGCTACGAAACACAACACGAATTGAAGTGTTTTAGATATTTTTGTCTTAGGCACTACTGCATATACTATCTTAATAATGAATAGAGCATAGAAAAACCACATTGGCGTACATACAGGTGTAAGAGATTCTGTCGCATAACCTACACCAAGAGCTATTGCAAACATCTGAGACTTCAACAGTCCGATACTGAAAGTCCCTTTGTACAATTCAAGTAATGAAAAAAAATCAAGCATACCGCATTCAGACAAATGTATGGTATCATCAAAGTCTTAAAACTACCTTTTATGACAGGTATCCTCTCTATATAATCTTTTGCAAAGAGTCCTGATATGACAAAAAACAACGGCATATGGAAAGAATAAATATAACAACGCAAATCATCACTAACCATATTACCATGCCCTAATACCATAAGATATAAACCTATGACTTTTGCAAAATCAATCCAATATAAATGTTTGTTCATTTGTCGCAAGGAGAAATACTCATCATTTAATTTAAAAGTACCAAATTATCTGTCAATCAATAAACCGAACTCTTCTGATATAATGTAACGAGCTACCTCATACTGTTACAATGGTTCCAAATAAGATGAGATAGATTCTCCATCGTATCATAATTTACCTGCAGACTTCCCATCAGATTGTTTACCTGATTTGTAGCAAGCTGAAACTTGCAATCACTCAATGCTTATCGTAGATTATCATGTATCTCCATATCCTCAAAATTTCCAATATCTGGACTGGCAATTTGTCCTGATATTGAAGGCATTTCTCGATATATGTATCCTCCATCTGGAAGCAGTAATCAAAGTATTCAAACCAATTGCCAAAGTAAGGCCCAAGAAAGTATAGCGAACCCAACTGAGGTTTAGCTGAAAGCTTCTTATTACAATAGCTCCTAAGCTCTTCTTGGCTCAACTTGCTGGCTTCGGCATAATTTAGTTGTGAAATGTCTCCCACCATTTGCTTACCATACCAATCAAGTTGCTGTAGCCATTTCAACAAGAGCTTATCTATCGTTTTCTTGCTTCTGTAGTTTGGGATAAAGCTTGTGAAATAGTAAAAAATAACAGAGGCTATCACAGAGAGAGCTACTGCATAGAAAACATCTCCCAGTGGAACCAACCACTGGTATGAAGCCTCTATGTTCACAAATAGCATCTTATATAGCAATGTCCATACGAAGCAAGCAATCCCTAGAATTCCTGCCATGCCAGGGTACGACTTGATGAATGCTTTGAAGCGTTCCCAAAATGGGAGCGGATTAATCTTACCAATAAACATCGTATTTGGGTTTTATTGTTATCTTATTTCTCTACAATTATGCCATTCGTTATAAAATCCAGTATCAAGGAAACTTTGAAGAGTTTCGAAAGCATCAATAATGTACTTAGTTGGCTACTCCCTACATAATTGCAACACCCAAAGATTGGAGACTATGACGAAATACGATTCTTCTTATTATCGGTTTCCGTATTTGTCTCTAACAATCCTTTGATACAACTTTACACGAGGTCAGCAGTCTGTCTCGGATAAGAGCACTTCTTACCAAATATGCTGGACAGATCCTCAATTGCAGTAGGCTTGCTAATCAAAGAGGCTGCAACTTCGTATCTTGCTATAAACTCTTGTAGCTCCATTTACTACTTATCAAGTATTTCGTATTTACTATGTTTGCTCTTAAACTCCAACACAATTTCCTTCATTTTCTTCACGATGGTCATATCATCGGCAGTAAAAGAGAGTTCATAAAGTTCTTTCTCGTTCTGGAGTGCGAGTTCATAAGGATATTCACGAACAGAAGCCACCATAATCTTAGGATGAACCGTTGGCTTTGTACCTTCCTTATCAGAGAGCACTTCCTCGTAGAGTTTCTCACCATCACGAAGACCAGTAAACTCAATCTTCACATCCTTAGCACCCGAGAGGTCGATCATTCGTTGAGCAAGGTCGGCAATACGTACAGGCTCACCCATGTCGAAGACGAAAATCTCTCCCCCTTTACCCATAGTACCAGCTTCGAGCACCAGACGACATGCCTCAGGGATGAGCATGAAGAAACGGATGATGTCTTTGTGAGTGACGGTAACAGGACCACCTTTGCGAATCTGTTCCTTGAATATAGGGATAACAGAACCGTTGGAGCCAAGGACATTACCGAAACGAGTAGTCACAAATTGAGTCTCTGGTTTCTTGCCGTTGGCTGTTTCAAATTTCAAGGAACCTTCAGCAATAGCCTTATTGAGACTCTGGCAGTAGATTTCACAGATACGCTTTGAACAACCCATCACGTTGGTCGGGTTAACGGCCTTATCGGTGGAGATCATCACGAACTTCTTGGTGCCATACTTTAATGCAAGGTCAGCAATGACACGTGTACCGTGGATATTGTTCTGTACTGCCTCAGTAGGATTGTCCTCCATCATAGGCACGTGCTTATAGGCTGCGGCATGGAAGACATATTCAGGACGGTACTCAGAGAAAATCTTCTCCATACGGTCAGGTTTGCAAATGCTGGTGACGATGGTCGCTACGTGAAGGTCGCTATGATTGCGAGCCATATAGAGGCGAACGTCGTGCATTGGAGTCTCAGCCTGATCGACAAGGATAAGGTCGGCAGGTTGGAACTTAGCCACCTGACGCGCCATCTCGCTTCCGATGGAGCCAGCTGCACCCGTGATGAGAATACGTTTGTCATGAAGCATCTCGCCTATGGCATCCATATCCACCTCAATCTTCTCGCGAGGAAGAAGGTCTTCAATTTCAACCTCGTGAAGCTGTTGATGAGTCAATTCACTCTTGCCGTCCCACTCTTCTACTCCTCGTGGCATCATCATGATCTTAATGTTGGCAGCAACGAGGGCATCGATGAGGGTGGTACGTGTAATGAAATGGTTGGTCTGGAGTGGAGATACAAGGAGGACTGCCACCTGATAGCGCTTCATGGTGGCAACGACCTTATCTTCATCAAAGTGCACCTGTTCGCCCAAGAGCCATGTACCATTGAGAGAGCGGTCAGTGGAGATAAATCCACAAAGGCGGTAGCGCTGAAGGTTCTCGTTCTTGAGACTCTTGGCGAGAGCTATTCCTCCTTGCATACATCCGTAGATGAACACCTTCTGGATGTTGGCATCACCACGGTAGGTATCGTGCAGACTTTTGACAAGCACTCGCAAACACCACATGAGCATAGTGGCCACAATGAAAAGCATGATGACACTATCGAAGCGTGGGATAAGCAGATAAGGTGCGAGTTTTGCATACACCTGTACCTGATGAAGCAGACAGGTGCCAACGCTTGCAAGAGCAGTACTGTAGGCTACGCGATGGAGGTCAACGAAGCTAGAGTAGCGCATCACACCGTTGTAAGTGTGGAAAGCAAAGAAGGAGATGATATACACTATGAGACACAAGCCGAGACCAAAGGTGACTTGCCAGAAGTATTGTGCCAACTCCAAACCTCCATGCTGGAGGTAATACACAAAGAGTCCTGATACATAGACTGCCATACAATCCATGACAAGGATGCACCAGTAGGGCAGTGCCTTGCGCGAGAAGTACCAGTTGCTGATCTTACGCAATAATTCTTTCATGTTTATATTGTTTTGTAGCAGGCAACGGATTCGATCCGCAGCATCACGCCAATTGCTTAGAGGCATTTATTTTTCAGATGTTCCGTAGTATTTCGCATACCACTGAGCAAACGCCCTCAAGCCGTCACGAAGGCTAGTAGATGGTTTAAAGCCAAAATCTTGCTCCAATGGGGTGGTATCTGCATAGGTAATTGGTACATCCCCAGGCTGCATAGGTACGAGTTCCTTGTGCGCTTCGAAATCATAATCCTGTGGGAGTATATTTGCACAAATGAGTTCCTCCTGCAGGATAGTCACAAAGTCAAGAAGGTTTTCAGGTGAATTATTACCAATGTTATAAACCTTGTATGGAGGAATTGGAAGTCCATCTTCACCGTTCCGCTTCTCAGGAGCGTGCTGTATGATGCGAACTACTCCCTCCACAATATCATCCACATAAGTAAAATCACGTTTACAATTACCATAATTGAAAATCTTGATAGTTTCGCCTTTTACAAGCTTGTCGGTAAACCCGAAATACGCCATATCCGGACGACCTGCAGGACCATAAACCGTAAAGAAACGCAAGCCTGTTGATGGGATATTATAGAGTTTTGAATATGCGTGAGCCATCAACTCGTTACTCTTCTTTGTTGCTGCATAAAGGCTGACCGGGTTATCAACCTTGTCGTCAGTTGAATACGGAACTTTCTTGTTACTGCCATAGACTGATGATGAAGAAGCATAAACCAAGTGCTCCACCTCATAATGACGGCAGGCTTCAAGGATATTATAGAAACCGATAAGATTACTTTGGACATAGGCATCAGGATTGGTGATACTGTAACGGACGCCTGCCTGGGCCGCAAGATTTACGACAACGGAAATTTTGTTTTCAGAGAAAATTCTTTCTACCGCATCCTTATCGGCAATCGAGGCACGGACAAAAATCCAGTCACGGTCTAACGACTCTATTTCCTTGAGACGCTCATATTTGATATTGACATCGTAATAATCGGTGATGGAATCAATACCGATTACCCTGATATTTCGGAAATCATGGAAAAGGCGCATGACAAGGTTACTCCCAATAAAACCGGCAGCACCCGTTACAAGCACAGTCTTTCCGTCCAGCTCTACATTATATGGCAACATGGTCAGTCCCTTCTAAAAATGTCACGTGTATAAACCTTGGCTTCCACATCTTCCAGACTGTTGTCAAAACGGTTGGCTATGATAGCCTTGCTCTGCGCCTTGAATCCAGCAAGATCATTAACGACTCTGCTGCCGAAGAATGTAGTCCCGTCCTCAAGCGTGGGTTCATAGATGATCACTTCCGCACCCTTCGCCTTGATACGTTTCATTATACCTTGGATGGCAGACTGGCGGAAATTGTCAGAGTTCGATTTCATGGTCAAACGGTATACACCGATGACGCAAGTATGTTCCTTGGATGCGTCCCATTGTCCATTTCCTGTATAATAGCCTGCCTTGCGGAGCACTGCATCAGCTATATAATCCTTACGGGTTTTGTTTGATTCCACGATTGCGGACATCATATTCTGGGGAACATCCTGATAATTGGCAAGGAGTTGCTTGGTATCTTTCGGCAGACAGTAACCACCATAACCGAATGAGGGATTGTTATAATGTGTCCCGATACGTGGATCAAGACCTACGCCCTCAATGATGGCTTTACTATCCAATCCTTTCATTTCAGCGTATGTGTCAAGTTCATTGAAATAGCTGACACGGAGAGCCAGGTAGGTGTTGGCGAAGAGCTTGACTGCTTCCGCCTCTTTTATGCCCATAAAGAGCGTGTCGATGTTTTCTTTGACAGCCCCTTCCTGCAAAAGGGCAGCAAATGTCCTAGCTGCTTCCTGTAACATAGTGACATTCGTGACAGACCGGATCGCCTTGTTTTCTTCATCAAACTCCGGGCCGTCAATGATCTTCGGATAACCTACAATGATACGGCTCGGATAAAGGTTGTCATAGAGGGCCTTGCTTTCACGAAGGAACTCCGGTGAAAACAGCAGGTTGAACTTCTTGACTCCTTTCTGGGCATATTTTACATAAAGGTTACGGGTATAGCCCACCGGAATTGTCGATTTGATGACCATTACAGCATCGGGATTCACTTCAAGCACAAGATCGATAACTTCCTCCACACGACTCGTATCGAAGTAATTCTTCACAGGATCGTAGTTTGTAGGAGCGGCTATTACCACAAAGTCGGCATCAGCATAGGCTGACCTCCCGTCCAAAGTGGCAACAAGATCAAGCGGCTTTTCAGCCAGATACTTCTCGATATAATCATCCTGGATAGGGGAAACCTTGTTGTTCAGTTTCTCCACCTTTTCCGGGATTACATCCACGGCAGTTACATGATGATGTTGTGATAGCAGTGTCGCTATGCTCAGTCCCACATAGCCAGTTCCGGCTACTGCGACCCGAATCTCTTTGAAATCACGCATATTATGTTTGATTTGGTTTTATCAATAGCAGTTTATTTACCCTCCCGACTTGTATGCTTCTCTCCATAACCATAGCCATAACCGTAACGCTTGCCATAGCCATAATACTTGCCGTATTTACCATAACCATAATAATAGCCGTACTTCTTTTTCTGAAGATCCAAGCCGTTAATGGCGATACAGAGGTTAGGCAGTTTGTTGTTTTCCATAAGCTCATTGATCAAAGTAAACTCTGCCTTACGGGTATAATCGGCACGGCATACGTATACCGACAAATCAGCAGTACGCCCTATCAGCAAGGTATCAGTTACCATACCCACGGGGGCCGTATCCAGAATCACATAGTCAAAATTAGCCTTCAACGTTTCGATGGCTTTTTCCAAGCCGTCACGGGCCAATAATTCCGTTGGATTGGGAGGAACTGATCCGCCCGGAAGAATAAACAGATTCTCGTTTATATCGGAAGGCTGTACCAAATCCATCAGATTCTTTGTCGGATTGGTCAGAAACTGGGTAATACCATGTTCCTTTTGGGAAATATTAAAAACCTTATTCAAGCCAGGCTTACGAATGTCAAGACCAACTATCACAACTTTTTTACCTAATAAAGAAAGACTGATGGCCAAATTGGATGATACGAAAGACTTACCTTCACCACTGATGGTAGAAGTCACCAGAATCACATTTTTGCCATTTTCAAGCATAAACTGAAGATTGGTACGTACATTACGGAATGTCTCGCTCATCAGGTTATTATAATTCTCAAATACAGCTATAGAACCGGACTTTTCATCCGCCAACGGGATATCGCCAATAACAGGAAGAGAAGTTAATTTTTCAACATCAGCACGGCCCTCAATCTTGAATTTGGTCAATCCAATCAGATAAATAATACCTACCGGAAATCCTACTCCTAATACCAAGGCGGCAAGATAGACCATCATCCTCTTAGGAGAAACCGGATTGTCGTCAGCTAACGCTTCATCAATAATCTTGGCATTATTTGCTGTAGCTGCCAAAGTGATGGCATTCTCTTCACGTTTTTGAAGTAACATCAAATAAAGACCGGCCTTAATTTCCTGCTGCCGAGCGATACTTACGAACTGGCGTTCCTGGGTCGGAGCGTCATTAATGCGACGGGAATAGCGGTTCGCCTCACGGACAAGGTCTTCTTTGGTTATCTGCAATCCTTTCAATGTAGCATCCAGCGTAGCCTGTACATTGCTCCGCATCGCACGGATACTAGTATCCAAATTTATGATCGTCGGATTATTCTCGGTTGATGTACGGAGCAAGCGCTTTCTTTCAACCAACATTTCATTATATCTGTCTATTGCACCAGCTGATGCCGCATCCTGTAATCCAATATTACTTGGCAAGACCTCATATTCATTACCTTGCATATAGCGTTGCAAATCCATCACCAAATTGATTTGAGTCTGGTTTTCCACACGCTTCTTTTCATATTCAGCATTACCGGTTAAGGCTATTTGCGCCTCACTGCTCAAATCTGTAATTCCGGCACTACGCTTGAAGTTCTCCAAGTCTTGTTCGGTACTTCCAAGTTCCTTGGAAATAATGCCGATACGTTCGTCGATGAATTCTGCGGTTTTTTGGGCTACCTCATTCTTGTCATTATTGGCATTGATATTGTACATCTCAAGGAGTTTGTTGATGAAGTCCTTGCCACGCCGGGTATTTGAGTTCTTTAACGAAAGAACAGCTACAGAAGTAGTTTTTGATGTAGGGGCTATCGACAAGGACTGGATATATCCTTTGGCCACAGACATCGGCCGGTTTATAAAAGCTTTTATATGACGCTCTTTACTTTCCTCCTTAGCCTGATTGGTCGTCAATGTATCCTTGCTTTCAAAAAAGGCGACCGTCCCCTCATCGGTCGGAAAAACAGCAGGTAATTTATCGAATTGTTTCCGATACTCTTTGTCTTTCACTGTTATCAACGCATCCATCCCACCATTGGGAAATAAAGTCATCTCCACTTCCATTGGTGCAGACAGTTTTTCCGCCTCCTGTGGAGTCAAGCTCACCACTACGGGCGAGGTACGGTAAAGTTCCCTATTAGGAAACTCATCTTCATCCTTATAAGTCACAAACAGTCCCAGATTGTTGACCACTTCACGGGCAAGAGACTTTGATTTCAGCACCTCGATTTCATTGTCTACATTGTTCGACGAGGAAACGAAACCGTCCAGTCCCATCTTTTCCAGTTCGGAGGACATGCTTGCACCACCGCCTTTCTTGTCATCCTTGATCAAGACTGTAGCGGATATATTATAGACAGGAGTAGCCAGACGCAGGTAGCCCCATGCGCAGACGATACAGATTATTACAGAAACCACAAACCAAGGCCAATAGATCAGGTAACGGAAAAGGATTTCCTGAATATTCACCTGCTCTTCCGGTTGCTCACCCCGGTTCTCTCTTTTTTCCTCAATCATATCTATATTACTATTTGAAGATTGTTACTAATAAACTTGCCAATGATACCAGAATAGAAGTAGCGGAGAACCACAAGCTGGTACTGTTACCTATATCAGAGTTACGAGCTTTTGCTTTATTAGGAGTCACATAGACTATATCATTCTGCTGTAACCAATAATAAGGAGAAAGAATTGTCTCCGCCTTGTTTAAATCCAATGTTACAATTTCCTGTTTGCCATCAGCACCCTCACGAATCAGTTTCACATTGTCACGAACTCCCCAGACCGTCATGTCACCGGCCATGGCAAGAGCTTCCAACAAGTTGACTTTCTCATTGTTGATAGTAAATGTACCCGGACGGGCAACCTCACCTAATACAGAAATTTTATAGTTTACCATACGGACAGTAACTATCGGAGTCTCCTTTATGTAAGGTTTCAGTTTGTCTATTATCAGTTGTTCAGCTTCTCTTTTCGTCAATCCACCCACTTTCAATTCACCCAGAACAGGAAAATTGATCTTGCCTTCATTATCTACCAGATAAGGTTGTAAGACAGGCTGGGTAGTCAATTGGGTGCTGGCAGTAGCCGCATTAGCAGGAGTTGCCACCGTCAAGTTGAACGGAACTGCAAGTTCCGGACTAGTACATGAGACTACGATAGTAAGTAAGTCTTTAGGCATTATCTTGGCATCATATAAATTTTCCTGTTGATTGGTGTCCTTTACAACTCCCGCATCCTGCAAATAAGGTACTTTCTTATAGGACTGGCAGGAAGCAAACAGAAATACCGCTATCAGACAGGAAAACAAACTTCCATACAAGCTTCGTACATTCAAATGCGTGCGCAATGATTTATTCATATTAAATGATAATTTATTTATAGAATCTTTTGTTGATTATTCCCTATTTATTCTTTATCCAGTACTTCAAATCGCGGAGAATTTTTTGATTTGAACTCCGGAACTATTTTCTTCATCAACCGCACGGTATCCATGATCTTTACCGCACGCGACAACCTTTCAAACTCTGCATAAGTATCAAGAATATCAGCATATTCATACCGACGAACTTTGGCGATCATGATTTTCTTATTCTCTGTTGGGATCGTATTTTCTTTATCGCTCAATACCTCTTCATAAAGCTTCTCACCCGGACGTAATCCCGTGAATTCTATTTTGATGTCTTCACCCGGACGATAGCCAGCCAATTCGATCATACGAGTCGCTAGATCAACGATCTTGACTGCTTTTCCCATCTCAAAAACAAAGATCTCATTGCCCTCACCCATTGTGGCGGCCTCCATTACCAAACGGCAAGCTTCGGGAATGGTCATGAAGAAACGAATAATATCAGGGTGAGTAACAGTCACCGGCCCACCATTCTCTATCTGTTCTTTAAAACGAGGAATGACAGAACCGTTACTACCCAATACATTACCAAAGCGGGTGGTGATAAATTTTGTATGACCTTTCACTTTTCCTTCACGGATAGCGCATCCCAGACTTTGAACATAGATTTCTGCCAAACGT
>NZ_EQ973363.1:163950-222282 GCF_000157055.1 Bacteroides sp. 2_2_4 | reverse complement strand
GATACAGAAATTGCCGTGTCAATACCTAAAATAACCCAATAACTGAAATAATTTTTGCGGACATATTGCACTATGTCCTTCAATGTTTTTTCCATTATAGTATAAATGAATAAAATAATATTTCGAAATTTGATTTATCTGATTGATTATGATCAGTACAAGGACTATGACTACGATTTCCATGTTGGTGTAGCCCAACAGAGAATCCCTTCATCTTTCGATACGTACATACATTTCTACACTATATCTTTTGTAAAGATATAATTCATAATACTTTATGGATTTTTATTTTTGAGAGAGGTCATCGATAAATATATCCACTGTTTGGTTACCGATGTCAGATAGACTGCCTGCTATTTTACAGACTTTCATTACATTTTTGCAGTAAAATCCCCATACCCCTATAAAATAGATTGATTACTCAATCACGTAAATCCCCATTTTCAGATACCGGCTCTACACACCCAGCCGGTATATCTACACATGCACACCCTAACATTGTCAATCGAACAGCAACTTTCGATTTCCCATTCACATGTACTAATTCCCCTTCCAATCCTGCCAATGGTCCCTTGATTACCCGTATTTTCTCTCCCGGAGCCAATGGCGATGTACTCATGCTAATCGTCTCATCCGAGTAGTCGAGCATAAACTTAAATCGCAACATTTGTTGATCAGGAATAACAGCCGGAGTACTCTCCCCACGTAATACCATGTAACGGCTGATAGAAGATAAAGTCAGGACTTCTTTTTGTTCTTGCAGATCAACGTGAACGAAAATCATCATCGGAAGCAGTACCCGGTCGACAATTTTACGGCGGTCGCTCCATTGATGAACTTCTTGTTGAATTGGAAGGAAATTTTCGATCCCCATTTTCGTAAGCCGCTCACCCGTTTTTTTCTCGTGACAAATACGTACGATTGCCACCAACCAACGTTTTGAGCGCGCTACGCTGCTGCCAATCACATCTGTTGGCAGAAGATTTCGATCGTCATTTTTCTTAATGATCATGTATTTTTACCCCTCATTTTTCCATACCCCTTAGGCAATGGATTGAATTCGGTGACAAAGATAGATAAAATTATAAATAGTAAACAAGAAAAAACGCTTTCTTTTTTTACACACAAATAGAAATATACAGTTAAGACTATCTTGGACGTGAAAAATCCGCTATCACATTGGTTCTATTTTACCACCCATATTTTATACAACATCCCTAAACAAATCAGGCGCAGAATTTCCGCGCCTGATCTCTATTTCTTACTTACCACTTATAATTGATACCGAAGCTAAGCAATTCTTTCAACTGAAAAAAGCTATCTCCTTCAGTCGGTTTCGAGCTATCGTCAAAACGGGTATGTATATAGAGCTTGGTAGAAAGATAACGGTTCAAAACGAAGTTGAATGTATTTTCCCATTCTACACGTGCCCAATGATAGTTGGTCAGATAATTGAGACGAGACTCTAAAGTTACTGCAGAGATGATGGTCCAGCTCAATGTGGATTGCAACTGGGAACCAAAGTCGTTTTTAGAGCATTTTCCTTTGTCTAAGCCAAACTTTGTTTCGTCTACTTCAGAATTACCGATATAACGCAAGTTATAAGTCAACGGCGCCATAAACACAGAAAGATTAAATTTCTTCTTACTCAATTTATAATCCATACCGACACTGACCGCCAAATCTGCCGGAGACATGAAAGATGAAACCAATTCTTCGCTGTTAGCTTTATATCCGTTGAAAAACTGTGTCTTAAACTCGGACGAAATGGTATAATACCAATTCTTGAAAGCTCTCAAACCTAATTTATTATACAAACGAAATTGGTCTGTATTGAACAGATATTTATGGTATTCATCTGACGGAGTGGAAGTCATACCTACTTTAGCTTCCAGCTGGTTCTCAAACAGCACCTTTTCATTGTCATTATAGTTGGCAAAAATCTGAAAAGTGGCTAATCCGGAGAAGTTACTTTCACCTCCCTTATACCAGTTATCCGAAAGGTGGTTCTGACTGATCTGCAACGATCCGTTACCTCCGGTCACCCACCAGTTCGGCCGACTAATC
This sequence comes from Bacteroides sp. 2_2_4, assembly GCF_000157055.1. Classification (NCBI taxonomy): domain Bacteria; kingdom Pseudomonadati; phylum Bacteroidota; class Bacteroidia; order Bacteroidales; family Bacteroidaceae; genus Bacteroides; species Bacteroides sp. 2_2_4. The sequence goes on along the minus strand of NZ_EQ973363.1, from coordinate 220,215 downwards.
TTCATATTGGCTTTCCCTACATTATCATCCATATTTTCCGGTTGAAACAGATGAATAACGTTTGCTTTGGGAGATATTTTCGGCTTCACATCGTGACGGAATACATCACGACTCATGATGCGGTCTTCTGTAGTGACAACCAAGTTCGGACGTTCCAAATAAAGATCCATCAATGCACTGTTCACTATTTTCTCGGCACGCTGGGTTTTGGTAAATGCCAGGGTATCATAAGGCAGAAGTTCCGCTGTCAGTTGAGGAGTGGTGTCCCATTGCATAGGCTTCCATTCCAATTTCGAATATTGTGCCATCGGAGCATAATAATATGCCAATGGTGTGAACAGACGAAAATAATCGGGATCAGACGGAATATAACGTGGCGGCACAGACAGGTCGTTCAAATAATCTAATTGCGCGACATACTTATTATATAAATAAGAAACGGTATCCAGTTTCGGAGTCGGCCCCGACATATTCAGTTTAAGCATCAAATATTTCTGAAGCTCCGCCGAAAGCGTATCTGCTTTCACAACTCTGGCTTTTGCCACAACTGTTGAAGATTTAACCGTTTTGGCAGGTTTAATCGCTTCAGGAGCAGGCTGCAGAGAGTCAGTCGGAAGTGGAGAGGGATCGACAGATTCCTGTGCAAAAAGCGATAACGATAAGATTGACAGAATAAACGCTGAACATAAAGTAGTAATTCTCATCATATTTGTCTATGGTTTAGAGTGCAAAGCTACATTATTTTGTTCAGAAATCATAGGATTCTTTTAAAATTGCATTTTTTAATAAAATTGTGGAGACGAAAGACTGTAATCTTCCTCTTTTTTTTATAATTTTGCGGTTTTTAAGTTCGTAAGAATACTACTAAGTAAACAATTATTAAAACAGTTATAGCTGTGGGAGAAACAAAGTATATTTTCGTCACCGGTGGTGTTGCCTCTTCTTTAGGAAAAGGGATCATCTCATCATCCATCGGTAAGTTGCTGCAAGCAAGAGGTTATAATGTAACCATCCAGAAGTTTGACCCGTATATCAACATCGACCCGGGAACATTGAACCCTTATGAGCACGGAGAGTGCTATGTAACCGTAGACGGACACGAAGCCGACCTCGACTTGGGACACTATGAGCGATTCCTGGGTATACAAACGACAAAGGCGAACAACATTACTACGGGACGTATCTACAAGAGCGTCATTGACAAGGAACGTCGTGGAGATTATCTGGGTAAAACGATCCAGGTGATTCCTCACATCACAGACGAGATCAAACGGAATGTAAAACTGCTTGGTAATAAATACAAGTTTGATTTTGTGATTACTGAAATCGGTGGTACGGTAGGTGACATCGAATCACTCCCCTACCTCGAAAGTATCCGTCAGTTGAAATGGGAACTCGGTAAGAACGCTCTTTGCGTACACTTGACCTATGTGCCTTATCTTGCTGCTGCCGGAGAATTGAAAACAAAACCGACGCAACATTCTGTAAAGGAACTCCAAAGTGTGGGTATTCAGCCGGATGTACTGGTACTGCGTGCCGAGCATCCGCTAAGTGACGGACTGCGTAAGAAAGTGGCACAATTCTGTAATGTAGACGATAAAGCCGTTGTGCAATCTATTGATGCGGAAACAATTTACGAAGTACCTATCCTGATGCAAGCGCAAGGGCTGGACAGCACTATCCTCGAAAAGATGGGACTGCCGGTAGGAGAAACTCCGGGACTCGGTCCATGGCGTAAATTCCTGGAACGTCGTCACGCTGCAGAGACTAAAGAACCGATCAATATTGCACTGGTTGGAAAATACGATTTGCAGGATGCTTACAAATCTATCCGTGAAGCTTTATCGCAAGCGGGTACTTACAATGACCGCAAAGTGGAAGTTCATTTCGTAAACAGCGAGAAACTGACAGATGAGAATGTAGCTGAAGCTTTGAAAGGTATGGCGGGCGTAATGATTGGTCCGGGATTCGGTCAACGGGGTATCGACGGCAAGTTTGTCGCTATCAAATATACACGTACACATGACATTCCGACTTTCGGTATTTGTCTGGGTATGCAATGTATTGCTATTGAGTTTGCACGCAACGTACTAGGATACGCAGATGCCAACTCACGTGAAATGGATGAAAAGACTCCGCACAACGTGATTGATATCATGGAAGAGCAGAAAGCAATCACCAATATGGGTGGTACGATGCGTCTGGGTGCTTACGAATGTGTATTGCAGAAAGGTTCGAAAGCATATCAGGCTTACGGACAGGAACATATTCAGGAACGTCACCGCCATCGCTATGAGTTCAACAATGATTATAAAGACCGATATGAAGCTGCCGGCATGAAATGTGTAGGTATCAACCCGGAATCGGATCTGGTAGAAATCGTTGAAATCCCGACTTTGAAATGGTTTGTCGGCACACAGTTCCATCCGGAATATGGCAGTACGGTACTGAACCCTCATCCGTTGTTCGTTGCATTTGTGAAAGCTGCCATCGAAAACGAAAAAGCAACGGTGAACGGCTAACGCGATACGTGGTAAACAACCGGTAGTTTGTAATTTATATAATTTGTAATTAAAATAAGAATGGATAAAAACACCATCACAGGTCTCGTTCTGATAGGTATATTATTGGTAGGATTCAGTTTTTTGAGCCGTCCAAGCGAGGAACAGATAGCTGCGCAAAAAAAATACTACGATTCTATTGCCGTGGTACAGCAGCAGGAGGAAGCGTTGAAGGCTAAAACGGAAGCTGCACTGGCTAACAGTCAAAAAGAGGTGGCATCGGCTGCCGATTCTTCTGCTTTGTTTTTCAATGCCTTGCATGGAACCGACTCTAAAATCAGCATCCAGAATAATGTAGCGGAAATCACTTTCACAACCAAAGGCGGACGTGTCTATTCAGCCATGCTGAAAGATTATATGGCACAAGACAAAAAGACGCCGGTCATGTTGTTCGACGGTGACGATGCTTCGATGAACTTCAACTTTTACAACAAGGCAGGAGCCATCCAGACCAAAGATTATTTCTTTGAAGCTGTGAACAAGACGGACAGTAGTGTTACAATGCGTCTGGCTGCGGATAGCGCAAGCTATATCGATTTCATCTATACGCTGAAACCGGATAGCTACCTGATGAACTTTGAAATCAAAGCGACAGGCATGGAAGACAAGTTGGCTAGTACTAAGTATGTGGACATCGACTGGTCACAACGTGCCCGCCAACTGGAAAAAGGATTCACTTATGAGAATCGTCTGTCGGAACTGACTTATAAAGTAACAGGTGACAATGTAGACAACTTGTCTGCTGCCAAAGATGACAGTCAGGATTTGCCGGGACGCATTGATTGGGTAGCTTTCAAGAATCAGTTCTTCTCGTCTGTATTTATCGCTGAACAGGATTTCGACAAGGTTTCCGTTAAGTCAAAAATGGAACAACAGGGAAGCGGATATATCAAAGATTATTCTGCTGAAATGAATACTTTCTTTGATCCGTCAGGCAAAGAACCGACAGAGATGTACTTCTACTTCGGTCCGAACCACTTCAAGACGCTGAAAGCGCTGGATAAAGGACGTGACGAGAAATGGGAGCTTCACCGACTGGTTTACCTGGGTTGGCCGCTGATTCGCTGGATTAACCAGTTTATCACGATCAACGTATTCGACTGGTTGTCCGGCTGGGGATTGAGCATGGGTATCGTTCTGTTGATTCTGACTATTATGGTGAAAGTGCTGGTTTATCCGGCTACCTGGAAAACGTACATGTCTTCTGCCAAGATGCGTGTATTGAAACCGAAAATTGATGAAATCAACAAGAAATATCCCAAGCAGGAAGATGCAATGAAGAAACAGCAGGAGGTGATGAGCCTTTACAGCCAATACGGGGTAAGCCCGATGGGTGGCTGTCTGCCGATGTTATTGCAGTTCCCTATCCTGATGGCTTTGTTTATGTTCGTGCCGAGTGCTATCGAACTGCGTCAACAGAGTTTCTTGTGGGCGGACGACCTTTCTACTTATGACGCTATCATCACATTCCCGTTCCATATCCCGTTCCTTGGCAATCACCTTAGCTTGTTCTGCTTGCTGATGACGTTGACAAACATCTTGAACACAAAGTACACAATGTCTATGCAGGATACCGGAGCGCAGCCACAAATGGCGGCTATGAAATGGATGATGTATCTGATGCCGATTATGTTCTTGTTCGTCTTGAACGATTATCCGTCAGGTTTGAACTATTACTACTTCGTGTCAACGCTGATTAGTGTGGGTACTATGATTCTGCTTCGTAGAACGACTGACGAAACTAAATTGTTGGCTATTCTTGAAGCGAAAAAGAAAGACCCGAAACAAATGAAAAAGACCGGATTTGCTGCTCGCCTGGAGGCGATGCAAAAGCAACAAGAGCAATTGCAGCAGCAAAGACAGAATAAAAAATAAGGAGTAATTCCTGAATCATATTCTAAGAAAGCCGGACATCCTATTTTGGTTGCCCGGCTTTCTTTCTCTAAAAAATAAAATAAGATGAAAACTAAATATTCTTATAAACAAATCTGGACAATCTCCTACCCTATCCTAATCAGTCTGATTATGGAACAGATGATTGGTATGACGGACACTGCTTTTCTGGGACGTGTCGGAGAAATCGAATTAGGTGCTTCCGCCATTGCAGGTGTATATTACCTTGCCATTTTCATGATGGCATTCGGTTTCAGCATCGGTGCCCAGATATTAATTGCGCGTCGCAATGGAGAAGGAAACTACAAGGAAATCGGACCCATTTTTTATCAGGGCATATATTTCCTGCTTGCCATGGCAGTGATTTTATTCACGTTCTCCATCGTATTCTCACCATATATCCTCAAGAATATCATTTCGTCTCCTCATATTTATGATGCAGCCGAAAGTTATATTCATTGGCGTGTGTACGGGTTCTTCTTCTCTTTCATCATGGTGATGTTCCGCGCCTTCTTTGTAGGTACGACACAAACCAAGACGCTGACTTTGAACTCTATTGTGATGGTACTTTCGAATGTGGTATTCAATTATATCCTGATTTTCGGTAAATTCGGTTTCCCGCAATTGGGAATTGCCGGTGCTGCTATCGGCTCTTCGCTGGCTGAAATGGTATCGGTGATTTTCTTTATCATCTATACCTGGAAGCGGATTGACTGCAGGAAGTATGCATTGAATATACTGCCTAAGTTCCAAGGGAAAACACTGAAACGAATACTGAATGTTTCTGTGTGGACAATGATTCAGAACTTTGTTTCTTTGTCTACCTGGTTTATGTTCTTTCTATTTGTGGAACATTTGGGAGAGCGCTCTTTGGCAATCGCGAACATTATCCGAAACGTGTCGGGAATCCCGTTTATGATTGCAATGGCATTTGCATCCACCTGTGGTTCATTGGTCAGCAATCTGATCGGTGCAGGTGAACAGGATTGTGTACGGGGTACTATCAGGCAGCACATTCGCATTGGATATATATTTGTATTGCCAATTCTGATATTCTTCTGTCTATTTCCGGATCTGATCCTACGTATTTATACAGATATGCCGGATTTGAGAGCAGCATCCGTGCCTTCACTATGGGTATTGTGTTCTGCCTATCTGGTGCTGGTGCCTGCCAATGTTTATTTCCAATCGGTATCAGGTACAGGGAATACGCGGACTGCACTGGCTATGGAACTTTGTGTATTGGCTATCTACGTCACATACTCTGCATATTTCATCATGTACCTGCGGATGGACGTCGCATTTGCCTGGACAACGGAATGCGTATATGGTATTTTCACGCTGATGTTCTGCTACTGGTATATGAAGAAAGGAAACTGGCAGAAAAAGAAGATTTAAATCCTTTTTTCACTATCTTCGCAAGAAAATAAACATTTTATAAAATATATGAGACAAGCTAATTTAATTATGATGTCGGCGGCAATGTTGTTAGCTGCCTGCGGAGGAACCAAAGACGCAGGCAAGACAGATCAGGTGCTTATCGAGAAATCGGATATTAAGATCGAAGGGAAGCGCATGACTCCCGAAGCACTTTGGGCTATGGGACGTATCGGCGGATTCGCCGTATCGCCCGACGGAAAGAAAATTGCGTATACGGTAGCGTATTACAGCGTACCGGAAAACAAAAGTAACCGCGAAGTTTTCGTGATGAACGCAGACGGAAGCGAAAACCAACAAATCACTCGTACCCCGTATCAGGAAAATGAGGTGACTTGGATTAAAGGAGGCACCAAACTGGCATTCTTAAGCAATGACAACGGAAGCAGCCAGCTTTATGAAATGAATCCGGATGGTAGCGGGCGCAAGCAGCTGACCAACTACGACGGAGATATTGAAGGATATTCCATCTCACCGGATGGCAAAAAACTGCTGTTTATTTCACAAGTAAAGACGAAAGAAAGCACTGCTGATAAGTATCCGGACCTGCCGAAAGCTACCGGTATCATCGTTACCGACCTGATGTACAAACATTGGGATGAATGGGTGACGACCGCTCCGCATCCTTTTGTTGCCGACTTTGATGGTAACGGCATTTCCAATATCGTGGATATTCTGAACGACGAACCGTATGAAAGTCCGATGAAGCCTTGGGGTGGCATCGAACAACTTGCCTGGAATACAACCTCGGACAAAGTGGCTTATACTTGCCGCAAAAAGACGGGACTGGAATATGCGATTTCTACCAATTCGGATATTTATGTATATGACCTGAACACCAAGAAAACGGAAAATATTACTGAAGAGAACAAAGGATATGATACCAATCCGCAATACTCACCGGACGGCAAGTATATTGCCTGGCAAAGCATGGAACGTGACGGATACGAAGCTGATCTGAACCGTCTGTTCATCATGAACCTGGAAACTGGCGAGAAGCGTTTTGTGAGTAAGGCATTCGAATCGAATGTGGATGCCTTTGTTTGGGGAGCAGATGCAAAAGTGATCTATTTCACAGGTGTGTGGCATGGAGAATCACAAATTTATGCGCTTGACCTGGCAAATGATTCGGTAAAGGCTATTACTTCAGGAATGTATGATTACGAAGGGGTAGCTCTTTTCGGAGATAAGCTGATTGCGAAACGTCATTCAATGAGTATGGGTGATGAGATTTACTCTGTGGCACTGGATGGTTCTACCACTCAACTGACACAGGAGAACAAACAAATCTATGACCAGTTGGAAATGGGTAAAGTGGAAGGTCGCTGGATGAAAACAACAGATGGTAAACAGATGTTGACATGGGTGATTTATCCTCCACAGTTTGATCCGAACAAGAAATATCCGACTTTACTGTTCTGCGAAGGAGGTCCGCAGAGTCCGGTAAGCCAGTTCTGGTCTTATCGCTGGAACTTCCAGATTATGGCAGCTAATGATTATATCATCGTTGCTCCGAACCGTCGCGGTTTGCCGGGATTCGGTGTGGAATGGAACGAACAGATTAGCGGCGATTACGGTGGCCAGTGTATGAAGGATTACTTCACTGCTATCGATGAAATGGCAAAAGAGCCGTATGTGGACAAAGATCGCTTGGGATGTGTAGGTGCCAGCTTCGGAGGATTCTCCGTATACTGGTTGGCAGGACATCATGACAAACGATTCAAAGCATTCATTGCCCACGATGGTATCTTCAATATGGAAATGCAATATCTGGAAACTGAAGAGAAATGGTTTGCCAACTGGGATATGGGAGGCGCATACTGGGAAAAACAAAACCCGGTGGCACAACGTACGTTTGCCAACTCTCCTCACCTATTCGTGGAGAAATGGGATACGCCTATCCTCTGTATTCATGGAGAAAAAGACTACCGTATTCTGGCTAATCAGGCAATGGCTGCTTTCGATGCTGCCGTGATGCGTGGTGTTCCTGCAGAGTTGCTGATTTATCCGGATGAAAACCACTGGGTATTGAAACCGCAGAATGGGGTTCTATGGCAACGCACATTCTTCGAATGGCTGGACAAATGGGTGAAGAAAGCTCCATCTAAGTAAAATTTTAAAGCACGGATTATACGAATCTCACAGTCATTTGATTCACTAAAACTGCATATTTCATATAATCTGTGCTTAACGACTTTCCAATAAAGTAAAATAAAAGAAGGCTCTGTTCTCAATCTACTTGAGTTCAGAGCCTTCTCCATTGCATCCATCATAAATCGGCTAAATCTTACTCCGAATAAATATTTTCAATTTCTACAATATACATCTTGTGGAAACCGCCATGAGCACCACCGTACCACTTTTCCAATGATTCCTTATCCAGAAAACATTCCGGTTTGATACCGTCAGCATAAAGCTTCTTACACTCCAGGCTCAATCGTGCCTGCTCAAACAACACATTGCCATTTTCTGTAAACACTGGTTTCAATCCAGTTTCTTTTACTTTATCTATATTACGTCCCGACTTGGAGCCACAAATAGCGTGAATTTTCTTATTTTCTTCTCCCAAGAAAGAAAGTGTCAGGTAATCGTTCTCCTCTACAAACTCGTATGTATACCGTTCGGGACGGATAAAAACGAAAGCAACCGGTTTATTCCACAGCCAACCGATGCCACCCCAACTTGCTGTCATCGTGTTAAACTTCTCTTTTGTTCCGGCCGTAACCAGCATCCACTCTTTTCCAATCGCTTCGAAAAAGTTTTCTTTCAGGTCTTTTACTTCTAATTTCTTCATCTCTTTATTCGTTTCTAATTATTTCTGTTTTTTCAATTTTACAATCTCTCCCAAATAGGGAATCTCCACTGGAATCTTCCGTTTCTTTGCTTCTGCTGCAAAAACTTTCGGAGGATCGTGCAAAGGCTCGTCAGACAAGTCGAATGTGCCATAATGCATGGGAATGGTAAGACCTGCATTCATTTCTTCGGCAGCAGTCAAGGATTCGTATGGCGATATATGGTTGGGACGCATAAACCAGCGAGGTTTGTATGCACCGATACCTAACAAAGCATAATCCGGTGCTCCGAACAGATCGGGAATCTCACGAAAATGGCTGGAATAACCCGTATCACCACTATAATAAAGAGAAATCCCATTTCCTTGCAGCATAAAAGCTCCCCACAGTCGCTGACCGCCATCGCGTACGGAACGTTTGCTCCAGTGTTGTGCCGGCAGAAACGTGATCTTCAATCCTTCATCTTCCATTTGTTGATACCATCCGGCTTCAATCACTTTCATTTCAGGGAACCATCCCTGAATCAGTTCACCGGTTCCCAAGCCGCAGAAAAGTTTCATTTGCGGGTTGTTCTTCAGTAAGCGGGCTATACTCTGTTTATCCAAATGGTCGAAATGGTCATGACTGACAAGTAGATAATCAATCTCCGTAAATATATCAGGATTAGCAGGAAATTCGCTCTGTCTTTTCACAAAAGGAATACTGCCGAACACCGGATCGAACATGATTCGCTTACCTGCTAATTGAAGAAAGAAAGAATTATGTCCGAGCCATATCAGAGAATCTCCTACCATCGCATCCAATGAGCGAAGATAACAAACTTTCGGGTCCCATTTCACCGTCTTCTTCTCTTTGCGTTGGGGATTGGGCGAAAGACGCCATTTCAACACGCTGCCCATCCCCGGACGGAAGCGATGCTGCCTGTTAAAAAAACGTCCGCGCACCATCGGATTTCCTCTCCAATAAGGATTGACTGTCGCTAAACGTTCGTTTCTCCTAAAACATATATGTTCACCCATTTTATTTCCTGAATACGTATTTACAAACTTACTAAAAAATCTCGATTTACGATGAATAAGGGAAAACAAAAAATGTACCCCGGACACACTATCGGGGTACATTTACTTATAAAAGAATAAATATTATCCTTTTTTAATAGAATGAGGCTTAGTTAACAGCAGTGTAGCCCATACAGAGGCAGTTGCCAGCCAAGAGCAGAAAGATTGATAACCATAATGACCGCACCCAATATCCATAAAATCAGTAACGACCATTTCAAACCTGTTCCCATTGGCGACCAATGGAATAGCTGGCGCAAGATAGTATACAAGAAAGCTCCTAATGGAATACCAATGAGGGCAACTCCGGCAATCGTACCTAATAATGTCATCATAGGAGAGACGGAAGCAACCGGCATCCAGTCGATGGCAGGCAACAATTCATAAAGTAAAGCTCCTCCACTGACTGCCACAGCAATTGCCGCAAATACCAACGCTACCAATACGACAGCCAATACGAACAAGACAGGGCAACAAAGAATGACAAGAGCTACCAGAAATATCTTAAAGAGGACGGCAGCAATGGAAACAAATACATCGCCTATCTTTTGAAGAAAGGTACGAGGTTTACCGGAGTTCACATAATTATTAACCCCATCTGCTACCCGTTCGAAGCCGTCTGTCACTGTTTTGCCAATATTCTCAATGGTTACCGCTTCTCCACGCATACTTAACTTTTCTGCGGCGGTACGGGCTTCCGGAATAACGAGCCATCCGATAACATAAAGGATAATCATCGGACAATAAGGCACAAACACCAGAATAATCATCAGGATACGCACCAATGTGATGTCCCAACCGAAGTAAGCTGCCAGTCCTGCTGCCACACCACCCAACAATTTATTATCCGGATCACGGAACCAGCGACGTTGGGCAGAGGTTTGCGTATTACTTTGATTAGCGGACGATGCTTGCTCCGTTCTTTTCTGTGAATCTGTATCCTCGTCAGCAATACCAAAATCTTCCGGTTTGCCTACGCGGGCGATAATTTCTTCTACATCCGAAACTGTGATGACCTGTTTTCCTTCAGTTACTTTCTCGGCAAACAGTTCGGCAATACGCATCTCAATATCGTCTACAATTTCTTCCGCACCCTCCTGTTTACGAAAATAATGTTTCAAATTAGACAGATAATTGTCTAACAGTCGGTAGGCATCGTCATCTATATGATAAACTATTCCTCCTAAATTTATGGTCAATGTCTTTTTCATTTTTATTTCTTCTTTTTCGAATTATCTATTGGCTATATGATTCACTGTGTCGTTAAGTTCTTTCCAGGAAATTTCCAGTTCTCCCAAAAAGGTTTCTCCTTGTTCAGTGAGTTTATAGTACTTGCGGGGAGGTCCCTGGGTAGATTCCACCCACTCATAACTTAACAGGTCATCATTTTTCAGACGGGTCAGCAACGGATACAAGGTGCCTTCCACTACAATCAGCTGGGCTTCTTTCAATTTCTGAATAATATCAGAAGCATAGGCAGGCTCTTTGTGCAGCAAAAGCATGATGCAATATTCAAGCATGCCTTTCCTCATCTGTGATTTTACATTGTCTACTTTCATTATTCACTTCTTTTAGATGGCACAAATATATGCATTACTTAAGTACCTTGCATTACAAAGTACTATAAATTAATAATAATTAAAACATTAGAGAGTGCTTACCTTATTATAAAAAGAAATAATGGTTATATTTGTGCCCGTTAAACCATAAAATAGAAAGTACGTATGTTTACAATTCGAAAAGCAACGGTAGCCGATTGCGAGCTTATTCATATGATGGCAAAGGAGGTATTCCCCGCCACCTACAAGGATATTTTATCTCCTGAACAACTGGATTATATGATGGACTGGATGTATGCTCCTTCCAATGTGCGCAAGCAAATGGAAGAAGAAGGGCATGTGTATTCCATCGCCTATAAAGAGAATGAGCCATGCGGATACGTCTCTGTGCAGCAACAGGAAAAAGATGTATTCCATCTTCAGAAAATCTATGTTCTCCCCCGCTTTCAGGGTACGCATTGCGGTAGTTTCTTATTTAAGGAAGCAATCAAATGCATCAAGGAGATGCACCCGGAACCTTGTCTGATGGAACTTAACGTGAATCGTAACAATAAAGCCTTGCAGTTTTACGAATACATGGGAATGAGAAAGTTACGGGAAGGTGATTTCCCGATTGGCAACGGGTATTATATGAATGATTATATTATGGGATTGGATATTTAATAAACCAAAATGCCCCGGAACAAGTATCGTGAATGTTCCGGGGCATTTTGTTATTTAGTCAATGACGGGATTCTATTTCGCTACGCGTTCCAACCATTTTACCATTGAAAGCATTACAATCATAGAAGCACCTGTTGCGCCTACAAATACTAACCAGCAAGCCCAGATAGGAACAGTGGTATAAAGAATACCACCGATAAACAGCAGTGAATTACCCACAGCTGTTGCAGCCAACCAGCAACCTTGCATTAATCCCTGCAAATGAGGAGGAGCAACCTTAGATACAAACGATAATCCCAGAGGAGAAATGAACAATTCGGCAACTGTAAGGATGAAATACAGACCGATCATAATCCACGGAGTCACACGAATAGCATTTATTTCAGCAGCACTCATAGTACCCAACACCTCTTTCGAAGGCAATGTAAAGGAGAATACCATCAAGAATACATACGCTAATGCGGCAATACCCATACCGATGGCAATCTTCATCGGGGTAGAAGGTTCTTTACCATTCTTTTTCATTGAGCCGAACATCCACATGATAAATGGAGTCAGGAATACAACGAAGAACGGATTAACGCTCTGGAATATTTCAGCTCCCTTGATCTGCGTAAAACCTAAGTCGATATTAATAACACTCAAATCCACATAGTCACGGGCAAAATAAGTCAAAGAATAACCATTCTGGTGGAAAGATAACCAGAAGAAAATAACAACACCGAATACTGCAAACAAAGCATAGATACGTTGTTTGATTTCAGTAGCGCTCATTTGGATTTCTTCCTTATTCACAGTCGCAGTACCTTTACTGGTTTCCAATTTAGTCGCAGGATCCGGGAAGCGTTTCTTATTTGCCATATAAATAATCAGCGAAACAAGCATAGCACCAATAGCAGCCATAAAAGCATACTGAAAACCACGGTTAAATACATCAAGGTAGTTATTAACAAACATACCCATATCTGTTACAGGAGTCCCGTCAAGAACAACACTCTTAGCCAAAGTTGTCAGATTCTCCATTGCTTGTGGAGCCATATCATTTCCTTTTTCTAAATATTGATGGCACAATTCAGGTAAAGTGGCATCATAATCAAAATTGTTCACCTTCAGCCACCAGTTGCGCACACCAATAGCAATAAACGGTGCAAAAACAGCCCCAATATTGATAAACATATAAAATATCTGGAAACCGGCATCACGTAGGTTTGAATATTTAGGGTCATCGTACATCTGGCCTACCAAAGCCTGCAGATTTCCTTTAAATAAACCATTACCAAAAGCAATCACCAAAAGTCCGAAACAGGTTAATCCCAAGTAAAGAGCCATACTAGGAACAGGGGTCGGAGTAGGAATGGCAATAATCAAATAACCGATAGCCATTAATATCAGCCCTACTAAAATAGTGCCTTTAAAATTTTTCGTCTTATCAGCAATAACACCTCCCGCCAAAGCTAAAATATAAATGGAAGCATAGAACGCGGAATAAATGTATCCGGTAGTTGTCTCGGACAATCCAAATTTCGCTGAAATAAACAATGTCAAAATCGCCATCATAATATAGAAGCCAAAACGCTCTCCCATATTAGCTAAAGCTGCAGCAATCAGACCTTTAGGGTGTTTACTGAACATAGATATAAGTTTTTAGAATTAATAAATGATTGATTTAAATAAATATTTCTTGCAAATATATACTTTTTCTTGAGTTTTTGCACAATGATTTGTTAAACTACTCCTCAAATAAACGACAAATTTCTGCTCTGGATTCACGAATCAAATCTTCCGGAGCTATTTTTATCTGAAGTCCCCGCACACCGGCACTTACATAAATATACGGAAACTCCCGGCTGGTTTCATGGATATAAGTAGGAAAATGTTTCTTCATGCCGATAGGCGAACAACCTCCCCGGATATATCCGGTAAGTGGCAGAAGTTCTTTTACGGGAATCAAATCACACTTCTTATTACCCGATGCTTTAGCTGCCAGTTTCAAGTCAACTTCATGTTCTCCCGGAATGACACAGACAAAATATCCGCTTTTATCGCCGTGCAGAACAAGCGTTTTAAAGACCTGCTCGATGTTCTCTCCTAAACTTGCTGCCACATGAACAGCACTCAAGTCGTTTTCATCTACTTCGTAGGGAATTAATTCATAGGCTATCTTAGCCTTATCTAACAGCCGTGCGGCATTTGTTTTATTGATTTTCATTTTCGTTGTATTTATAAGTTCTGTATCTGATAAATAAAGAATATGATATGATAAGTGCCAACTCATCGAAGATTGTCCGATAAGTTGGCACTCTATGATTTAAATTAGAGACCCAGCTCTTCGCGAAGAAACTTAGGTGTATATCCTTTAGGGCTCTTCGCAACTTCTTCCGGTGTTCCGTAACTAAGGAGTTCTCCCCCGCCCTTACCACCTTCAGGGCCCATATCGATAATATAATCCGCCATTTTAATCACATCCAGATTGTGCTCGATGACGATAACAGTATTACCTTTATCTACCAGCTTATTCAATACTCCCATCAATACACGGATATCTTCAAAATGAAGTCCGGTAGTCGGTTCGTCAAGGATATAAAGAGTTTTGCCCGTATCTCTTTTTGATAGCTCCGTTGCCAGTTTCACACGCTGGCTTTCTCCACCGGAAAGAGTGGTAGAAGATTGTCCCAGTTTTATATACCCAAGTCCGACATCCTGCAAGACTTTAATCTTATTCAAGATTTGCGGCACATTTTCAAAGAATTCCACAGCACGGTTGATCGTCATGTCAAGTACATCGGCAATTGATTTTCCCTTGAAACGCACTTCCAGTGTTTCCCGGTTATAACGTTTACCGTGACAAACCTCACAAGGCACATATACGTCAGGAAGGAAATTCATTTCAATCGTCTTATAACCATTTCCCGTACATGCTTCACAACGCCCACCTGCAACATTAAAGGAGAAACGTCCCGGTTTATAACCACGAATCTTAGCTTCCGGCAGACCCACAAACAGGTTACGGATATCAGAAAACACACCGGTATAAGTCGCAGGATTGGAGCGTGGCGTACGTCCCAAAGGTGATTGATCCACATCTACTACCTTATCTATATTTTCCAACCCTTCAATCGAATCGTATTCCAAAGGATCTTGTAAAGAACGATAGAATTTCTGTGAAAGAATCGGCTGCAAAGTTTCATTAATCAAGGTGGATTTTCCACTTCCTGATACACCAGTTACGCAAATCAGTTTACCCAACGGAAATTCAACATCTACATTCTTCAGGTTATTCCCCTTCGCTCCTTTCAGCCAGATAGATTTCCCATTTCCTTTTCTACGCTTGGCAGGGATTTCTATCTTCATCTTGCCATTCAGATATTGCGAAGTCATTGTATCTGTATTCAGCATCTCCTGCGGGGTTCCGGCGAAAACGACTTCGCCTCCGAGACGTCCGGCTTTCGGACCCATATCGATGACATAGTCGGCAGCTAACATCATATCCTTATCATGTTCCACTACAATCACGGAGTTCCCCATGTCGCGGAGTTCTTTCAACGAGTTGATAAGACGCAGATTATCACGCTGATGCAGACCGATACTCGGCTCGTCGAGAATATAAAGTACATTCACTAATTGCGAACCAATCTGTGTAGCCAAGCGGATACGCTGACTCTCACCACCAGAAAGACTAACAGAGCTACGATTCAATGCCAGATAATCCAGACCCACGTCCAGCAAGAACTTCAAACGTGTGCGAATCTCTTTCAGAATCTCCACCGATATTTTCTTCTGCTTATCGGACAGGAACTCATCCACCTTCATCAACCAGTCGTATAACTCGTTGATATCCATATTCGCCAACTCATTGATATTCTTATCATGGATACGAAAATGCAAAGCTTCTTTATTCAAACGAGCCCCTTTACATTCGGGACAAACCGTTGTTTTGGCAAATTGTTCCGCCCATTTCTGTGCTGTTGCAGAAGCATCCTTTTCCTGCAACATCTGAATATACTTCACCACTCCTTCGTAAGTAACAAAGTAATCGGAGGAAGTACCGATCAGCGAACTCTTGATTTTAATCCGTTCGTCAGAACCGTACAAGACTTCATCAATCGCATCGTCCGGCAACTCCTTTATCGGAGTTTTCAGTGTTGCGTCGTACTTCTCGAGCAAAGCACCGATTTGCCAGAAAATCATCGCATTCTTATATTTTCCCAAAGGTGCTATCGCTCCTTCATAAATGGAAAGTTCACGATCGGGAATCACTTTGTCCACATCAATCTGATTGACTACTCCCAATCCCTTACACTTCGGACATGCCCCTTGCGGTGAATTGAATGAGAAGTTATGCGGAGCCGGTTCACGATAAGACAATCCGGTGACAGGACACATGAGCCGCTTACTATAATGACGGATGCTTTCAGACTGGGCATCCAGAATCATCATCAACCCATCTCCCTGGCGCATAGCGGTTGCCACACTCTGTTTCAAGCGCCGGTCATCTTTCTCCGCTACCACTAATTTATCAATAACCACTTCTACATCGTGATTTTTATAGCGGTCGAGTTTCATGCCATGCGTTATTTCACGCACTTCACCGTCCACCCGTACATACAGGTATCCTTTTTTACGTATTTGTTCGAAAAGTTCCCTGTAATGTCCCTTACGTGAACGAACTAGCGGAGCCAGCAGATATATTTTCTTTCCTTTATAATCTTTCAGAATCAAGTCCAGAATCTGCTCTTCGGTATATTTCACCATCTCCTCACCCGACAGATACGAATAAGCCACTCCAGCACGGGCATACAGCAAACGGAGATAATCATATATCTCCGTAGTCGTTCCTACGGTAGAACGGGGATTTTTATTCGTTGTTTTCTGTTCTATGGAGATAACCGGACTCAAACCAGTTATCTTATCGACATCCGGACGTTCCAGATTGCCCAAGAAGTTACGGGCATACGCTGAAAAAGTTTCGATATAACGACGCTGTCCTTCGGCAAAAATCGTATCGAAGGCTAAAGAAGATTTTCCACTACCGCTCAATCCCGTGATAACAGTCAAACTGTTACGGGGAATTTCGGCATCAATATCCTTTAAATTGTGCACGCGCGCACCGTACACATTAATATATTCTGTTTCCTGCATATTCATATCCTTCCATAAATGTTGCAAAATTAATGTTTCCGCCCGAAATATGCTCCTAAAAAAGCACAATATTATTTTCTTAACTCAAATCTTATGAAGATATAGGGCATTATTTGTACCTTTGTTCCTTGATTTCAAGAACCAATAGTTATAATTTGATGAAACCGATAAACCGTATATTCTTATTTCTGCTTTTTATAAGCGTTTCATATGCTATCAGTTATGCACAGGAAAACCAATCATATTTCTTGCATACCATCGAAAAAGGACAAAGTTTATACTCCATCTCCAAGATGTATAATGTCACTACATCAGACATCATACGTCTGAATCCGGGCTGTGACGAAAAGATCTATGCCGGACAGACAATCAAAATTCCTACGGGAAAAGAGAGTCAGAAGGGAGAAACATTCCATACAATTCAAGCCGGAGAAACACTATACAAACTGACAACCATGTATAATGTATCCGCCAAAGATATTTGTGAAGCAAACCCCGGTTTGAGTGCCGAAAATTTCCGTATCGGACAGGTTATCCTGATTCCACAGAAAAAAGAAGAGCAAACTGCTACTGCAACTCAAACGCCTACCGAACAGACCACCATTCAAGGTCCTGTTGTTCCGAAATGCAAGGATATGCATAAGGTAAAACGCAAAGAGACTATTTTTAGCGTGAGCCGTGAATATGGAATCAGCGAGCAGGAGTTAATTGCAGCTAACCCGGAACTGAAAAAAGGCATGAAAAAGGGACAATTCCTTTGCATCCCTTACCCGGTAGCAACGACCGTGCAACCTACACAGAAGGAAGATCCTTACGCTATTCCTCCCAGCAATAGCGAGCTTTTCCGCAAAAGTAAAGAGACTCCCCAAAAGCTGTCTACCATTAAAGCAGCCTTATTGTTGCCTTTCCAGGAAGACAAACGCATGGTGGAATACTACGAAGGTTTCCTGATGGCAGTAGACAGTCTGAAACGTACAGGTATTTCTCTTGATCTATATGTATATGATTGTGGAAAAGATGTTTCTACATTAAATACAATTCTTGCCAAGAACGAGATGAAAAGTATGAATATCATCTTCGGTCCGATGCATCAGAATCAAATAAAGCCATTGTCCGACTTCGCAGAGAAGAACGACATACGCCTGGTGATTCCTTTCTCTCAAAAAGGAGAAGAGGTATTCAACAACCCGGCTGTTTATCAGATCAATACGCCTCAATCTTACTTATATTCAGAAGTTTACGAGCACTTCACCCGTCAATTTCCCAATGCAAACGTTATCTTCATAGAACCGGCGAGCGTTGATAAGGAGAAAGCGGAATTTATCAGCGGCTTGAAACAAGAGTTGAAAAGTAAAGGAATTCCAATGAGAACCGTCAGTGAAAGCGCAACGAAAGAAACGTTGAAAGCAGCGCTCCGCAGTGATAAAGAAAACATCTTTATTCCGACATCAGGCAACAACGTCTTACTAATTAAGATACTTCCTCAACTGACGCTGTTAGTCAGAGAGAATCCTGCAGAGAATATTCATCTGTTCGGCTATCCGGAATGGCAGACCTATACCAGAGATCATCTGGAAAACTTCTTTGAATTGGATGTATATTTCTATTCTTCATTCTATACGAATACGTTGTTCCCGGCAGCTGTGCAGTTTACCAATGCTTACCATAAATGGTATAGCAAAGATTTGGCAAGCAAATACCCTAATTACGCAATGCTGGGTTTTGACACCGGCTTCTTCTTCCTGAAAGGATTATCGCTTTATGGCTCGGAACTGGAAAACAATCTGCCTAAAATGAACCTGACTCCCATCCAGACCGGATTCAAATTCGAGCGTGTAAACAACTGGGGAGGATTTATTAATAAAAAGGTGTTCTTCATACGTTTCACTAAGAATTTTGAATTAGTAAAACTTGACTTCGAATAATACGAAAATGATAAAGATAAAACCATTTTTGATCGCAACACTCCTACTTACAGGATTTGCCCTTCCTGCTGTCGCTCAAATCGGAGAAGCACGAAACAATTTATCGGTAGGTATCAATGGAGGTGTCAATTTAAACAGTGCTTCTTTTACTCCCACCATCAAGCAAAATAGCCTGATGGGAATTACCGGAGGTTTGACAGCACGTTATATA
The DNA here is from genome assembly GCF_000157055.1 of Bacteroides sp. 2_2_4. Classification (NCBI taxonomy): domain Bacteria; kingdom Pseudomonadati; phylum Bacteroidota; class Bacteroidia; order Bacteroidales; family Bacteroidaceae; genus Bacteroides; species Bacteroides sp. 2_2_4. Next base: position 200,977 of record NZ_EQ973363.1, on the reverse strand, counting down.
TCCGAGAAGTATTTTGCCATGATTTGTGGCGCACAGGTCGAGTTGAATGTCTCGCAACGAGGCTGGGACCAATTATTTGAAACAATATCACTGGACGCCAACGGATATGAAGTCACTTCGAAGGACCCTACTAAAACTTACACTCGCAAAATGACTTATATAGATATTCCTTTCCTCGCTCACCTTGCTTTCGGACGAGACAGAGGATTGCAATTCTTTGTCCATGCAGGTCCTCAAATCAGCTTTCTAATCAGTGAATCGGAAACAATAAAAGGTATTGATATGAATAGCTTATCTGATACACAGAAAGCCCTGTACGGAGTTAAGATTCAAAATAAGTTTGACTATGGTATTGCTGGTGGCGGTGGTGTAGAACTTAGAACAAAGAAAGCTGGTAGCTTCATCGTTGAAGGCCGTTATTACTTTGCCCTGTCTGATTTCTACAGCACTACTAAGAAAGATTATTTCGCCCGTGCAGCGCATGGAACCATTACCATAAAGCTCACATATTTATTTGATTTGAAGAAATAACCCCTCTTTCAAGGAGGAAGAGATTAAAACCTCTTATTTATAAACAAAATCCCATTCATAACGAACTAAAAAATCCCCACTAACTCTAAACGAATTAGCGGGGATTTCTATTTCTGGGGACTTTAGTCCTTTTTATCGCAATCTATCCGCAGCTTTTACCATCACCTCATCCCGTCCGATAGCACGGATAGCCAGTATATTCAGGATGATGGAAACAAGCGGCAAACACAATGCCCAGCCTATACGGAACATATTTTCATCATTCTTCAATGCAAAATAAAAAGCAAGGGCAGCAATGTAATAACCTACTAATAATAAGCTATTGAAAATTGTCATGCGAATCTGCAACATACGGTTCTTATACAAAAAGATAGTAGCCACAGCCACGATAGTGCTAACCATCAGAATTCCGAATAAGCCCCATGTAGACTGAATAGCACCGTTTACTTCCAATCCTAATGCCTTAAAAGGATGTTCTCCCATCGCATCAATGAAGTAGCCCATCGGCAAACACATGGCTGTAATCAGCAATCCTACAACAATCAATAAATAAACAGTTTGAATTCGTTGAATCATAAGTATTCTAAATAGTAGTTGAGTTAAACAATAATAGCCAAGCAATAAGGAGCAGGGATCATCATCCCACTTACTACTTGACTATCAAATTCTTCGTCAGAAAATAAATTACTGAAGTTTTTCTTTCTCCTTAGCCGGATTTCTATAATATATTTTCCCTTCGATGTATTCTTGCGTAGCAATCAAGTCCGGTTTCGGCAATTTCTCATAATAACGAGAAATTTCGATTTGCTCTCTATTTTCAAACACTTCTTCCAAATTGTCATTGTAAGAAGCAAACTCTGCCAGTTTCTTAGAAAGATCGTTTTTGATTTCTACACTGATCTGATTAGCACGCTTACCAATAATGGCAACTGTTTCATAAACATTACCTGTATCAGCACAGAGTTCCATCATATCACGGGTTACTGTTGTAGCAGGAGCATTCGTTTTTTTGTAGTCCATAAATCTATTTAAATTTAGTCTTTAATTACTTTCTGTGATTCATTGAATATCTTCTCGGCTTCTTTCAAATATTTACTTTCAGGAAATTCATTCTTAAAAGCGTAATATTCATCAATCGTTTCGCGGTAACGATCCATCTTCTTGTCTTCAACGCTATAGATAGCCATTTCGTGTCTTGCACGCAGAACCAAAATGGAAAGTTCTTCACGATAATCAGTATAAGGATAATCCTTCAATGCATTTTGAGCTGTGATTACACAAGACTCATAGTTATTGCCCAAATAATTACCCAGATTATAATATAACCTTGCTGAATAAAGCTCTTTCAATACCAGTTTATCCTGTAAAGCAAAAATCATATCCTGTGCTTCCTGCTTCTTTGTGCTGTTCGGGAAATACTCCATGAACATCTGCAATTGCTGGATAGCCTGATAAGTGCTTGACTGATCCAAACGTGGTTCCGGAGTATCCAGGAATAAAGCCTTACCTGCATGGAAACGTGCCAGTTCAGTAAAAGTACCACGAGGATATGTATTGAAATAGGTGATAAATGTCTGGGCAGCTGTCTGATAATCTTTCTGATTATAGTAGCTCATTCCCAACATATACAAAGATTCTTCCGCTTTATCGGTTCCTTTCAGAATGGTTATCAACTCATTCAGCAACGTAGCTGAACGATTATACTGTCCCTTCGCAAAATAGTTTTTGGCGGCTTCGTACTTGTATTCGTAATCGGTGCTTTTCAGCAATTTATTGTACTCTCCACATGATGTAAGAGTAGCCGCCGCAAGCAAAGTTATAATGATATTTTTCTTCATCCTATTTAAAAATAATGCGCAAAGTTACTTATTCGCTGGGAATTTAGCAATTAATCTGTGTTTTTTAATACATAAAAGGCGTTAAACATCGACAAAAGGAGAGAAAATGACGTCGAAATACAAATGACAAACTATAAACTGCAGATTATAAACGAATCACAATAGTGACGGTATGTGTTCAGGATAGTGACGGTATCGTTGGCATATACCGTCACTATCTTCACCGGATAGCGTCACTATATTTATAGTAAAAACGGTAAGCAATTGCGCTGTCCTTGAATTGGATAACACAACTGTTTACCGTTCATTATTTATTGCTCACTGTATATTTACAGCTTATACAAGTCACTTGCAGCCAGTAGATCGACTTTCTTTTCTTTCAACACCTCGATACACTTATCCAGGTTGCTGGGGCGGATCACTACATTTGCAATATGGTTATTGGCAAACGAATACATATATTCAATAAATACGCCCTCTTCTGATAAATATCCCAGCACTTTTGCCAAAGCACCTGGTATATTGGGACAGCTTATACCTACCACATCAGTCACATTCACTGCAAAATGATTATCTTTTAAAGCTTTGTATGCTCTATCCGGATCGGATACAATTCCACGCAAAATACCAAAATCAGCATTTTCGGCAATGCACAAGGCAGAAAGATTGATATTTTCTTTCGCCAGCACTTCAGTCACTTCCGTCAAACGGCCTGACTTATTTTCCAAAAAAATAGAAAGTTGTTTTGCTACCATTATCGTAAAGTTTTAAGTATTAAATCTTTCTGTTATCAATCACACGTTTTGCTTTACCTACGCTGCGTTCAATGCTGCGAGGCTCTACCAGTTTCACGTTGACTCCCAGTCCGAGTACGCTTTGCAAACGTCCTCCCAGTTTCTTCTTCAAAGCCAGCATTTTGTTGATCTCATCCGAATAGAATTCCGGACGTACTTCAACCTGGAGTTCCATTGTATCGGTATTGTTTTCACGACCTACTATCAACAAATAATGCGGTTCAAACTCTTCCATTTCAAGAATGACTGATTCAATCTGCGTCGGGAATACATTCACACCGCGGATAATCAACATATCATCACTACGTCCCAAAATACGATCCATACGTACCAATGTACGGCCACAGGAACATTTATCATGATGCAAGGCCGTCAAATCACGCGTACGGTAACGAAGTAACGGCATACCCTCTTTGGTTAAATGAGTAAATACCAGTTCTCCCGTTTGACCGGATTCCACCGGTTGCAATGTATTCGGGTCGATGATTTCCGGGAAGTAATGGTCTTCATTCAAGTGAGTCCCGTGCTGACATTCGCACTCGTACCCGACACCCGGTCCGGCAATCTCACTCAAGCCATAAATATCGTATGCTTTGATTCCCAACTTTTCTTCTATCTCATGACGCATATTTTCCGTCCAGGGTTCTGCACCGAAAGCACCGACTTTCAGTCGGAATTCTTCACGCGGTAAACCGGAATCTTTGATTGCATCTGCCAGATAAAGCGCATAGGAAGGAGTACAACACAGCACGGTCGATCCGAAATCGTGCATCAAGGTTATCTGTTTTTCCGTGTTACCACTGGACATCGGAATAACAGAAGCACCGATATTTTCGGCTCCTGCATGTGCTCCCAATCCGCCCGTGAACAGTCCGTATCCATAAGATACCTGAAAAATATCAGAACGCCCCGCTCCATAAGCGGTAAAAGCACGTGATATACATTCCGCCCATGTAGACAAGTCCCTACGGGTATATCCGACAACCGTCGGTTTTCCGGTTGTTCCGGAAGAAGCATGAATACGTACAATTTGGCTCATCGGCACGGCACAAAGTCCGAACGGATAATTATCTCTTAAATCATGTTTCGTGGTAAACGGCAGTTTTACAATATCATCAATACTATTGATGTCATCGGGAGTAATCCCCATTTCCTGCATCTTCTTTCGATAGAAAGGCGTGTTGTGATAAACGTAATCTACAATTTTCTTGAGTCGTATGCTTTGAATCTTGCGAAGACTTTCGCGGTCCATACACTCAATGCTCTCATTCCAAATCATGTGTTTCTGGTATTACTAGTTGTATGAATCTGTTTTTTGATATTAATATGTTGCAAAGTAAAGGATTTATTTGGAAAAATGATTTGTTATCTCGATTATTTTACCGAATATTGCTCCACTTTTTAGGATTTAACTATGAATTATGAACTAACATCAGCTTATAAACCTACCGGAGATCAGCCGGAAGCTATAGCACAACTTACTGAAGGGGTCCTTCAGGGAGTTCCCGCACAGACTTTATTGGGAGTGACCGGGTCGGGAAAAACATTTACCATTGCCAATGTGATCGCCAATATCAATAAACCTACGTTGATTTTGAGCCATAACAAAACACTGGCTGCCCAGCTCTACAGTGAGTTTAAAGGTTTTTTTCCCAAACAATGCGGTAGAATATTACGTTTCTTACTATGATTATTACCAGCCGGAAGCTTATCTGCCGAACAGTGATACATATATAGAGAAAGATCTCGCCATCAATGACGAAATCGACAAGCTCCGGCTCTCTGCCACTTCCGCCCTACTCTCCGGGCGAAAAGACGTGGTAGTGGTTTCTTCCGTATCTTGTATCTACGGTATGGGAAATCCTTCGGACTTCTACAAAAATGTCATCGAAATAGAACGGGGACGGATGATGGACCGCAATGTGTTTCTACGTCGTTTGGTAGACAGTTTGTATGTTCGCAATGATATCGACTTGAACCGTGGCAATTTCCGGGTCAAGGGCGACACGGTGGATATTTATCTGGCTTATACCGACAACCTGCTCCGCGTCACCTTCTGGGGGGATGAAATTGACGGCATCGAAGAGGTAGACCCTATCACAGGAGTCACTATCGCACCATTTGACGCCTATAAGATTTATCCGGCCAACCTGTTCATGACTACCAAAGAGGCTACTCTCCGTGCTATTCATGAAATAGAGGATGATTTGACCAAGCAAGTAGCTTTCTTCGAATCTATCGGCAGGGAATACGAGGCCAAACGATTGTATGAGCGAGTAACTTACGATATGGAAATGATTCGGGAATTGGGACATTGTTCCGGAATTGAGAATTATTCCCGTTATTTCGACGGCCGTGCTGCCGGTACCCGCCCCTATTGTTTGCTCGATTTCTTTCCGGATGATTTCCTGATCGTTATCGACGAAAGCCACGTAAGTGTACCCCAAATCCGTGCAATGTACGGAGGAGACCGTGCGCGAAAAATCAATCTTGTGGAATATGGTTTCCGATTGCCTGCCGCTATGGACAATCGCCCGTTGAAATTTGAAGAGTTTCAGGAGATGGCAAAACAAGTAATCTACGTCAGTGCTACACCGGCGGATTATGAATTGATTCAGTCGGAAGGAATCGTCGTGGAACAGGTGATTCGTCCTACCGGTCTGCTTGATCCTATCATCGAAGTACGTCCGAGTCTCAATCAGATTGACGATTTAATGGAAGAAATCCAGCTCCGTATTGAAAAGGAAGAACGCGTACTCGTCACTACACTAACCAAACGAATGGCAGAAGAACTGGCAGAATATCTTCTTAATAATAATGTGAGATGTACCTATATCCATAGTGATGTCGACACACTGGAACGTGTGAAGATTATGGATGATCTCCGGCAAGGAGTTTATGACGTACTTATCGGGGTCAACCTGCTTCGTGAGGGTCTCGACCTTCCGGAAGTGTCTCTCGTCGCTATTCTCGATGCAGACAAAGAAGGATTCCTCCGCTCCCACCGTTCGTTGACACAAACTGCGGGACGTGCCGCGCGTAATGTGAACGGTAAGGTAATCATGTATGCTGATAAGATGACGGATAGTATGAAACTGACGATTGATGAAACGAACCGTCGCCGCGAAAAGCAGTTGGCATACAATGAGGCAAACGGAATTACCCCGCAACAGATTAAAAAGGCCAGAAACTTGTCTGTATTCGGTAATGCAAAAGAGGCAGATGAGCTGTTGAAAGAAAGACATGCTTATGTAGAACCTTCTACTCCGAATATCGCAGCAGATCCGATAGTGCAGTATATGAGTAAAGCGCAGATGGAAAAGAGTATCGAGCGTACCCGCAAACTGATGCAGGAAGCAGCCAAGAAACTTGAATTTATCGAAGCCGCACAATATCGTGACGAATTATTGAAACTGGAGGACTTGATGAAAGAGAAATGGGGATAAAATTTCCCCTTTGTTCACTTATTATAGCCTGATTGCTAAGGGCTGAAACTCTTAACAAACCTGTAACTTCGCATTTAGTCTATTAATTAGTGTTATAAAAACACCAATTAAGGGCTGATAATTTGCAAAGTTACCGGAATCCCGTATCTTTGCACTGTGTTTTTCATAGTATTAGATTTAAGGTTAACAAAGGTTGGAGCAAGGCGTTGCTCCTTTTTTTATGTCTATACGTCACCTTCAATGAAAAATATAAAATTGAAAAGACATAATGTACCACTCTCTAAAGCATAAATTAAGGAGGATTGCAGATATAGACTGATCGTTCATTACGACTGAATCTATTCATGCAATCCTCCCATTTCTTATAGTTGGATTATTCCTACTTCAAGCGATGATAAATCAAAGAGCCTTCTCTATGGCATTTTTAATCAACGGCTCCATAATATCATATCCCTCGCTCGTTGGATGAACTCCATCTTTAGTATATTGAGGATTCAAGGCCTGATTTTCGTCAACCACCATTGCCTTGTAATAATTAACAAACGGAATTTTATTTGCTTTTGCATAAGCCTCTATCCGGTCATTTAAAGATTTAATTTTCTGCGGAACATCTTTTATTTCCATTCTCCACTTAAATGCAGCAGCAGGCAATACGGAAGTCAAAATTACTTTTATTTTATTTGCTTTTGCCAGTTCCGCCATAGAAACGATGTTTCCGAATGTATAATCTTCATTATACGCTTGTGTATTTTCAGCGACATCATTTGTTCCGGCATTAATCACCACTAAAGCAGGAGAAAGATTAATCACATCTTCCCGGAACCGTAACAAGAATTGATAGGAAGTCTGCCCACTGATTCCACGGCCAATGTAACCATTTGATTTGAAAAAATCCGGATGAGTCCTTACCCATCCTTCCGTAATGGAATTTCCCATAAAAATAACCCGTTTGTCTTTCTTTGTCGCTTGTGGAAGTGCAGCATTTTCTTTTGAATAACGACGTAGATTAGCAAAATCATTTTTCTGCGCATAGCTTTCTCCTATCGAGAAACTCAAGCAAACAACAGCCAATAATATCCATTGGCCCCATCTTCTTTTATCCATGTTTATATTAAGTATTAGTAATATTATATTTCATGCAAAGATAAAAAGAAAAGCGATGCACCATACTTTGTACGGCTATTTTTTGTGCATTTCCATGCCATAATGTGCTGATAAATGTCAGACGCGAGAGATTTTTTCTGCATATTTGTTATTGTTTTCAGGTTTCCAGCAAAAATACGCCATACGCTGGGAGCTTCTAAATTCATCGGTTCTTTTCAATTGGTTTCGGTTCTAAATAGTCATATACGTTCGCATATTAATAACCTTTCTTTGGGGAAGCAAAAGTTAGAGGCTTCATTTGCCTGAAACGAAGCCTCTGAATGTATCAAACAGAGGCTCTGCCGCATGGGTTTAGAGCCTCCATTTAGGGAATAAAAAGCGCCTTTTTGCCGAACGCATAGTGGAACACTCTCCAAAGGCAGATAACTCACTATATGACAACTGGTTACGCCTTCCTAAAAAGCCCCCTTGAACACTTACCGGTATTATTATAAATATATAAATAATAAACTATATATATTAAAATGTATAGTTCGATTTTTCTATTTTTGAATCTTTATAACGCAAATCGCATGTGCTAAAATTTATTTGTAGCTTTGCTTTTTTCGAATAAATTCAGCTGTTAAATCAGTTCATAGTAATTATTAAAAAAGTTGATGAAGAAAGAAAAATGGAAGCATACGCATTTATCTGTCGTCCAAAATATCGAATAACCGTTAAGGCGAAGGTACTTTTTCTTAATCTATGTTATATAACATGCGTTTTTTCTTGGATTATTTGCTAATTTCACAACAGTCCGTATCTTTGCATTGTGTTTTTCATAGTATTAGATTTAAGGTTAACAAAGGTTGGAGCAAGGCGTTGCTCCTTTTTTTATGTCTATATGCTTGATTTCCTAAAAAAGAATGGTATTTTTGTAAAGTCACAATTATTATCCGAAACATGAAACGCAAACTACTTTATACCACTCTAATAATAGCTATTCTGTGTGTAATCAGCATACTTGTATGTAACAGGACGATCAAGAAACACACAGTCTCCAAACTATATACGGAAGTAAATACTATCCCCTCCAACAATGTAGGATTACTTCTCGGAACTTCTCCCAAGTTGAAAAATGGAAATAACAATTTATATTTCGATTATCGAATTCTTGCAACAGTAGAGTTATATAAAGCCGGGAAAATTAAATATATCCTCATCAGCGGCGATAACCGTAAAGAGGATTACAATGAACCGGAAGAAATGAAGAAAGCACTCATACAAAAAGGTATTCCTGAAAAATTCATTTATTTAGATTATGCCGGATTCCGGACTCTCGACTCTGTTGTACGTGCCAAAGAAGTGTTTGGACAGAATCGTCTGACCATCATCTCACAACGTTTCCATAATGAACGAGCGATCTATCTTGCAGAGAAAAATGGAATAGACGCCATCGGGTACAACGCACAAAATGTAAATGCTTATGCCGGACTGAAAACTAACATCCGGGAATTACTCGCAAGAGTCAAAATGTTTATAGATTTAGGTATGGATAAACAACCTCATTTCTTGGGGGAGAAAATCATTATTGGAAACAATAAATGACTAAATACAAAATGCCATGAATAAACACAAAAGATAAAACCTATGAGACATCAACAAAATAAGAAAAAAACAGCCTGGAAGAAAAGTCGCACCTTTGGTGACATTAAAGGAGGAAGAATGCGAATCAAATTAAAGGATAATATAGTGAAAAGAGAACACTCTTTATTAAAACCAACTGAATTTGATAAATGCCCCATTTATATAATGGAAAATCCGTCCAGGGATTTCTATTTTCCAATAACAATAGACCATATTGAAAGTGTATTGAATCAATTACCCGAAAAAGATGTATCATGTATAACACACATATGGCTACGCAAGCCTAATTCTAAAGTAAATTGCCAAAGTTATTTTACTACGGGTAGTGGAGTATATGCCATCATACTGTATCCATTTCCCAAAAACAACAAAATATCCATAGGAAAGAGCAAACCCAGTCACAAACTACTAACATGGTATAAAGGCTATGCATCTGAACCTGTAAAAGAACGAGATAACTGGTATATTGAATTCACAGAAGAAAATGCAAGAAGATATTATCTTGAACGTTTATTAATGCATGAAATCGGACATTGTGTCAATGTATGGTTAGTTTATAATAAAGCAGCAAACTACAAATCAGAAAATAGTGCAGATAATTATGCTTTGAATAATAAACTTGAAATAACTTATTAAATTATGGAACAACAAATTCAACTCAACGATCACAATAAGCAGGAATACCCTCCTATGCATACAGCAGAGCATTTACTCAATGCAACCATGGTGAAAACCTTTGGCTGCCCACGTTCTCGCAATGCCCACATCGAAAGAAAAAAAAGCAAATGTGACTATATACTTTCGTCATGTCCGACAGCGGAACAAATCCAGTCTATTGAAGATAGAGTGAACGAGGTAATCAGTCAGAACCTACCTGTGACTGTTGAGTTTATGACTCATGAACAGGCCAAAGATATTGTAGATTTAAGTAAGCTACCTGCCGATGCAAGCGAAACTCTTCGCATTGTCCGCATTGGAGATTATGATGCCTGCGCCTGCATCGGATTGCATGTATCCCATACTTCTGAAGTGGGTACCTTCAAAATCATTAGTTATGATTATGACGAAGAAAGGCAAACACTAAGAATAAGGTTCAAACTGATCGAGAAGAAGTAAACAGGTTATCAAATTAATATCTATCTTATATAAAATAAATAAAAACAGGATACATTTTGTCATTTATATTGCAAAAATGACATTATAAAAATGACAAATAGACAATTTTAGTCTCTAAAATCTCTTGGCATAAGGTTTGCATTTATAGAAACGAACAACGGTTCGAGAGCGGACGATGGAAGGCGGGATAACCGATACCATCGGAAGTGAAAATGCCGAAGTTCTAAATTTATTAATTGAATGTTTAACTTAAAGATAGGAGACTAAAATTATGATGCCTGTTAGAAGAACTCAAAGTTGGTTACCAAGTATCTTTAATGATTTCTTTGATAACGATTGGATGGTAAAAGCAAATGCTACTGCACCTGCAATTAATGTTTTGGAAACAGAAAAAGAGTACAAAGTGGAATTGGCTGCTCCTGGTATGACGAAGGATGATTTCAATGTTCGCATTGATGAAGACAACAACCTCGTTATCAGCATGGAGAAGAAGACTGAAAACAAGGAGGAAAAGAAAGACGGTCGCTATCTGCGTCGCGAATTCTCATACTCTAAGTTCCAGCAAACAATGATTCTACCGGACAATGTGGACAAAGAAAAAATTGCTGCATCCGTAGAACATGGTGTTTTAAACATCGAACTTCCGAAACTCTCTGAAGAAGAAGTGAAGAAGCCCAATCGGCAAATCGAAATAAAGTAATACGGTAACCACTTGCTGTTCACCGGAAACGGTGATAAGAAGTAATAAAACAGCTCTTTCCCTGAAAAGGAAACGAGCTGTTTTTATATTATTATCCTTAGTTATTCTTCCGATAACTAATCACTGCCCAACTATTAAACACTACTGCAAAAAACAACAATACTCCAAACTGTGGCAGTAAATCAAAGAAACCACTCCCCTTTAAATACACCATTCGCATCACTTCCATAAAATACCTCAAAGGATTGAGCCTGGTTATTATTTGAGCCCATTCCGGCATACTGCTAATGGGAGTAAACAAACCACTCATCAAAATTACAACCAACAAACAGAACCACATAACAAACATAGACTGTTGCATCGTTGCCGAGTAGTTGGAAATAACAAGTCCGAAACCGGACATTACCAGAACGAAAAGAACTGCGAAAAAGTAAATCAATAGAAAATGACCGACCGGCACTATGCCATAAATTAACCAAGCTAATATGAAACATACAGTCAGCACCACAAAACCAATCAACCAGTAAGGCAGGAGCTTTGCCAAAATAAAGATAAACTTCGGAACCGGCGTCACATTGATTTGCTCAATCGTTCCTACTTCCTTCTCGCTAACTATATTCAATGCAGGCAAGAAACCACAAATCAAAGTTAATAACATGACCATCAATGCCGGAATCATATAGAGTTTATAGTTCAGATTCGGATTAAACAACCCCTGTGTATCAATGCCTATCGAAGGGAAAGCACCGGAGACTGTAGCAGTTGCAGGATATTCCGAACGCAGCTCGGCTGCATAATCATTAATAATAGAAGATAGATAAGAACTCCCCAGCCCTCCTTTTGTCCCATTCACAGCATTGGCTGCTATCAGTATGTGGGTATCTTCTCCATTCATCCAATCCCGTTCCAGATGCCGCGGAATTTCCATCACAATATCCGCCGTTCCAATTTCAATATTCCGTAGGCCTTCTTCATACGAAACCGGCACTTCCACCAGACGGAAATAGGTAGAGGCGGCAATCTTATTGACTAAACGTTGTGAAATAGCCGAATGGTCATTATCCACAATATTCAGCTGTATATTCTTGATTTCCAGATTTACCGCCCAAGGCATCAACAGCATAATCATGCATGGAAATACAAGAATCAATTTCGGAAGAAACGAATTGCGAAGCAATTGTTTAAACTCTTTTTCTATCAGGAACTTTATCATAAATAATTCTTCCATTTATCAATCTGCCCATTAGCACACTGTATAGTATTCATACAACCAATTGGCATATCGACATATTATTCCAATCTATACTTAAATTTCTTGATACTGATCGTAATAAGTACCGTCGCCATCAATAACAAGATACCAATCTCTTTATACACCAATGCAACTGGTACTCCTTCAATCATCAGTTTACGCACAGCCTGTATATACCAACGTGCCGGAAGTATATCCGAGATCCATTGAAGTATCACCGGCATACTCTCTATAGGGAAAATCATGCCCGATAAAAGCATTGTGGGCATCATCAGCATCAATCCGGAAACCAGCATGGCCGCAACCTGTGTACGTGTGACTGATGAAATCAATAAGCCCAATGCCAAGGATACGAAGATAAACAGCAAAGATACGGTGATTAACCAGAACAAACTTCCTACCACCGGAACATCCAACACAAAGACCGAAAGCAAAAGGATCGTTATCAGATTGACAAACGACAGCACAAAATAAGGTACAGCCTTTGCCAAAATAATAAATAGCGGCTTCACAGGTGAAACCAATAATACTTCCATCGTGCCTGTTTCTTTCTCACGAACAATGGAAATCGAGGTCATCATGGCGCAAATCAGCATCAGGATCAAGCCCATCACTCCCGGAACAAAGTTATAAGCACTCTTCATCTGCGGGTTGTAGAGCAATTTGATATCAGGAGTCAGGCGGGCAGCCGACATATTCGGGGGAATCATCTCCTGGCCTACCATAGAAACGATTCCTGTCGCATAATTAACTTGCGAAGTCGACATATTGGGATCTGTTGCATCTACTATCAGCTGTACACGAGCATCACCCGTATAGAGATCATCCGCAAACCGTTCGCTAAAGACAATCGCCATATCAACTTCATTCTTTAGGAAAGCAGCTTCCATTTCCTGGGGCGAATGAAAACGTGCAGTAACGGTGAAATACTCACTGGCATCCAAACAATCAATTATTTTTCGCGTTACCACATCATTAGAAGGATCGAGCACCGCCAACCGAACATTCTTCACTTCCGTGCTGATAGCAAAACCGAATAGAATAATTTGCACGACAGGCATCCCCAACAAAATCAGCATGGTTCGCCGGTCACGGAAAATATGATAAAACTCTTTCTTTATAAAAGCTATAAACTGTCTCATAATCAATCTGCTTTGCGCACCGCACCGCGGGCTAATTTCTGAAAAACGTCATCCATCGTTTCCGCACCGAATTGTTGTTTCAGACGGGCAGGTGTATCAAGTGCTTTAATCTGACCGTCCACCATGATAGATATCCGGTTGCAATATTCCGCTTCATCCATATAATGGGTAGTGACAAACACGGTAATACCCTGATCAGCTGCCTGATAGATCAATTCCCAGAACTGTCTTCTCGTAGCAGGATCTACTCCACCGGTCGGCTCATCCAGAAAAACGATTCTCGGTTCATGGAATATTGATACTGAAAAAGCCAATTTCTGTTTCCATCCCACCGGAAGGCTCTTCACCAGAGTATCCCGTTCGGCAGTAAGCTCCAAACGATCCAACAATTCTTCTGTCTTCCGTTCTATCTCTTGTTCCTTCATGCCATAAATTCCGGCAAACAGACGGATATTCTCCCACACTTTCAGGTCTTCATATAGCGAAAACTTTTGGCTCATATATCCGATATGTTTCTTAACTTGTTCGGCCTCCCGGTAAATATCATATCCTGCCACCTTTCCGATGCCTGATGTCGGTTTACTTAATCCGCAAAGCATACGCATAGCTGTCGTCTTTCCTGCTCCATTAGCACCCAGAAAGCCAAATATCTCGCCTCGATTCACCTGAAAGGAGATATGATCTACTGCAGTAAAATCTCCAAAACATTTTGTCAACTGTTCCACTTCAATGACCGGAGCTACTTCATGCTTCACTTCCTCCCGCTCCAAAGAAGGAGGGCAAAGGATAGACGCAAATTGATGAAGAATACGTTCCGGGGTATCAATGCCATGAATCTGTCCATGATTGATGAAAGCAATCCGGTCACATTGCCGGGCCTCATCCATGATAGGAGTAGAAACGACAATGGTAATACCCTGTTCCCGTAAGTTTCGGAGCATTTGCCAGAATTCCTTACGCGACACGGGATCTACTCCGGTAGTAGGTTCATCCAGGAATAAAATATCCGGTTTATGAATCAAAGCACAGCTCAATGCCAGTTTCTGCTTCATACCACCTGACAAAGCCCCTGCCCTTCTTTTCCTGAACGGTTCTATCTGTTGATAGATATCTTTAATTAAATCATAATTCTCCTGAACTGTCGTATGGAACACGGTAGCAAAAAACTCCAGATTCTCTTCTACCGAAAGATCCTGGTAAAGTGAAAAACGACCGGGCATATATCCCACCTTCGTACGAATCTGTTTATAATCCGTTACCACATCCAGCCCGGCAACTATGGCCGTTCCTTTATCCGCCAGCAACAAAGTAGTCAGAATACGGAATAAGGAACTCTTACCGGCACCATCAGGCCCTATCAGCCCAAAGATTTCTCCCCGTTCCACAACGAAAGAAACGTCTTTCAGCGCCTCCACTGTTCCATAGTTCTTGCCGACTTCTTTCACAACCACTATGGGTTCTTCCTTTGCCATTCCCTTGCGTTTAATTTTTAATCTTCAATTTTTAATTTTTCAATGTCACTCCTCCGTACATGCCAATCTTCAATGCTCCGTCATTCTTCACGGCAATTTTCACTGCATATACCAGATTAGCACGTTCGTTTTTCGTCAAAATCGTTTTGGGAGTGAACTCCGAACGGTCGGAAATCCAGGTCACTACCCCCGGATAAGCTTTCTGCTCCGAGTTTCCATAATCAGCATACACAGTTACCTCATCTCCCAGTTTCACTTGCGACAACTGTTCGGAGGTGATGTAAGCCCTCAAATACATGCGATCCACTTCAGCCACTTTAAACAGCGGTTTACCTATTGCCGCCAATTCACCGGCTTCTGCATATTTTGCCAATACGGTACCTTCAATAGGCGACTGGACATGACATTTAGCTAATTGATCCTCCATCTGTGCAACTTGTATGGCAACCGAATTTCCTTGTTCTATCAGGCTGTTCGTACTATTCTGCAATGACGATTCCTGTGCGACAAGCTGCCTTTCAAGCAATTTGACTTGTGCGTCCCAGTCGTCCAACTGTTTCTGATTCGCCGCTCCAGCGGCAAGCAGGTTTTCCACGCGTTTCTTTTCACGTTCTGCTGTTGCTATTTGCTGTTTGGTAGCAGCTATCTGTTTAGCAAGATCCGGACGTTGGCTTTCCACTGATTTCATACTGGCCTCCAGTTGTAATTTCTTCAAATACAATTGCACCGTATCCACCAGCCCAATCTCCTCACCTGCTTTCAGTCTTGTTCCCTCTTCTACCTCCAGTCGCAACAGCTTTCCGGCAGCTTCGGCAGAGACTATCACTTCCGTGGCTTCAAACGTGCCGGTTGCATCATAGCCGGGTATTCCCTTACCACAAGCAGCCAACATAATCAATGCCACTCCATACATTCCTATCTTTGTCATTCGTTCCATATCTAAAGAAGTTATATTAATCATTCGTAGTATATTTCAATTGATAAATTCCCATTAACCGTTGAATTTCATGCAACGCTTTCGACTGACGTGCCAAACTCTCATTGGTCAATTCCCGAAGCATCTCGGTCACCGTCAATGTTCCATTCGCCACTTTGGCCTCTGCCGATTTGCGAATATTGGTACGCAAACGGATAATCTCATCATCATCCTGCATTTGCTTTTCCAATGATTGGATGGCCTGATCTTGTTGTGTCATCTCCAATCTTGTATTAAACAGAAACACATCCCGGTTATTATCCAATTGCCGGCGTTTATTTTCAATTACCTTCCGGTCATTCTTCAAGGTATACAAACTACCAAAATTCCATGAAAGGCGAACACCCGCAATATAGTAGGGAGAAAATTCATTTTTCAGCATATTCAATCCGGGGTTTCCATAAGCTCCCTGCACGAATAATCCGAACTGTGGAAGATGACGCACATTCAAAGCTTTCTCCTGTACTTGCAATCCTACTCCTTGCGCATTGAACAAAGATAATTCCGGACGACGAATCTCACCGACAGCCGAAATGTCATCTTGAGGAACAGGTTTCTCCAAAACCGTTTCCTGCGACAATTTCTCTCCTACCAAAAGTGAAAGCATCTTCAAATACGCCATACGCGATGAAGCCAGTTCAACTCTTTTCTGCTTTGTGTTCAACTGCTCCACTTTCACAGCATCCAAATCGGCCTGATTGGCAATGCCATTTTCTACGTAAGCAGTAATCTGGCGATAATTTCTCTCCAGTTCATCTTGCAACAATGCATTCTGTTTCAGTTGCTCGTCCAACAAAAGAATCCCAAAATAAAGGTCATTTACACGACTATTTAGCGCATACATATCCACATTCAGTTTTTCTTTCTCTATCTCCGCTTCCGCAGTCGTTTGTTTCTTCTGCATCCGGATTCCTCCACCATCCCAGATTTTCTGTTGTAACTCCAACATCACCTGATACTGATCTTTCGGCACTCCTTTCAAATCCACTCCGGGAAGCTTCACCGGAATTTCCGTTACCTCACTCTGATAAGAAGCTTTAGCCGAAAGGGCAAACTGTGGCAAATATCCTTTTGCCGCATTCTCAAGATTATATTCCTTTGTTTTCTCCACCAAGCCATACTGATGTACCAACGGATAATTTTCTTGCGTCTTCCGTTGACATTCTTCCAACGTTATCTGCGCATTTATTCCCGATACAAACAATAAAAAGGAGAAACTGAAAACCATTCTTTTCATACACATCATTTCTTTAATTTCTTCAAAAGACAAAGATAGAGGTTTCAAAGATACGTTCACATTCCGATAGTTAGTAAAAATGTTCCAATAGTTCGATAAAGAGAAAGAATAAAAGGCTATTTGCTGATTTTTATTATCTTTGGCGGAAAAAACAGATAAAGATGGAAAAGAAAATACCATTAAATATAGGTCTCGAAATCTTAGAAAATCCGGATATCGTCCGATTTAACGAATTTCGTTTCATATCTCCGCATTTCGGATTCGTAAACAGCTTCGCCAAAATAGAATCCAATCTTATCACAATAGATCAACCTTATCGTATCAAAGAGGGACGTATCGCAGTTATCAAACAGGGATATGCACGCGTATTAATCAACCTGATAGAAGAAACTTTTCAGCCGGACAAGCTACTATTAATTGTTCCGAATTCCATTCTTCAGATTATAGAAGTCTCTCCGGATTTTGATATGCAGATGGTAGCCATGGACGCGGAATTTCTTTCTATAGCCGGAAAAGACAATTTCTTCACTCATCTCTCACAGTTACAGAAAAACCTCATATTATCTCTGACCTCACATGAATACGACTTGTTTAAGAGTTATTTTGCTTTAATATGGAATATATTACAAGAACCGACGTTCCGACGGGAAGCTATTCAATATCTACTAATCAGTCTTTTGTGCAATATAGAATATCTTGTCAAAAACAACAATCAAAAAGAACAGAGCTGTCAGACACATCAGGAAGAGATTTTCCAGCGTTTCATTTCTTTAGTCAATGCTTATAGCAAGAAAGAACGTAATGTTAGTTTTTATGCGGATAAGCTATGTCTCACTCCTCGTTATCTTAATACGATCATCCGCCAAACCAGTCAACAAACAGTAATGGACTGGATAAACCAGTCCATTATATTAGAAGCTAAAGTATTGCTAAAACATAGCAATCTGCTTGTTTATCAAATTTCTGATGAATTGAACTTCCCTAATCCTTCTTTTTTCTCGAAGTTCTTTAAGCGAATGACAGGAATGACACCACATGAGTATCAATTCTCGAAATAAATTTTATTTCGAGAATTCCTTAATTCTTTGCTCTTCTTCCAGCTTGCAGATCAATAATGTGTTATCTTTCTCTGCAATGATATATCCATCCAAGCCTTGAATGACTACTCGTTTTTCTTCGCTGGCATGCACAATACAATTTTTACTTTCGTACAAACGGATATCGGTTCCTACGGTTGCATTTCCAGACTTATCCTGTGGAAGCAAACCGCGAAGTGCTCCCCATGTACCCAGATCTGACCAACCAAAAGAAGCGGGAAGTACATAAATCTCCTGTGCTTTCTCCATCACTGCATAGTCGATAGAAATGCTTTCGCAAGTAGGGAATAACTTCTTGATTGTTTCATTCTCTTTCTCTGTATAGAAATCGGGGAAAATGCGATCGAAAATTTGTGCGATGCCCGGAGCATATACACGCATCACGGAAGTAATAGTACGCACATTCCATACAAAGATTCCCGCATTCCAGAAGAAATTGCCTTCTGCCAGATACTTTTCGGCAGTCTCTTTATCCGGTTTTTCCTTAAATGCATCTACTGTATAAATCTCTTTATCTGTCTGGAGCTGATCGGCAGCAGCAATATATCCGTATCCGGTTTCCGGACGAGTTGGCCGGATACCTATCGTTACAATAGCGCTGCCATCATCTGTGAAACGAAGGGCTTTCTCCATCACTCTACGGAATTCTCCCGTATCAATGACTAATGCATCCGAAGGAGTTACTACAATGTTAGCATTCGGATGTTTTTTCTTGATCTTCCAGCAAGCAAAAGCAATGCAGGGCGCAGTATTGCGCGCACAAGGCTCCGCCAAAATATTACTTTCCGGAATTTCCGGCAACTGCTCCCGAACAATATCAATGTATTTTTCAGAAGTTACGACCCACATATTTTCCCTAGGGCAAACACCGTCGAAACGGTCTGCCGTCAACTGAATCAGCGACCGGCCACATCCCATTACATCAATAAATTGTTTAGGACATTCCGGAGTGCTCATCGGCCAAAAGCGGCTCCCTATGCCACCAGCCATTATTACAACATGATTATCCATACCTGTTATTCTCCTGTTAAAAAAATATTCTTTAAAATAGGTGTGCAAGGTACTTCAAAATGTCCAAAACAGCAAATAAAAATAAGAGTATTTGTAAGCTCCCGATAAAGTACCAATATTTATAATGAAGAAGTATTCAATATAAAAACGGAAGACAACAAAAGTGCTGTCTCCCGTTTTGAGTTGTATATTATCTAGTGATAATATCATTTCAAATATCAACGATCTTCACAGACAGTTGATATAATAGAAATCACATCGGATTTACACCGACATGAGGGCATTGATCAGGAATACACCGCCGTACATTTCCTGACCACAAAATGTAGGGTGCTTCATATGTGTAGCATGAAGTTAGGGACCTACATGTTCCATCTCACTTTTGTGTAAAGTATTAAAAGTACTCTATGACATTATTAACTTAAAAAAATCTCGATCACCAATAAAATATATATTGGCGAATTCTATGTCAAAGTTTATTAACCGCTATATTTTGGTTGAATTTATGACTCCTTGTCATGAAAATGTTCTCCATATCCATAACCGTAACCATAGCGCTTACCATAACCATAGAACTTGCCATATTTACCATAACCGTAATAATAACCGTATTTTCTTCTTTTCAGATCCAAACCATTGATTACAGTACACAGGCTAGGCAATTTATCTTTTTTAGCAAGTTCGTTGATCAAAGTATACTCGTTTTTATGAGTATAGTCTGCACGGCAGACATAAACAGACAGGTCAGCCACACGTCCTATCAACAAGGTATCAGTTACCATACCAACAGGAGCTGTATCCAGAATCACATAATCAAAATTCTTCTTAAGAGTTTCAATCGCTTTATCCAGTCCATCACGAGCCAATAATTCGGTAGGATTAGGAGGAACTGTTCCACCGGGAAGAATATAAAGATTCTTACTTACATCAGAAAGCTGTACTAAATCCATCAAGTTCTTTTCCGGATTAGCCAAATATTGAGTTATACCAACTTCTTTTCTCGGAATATTAAATACTTTATTCAAGCCCGGTTTACGAATATCAAGACCAACGATTACTACTTTCTTCCCTAATAAAGAAAGACTAATAGCAAGATTAGCAGAAATGAAAGATTTACCCTCACCACTAACCGTAGAAGTAACCAGAATCACCTTCTTGTCATTTTCAAGCATAAACTGAAGATTCGTTCGGATATTGCGGAAAGTTTCACTCATCAAGTTATTGTGATTCTCAAATACAGCAATAGTACCCTGCTTTTCATCAGTCAATGGAATATCACCAACAATAGGCACACAAGTAAGCTTTTCTACATCAGAACGACCTTCAATCTTGAATTTGGTTAATTCGAGCAGGTAAATAATCCCCACCGGAATTCCGATTCCTAACACTAAAGCAACCAGATAAATTATCTTGCCTCTAGGAGATACAGGAGTATCATCCGCTATAGCGTCATCTATAATCTTCGCATTATTGGCTGTAGCAGCCAGAGTTATCGCATTCTCTTCACGCTTCTGAAGAAGCATCAAATAAAGTCCGGCCTTTATCTCCTGTTGGCGAGCAATACTCACAAACTCACGCTCCTGACCAGGTGCCTCACTAATACGACGGGAATAACGATTCGCTTCACGATCCAAATCTGCCTTTGTAATCAACAATCCACGCAAAACCCTGTCTAAAGATACTTGTACATTCTCTTTCATGGCATGAATACTTGTATCCAAGTTTATAATGGTAGGATTATTCTCCGTTGATGTACGCAGCAAACGTTTTCTCTCAACAAGCACATCATTATAACGGTTGATGGCAGCCGCAAGATTCACATCCTGCAATCCGATATTACTAGGTAAAACCTCATAACCTTCATTTTGCATATATTTTTGCAAATCCTGCAGCAAATTAATCTGGGTTTGATTCTCCACACGCTTCTTTTCATATTCAGCACTACCCGTCAAAGCTATTTGTGCATCACTGGTCAAATCCGTAATACCCGCCCCACGTTTGAAACTTTCCAGATCCTTTTCCGTACTACCCAGTTCTTTAGAAATAATACTAATACGTTCATTGATAAATTCTGCTGTTTTCTGTGCCACTTCATTCTTATCATTATTCGTATTGATATTATACATCTCCAATAACTTATTGATAAAATCCTTGCCGCGTTGTACATTTGAGTTTTTCAATGATATGACAGCCACAGAAGTGGTCTTGGAAGTAGGCTCAATAGTCATATTTTTGCAATACCCTTTCGCTACAGCCAAAGGCTTATTAATTGTTGCTGTAATATTACGTGTAGTCTTTTCTGAATCTGTATTTTTTTCCAATATTTTTTTAGATAATACAGAATCCGGTGTCAGGAAAAAAGCCAATGTTCCTTTATCGGTAGGAAAAACAGCCGGTAACTTTTCGAAATGTTTCTGATATTCATCATCGCCAAGCTTCACATTCACATCCAGACTTCCTTGTGGTTGCAATATCATCTCCACAATTATCGGTTTCTCCAATAAATCGGCCTCCTGCGGAGTCATGCTCACTTGTACAGGTGAAGTTTTATACATATTCCTGGAAAGAAATTCATCCTCATCCGTATAAGAAATATAGAGGCCCAAATCTTCAACCACTTCTTTGACGATAGTCTTGGAACGGAGCACTTCAATCTCGTTATCAATATTCTGTGAAGAAGACATCAAACCATCCAATCCCAAACTCTCTAGCCCAGAAAGCATTCCGGCACTACCTCCCTTTTTATCGTCCTTTATTAAAACCGTAGCAGATATGTTATACACAGGAGTAGCTATATACAAATAGACCCATGCTGTAATCAAACATACCACAACCGCCCCCACAAACCAAGGCCAATGGAGCAAATACTTAAACAGCAGTTCCTTGACATCTATACTTTCTTCCTTAGGCTCTTGTGTTCCGTTGAATTCTGTTTCTTTCATTGCAAATCGTTATTTTAAGATGTTTACTAATAGGCTGACAACGGATACCAAGATAGAGGTAGCGGAGAACCAGAGGCTGGTACTATTGCCCACATCAGAATTTCGAGCCTTTGCTTTATTGGGAGTTATATAAACAATATCATTCTGTTGTAACCAATAGTAAGGTGAAAGAATCGTTTCGGCATTATTTAAATCCAAAGTGACAATTTGCTGTTTGCCATTTGCGTCCTCACGAATCAGCTTCACATTATCACGAAGACCGTATACCGTCATATCACCAGCCATGGCCAATGCCTCCAATAGATTCACCTTCTCATTAGAAATAGTAAATGTACCCGGTCGAGCAACCTCTCCAATGACTGATATCTTATAATTTACCATACGTACTGTAACAATAGGATTTTCTTTCATATAAGGCTTCAATTTATCAACGATTAACTGCTCTGCCTGTTTCTTTGTAAGCCCTCCAACTGTCAGTGCTCCTAATACTGGAAAAGATATTTTCCCTTCATTGTCAACCAAATATTGTTGTAACACAGGCTGAGTAGTAGTGTACTGTATTGATAAATTAGACGGGCTGGCAATTGTCAAGTTAAAGGGTGCAGCTAGTTCCGGACTGGTACACGAAACCACAATTGTCAATAAATCTTTCGGCATGATCTTTGCATCATAAAGAGTTTCCTGCTGAGTAGCTTGATTGACTGCTTCCACGTCTTGCAAATAAGGTACCTTTTTATAAGATTGACATGCTGCTAATAAAAAAGACAACAATATCACACATATTAGTTTATTTACTTTTTCCATATTCTTATCATCTTATTCACTTTTAAAAGTAATATCATCTGTAGGGGGGTATATAAATTCAAACTCTAAAGTTCTTGCCAGCCCCTCTCCTAAAGAATAAGGAGCTTTAAAAACAGAAGAATGTATTTTAGCAGCATCAAATTCAGTTGTTGCACAAAACTTCTTCACACGCACAGAACTTACTGCCAATTTCTTACGAGTAATGCAAGCAAATATATCAAAACAATATCCTCCTATCATGCCCAACCAATAAGGGAAATGAGTAGCCGGAATATGTTTATTCATAACTTTGCTCACATGAGCCACTAGTTCATTCATTGTAAAATCCGGCTTGTCAACATAATTAAACACATTATAACCTGTCCGAACCTCATCAATCATGTATTTTACAAAAGCAACAACATTACCGACATAAGCCATTGACTTTTTATTGTTTCCAGAACCAATCATTAGAAACTTTCCACTCGCAATTTGCTTTAATAAATTGTACACATTGCCTCTGTTACGTTCTCCAAAAATGACTGTTGGACGAATAATATCAATATTCCAATCCGGATGTAACTTATACCATTCATGCAAAATTTGCTCTGCCTGCCATTTACTTTTCCCATAGTGATTAAACGGATCTGCCGGATATTCTTCATTTGGATTCTTTTTATTTAGACCATATACTGCAACAGATGAAAAAAAAATGATTCGTTTTATATTATTTTTCTCCATTGCTTTTAATGTCTTTTCTATACCACCTACATTTGTATCATAATAAAGAGATACCGGAACAACATCATCCCGATGCTGTGCTGCTAATAAAACAACACATTCAGCCCCTTCCAATTTCTTATCTAAATAATCCTGATCACGTACATCACCAATTGCTGTAACTTCTGGAAAGAAACGACTTTGTTGCAAATCAATATTCAACATCTCATATCTTTGTGCTTTTTTCAAAAGTGTAATCAAACGAGTCCCGACAAAACCTGACGCACCAATTAAAGTTATTTTCATGTTTTTTACTAATTATCTTTTTACTAACAATTTACAAATTACAGACATCTTTAAATTTCACGCATAGTTTCGCATAATCATATTTTTCGGCTGCTTTTTTCGCTTTATTACATATTGTCTGATACTCATCAGAAGGCAAGTTTTTAAGCGAAAGTATAGCAGCGGCATAATCCTGCGGATCAGTTAACTTACAGTCTATGCCGACACCCTCCTCTAATATGATACTGTATGGCATTCCCACATTACAACATAATGGTTTACCACTTGCCAGTCCCAAAAACATCTTATTCATACTGCCACCATACTTCCCGAAATTAGTAGAATAATTCAGAGCATTCACATCTGCTTTTGAAAGTATATATGGCACATACTCAGGTGATGTCCATTTTGCTTTAAATTTTACGTTTGTAATCTGTTGTTCTTCACAATAATGCTCTAAAAAAGCCCTATCCTCACCATCACCATAAATCAAGACCTGCACACTATTATTCTGCAATATTTTAGCTGAATCTATAAGCAGTTTAAGATTATTTGCCAATCGAATGCTTCCCAAATAAATAATATTGAAAGTTTTATCGTTTGCCAAATCAAAATCTTCTATTTTGTATCTTTGCATGTTAACATTAAACTCAGACAAATCAATACCATTATTTATATAATGCAATTTATTTAAATCAATTGTCCCCCCCTGATCACTATCCCATCCGTTTTCTCTCACATAATTAACTGCACCAGGCATAGAAAAAACAACGTTGTCTGCTTTACTATAAATATATCGTTCTAAACAATAAGCAATTTTCACGCATGGATTATTTTTTCCCAATAAGCCTAAGCTTACGAATGAATCAGGCCATAAATCTGTAACATCCACAATATATTTTGCTTTTACCTTTTTAGCAAGTTGATAAATTGGAATATCAAAAGGAATACGAGATGTATGAATTATCACATCCGGTTTCTCAAATTGTTTTCTATGGATGAATAATTTAACCGCAAACCTAAAATATGATATAATCCTTCTTATCCCATTAGTAGATCCACAACCTGCATTTACTAAAACAAAAGGGATATTATCATAAGTTTTCTCTTCAAATGTCTTATTAGAGTCAGACAAACATAAGTTTCTATTGTGAACATAACTAGAACAAAACAATTTCACATTATAGCCTTCTGATTGAAAATATTGTGCCAACTTTATTGTTCTCAAATGAGTGCCATAAAATTCAATAGGTGCTGCATCTTTATTTATGAACCAAATAGTCTTTTTCTTCATCATAAGATTATTACTTCCAAGCATTCAACACTTTTACAACCCTTTCAACCTCTTCCATAGATATAACAGGACTCATTGGAATACTCAATTCTTCAGCATGAATCAATTCTGTAATTGGAAAGCTAAGATCATTCCATTCTTTATAGCATTCTTGTTTATGAGGAGGAATAGGATAATGGATATTAGTTTGAATATCATTCTCTGCTAAATATTGTTGCAAGCCATCACGATCTGCACAACGAATTGTAAAAAGATGAAATACATGTGCATTCCAATCTTTCACAATTGGCAAAATAATCGCTGGATTCTCAATGTTTTCTATATAATATTTTGCAACTTCTTTTCTTAATTGTATATCATTATCAAGATAACGGAGTTTAACATCAAGAATAGCTGCCTGAATTTCGTCAAGACGACTATTACGCCCTACATATTGGAAAACATATTTCTTTGCAGATCCGTAATTAGCAACCGACCTTACTATATGTGCCAACTCATCATCATTCGTTGTCACAGCTCCTGCATCCCCTAATGCACCTAAGTTTTTACCCGGATAAAAGCTATGCCCTGCAGCATCGCCTATCGAGCCTGTCATTCTCCCATTAAATTTGCAGCCATGTGCCTGCGCATTATCTTCTACAAGCTTAAGATTATATTTTTCACATAATTCTCCTATTTTCTCAGTATACGCACACTGACCATAGAGATGTACTATAAGTATAGCTCTTGTACGAGAAGTTATAGCTTTTTCAATCTTAGAATCATCAATTTGATATGTTTCCAGATTGGGTTCAACCAACACAGGAATGAGTCCGTTCTCAGTAATGGCTAAAATAGAAGCAATATAGGTATTTGCAGGAACGATAACTTCATCTCCAGGTTTCATTATCCCCATTTCAATATAAGCACGGAAAATCCAAATCAATGCATCAAGGCCGTTAGCACATCCTATAGTATATTTAGTACCAATATATGAAGAATAATGTGTTTCAAACATTGCATTTTCTTTGCCTTGTAAATACCACCCTGAATCAACGACTCTCAATACTGCTTCATGAATCTCTTCTGCATATTTTGCAGTAACTTTCTGTAAATCTAAAAATTTAATCATATCCGTTTTATATTTTATGTTTAACTCCATTTTTATCACACATATTTAAGTCCAGAGCAATACCATCTTTAGTGATATACCCTTTTTTACATGCAGGATTACCAAACCAAATCTCATGTGCCGGAACATTTTTTGTAACAACACTTCCTGCCCCGACAAGAGCGTACTCACCAATAATCAATCCTCCCATTATTGTAGAATTGGCTCCGATCGAACAATGTTCCTCAAGTGTCGTCATTAAAAATTCACTTGGATAGACTTTTGAACGAGGAATCAAATCATTAATAAAAGAGACATTTGCTCCGATAAAAACATTATCTTTTACTCTTAGACCATCCCACAATTGTACTCCTGATTTTACAGTAACATTGTTACCTATAATAACATCATTCTCTACAAAAACATGGGCACATAAATTGCAGTTACTTCCAATAACAGCACCATTTAAGATGACACAAAATTGCCATATAGTAGTCCCGTCACCAATTAATTTACTTTGACAGTCAGCCAGTGGGTGTATCATATATTCCTCGCTTTATATATTTGTTAATACTTCAATGTATAGTTTAGCCTGACTTTCCCAGTTATACTCTTCTAAAACTGCTCGCCGACCATTTTGCCCCATCTGATAAGCCATTTCCTTATTTTCAACTAAATATTGAATAGCCTCCTTTATTTGCTGCGAATTATGTGGATCAACACAAATTCCACAATTATATTTTTCTACAATTTCACGATAGCATTTCACATCCGAAAGCAACACCGGTAACCCCGCCTCCATACTTTCAAATATTTTCAACACACCAAAAGATCCATTCGGACTGCCTGTCCGACTAAAATCCCGAAGAGTATTACTAATAGTCATTTTTGAAAAAACTGTTGATATCTCTTCTTTCTTAAACGGCCCTGCAAAATCCACATTCTTCCAGTTTGGAAAAGTTTCAAGAACATCAACATATCCTTCTTCAATCACACCTGCAACATAATATTTGATATCCGGCAATTCCGCTAAAGCTTTTAATACTTCTTTTTGACAACTAATCCAATAGACTGTTCCAATATATCCAAGAACATTTTTACGGGATAAATATTCCTCCTTGGATAAAGTAAACCTGGAAGATACAACAGGGAAATTTTTAATAACATAATGATTCTTTATTCCCCACTTTTCAAGGCGATTGTCAGTATCATCAGTTACAGTAAATACAGCATTATATTTCTTTAGAGATGACTTCAGATATTTCTCCATCAGCACTGCAATTACATTACGAGCCATTTTAGGCAAATATGCTTTATCATGAATGATGCCAGGATAAAACTCACGAAGATTAAATACAACTTTATATCCCTTATGTTTCAATTTAACCCCAAGAGATAATAGCTCCGGATCAGAAATTTGGTATACATCTGCATTTATCATCAGTGCTTTCCTATAAAGAAATTTCTTGGTATTCAGCATCCTCTCTATACGCGAGCATGGCTTATAGTTACACGAAATAAACTCAATACCATCAATTGTTTCATTCGGTTCTAAGTCACAAACAACAATAGTAACTTTATAGCCAGCCATTGCCAATGCCTTCCCCTGACGGTCAAAGATCAATGGGTCTTTTCGAGAATAAAGCCCTGTGAGATAACAAATATGCATCATGGATTTAATTTTATATTTTCACGTTTGTCGTGCATTACTATATACATAGAAAATAGAAAGATATAATTAACAGAAAATAACCCAGGACGCTGATATAATGTAGCAAGTAGCAAGGTTATAAATATAAGAATATACCATATGGACTTTATACGATTTAAGGCATAAAGAACAAAGAAAAGCAGGTACATAATACAGACAACAGCTCCATTGGACAGAATTGCATTTCGATAACCAGCACTATCCGAGAAGTTTGCCAACTGTCTCTTATTATCTACCCCCCACCAATATTGACTTGTACCCTGAATAGAATTAAAATAACTTTTTAAACTACTATCAGCCCTATTATCCCCACTGATCATCCCTTGTGTTTTATCATATTCCAATCTATCCCAAATCAACAACCTAGTCATTGTATTTTGCATAGAAAAAACAATTAACAATGCCATTAAAGAAGAGATGAAGAATTTATATACGACCTTGACATTTCTAGAAAATAAAAAACACACTAAAAAAATGGCAGAAAGGACATAGAAAAATAGAGACAATGAAAGAAGTCCAGAAATTAAAATAAATATATTCCTTTTATCCTTCAGATTAAAATTATCTATATACAGCATAAGTCCGGCGATAGTACCAACAACACCCGGCTCATCAAAAGGGCCACAAAATCTTAATGATTGAAAATAAACATCAAGACCTGCCCCTAAATAGTTGGGAATAACTAAAAATGGATATGCAATATAATTATATGTTTTTACAGCATTCAAAGGAGCTATTATTTTTCCAGGGACAGGAATACCAAAGAAAAGTAACAGCCATACCAAAATGGATATTCCAATTATTATAGAATATAACGTTTTGTACCTATCAAACACGTTAACCATAAATCTTTTCGATCCAAAAGGTACTGCTGCCAAAATAATCATAAAAAAGAATCCTATCAGATTACGATTTTGAGAAATAGAAGCTAACAAAAGGGTAAAAACAAAGAAAAACAGATACAGCACATTCAATCTATTCATTCTATAATTCCGCCAGAATAGAATCGCCAATGGGAAAAGAAATACAATTTGCGCATAAGACCCACTTAGACTCCAAGTAAAAAATGGCCTTAGAGTTAACAAAAGTAATATACCTCCTATAAAATAAGTTATGTCATTACTATTTTTAATCCTCATTATAATCAATCATTTTTTTCAGTTTATCAGTGCTGACAATGTAATCAGCATGTAAATCTACTGTACTATCAGAAATACCAGCTAAATACCGCATTTTAACATCGACAATATTAGCAATAGTCGAAAATATTGGAGAATAGTTTCTTATGGATCTAAAACAAATAACCTTACAACCGCTATGACAAAACAATAAATTTGTAAATGCAGCTCCAGAACCACCCACAATATAGTCAGCATTATTAAACAAGGCCATTTGCTCACAAAAAGTGTATGTTTCGGGAGCAACAACTTCAAACCCATATTCTTTAAGTACTCCCCAAACTTCAGATTCATTATAATGCCTCTTTTTTGTACTCTTCCGTGTCAGAAAAATGCGTTTCGGAGTTGCTAAATTAGACTTAAACAAGAGCAATTTATCACGCATTTGCAATGTTAAATGACAATCAAAAACAAACCCAAATAAATGATCAGGATCAGTAATATCTCTATAATGAGGTGCAATAGAATTCACAGCAGAAAGAGAATATAAAGTACCAAATTCTACTATTTCTTTTTCTCCTATAGTAATTATGTCACGTTGGGTTTCATTAAGAATCTCAAAAATCTTTTTAAAAGAATCTATTTTCATTACGATTTCATCGATTATCAACGGAGCATCTTTTGATATGTTTATTCTGTTGAAGACAAGCAGTTTAATGAGAATTTCATACAATTCATGATAGTAATTACATGAAAATTTCCCTGAAAGCATAATTCCAGACTTCAAATAACGACATTTCCCAATACCGCCATCGTTACGTAAAACAGCAACATTATTCTTTAACCGCAATAAAAGCCCATCAAACATCACATAGCGATCGTTCATATTATAACAGAAGTCGTTAATTACACACTTTTCTTTCACATTTAAGATAAAATCGGAATTTCCTTGTATTCTAACACCTTCATGTTTATAAATAAAAATATCTTGCATCGGAACTGATATCAGTTCTTTCTTCAAAGGCTCCAACTCATAGGTTAACTTACTTGTATACCCTACTCTATTAGTAATAAGTGGTATTATAGATGAAGTCAAATGCGATTTCGCATAGACATGATGACTAACAACTTCAAACGGTACAAACGAAACACAACGTAAAACCATATTATTCATCGCATATAAACAATGCCCCCAACTGTTCTTTTTTGAATGATAATAGAGTCTACATGATATACTTTCTATAGCATTTCCGATTCTTTTATTTATTGAATGTTTTATTTCGAGCAATATTTTCTTCATCATCCATCATATTAGTTTTTACGATGTAATTTGTTTATTATAACCTGCCTAATCCCTATCCTACGATCTAGTCCCGTATATGAATAATATGTCGTTAAAACTAAAAACACTGTCACCACTGCGTATCCACTCCAGCCAAACATTAATATTTTGCAGGTAAGGACTATGGCAGTGATACAAGAAAATAGTATAAATAATTTCATTATTGATCTGGTAAATTTGAGATTACATTTTATTCGACAAATGATCCATAGCTGCAAAAAATAGAATCCATATTTAATGAATGATGATATGCCAAGTCCTATTAATCCCCAATAGTAATACCCTATCATATTAAAAATTAATCCATAACAAACTGTAATAAATTCATTCCAAAAGTATACTTTGGAATCACCTTTCGCTAATAAACCATAAGACATACTCCACGCCATGGCTTTAAAAAACATGGCTGCCATTGCCCAATACATCATACCTTCAGTAGGTATAAACTTTGTAGAATAAAGTACTACTACAGCTACCCGTATATAAGCGATAAAAGCAATAATTATTGGAGCAAGCAACAGTAACGAAATCTCAGCCTGCTGATTAATCGCCCTAACAAATGAGTCATTATCCGAAGCTATCGCTGACAATCGGGGATAATAATCTGTTGCCATAGCCGTAAATACCAATCCAACATATGTGTTGACTATTGTAAACCCCGCATTGAACAACCCGACATCATCAATAGAACCCATACGACTTATGAAAATACGAATGAAATAGGAAGCTAATATTGCCAACATACCCTGAAGACTGATCAACACTCCCATCTTCAACATATCTCGCCCTTCAACTTTTATATCCGTAATGGTTATTTCTTCCTTCTCAATCTTTATTTTGCGGGCATATATATAAGACAGGATAAAAATCAAAGCATTCGAAAACAATAAAACAGGGACAATAGCATCTATCTTCCAAAAATAATATAACGGTATGATAAATATTAAACCGACTGCATTGCCAACTACATTGGCCTTCGCCAAATAACGATACTTCCGCATCCCCTGCATTAAAGCATTTTGCCCGGAAGTTAATTGCATCAATAAAACCGAGAATGAAAGTATTATAAAAGCAAAAGTAAAATCTGTATTTCCAAATGTCACTTGACTTAACAATGAAGCTGAAACCAAACAAATCAATGCACCTGTCAATCCGGTAATCCAAACCAATCTCCTAAATACAGAAATAATTAAAGCTATACGTTTAGTATCATTGGCTCCGTTAGCTTCTGCAATATTACGTACGGCACTGGTCCCTAAACCACAATTTGTAAAGGATGAAATCATTGTAATGGTAGAATTAAGCAATCCCATAACCCCCATCCCTTCAGGGCCTAATAATACTGCAGCAAATTTAGACCTGATGATTTGTATAAGTATATTAAAGATTTGAACCCCTCCAAACAATGATGTAGCTTTTAGGCTTTGTTTATACGAGTTTCTGTTTTCAGTGTCCATTGCTTCTGACATTCCTAGTATTATTGAATTAATCTTCCATAATTCTTCTCAAGAATTTTGCAGGTAACCCTACATGTATTTCAGAGTCTGGTATATCATGAGTAACCAAACTTCTTGCTCCTGCCATAGCAAAATTGCCAATCTTTCTCTTTTCTAAAACTGTAGCACCTATAGAAACATCAGCACACTTACCTATAACCACCAATGAACCGGTTATCGAACCCATTGCAAAATGACATAATGGTCCACATTTAACATCGTGTCCGATACAAGTATTGGATTTTACCATTGTCCCTATGCCCAGTTCTGTTCGAGGAGCAATATATGCATGACACATGACCACTACCCCTGGATGAAGAACCACGTTCTCTCCAATAAATGCTGTATAATGTATTATTGTTACTAATCTATCCAATGGAACATTTAGTCTCTTAAACAGTTCTTCTGTCAAGACATTTCGTCCTATCATATGTATTCCCCATATAAAATAATACCCTTCATCGACAAAATGCTGAATTCTATCAGTACCTCCCAAAACAGCATACTCATCTACATTATCTACAAAATCGTTCACAAAACCACAGATTTCAATATCTTCATCGTATCCGTTTTTCTGATTATCTTTTATACAAGCTGCAATAACAGAACCATGTCCATTACCACCAATTATCAATACCCGCTTTTTCATTTTGTATTCTTATACTCCAAGAAATCCTTATATATTCGTATATAATCAGCTTCATCATAAGGCATTGAAGCAAGTACCAGGCACACTGCTCCAGATGAAAAGTTATCCAGTTCTCTCCACATTCCCGGAACAATATATAGACCTTGATAAGGACGATTTAATGAAAAGGTACGTTTCACACTGCCATCATCAACTGTTACATTAAAACTACCGCTAGCAGCTATCACCAGCTGAAACAATTCTTTATGAGCGTGTCCACCACGCGCCTCGCCACCTGGTATATCGTATAGATAATAGGTACGTTTTACTTCAAATGGAACAGTTTTAACATTTTCAACCACAGTGATATTACCTTCATCTCTGTGATGCTTATCAAGCTCTATAATTGTGCAGTCATAGACTGTACTATTTTTACTCATAATGCAGTATTTTTGAAAGTTTCGTAATCACGTATATAATCATTTTCTCCATATGGAGTTGAAGATAATATTAAAGCTAACGAATTAGTAGAAAAATTATCCATCTGTCTCCATATCTGCTTTGGTACGTACAATCCATAGTATGAACGATTCAAATGGATTTTTCTCCTCTCTTTACCATCATCCAAGAGCACATCAAAACTACCGGAAAGTGCAATAATAAATTCCTGATTTTCTTTATATGCATGCCCTCCACGTTTCTCTCCACCAGGGACATCGTATATCCAATATGTCCGTTCTATTTTAAATGGAATATGCTTAAATTCCTCGGCAAAAGAGAGATTACCTCTTTTATCCAAAAATTTTGGAAGATCAATCAACCTACAATCTGATACATTCATAACTTTTATATTTTGTACATACTTTCATAATACTTATTATACTCTCCACTCGCTATATTTTCCATCCATTCGTTATTTTCCAAATACCAGCGAACAGTTTTTTCAATACCTTCCTCAAATTGCAAAGACGGTTCCCATCCTAATTCTTTTTTCAACTTATTAGAATCAATAGCATAGCGTAAATCATGTCCTTTTCTGTCAGCTACATATGTAATCAACTTTTCGGAAGTACCGTCCGGATTACCCAATAACCGATCCACAGTTTTAATGATAACCTTAATTAAATCAATATTTGTCCATTCATTGAAACCACCAATATTATAAGTCTCAGCTATTTTTCCTTTATGAAAAATGATATCAATAGCACGTGCATGATCTACTACATACAACCAATCACGTACATTCTCACCCTTACCATAAACCGGTAAGGCTTTACCATGACGGATATTATTAATAAAAAGAGGTATAAGCTTTTCGGGAAATTGATAAGGCCCGTAATTGTTACTGCAATTGGTAACAATAACAGGCATTCCATATGTATCATGAAAAGCACGTACGAAATGATCACTACCAGCCTTGCTAGCAGAATAAGGACTATGTGGCTGATATTTTGTTTGTTCAGTGAAGAATGTTCCGTCAAAATCTAATGCACCATATACTTCATCTGTTGAAATATGATAAAAAAGTTTATGATCATATCCCGTTTCTGAAGTTTCCCAAGCCAACTTAGCTGCCTGTAATAATGAAAGGGTACCCATCACATTCGTTTGTGCAAAAATAAATGGATCTTTAATACTACGATCAACATGGCTTTCTGCTGCCAAATGTATCACACTATCAATATTATACTGTTTAAAAAGCTGTATTATTCTCTCAAAGTCACAAATATCAGCTTTTACAAAAGTATAATTCGGCTGACCTTCAATATCTTTCAAATTAGCTAAATTTCCAGCATAAGTCAACTTATCTAAATTTATAATATGATACTCAGGATATTTATTCACAAATAAGCGAACAACATGGCTTCCAATAAATCCTGCACCACCAGTAATCAATATATTCCGCTTCATCTTTCTATTTCTCTTTTAATTCATCTATTACATTCATCAAGTATTTCCCGTATTGATTCTTTAACATCGGCTGTGCCAATGCCATCATTTTTTCAGGAGTAATCCAGCCTTTCCGAAAAGCAATTCCTTCTAAACAAGCTATTTTTAACCCCTGACGTTTTTCTATCACTTCAATAAAATTACTAGCCTCTGATAAAGAATCGTGCGTACCAGTATCAAGCCATGCAAAACCACGTCCTAAAAGTTGGACTTTTAATTCTTTAGTATCCAAGAAACATTGGTTTACTGTAGTTATTTCCAATTCTCCACGTGCAGATGGCTTGCTATTCTTTGCTATTTTAACCACTTTATTGGGATAGAAATAAAGGCCCACTACAGCATAGTTTGATTTTGGGTGAACAGGCTTTTCTTCCAATCCTAATACATTACCGTTTTTATCAAATTCCGCAACTCCATAACGTTCGGGATCTGATACCCAATAGCCAAATACAGTAGCTTTGTTTTCTTCTTCAGCCATGCGTACAGCTTCTTTTAGCATATAAGTCAGCCCCTGACCATGAAAAATATTATCTCCTAGTACCAAGCAAACCGAATCATCACCAATAAATTCCTCTCCAATAATGAATGCTTGCGCAAGACCATCAGGCGAAGGTTGTTCTGCATATTCAAAACGGACACCGAAATCAGAACCATCACCTAATAATCGTTGAAAACCAGGAAGGTCATACGGAGTAGAAATTATTAAAATCTCACGAATACCTGCAAGCATCAAAACCGAAATGGGATAATAAATCATCGGTTTATCAAATATGGGAAGAAGCTGCTTACTAACTCCCTTGGTAATAGGGTACAAACGAGTACCAGATCCACCGGCTAAAACAATACCTTTCATTTTAATATAATCTGTTTAAATGTGTGCGCTTATCTCTCACTTTATCCCACCAAAGATTTAAAGCAATCCAGGCTACAATATCTCCTATCAATATCACAGTATTATTCACCCATGGTATCAATAAAATATTTACAACACTAAATGCACAGGATATTAATATTATAATAATCATAGCTTTACGGGGTGTAAATCCCATTGCCAAAAATTTATGATGAATATGATTCTTATCTGGTTCAAAAGGGCTCTTTCCATTACGCAAACGTACCATTACCACACGAATCACATCAAAAGCTGGAATTATTAATGTACTAAAGGCTATAAGAAAAGTACCTTTGGTATTAGAAATTACCTCAGGATTGTTCTGACTATATTTGATAGCAAGAAAACTTAGTATATACCCCAAAGTTAAGCTGCCGGTATCTCCCATAAATATTTTCCGTGCCCGTTCTGCATTACCGAAAACATTATAATAAAAGAAAGGAACTAATACACCTAAGGTACTAAACGCAAGCATACTATACATCCACAGCCCTTTCTCTATAAACAAAAGGCCAAAGACCAAAAGCGCAACACTACTCAATCCTGATGCTAATCCATCAATTCCATCTATTAAATTAATAGCATTAGTAATGAAAACAATGGTCAATATAGTAAAAGGAATACCAATCCAATTTGGAATTGCATATATTCCCAATAACCCATATAAGTCATTTATCCAAAGCTCTGCGATAGAAAAAAAACAAGCACAGAGAATTTGTATCACAAACTTTTGGCGATAACGCACTCCAATAAGGTCATCTGTAATTCCTGTCAAATATAAAAGAGTCAACCCACAGACTAAAAACAAACATTCCAATAAAAAACAAGTTGCATGTAAATCTGAAATATAATATCCTGTTATAGTACGGAATGCCAATACCAAACAACAAGAAAATAATATCGTTGGAAAAAAAGAAACTCCCCCCAAACGTGGAATGGCACATGTATGGATTTTACGTTTATCTGGTATATCAAATAATCTCTTACGAAGAGAAATTAGTAATATGCGAGGTATGACAAATAACGCTATACAGACAGAAATAACAAAAGCTAAGATTATAAATATATAATTCATTCGAATAATTATTTCATGAATAAAGTTTAATATTAAGCCCCATTTAGTTGATGCAATAATTCATTTTTATACAGCAACTTGATTTTCAATCTTTTCCACATACCCAACCGGCATATCCGCACAAGCGCACCCCAGCATATTCAACCGGACAGCAATCTTACTTCTGCCATCCACCGTGACAAGCTCTCCTACAAGACCAGTCAAAGGACCTTTGACAACACGTACTTTTTCACCACGTGCCAAAGGAGCGCTATTCATACAGATTGCCTCTTCGGAATAGTCGAGCATAAAACGGAAACGGGCCATTTGTTCATCAGGAATGATAGTCGGACTACTCTCACCGCGCATTACCATATAAC
>NZ_EQ973363.1:160213-163618 GCF_000157055.1 Bacteroides sp. 2_2_4 | reverse complement strand
AATTATAGAGTACTGGACACCTACCACAAAAAGAAGAAGAAATACGTACGAACAAGGGAGTTTAGATACATTTTGCCTGATATACAGAGATATTTGAA
Organism: Bacteroides sp. 2_2_4; assembly: GCF_000157055.1. Classification (NCBI taxonomy): domain Bacteria; kingdom Pseudomonadati; phylum Bacteroidota; class Bacteroidia; order Bacteroidales; family Bacteroidaceae; genus Bacteroides; species Bacteroides sp. 2_2_4. The sequence continues at coordinate 163,520 of NZ_EQ973363.1, read as the reverse complement.
AAGTATAGGCAGTCGAATTCATAGAACATGAAATAGGAATGTTTCATGTCCCGATACATTTTTACTGTATATTTAAATAAAAAGAGAAAAAAAAGGAATTTTGCTTGTATGTTATTAACAAATTTGTCTATATTTGCACCGAATAATTTCCGTTACCTAAGAAGTAACAGCTGCGTATTTAGACTGGTTATCAAAGACTTAATATACTTTTCAAAGAATTCCCCTATAATTCCTAACGTAAGAATAATTCAACCGATTTACTTTGGTACGCTCATTCAATTCAAAACCTTTCAAGTAAATTTGTGTTGTCTTAATAGATTTATGCCCCAATGACTCGCTAATCATTTCGATAGGTACTCCCCTGTATTTAGCGGTAGTTGCCCAGGAATGGCGAAACGTATAAGAAGTTACGGATGAATGAATACGTAGCTTCTTGGCTAAACTCTTCAAATCATTATTAAAACGACGCAGAGTGGATTGATATTCTATATATGCCGCTTCGTCATCCCGTTTATTCTTTCCACTTAATATATAAAAAAGATAATCCGGATGCTCGGGGAGAACAGCGGAATGCGTATTACGAAGTCGGGAAACAATACATGAAGCCGATTCTAAGATTTCTATACTCATTGGAGTTCCCGTCTTGATACGGTTGTACTTCAATATATTCCCCTCCAAATTCGACTTTTCCAGATGAGCAAGATCGGCGAAAGGCATTCCGCAAAATAAAAATAACAAATTAGCGATGGCTTGCGTCCGGCGAAGTTTTTCGGACTGTGGATCTTTATAAAGCAGCGTGTGTAATTCGTTTATAGGAATTGCTTTTTTCTGACGAGTATCTACTCCGGTAAAGACATCACGAAACAAGCGATGAATATAAGGAGCCTGATGAGTATCTACTCCCTTATTGTATATGCAACGTAACATTCGCATATAGGTGGAAATCGTGTTCAACTTCAAGCGGCAGGACATCAGATAACTGCTATACCGCTTCAAGTTCTCACGAGTAATCAAACTGAATGACACACACTCTGTTCCACAAAATATGGTGAAAGAGCGAAGTGCATTCTCATAAACATGTGCTGTGGCATAACGCCCTTCCTGACGCAAACAATTTATATAATTATTTGCACATACGGTAAATCCGTCTTTTCTCATAATTTACTTTCTATATTAATTGATTAAAATAAGTTTGATATTACGAGAAATAGAACGAATTTACAACAAAGAAGGTGATTTACGGTCGTTTTCTTATAAAGTTTTTAGTAACCTATACGATTTAATACTAAATTTGGCTATTTATCAGAAAGTGATAGTGCAAGAACTTCCCCATTGGATACTGGTTTTGTTTTCCGTATTCCACAAACATTCACGAGCCGTTAACAAGCGTTGATTCACATCCATGGTAACTACAATAAAGGAAAGTAGACGTTCGTCAGCAGAAGAATACTCACCTTTCATAGGGGAGTCCACCCGGAAAACAGGTAAATCAATTGTTCCATTTACCCCATTCCAGGTATAAAATTCATTGTAATTCTTATCTCCATGAAAGTAAGCCTTAATCATAGAATGAGAATGGATAAACTGCTCCAGCTTTTCCCAATTCTTTGTGGCTTTCTTTTTGACATCAGTCACCAGACAGGTATCTGCCAACAAATTCTGAAACTTATCTACTGAATTGATCGTATGCTTACCGTTCGGATTCGTAAAATGCTTGGTATCGGCAATGGGAGGATCGTGGGTAAATAAAATAACAGGAATAATCGTATCGGTTCCTATTTCCTGATCGAACCATTGACGCATATATGCATCAGGCCACATTCCCATAAAAACAAACCGTACCCCGTCCTTTACAAAGGAATAATGCACCTTATCCGTTTGATAATTAAAAGTCTCCGCCGTACGTTCCACCGCAGGGCGCATCATCCGGTTGAAAATACCGGCAGCACTGGATGCATCTTTTTCTGGAGATAAAACCTTGGAATAACCTATCGCATTAGAAATATCGTGATTACCCGGTACCAGATACAAAGGAGAACTTATCGATGAATCCCAATCACTGCAAAATTGACTCCATGATGTAGTAGCAGATTGAACTCCTTCTTCCATCCGATTGGCAATATCACCCGTACAAACAACAAAATCAGGAGAACCGAATTTTATTCCTGCACCCACCCCACTATCTTCCGGCAGCCGAGTTTCAGAAAGCAATTTGAAGGTTGCCAACATAGCACGACTTACCTCATCACTTCCCACTTCTTTTCCCCGAAATTCACGTTCAAGACCATAATGTACGTCTGAACAATATATAAAACGAAGAATTCTTCCTTCGTCTGCTCCGACAGCGGTGCAGCTAAAAAGAAGAATTCCCGTAAATAATAAAAGGATTAGCTTTCTCATTCCTTACAATTATAATCTTACCATTCTATTTTTGTACTTAGTCCGGCAGTGGTGCTATTACTCTCACCTTGAGTGGCTTTCATCATATACCATTCAGCACCGTTATCCTTACGGGCATACGCCATTCCCTCTGTTTCTCCATTGTATTTAGGTGTTTCTCCCCAAACCTCTTCACCGGCATCCGTTAGATTCTTGAATACGTCTATGGCAGTTTCTTCCGGTGAAAGAAGCTCAATCTTCACAGATTTTTTAGCGGAGAGTCCACTTGTAAAGCCTGTAGAATAATCCGCTTGATCCGAAAGAAGCACTAAAAAACCATGAGACTGTATTTTAGTCCCTTCGGGAGCTATATAAACAATATCCCCATCATCTTTTTTAATCTTTACTCCGGTTATATCCAGTTCACGACCTGTACTATTATACAACTCAATATATTTGGGTTTATTACCGTTCAACTCATTCAGCACCAATCCAATATAATCAATACCGGAAGGTCCTTCAGGTTCCGTAATTTTATTAGCTGTTCCTTTAGTAGCTTTCAATACAACAGTCCATTCTCCCGTACCGTCAGGAATACGTGAATAACTGCCTCCCACTTCATGTTTACCTCCATCACCAAATTCCGCATCCTTATCAAATTTGTCTATATCTTTACCAGAGGGCATTTGCAAAGTGATAGAAACAGATTTAGTATTTGAGATTCCTTGAGTAAAATCAACGCCTTTGACTTTCAGCAAATATGCTTTACCGGCAATGGCTGCCCCTTCCCCAAATGTATAAATAATCTCCGAAACACCTTCTTCATCAGTTTTCACCAGTTTAACGCCATTGAGATTAATTGTTGTATTGGAAGTATTATAAATCTCAATCCAATCTTCTTCACTTGCATTCCCATCGTTTCCACAAA
>NZ_EQ973363.1:0-160042 GCF_000157055.1 Bacteroides sp. 2_2_4 | reverse complement strand
AATACCAATCCTGAATAATCAATATCAGTAGGAATTTCCGGTTCCGAGTCATCTTTACACCCAACCAAAGCCAAAGCACAAAGTGTGCTCATCAGCAAAAACTTTTTCATAATCATCTTTTTTTAATTTATATCGTTATTCGCGTTTAAAAAGAAATCATTGTACGCAACTGAAATACATTAAAATCGATTCCTGAAGGCATTACTTCACTTAAAGGTTTACCTCCCTTGGTAATTTGTCCTTTAGAGTCGGCATATTTATCATTATTCATATAAATGTAATTCAGTCCAATCACCACATTACGTACAGGATACCAGTTCAACGAAGCAGAATAGCTGGTTGCCTTACCTCCTGTTATATACGCAGCCGGATCATGGAAATCATTCATATTTATATTACTGATACGAGCCGCAACTTCCAAATTCCCCCCTTTACGACGCATTTTCATTGGACCAAATTCCGCCTCATCCGGGGAGTATTGACGGTTTTCTCCCAATATCATATAAGATGCCGTAGCATACCAACCATTAAATACTGCATTTTTCAAATCAGTCTTTTGATTATTAGCACCATAGGTATAGCGGGATATGTTGTTATAAATATACTCTCCATAAGTCAGCAACTTACGATAACGGAATCCCAGTTCGAAGCCTGTAGTATAATAATGATTGACATTCGAAATCTCGGCTTGCACAAATCGGCGACGGTCTACCCTGCTCTCCGGGAAAGTCCGGAAAAGAACCGTTTTATCCTCCAGCCCTGAACCGGAAGGTGCCTGATAGTTAAAGTATCCGCCGACATGAATCGTCATATCTTCATTGTAAATAGGCGACACTGCTACACGGGTAGCCAGAGCATAACCGTCATTCCCTCTATTACGCTCTTTCTGAATGATATCCACTTCCCTACCAAATACTCCAGCGGAAGCCCACCAATGTTTTCCCCAACCAGTTCCGGCAAGTCCCAGACGGCGCCCGTCAGCAAAAGCTTCCACTGCCATCGGACGTTCCGAAGCCATCAGATATTTAGAACTTGTTGTGCGTTCCATACTCATCGGAACTTTAAAATTTCCCGCCTTTACAAAGAAATGATTATTAAATTTATAGCCCAGATACATATCTTTTATTTCCACTTCATTGTAAGCGAAATCCAGATCCAGTTCTGCAAACCATTTTTTGTATAAAGTGGCTTTCACACCGAAACGTGCACGACGAATACTCACCCCGTTACTAAAACGGAATTGGTTGTCATCGTCCTCCAGATCCTTGTTCGTTTTGGATGTCAGATCATCCACATTCGATGTGGGCGAATAAACCGCTGCATCCAAATAAATTCGATTATCAAACCATAAATGAAAGTTTTCATTTTTAGAAGCAAAGTGAAGTTTTCCACTCTCAAAATAAGCCTTTACAGGTATCTTACCCGATTCATCTTCCCAACCGGAAGTCGTGTTTTGTCCCCATACTGAAGTAAATGCCAACAGACCGGCAACCAGAATCATGTTTCTTTTTCTCATATCGTATCTCTATCGTTTTGCAGGCGCAAAGTAAACGACATGGAAATACAAATGAATGACAGAGTTATTACATTTCTACAACAACAAAGGCCGCTCCCGAATAACAGGAACGGCCTTACCATTTTCATTTCAATGTGATGTCAGCCTCTTTTCAAAAAGATGACATTCTGCTTATTTATACTCTGCCCAGCTCTTGATAGCTATATCATCCACACTCATCGTACAGAAGGCATTGATAAATGCACTAGCCAGACGGGCATTTGTAATCAACGGTATATTCAAGTCAATGGCAGCACGACGGATTTTATACCCATTACTTAATTCTCCGGCTGTCAGATTCTTCGGGATATTGACTACCATGTCGATCTCCTTGCGATGAAGCATCTCCAATGCTTGCGGATGTCCCTCCTCACTCGGCCAATAGACATGAGTACTTTCAATTCCATTCTCTGCAAGCGTTTTGTGTGTACCACCCGTTGCAAAGAGTTTGTATCCCTTATTCACCAACATACGGGCCGCATCCATCATATCGGCTTTCTGTTTCATTGTTCCCGTAGACAGCAGGATATTCTTCTTTGGAATACGATAGCCCACGGAAAGCATCGCTTTGAGTACGGCACAGGAAGTATCCATTCCGATACAACCCACTTCACCGGTAGAAGCCATATCTACTCCCAACACCGGATCAGCCTTCTGCAAGCGGTTGAAAGAGAATTGGGAAGCCTTGATTCCCACATAATCCAGTTCGAAGAGATTTTTTTCCGGTTTCTCTACAGGCAGACCGAGCATTACTTTCGTTGCCAGCTCGATAAAGTTGATCTTCAACACTTTGCTGACAAACGGGAAAGAACGACTGGCACGCAGATTACATTCAATCACCTTGATATCGTTGTCTTTCGCCAGATACTGAATATTAAACGGACCGGAGATATTCAAAGCCTTAGCAATCTCACGGCTGATACGCTTAATACGGCGAACAGTTTCTACATACAGCTTTTGCGGCGGGAACTGAATCGTTGCATCGCCGGAATGTACTCCCGCAAATTCGATATGCTCACTTATAGCGTATGCTACAATTTCTCCATTCTGCGCCACCGCATCCATTTCCACTTCCTTGGCGTGTTCGATAAACTGGCTTACTACCACCGGATGTTTCTTCGATACATTAGCTGCCAGTTTCAAGAAACGTTCCAATTCTTCCTGGTTGGAACAAACATTCATCGCAGCTCCCGAAAGCACATAAGACGGACGAACAAGTACGGGGAAACCTACCTCTTCAACGAACTCCTGAATGTCATCCATAGAAGTCAACTCACGCCAACGGGGCTGATCCACACCGATACGGTCAAGCATGGCAGAGAATTTCTCACGATCTTCGGCATTATCAATACTCTTGGCACTCGTGCCTAGAATATTGATCTTCTGTGCATCCAGACGCAAAGCAAGGTTATTTGGAATCTGGCCGCCGGTAGATACAATTACCCCATGCGGATTCTCCAGTTCCAGAATATCCATCACACGTTCAAAAGTCAATTCATCAAAGTACAAACGGTCGCACATATCATAGTCCGTAGATACGGTTTCAGGATTATAGTTAATCATGACACTGCGCCATCCCTCTTTGCGAATGGTATTCAAAGCCTGTACGCCACACCAGTCGAATTCTACGGAAGAACCGATACGATAAGCACCGGAACCCAATACGACGATGGATTTATGGTCGCCCAGATAACGCACATCATTTGCTACACCGCTATAAGTAAGATACAGATAATTGGTTTGTGCCGGGTATTCGGCTGCCAACGTATCGATCTGTTTCACTACCGGAAGAATGCCTGCCTCTTTACGGTGTTTGCGGATATAAAGAATCCCATCTTCCATATCCCCTTCGTAACCGATGGCACGGGCAATCTGGAAATCAGAGAAACCTTGAACCTTAGCTTTACGAAGCAATTCGTTCGGCAGATCGGCAATCTGTTTGTGATTGTTTCCCCAACTATGCAGTTCTTCGGAAGTCTTCATGATATTCATCAACTTTTGCAAGAACCATTTATCAATCTTAGTCAGTTCGTGCACCTGATCGATGGTGTAGCCGGCGCGAAACGCTTTCGAGATCACGAAAATACGTTTATCGGTCGGTTCGCGCAAGGCTTTGTCGATGTCGGAAATAACCAGTTCTTTGTTCTCCACAAAACCATGCATTCCCTGTCCGATCATACGAAGACCTTTCTGGATAGCTTCTTCAAAAGTGCGTCCGATAGCCATCACTTCACCCACAGATTTCATAGAAGAACCCAACTCTCTATCTACACCGTGGAATTTACCTAAATCCCAACGAGGAATCTTACATACGACATAATCCAGTGCCGGTTCAAAGAAAGCGGAAGTAGTCTTGGTTACAGAATTCTTCAGGTCGAAGAGTCCATAACCCAATCCCAATTTGGCAGCAACGAAAGCCAGCGGATAACCGGTTGCCTTAGATGCTAAAGCCGATGAACGGGAAAGGCGGGCATTTACTTCGATCACCCGGTAATCTTCGGATTCGGGATCGAAGGCATATTGTACGTTACATTCACCCACGATACCGATATGGCGGATGATACATATTGCCAATTCCCGAAGTTTATGATACTCTTTATTGGTAAGCGTCTGTGAAGGAGCAATAACGATAGACTCACCGGTATGAATACCCAGCGGATCGAAGTTTTCCATATTACAAACGGTGATACAGTTATCGAAGCGGTCACGTACCACTTCATATTCCACTTCTTTCCAACCGCGTAGTGATTTCTCCACCAATACCTGTGGGGAGAAAGAGAATGCTTTTTCTACCAGCACATCCAGCTGTTGTTCATTATCACAGAAACCGGACCCCAAGCCTCCTAACGCATAAGCAGCACGAACAATCACCGGATAGCCCAGTTCTTTTGCTGCGCGACGTGCATCTTCCGCATTTTCTACGGCTTCACTCTTGATGGTTTTTACATTGATCTCATTCAATTTCTGAACAAAAAGTTCACGGTCCTCGGTATCCATAATGGCCTGTACCGGAGTACCCAACACTTTTACATTATATTTTTCAAGAATACCTTCTTTATACAATGCTACTCCACAGTTCAGAGCCGTCTGACCACCGAACGCCAGCATAATACCTTCCGGTTTTTCTTTTTGGATCACTTTCTCTACGAAGTACGGAGTCACCGGAAGAAAGTAAATTTGATCTGCCACTCCTTCGGAAGTCTGCACCGTAGCAATATTCGGATTGATAAGAATGGTTTCAATACCCTCTTCTTTCAAGGCTTTAAGTGCCTGTGAACCGGAATAGTCAAATTCACCAGCCTCACCGATTTTCAGGGCACCTGAACCTAATAGCAATACTTTCTTTATATTTTCTTTCATTGTTACAATAGTTTTACAAATTCGTCGAACAGGAATTCCGTATCCGTAGGTCCACTCGCAGCTTCCGGGTGGAATTGCGCAGAGAACCAGGGATTCTTTTTATGTTTGATTCCCTCGTTGGACCCATCGTTCATATTGATAAACAACGGTTCCCACTCTGCACTCAACGTATTATTGTCTACGGCATAACCATGATTTTGTGAAGTAATGAAACAACGTTCCGTACCTATCATACGCACCGGCTGATTGTGGCTACGATGTCCGTATTTCAATTTATAAATCTTGGCTCCGCCCGCTTTTGAAAGCAACTGGTTACCCATACAGATGCCGAAGATAGGCAGTTTCTCATTTACCATCGCCTTCCGTATATTCTGTACCGCAGCATCACAAGTATCCGGGTCACCCGGTCCGTTGGAGATAAACAACCCGTCAAATTCGAGTCCGCTATAATCATAATCCCAAGGTACACGGATCACTTCTACATTACGTTTCAGCAGACAACGAATAATATTTGTCTTTACACCGCAATCTACCAGGATAACCTTCTTAAATTGAGAATTGAAAGTTGAGAATTGAGAATTAAGCTGCGCATAGGAACTATTTACGGAGAAAGTTTGTGAAGTTCCGGCAGGAAGATAGCAAATAATCTCTTTGCAAGATACACGATCTACATAATTGACGCCTGCGTATACTGCTTCAGGCACATTATCCGGTTCATCATCGAAAACGATTTTTCCCATCATTACTCCATGTTCACGAAGAACCTTAGTCAGCTCGCGCGTATCAATGCCTGTGATACCGGGAATCTGCTCGCGTTTCAACCAGTCACCGAGACTTTCCACCGCATTCCAGTGGCTGTATTCATAAGAATAGTCACTTACGATAATCGCTTCCGCATGGATTTTCTCACTTTCCATGAAAGTGGCAAGTCCATTCGGTTCGATGGTAAAAGGAGGAACACCGTAGTTGCCTACCAGAGGATAGGTAAGCGTCATCAACTGTCCGGCGTATGAAGGGTCAGTAAGGCTCTCCGGGTATCCGGTCATGGCAGTATTAAAAACTACTTCGCCTGCCACCGGCTTCTCGTAGCCAAACGACTTACCGGAAAACCGGCTCCCGTCGTCAAGGATTAATGTCACATTTCTCATTCTTATTATTGAATCGTTGTATGGTTGTTAGAATTGATACATTTGTTCTATATAGTCGATGAACGCCCGGTTCACCATTTTCACACCTCCCGGTGTAGGGTAGTTACCGCTAAAATACCAGTCGCCTTTATGATGCGGACAAGCCTCGTGCAATCCCTCCAACGGTTGATAGACAATTTCCACTTTCGCCTTTGTTCCCTTGGGAGTCAGCAGTTCCACCATCTTGGCAGAGATTTCCTCATCGGTGAACGGAGCATAGATATTCTTCACATAGTTTATCATCTGCTCTTTCGGCAGTCCCACCTGATCTTTCGATTTACGGTAGGCAGCCGCAATCACATCTTTCATATCCCGCTCCTTTAAAAGTTCGACAGCAGCTCGGAAAGCGATAAACTCACTCATCTTTGCCATATCGATACCGTAATAGTCAGGATAACGCACTTGCGGAGAAGAAGATACTATCACAATCTTCTTCGGACCGAGACGGTCGAGAATACCGATAATACTTTGTTTCAACGTAGTACCACGCACAATGCTGTCGTCAATAATCACCAGATTATCAACACCGGGTACCAGACTTCCGTATGTAATGTCATACACATGGGCTGCCAGATCATTACGACTGTTTCCTTCGGCAATAAACGTACGGAGTTTGATATCCTTGATCGCCACCTTTTCGCTACGGATGCGGCGGGAAAGAATGACTTCCAGTTCCTCCATATCCGGATGATGCCCTAATGCAGCAATTTGCTGCACTTTCTCCTCATTCAAGTAATCGTCCAGTCCCTGCAACATTCCGTAGAAAGCCACCTCCGCAGTATTGGGAATAAAAGAAAAAACCGTATGATCGATGTCATTATTGATAGCTTTCAATATTCTCGGAACCAACTTTTCACCCAACCGTTTCCTTTCCTTATAAATATCGACATCACTCCCACGGGAGAAATAGATACGTTCGAAAGAACAGGCATGATTTTCGCGCGGCTTGTTAATTTGCGAAGTACGGATTTTACCTTCTTTGCTGATTAACAATGCTTGCCCCGGTTGCAATTCTTTGATTTCCTCAAACGGAACATTCAAAGCAGTCTGGATCACCGGACGTTCGGAAGCAAGAACAGCTATCTCATCATCCTGATACCAGAATGCAGGCCGGATTCCCCACGGGTCGCGGATGGCGAAGGACTCGCCGCTCCCGGTCAATCCGCAGATCACGTATCCCCCATCCCATTCGCGGCTGGAAGTGCGCAACACGTTTGCCAAATCAATATATTCTTCTATATAATGAGTGATTCCCATGCCCGTAAGCCCCTCGGCTTCGGCAAGATTGAATACACGCTCCACTTCACGGTCAAGACGGTGTCCCACCTGCTCCAACATGATATATGTATCGGCATATTTACGCGGATGCTGACCAATGGCAGTGATACGGGCAAATATCTCGTCCACATTTGTCATATTGAAATTTCCGCAGAGGGCCAGATTCTTGGCACGCCAGTTATTTCTTCTTAAAAATGGATGCACATAAGAGATTCCGGATTTTCCCGTAGTGGAATAACGAAGATGTCCCATATATACTTCACCGGCAAAAGGCAAAGTTCGTTTGGCATACGCTGCATCGTGCAACTGTTCGGGAGTGAGATCCTTAAAATTGTTTTGAACGTTTTCAAAGATTTCCGTAATGGCTCCGGAACCTAAAGCGCGTTCACGAAACATATATTCTTCACCCGGATTTGCTTCCAGTTTCACACATGCCAGTCCCGCACCTTCCTGTCCACGATTATGCTGCTTCTCCATCAACAGGTAGAGTTTATTAAGACCATACATCCATGTCCCGTACTTTTTCTCGTAATACTCTAACGGTTTGAGCAAGCGTATCATGGCAACGCCACATTCATGTTTCAATTGTTCCATCTCTCTATATACTAGTTACTACTTAAAGTTACTCTACTGTTACCGACTTCGCCAGATTTCTCGGCTGATCCACATCCATCCCTTTGCATACCGCAATGTGGTAAGCAAGAAGTTGCAGAGGTACCGTAGTAATTAACGGATCGAGACATTCGATTGTTTCAGGAAGTTCGATACTACAGTCAGCGATTTTGCTGATAACGGTATCTCCTTTCGTCACAAATGCAATCACTTTTCCTTTCCGTGCCTTAATCTCCTGAATATTACTTACTACTTTCTCATACAACCCATTCTGGGTAGCAATCACCACTACCGGCATTTCCGCATCGATCAGGGCAATCGGTCCATGCTTCATCTCCGCAGCCGGATAACCTTCGGCGTGAATATACGATATTTCTTTCAATTTCAATGCACCTTCCAGAGCAACGGGATAACTATATCCGCGTCCCAGGTAAATAAAATTATGCGCATAAGTGAAAGTTTTCGATAACTCCGCCAAAGTATCATTCAATTCCAACACCTCTTTCATTTTTTCCGGAATATGATTTAACTCCTGTACGATTGAAAGATAATGCTGTTCGTCAATGGTTCCTTTCGCTTTGGCAAGTGTCAATGCCAACATCGCCAATACAGTGACCTGTCCGGTAAATGCTTTGGTAGAAGCCACCCCGATTTCTGGACCCACATGAATATATGAACCGGTATGAGTGGCACGGGGAATAGAAGAGCCGATCGCATTGCAAATGCCATATATAAATGCCCCGCGGCTTTTCGCCAATTCCACAGCAGCCAATGTATCTGCCGTCTCGCCACTCTGGGAGATTGCTATCACCACATCCTGCCCGTCAATCACCGGATCACGGTAGCGGAATTCGGAAGCATACTCCACTTCCACCGGTATGCGGCAAAAACTCTCAATCAGATGCTTACCGATCAGTCCGGCATGCCAGGAAGTTCCGCAAGCAACAATAATAAACCGTTTGGCATTCAGCAGCTTTTCCCGGTGATCTATCACAGCAGAAAGCACCACATTATCAGCTTCCACATTGATACGTCCGCGCATGCAATCACGAATACAATCGGGCTGTTCGAAAATCTCTTTCAACATAAAGTGCGGATATCCCCCTTTTTCCAACTGACCGAGGTTGAGTTCCACCTTCTTTATTTCAGGTATCATTTCGACATTGTTCAAGTTGACTACCTTCAACTCCTTCCCCAGATTCAAAACAGCTATTTCCCCGTCTTCCAGATAAACCACTTTATCAGTATATTCTACAATCGGAGTAGCATCTGAAGCAAGAAAGAACTCATTCTCTCCAATCCCCACTACCAATGGACTGCTCTTACGGGCAGCAATAATCTCATCGGGATGCTCCTTATCAAGAATCGCAATCGCATAAGCACCAATTACCTCCCCTAACGCCAACTGAACAGCCGTCAACAGACTGACCTGATTAGTGACTTTCATGTATTCTATTAATTGAACGAGGACTTCGGTATCTGTACTACTTTTAAAAATATAGCCTTTGGCTTGAAGTTTTTCTTTAAGAACGGCGTAGTTTTCAATAATACCGTTATGAATGAGAGCGAGCTTTTCGGAAGAAGAGTAATGAGGGTGGGCGTTAGCAGAACAAGGTTCCCCGTGAGTAGCCCAACGGGTATGGGCAATTCCGATTGTACCGGAAATATCTTTCTGTGTGACGAAATTTTCAAGATCAGAGACTTTTCCTTTCGTCTTATACACATTTAACTGTTGGTCATCACTAATGATTGCTACCCCCGCGCTGTCATATCCACGATACTCCAGTCGCTTCAGCCCTTTGATAAGGATAGGGTAGGCTTTTCGTTTACCAATATAGCCTACTATTCCACACATATTATGATATTTTTATTTCGCCTGCAAATATACACATTACAAATAACATAAAGACAACAAAAAGCATATTTATTTGACAGAAACGCATAAAAAAGTTGCAAACACATCAAAAAGTTAAATAATATATTATTTTTAGCTCAAAAAGAAACAAATTACAATCAGCTTCAAATAAGGATAAATAAGCTAACAAATTAAAAGCAAATTTCCTGTTTTTAATAACAAATTAAAAGAATAAAGATTCCTATTCTCATTTCGCGTCACACAAAAGCTAAATTTCACTATCATTTTGAAATTAAAATATTAACTTTGCCAAACAATTTGATACATCAAACAGGTATTATCATACAATAAAGCTAGTAAGAATGAAGAAACAAGAACTTTTTAACAACGTAACAGAAGGATTCCCTTACCAACGACAGCCCCAACAGGTAGGCTTGTACGATGCGGCATACGAACACGATGCCTGCGGTGTCGGTATGCTGGTTAACATTCATGGAGAAAAGTCACACGACATTGTTGAGTCGGCTTTAAAGGTATTAGAAAACATGCGCCATCGTGGTGCCGAGGGTGCGGATAACAAGACCGGTGACGGTGCAGGTATCATGCTTCAAATTCCGCATGAGTTTATTTTATTACAAGGTATTCCTGTCCCCGAAAAAGGACGGTACGGCACAGGATTATTGTTTTTACCGAAAAACGAAAAAGACCAGGCAGCTATTCTAAGTATTATTATTGAAGAAATTGAAAAAGAAGGACTCACATTGATGCATTTACGCAATGTGCCCACCTGCCCCGAAATCCTGGGAGAATCGGCTCTGGCAAACGAACCGGACATCAAACAAGTGTTCATCACCGGATTTACGGAAACGGAAACTGCCGACCGGAAGTTATATCTGATCCGGAAAAGAATCGAAAATAAAGTCAGATTGTCATCTATTCCGGCAAAAGACGATTTTTATGTTGTGTCACTCTCTACCAAAAGCATTACATATAAAGGTATGCTTTCATCATTACAGCTGCGCAACTATTATCCGGACCTGACAAATAGCTATTTTACCAGCGGACTGGCATTGGTGCACTCTCGTTTCAGTACCAATACATTCCCTACATGGGGATTGGCACAGCCGTTCCGTCTGCTGGCACACAACGGTGAAATCAATACTATCCGTGGTAACCGAGGATGGATGGAAGCCCGTGAAAGTGTACTCTCCACTCCCACTTTAGGCGATATAAAAGAAATCCGCCCGATTATACAACCGGGCATGAGCGACAGTGCTTCTCTGGACAATGTACTGGAGTTCCTGGTGATGTCAGGATTGAGCCTGCCACATGCCATGGCTATGCTCGTGCCGGAATCTTTCAACGAGAAGAACCCGATCAGTGAGGATCTGAAATCATTCTACGAATACCACTCCATCCTGATGGAACCGTGGGACGGACCGGCCGCACTACTATTCAGCGACGGACGATTTGCCGGAGGTATGCTCGACCGCAATGGCCTGCGCCCTGCCCGTTATCTGATTACTAAAAACGATATGATGGTAGTGGCTTCGGAAGTCGGTGTTATGGATTTCGAACCGGGAGACATCAAAGAAAAAGGTCGCTTACAGCCCGGCAAAATCCTGCTGGTGGATACGGAAAAAGGCGAGATCTACTATGACGGCGAACTGAAAAAACAGTTGGCTGAAGCCAAGCCTTACCGCACCTGGCTATCTACCAACCGAATCGAACTGGATGAACTGAAAAGCGGGCGCAAAGTTCCTCATCACGTAGCAAACTACGACCGGATGCTTCGTACTTTCGGCTACTCCAAAGAGGACATCGAAAGGCTGATTATGCCGATGGCAAGCACCGGAGCAGAACCGATCAATTCAATGGGTAACGATACGCCACTCGCCGTACTTTCAGATAAACCACAGTTGCTTTACAACTATTTCCGTCAGCAATTTGCACAGGTAACCAATCCGCCCATTGATCCCCTTCGTGAAGAACTGGTGATGTCATTGACGGAATACATTGGAGCAGTCGGTATGAATATTCTGACGCCCAGTGAAAGTCATTGCAAAATGGTACGCCTGAATCATCCGATTTTAAGCAATACCCAACTGGATATTCTTTGTAATATCCGGTATAAAGGCTTCAAAACAGTCAAACTACCCATGTTGTTTGAGGTTGCCAAAGGGAAAGCCGGACTGCAGGAAGCACTGACCCATCTTTGTAAAATGGCGGAAGAATCCGTGACGGAAGGTGTAAACTACATTGTCCTGACCGACCGTGAGGTGGATATTACCCATGCTGCCATTCCATCATTGCTGGCAGTAAGCGCTGTTCATCACCACCTGATTTCAGTTGGTAAACGGGTGCAAACGGCATTGATCGTAGAAAGTGGTGAAATACGTGAAGTGATGCACGCCGCGTTATTGTTGGGTTTCGGAGCAAGTGCCCTGAATCCTTACATGGCATTCGCTGTCCTCGACCGACTGGTAAAAGACAAAGATATTCAGTTAGATTATACCACTGCTGAAAAGAACTATATCAAATCCATCTGTAAAGGCTTGTTTAAAATCATGAGTAAGATGGGTATCTCTACGATCCGCTCCTATCGTGGTGCTAAGATTTTCGAAGCTGTCGGTTTGAGTGAAGAATTGAGCAAGGCTTATTTTGGAGGACTCGGTTCACCGATCGGAGGTATCCGTCTGGAAGAAATAGCCAGAGATGCCATTGCTTTCCATAAAGAAGGATTTGAAAGTATTAAAAATGAAGAGTTATTAAAAAATAACGGTTTGTATGCTTTCCGTAAAGATGGAGAAAAGCACGCATGGAATCCGGAAACAATCAGCACTCTGCAATTGGCTACACGACTGGGGAGTTATAAAAAATTTAAAGAGTACACCCATCTGGTAGACGAAAAAGAGAAGCCTATTTTCCTTCGTGACTTTCTGGGATTCCGTCGTAATCCGATTTCAATCGATCAGGTAGAACCGGTGGAAAACATTCTGCATCGTTTCGTCACGGGGGCTATGTCTTTTGGTTCTATCAGCAAAGAGGCTCATGAGGCAATGGCTATTGCCATGAATAAAATTCACGGACGCAGTAATACCGGTGAAGGTGGCGAAGACGCTGCCCGTTTCCAACCGCTGCCCGATGGCAGTTCTTTACGAAGTGCAATCAAGCAGGTAGCTTCCGGTCGTTTCGGTGTAACGGCAGAATATCTGGTTAATGCGGACGAAATTCAAATCAAGATAGCACAGGGAGCCAAACCGGGTGAAGGCGGACAACTACCGGGATTTAAAGTGAACGATGTGATTGCGAAAACACGTCATTCCATTCCGGGAATTTCGCTGATTTCTCCTCCGCCTCATCATGATATTTATTCGATTGAGGATTTGGCACAATTAATCTTCGATTTGAAAAATGTAAATCCACAGGCCAAAATCAGTGTGAAACTGGTAGCAGAAAGCGGCGTCGGTACGATTGCTGCGGGTGTGGCAAAAGCAAAGGCGGACCTAATTGTCATCTCTGGTGCTGAAGGGGGAACAGGTGCTTCTCCGGCTTCTTCTATCCGCTATGCGGGTATCTCACCGGAATTGGGATTGAGCGAGACACAGCAAACACTGGTTCTGAACGGACTTCGTGGCCAAGTAGTTCTGCAAGCCGACGGACAACTGAAAACCGGACGTGACATCATCTTAATGGCACTAATGGGTGCCGAAGAATATGGCTTCGCCACCTCGGCATTGATTGTATTAGGGTGTGTAATGATGCGCAAATGCCATCAGAATACTTGTCCGGTGGGAGTTGCCACACAGAATGAAGAGTTACGTAAACGCTTTCATGGACGCAGTGAATATTTAGTAAACTTTTTCACATTCCTGGCACAGGAAGTCCGCGAGCATTTGGCTGAAATGGGATTCACCCGGATGGATGATATCATCGGGCGTACAGACTTAATCGAGCGCAAGTCCGATGCCAATGACCCAAATCCGAAACATGCTTTAATCGACTTCACCAAATTGCTGGCACGTGTTGACAACAGTGCGGCTATCCGTCATGTCATCGACCAAGATCATGGAATTTCTGCTGTAAAGGATGTAACCATCATCGATGCCGCACAAGAAGCTATCGAACATGAGAAAGAGATTTCTTTAGAATATACGATTGCCAATACAGACCGTGCAATAGGTGCTATGCTTTCCGGAGTAATCGCCAAGAAATATGGTGCCAAAGGATTGCCGGAACATACGCTGAATGTAAAATTCAAAGGTTCGGCAGGTCAATCTTTCGGAGCTTTTCTCGTACCGGGAGTTAACTTTAAACTGGAAGGTGAAGCGAATGATTACCTGGGTAAAGGATTGAGCGGCGGGCGTATCTCCGTATTGCCTCCTATCCGCAGCAATTTCGAAGCCGAAAAAAATACAATCGCCGGTAATACCTTGCTTTATGGCGCAACAAGCGGTGAAGTATATATCAACGGCCGTGTAGGAGAACGTTTCGCTGTTCGTAACTCCGGCGCAGTTGCCGTCGTAGAAGGCGTGGGTGACCATTGTTGCGAATACATGACCGGAGGTCGTGTGGTAGTCCTCGGACAAACCGGACGTAACTTTGCAGCCGGTATGAGTGGCGGTGTAGCTTATGTATGGAACAAAGACGGCAACTTCGATTATTTCTGTAACATGGAAATGGTGGAACTGTCACTCATCGAAGAAGCCAGCTACCGGAAAGAGTTGCACGAACTAATCCGCCAGCATTACCTCTACACAGGCTCGAAACTGGCACGCATCCTGCTCGACAACTGGAATCATTACGTAGATCAATTCATCCAAGTAGTGCCCATCGAATACAAAAAAGTACTGCAGGAAGAACAAATGAGAAAGTTACAACAAAAAATTGCAGATATGCAAAGAGACTATTAGATTTACAATTTGACTATTTACAATTTACTATTTGAATGTATAGTATAGTCTGTAAATAGTCAAATAGCAAATGATAAGATAGTCTAGAAATAGTAAATAGTAAATCGTCAAATAGTAAATAACAAGATGGGAGATCCTAAAGCATTTCTAAATATACCTCGACAAGAGGCGGGATACCGCCCTGTAAACGAGCGAATCGCTGACTATAGTCAGGTAGAACAGACTTTGAATACAAACAGCCGTAAATTGCAGGCGTCACGCTGTATGGATTGCGGTGTACCTTTCTGTCATTGGGCATGCCCGATAGGAAATAAACAACCGGAATGGCAGGATGCATTATACAGGGGAAAATGGAAGGAGGCATACGAAGTATTGTCGTCTACTTGCGATTTTCCTGAATTTACAGGACGTATTTGTCCTGCTCTTTGCGAGAAATCGTGTGTGTTGAAACTTTCCTGCGATCAGCCGGTGACTATTCGCGAGAATGAAGCAGCTATCGTAGAAGCGGCTTTTCGTGAAGGATATATACAAGTAAAGACGCCGGAAAGAAACGGAAAGAAAGTGGCGGTGATTGGTGCAGGTCCTGCTGGATTGGTGGTGGCTAATCAGCTGAATTTAAAAGGATATAGCGTTACTTTATTCGATAAGGATGAAGCGCCCGGAGGATTATTACGATTCGGTATTCCTAATTTCAAACTGGATAAAAATGTAATTGACCGACGGATGAAGATATTGGCTGCAGAAGGAATACAGTTTGAGATGGGAGTAGAAATAGACGTCAATCATTTACCGGAAGGATTCGACGCTTACTGCATCTGTACCGGAACCCCCACTGCACGTGACTTGAGTATTCCGGGACGTGAACTGAAAGGGATTCATTTCGCACTCGAAATGCTGGCACAACAGAATAGGATTCTGGCAGGACAGACTTTCCCGAAAGACAAGTTGGTAAATGCCAAAGGCAAAAAGGTTCTCGTGATAGGTGGCGGAGACACTGGTTCCGACTGCATCGGAACCAGTGTGAGACAGGGAGCCGTCAGTGTCACTCAAATCGAAATCATGCCAAAACCTCCTGTCGGCTACAATCCGGCTACTCCTTGGCCACAATGGCCGGCAGTCTTCAAAACGACTTCCAGCCATGAAGAAGGTTGTACACGCCGCTGGTGCCTGGCTTCCAATCAGTTCCTCGGAAAGAATGGAAAAGTGACAGGTGTAGAAGTGGAAGAAGTGGAATGGATTCCGGCAGCAGATGGCGGACGTCCCACGATGAAACCAACAGGGAAGAAAGAAGTCATCGAAGCTGATATGGTATTATTGGCGATGGGATTCCTGAAACCGGAACAACCCAAATTTGCAAAGAATGTATTTCTTGCCGGTGATGCCGAGACTGGTGCCAGCTTAGTAGTACGCGCCATGGCAGGAGGACGAAAGGCTGCTGCGGAAATAGATGCTTATCTAATACAATAAGGTTTGCAACAGTGTACAACAAGAAGCTCGATTGCTATTATCGGTTCGTTCCATATCTGTAGAACTAAAGAATAACAGATATGGAACTAAAGGAAAACAGTTGTGGAACTAAACGATAACAATTATGGAACGAATTAAGAATAACTAGTCAGCTTCTTAGAAATAGCGAATAAACAATCAACAGATTACATTACCCCCTCTAAAAATTAAAGTTATGTGTGGAATAGCAGGTATACTCAACATCAAAGTTCAAACGAAAGAGCTAAGAGATAAAGCACTGAAAATGGCCCAGAAGATCCGTCATCGCGGACCGGACTGGAGTGGAATCTATGTAGGCGGAAGTGCCATCCTGGCACACGAACGTCTTTCCATTGTCGACCCGCAAAGTGGCGGACAGCCGTTATACTCTCCCGATCGTAAACAAGTGCTCGCCGTCAACGGTGAGATTTACAATCACCGTGATATTCGCGCTAAATATGCGGGAAAATATAACTTTCAGACCGGAAGTGACTGTGAGGTAATTCTTGCCCTTTACAAAGATAAAGGCATCCATTTTCTGGAAGATATTAGCGGTATCTTTGCTTTCGTTCTTTATGATGAGGAAAAGGATGAATTTCTAATTGCCCGTGATCCGATAGGGGTTATTCCTTTATATATAGGAAAAGATAAAGAGGGAAAAATCTACTTCGGCAGCGAGTTGAAAGCCCTTGAAGGATTTTGCGACGAATATGAAATATTTCTCCCCGGACATTACTTCTATAGTAAAGAGGGAAAAATGAAACGTTGGTATTCGCGCGACTGGACAGAATATGAAACCGTAAAAGAGAATGATGCACAAACCGTTGATGTGAAAATAGCATTAGAAGAGGCTGTACACCGCCAGTTAATGAGTGACGTACCGTACGGAGTGCTTCTTTCGGGAGGGTTGGATAGTTCTGTCATCTCCGCCATTGCCAAAAAATATGCGGCAAAGCGTATAGAAACAGACGGAGCGAGTGATGCGTGGTGGCCTCAACTCCACTCCTTCGCCATCGGACTAAAAGGTGCTCCCGATTTGATTAAAGCACGTGAAGTGGCTGAATATATCGGTACTGTCCATCACGAAATAAACTATACTGTTCAGGAAGGTTTGGATGCCCTGCGTGATGTCATTTATTTCATCGAGACATACGATGTAACCACGGTACGCGCTTCCACTCCCATGTACCTACTGGCACGTGTCATCAAATCGATGGGTATCAAAATGGTGTTGAGCGGTGAAGGCGCCGATGAAGTTTTCGGTGGTTATCTGTATTTCCACAAGGCTCCCACTCCACAGGCATTCCACGAAGAAACAGTACGTAAACTTTCAAAGTTGCACATGTACGATTGCCTCCGCGCCAATAAAAGTTTGTCAGCATGGGGAGTAGAAGGACGTGTTCCTTTCCTTGATAAAGAATTCCTCGACGTAGCCATGAACCTGAATCCGAAAGCTAAAATGTGCCCCGGAAAGGAAATTGAGAAACGGATTGTTCGCGAAGCCTTTGCCGAGATGTTACCGGAAAGTGTGGCGTGGAGACAAAAAGAGCAGTTCAGTGACGGTGTAGGATATTCATGGATTGACACATTGAGGGAAATCACAGCTGCTGCTGTGAGCGATCAGCAAATGGAACATGCTGCCGAACGCTTCCCTATCAACACGCCACAAAATAAAGAAGAATACTATTATCGCAGTATCTTTGAAGAGCATTTCCCCAGTGAAAGTGCAGCACGCACCGTACCCAGTGTTCCCAGTGTGGCCTGCTCCACAGCAGAAGCGCTGGCGTGGGATATTGCTTTCAGGAATCTGAATGAGCCTAGCGGACGTGCGGTGAGAGGAATACACGAAGAGGCCTATACTTAACTGATAAGAATAACAGAATCTGCTCTTTCTGTTATTCTTTTGTAACATTTCTATTTTAAAATCTCAAGGATTAACGCAGATTAGCATATTATTGTCTGATTTGCGTTTTCTTTTTTATAATTTTGAGGCCAAACCAAATTAAATCTATCAAACTTTTAAAAGACCAAACAAATGAATTTAAAAAAAATGATGATGGCTTCTGCCCTTCTAATGGTTGCTTGCTGTATGCAGGCACAGACAAAAGTGATAGCCCACCGTGGATTCTGGAAAACTCCGGGATCATCACAAAACAGTATTTCATCACTTCTAAAAGCAGATTCCATCGGTTGTTACGGTTCAGAATTTGACGTATGGATCGCTAAGGATAACAAGTTGGTGGTCAACCATGATCCTGTATACAAGATGAGACCGATGGAGTATTCCAAAGGTGACGCACTGACCGGACTTAAATTATCCAACGGAGAAAACTTACCCAGCCTGGAACAATATCTGGAAGCCGGGAAAAACTGTAATACCCGACTGATTCTCGAACTGAAAGCACATAGTAACAAGAAACGTGAAACCAAAGCCGTACAGGGAATCCTTGCCATGGTGAAGAAAATGGGACTGGAAAACCGCATGGAATATATCACGTTCTCCCTGCATGCCATGAAAGAGTTTATCCGCCTGGCTCCTGCCGGTACTCCGGTATTTTACCTTAACGGGGAACTGTCTCCCAAAGAATTAAAGGAACTCGGTGCTGCCGGTCTTGATTATCACATGGGAGTGATTAAGAAACACCCCGAATGGATCAAAGAAGCTCATGAACTCGGCTTGAAAGTAAATGTGTGGACTGTGGACGAAGTGGAAGATATGAAATCGCTGATCGAACAGAAAGTAGATTTCATTACCACCAACGAACCAGTCATCTTACAAGAAGAACTGAAAAAACATCAATAAGATAAAATCATTACAAAGTAAACTATTTAATATCCGTCTTTAAAGAAACAGCTCGTTCCTTTAAAAGAGACAGGATGTTTCTCGGTGTCGAACGGGTGGTTCCTTTAAAAGGAACCACCCGTTTCTTTTAAAGGAAAAATGAGCTTTCATAACAAACTAAATACCAGCATATTAAGAACACCCATTTTTTTCATTTGAAAAGGAAAAGGTCTTTTCTATATATGCTAATAAAAGATTACAAACGATTTACTGGAAATCATCTAATACCTCTTTCAGCTCTCCTACCGTAAGCTCTCCTACCTGTCTCCATAATTCATGTCCCTTATGCAATAAAAGAAAGGCGGGCACTGTTTCTACATTATGCGCATCGGCTATTGTTCTATTTTCTTCAGCATTCACTCTTATCAATTCTACAGTTCTCTTTTCGTAAGTCCGAAGCACAGGACCTATCCACTCATAATGAGGTGACCAGTCGGCATAAAATACTACCAACACCAAATGGTTGGTCTTAACTGCTGTTTCTAATTGTTTCTCTATATTCATATCTCTACGTTTTTATATTAATGATAGTGCTAAAACAATGAATACAGAAAAAGGTTCTTCAGCATATCCGGTGAGCAATATGATAGATAAATAGGGGTTTTCACTTTCATATCGTCAAAAGGAAAAGGATATATTTCTTGTTTTTATAGCTGATTTCACCGATTATCAAGGCTAAATATTTTTCATATATTATGGAAGAATATGCAAAACAATTCATCCAAATAACAGTTTATTAATATATAAACAGGTATAATTTCAAATTATAACTAAATGTGGCCGTATATAAAGCGATTATAAGTTTGAAGAAAATAAATAGATATTAGATATACTTTTTAGTAAAATATAAAGCAAAAAGTCATATCTTTGCATCGTAATAAAACAAAAGGTTACAACAATCAACAAATATAAATCAAAATGACAACAAAGATTAAGTTCACAAAAATGCATGGAGCGGGAAATGACTACATATATGTAGACACAAGCCAATATCCGATAGCCGACCCTGCAAAGAAGGCAATCGAATGGAGCAAGTTTCATACAGGAATCGGAAGTGATGGACTTATATTGATTGGTGTCTCTGATAAAGCGGATTTCAGCATGCGCATTTTCAATGCGGACGGTTCGGAAGCTATGATGTGTGGTAACGGAAGCCGTTGTGTAGGCAAATATGTATATGAATACGGCTTGACTGACAAAACAGAAATTACGCTGGATACACGATCAGGAATAAAAATCCTGAAACTGCATGTAGAGGGAAAAACAGTTAGTGCAGTCACCGTAGACATGGGTAGCCCGTTGGAAACAGAAGAGATTCAGTGGGGAGGAAAGTATCCTTTCCGGTCAACCAAAGTATCAATGGGTAATCCGCATCTCGTCACATTTGTTGAAGACATCACCCGGATTAATTTACCGGAAATCGGTCCTGAACTGGAGAATCATCCTCTTTTTCCCGACAGAACCAATGTGGAGTTTGCACAGATTGTCAGCAAAGACACCATACGGATGAGGGTGTGGGAAAGAGGATCGGGAATCACTCAAGCTTGCGGGACAGGTGCTTGCGCCACAGCAGTAGCCGCCTTCATCAACGGACTTACAGGAAGAAAAAGCGATGTAATCATGGATGGAGGGACAGTCACCATTGAATGGAATGAAATCTCCGGGCATATATTAATGACCGGACCGGCAACCAAAGTTTTCGATGGGGAGATTGAGGATAAGTATTAAAAAAGTATTAAGTATCAGGTTTGAGTATTAGATTTTGCAGAACTTAAAACAATAACAAGATGGCATTAGTAAACGAACATTTTTTGAAGTTACCGGGAAGCTATTTATTCTCGGACATAGCGAAAAAGGTAAATACCTTCAAGATAACACATCCTAAACAGGATATTATCCGGTTGGGTATCGGTGATGTCACCCAACCGCTTCCGAAAGCGTGTATCGAAGCCATGCACAAAGCGGTAGAAGAGCTGGCCAGCAAGGATACATTCCGCGGATATGGTCCTGAACAGGGATATGATTTTCTGATTGAAGCAATTATAAAAAATGACTTTATTCCACGTGGGATTCATTTCTCGGCATCCGAGATATTTGTCAGTGACGGTGCCAAAAGCGATACCGGAAATATAGGCGATATTCTTCGCCATGACAATAGCGTAGGTGTTACAGATCCCATCTATCCGGTTTATATAGACAGCAATGTCATGTGCGGACGCGCCGGAGTGTTGGAAGAAGAAACGGGTAAATGGAGTAATGTTACTTATATGCCTTGCACAAGTGAGAATAACTTTATTCCGGAAATTCCAGACAAACGGATAGACATTGTTTATCTCTGCTATCCGAACAACCCGACAGGAACAACCTTAACCAAACCGGAACTGAAGAAATGGGTGGACTATGCATTGGCAAACGATACATTGATTCTGTTCGATGCCGCTTATGAAGCATATATCCAGGACGAAAATGTCCCCCACTCTATCTATGAGATTAAGGGAGCTAAAAAGTGTGCGATCGAATTCCGTAGTTTTTCAAAAACGGCAGGATTTACCGGAGTACGCTGCGGATATACCGTAGTTCCGAAAGAGCTTACTGCCGCCACATTGGAAGGAAACCGCATCCCACTCAACAGATTGTGGAACCGCCGCCAATGCACCAAGTTCAACGGTACTTCTTACATTACCCAACGGGCAGCAGAAGCCGTTTACAGTGCAGAAGGCAAAGCACAGATTAAAGAAACAATCGGCTATTATATGACCAATGCCAAAATTATGAAAGAGGGATTGGAAGCCACAGGACTGAAAGTGTATGGAGGAGTCAACGCTCCCTACTTGTGGGTGAAAACTCCGAACGGGCTTTCGTCATGGCGATTCTTCGAACAGATGTTGTATGAAGCCAATGTGGTCGGTACCCCCGGTGTAGGCTTCGGACCAAGCGGTGAAGGATATATCCGCCTGACTGCCTTTGGCGAACGCAACGACTGTATCGAAGCGATGAGAAGAATAAAAAACTGGCTATAAGAATTTTGAATAACTTCTCCTAGTCTATTCATAACCAGTGATTTTTCAATTTACTTGATAGTATTTCGCGCGCTACTATATATACATGGACCGTACATCCACATTTTTCTAACTATTAAAGGTAAAAAGACGATGAAAACGACGATTAACAAAAAAATGAGGGTAATAACAGTAGCATTATTACTGTCAGGGCTTGTCCCGTCTACAATGATGGCACAAGATAAGGTAGAAGCTTCCGTTGGAGCAGATCTGGTAAGTGGTTACATCTGGCGCGGCCAGGATTTAGGCGGAGTGAGCGTTCAACCCTCACTGGAAATCTCTTACAAAGGTTTCTCACTCGGAGCATGGGGATCGGTAGGATTCGAATCGACGGACACAAAAGAGTTCGATTTAACTCTTGGTTATTCGATAGGCGGTTTTAGCGTTTCAGTGACGGATTATTGGTTTAATACCCAAGTAGAAACTGGCATAGACGATGATGGAGAAACGATCTTTGCAACTAACAAGTATTTTAAATACGGAGCTCATTCAACGGCTCATGTATTTGAAGCACAAGTCGGATATGACTTCGGACCACTGGCAGTCAACTGGTATACAAATTTTGCAGGTGCCGACGGCGTGAAAGAAAATGGCAAAAGGGCTTATTCTTCTTACCTCGCACTTAGCGCACCATTCAAATTGGGAGGTCTCGACTGGACAGTAGATTTAGGTATGGTTCCTTGGGAGACAACTTTCTACAATGGCTATACAAGTGGGTTCTGCGTATCAGACGTAAGTCTCGGAGCTTCCAAGGATATCAAAATCACAGATTCCTTCTCCGTTCCGGCATTTGCCAAGGTATCTGTCAATCCACGGACAGAAGGAGCCTACTTCGCATTCGGATTAAGTTTTTAAGAGAGAGAATATAGAATATCAAAGAGCGTATAGGGATCAGGTAGTTAGAGTTTAGATTTTATCGGTTTGTTGTATGGTAACCTACTATGGCTGCCACACCCTATACCTCTTTCTTTTACAGGTCAACACTAATATTTAAGGTATATGAAAAAGATTGAAGCTATTATCCGTAAAACCAAATTCGAGGACGTAAAAGACGCCCTACTCGAAGCGGACATCGAATGGTTCTCTTATTACGATGTAAGAGGTATTGGAAAAGCACGGCAAGGACGTATCTACCGTGGCGTAGTATATGACACCAGCACCATTGAACGAATTTTGATCTCTATTGTCGTACGCGACAAAAATACCGAGAAAACAGTGCAGGCTATCATCAAAGCTGCACAGACCGGAGAAATCGGTGACGGACGTATTTTCGTCATTCCTATCGAAGACGCTATCCGGATACGCACTGCCGAACGTGGTGACATAGCCCTCTACAATGCAGAACAAGAACGTTAATCGGCAGCGGCAAGGTGCCGCTCCCAGGTTTCCTTGCGGATTATAACGTTTATAAAGAGGTTTACAACATCACTAATAAATAATAGGTATAAAATAAGATAATTATTATGGATACAAAATATAAAAGCCATAGCTTCGTAAAGTTGTGGATAGCCACTACTATATTCATTTTGTGCTGTTTTACTACTGATATGTCGGCACAAAACGCAGCCGCTGCCGATACAGTTGCAGCAGTTACAGAAACAATTACCGAAGTCGTTGCAGCTCCTGCCGAAGAAGCATCAGCAGCTCCCGATACGGTTGGTGAATTAGCTCTTGGATTAAATACTGTATGGATGTTGCTTGCAGCAATGCTCGTATTCTTCATGCAGCCGGGATTTGCATTAGTAGAAGCAGGTTTTACCAGAGTGAAAAATACTGCCAACATTCTGATGAAGAACTTTGTAGACTTCATGTTCGGCTCTTTACTATACTGGTTTATCGGTTTCGGATTGATGTTCGGCGCAGGCGGATTCATCGGAATGCCTCACTTCTGCGACCTTTCTTTCATTAATAATGGTTTGCCAACCGAAGGATTCCTCATATTCCAAACCGTATTCTGTGCGACAGCAGCTACAATTGTATCAGGAGCCATGGCAGAACGAACAAAATTCTCCATGTATATAGTCTACACCATCTTTATCAGTGTACTGATTTATCCGATATCCGGTCACTGGACATGGGGCGGAGGCTGGCTGATGAACGGTGAAGAAGGTTCTTTCATGATGAGTCACTTCGGCACTACATTCCATGACTTTGCCGGTTCTACAGTCGTTCACTCTGTAGGTGGATGGATTGCTTTGGTAGGTGCTGCCATTCTTGGTCCCCGTATCGGTAAATATGGTAAAGACGGCAAATCAAAAGCTATCCCAGGCCATAGCCTGACTATTGCTGCACTGGGGGTATTCATTCTTTGGTTCGGATGGTTCGGATTCAACCCCGGTTCTCAATTGGCAGCAGCAACCGAAGCCGACGCAATCGCTATTTCCCACGTATTCCTGACAACGAACCTGGCTGCTTGTGCCGGTGGTTTCTTTGCTCTGTTGGTGAGCTGGATGAAATATGGAAAACCATCCCTGTCATTGACACTGAATGGTATCTTGGCAGGTCTGGTAGGTATCACAGCAGGATGTGACACAGTATCTCCCGCAGGAGCAGCCTTAATAGGTGCGATATGTGGTGTCGTAATGATATTCTCCGTTGACTTCATTGACAAATTTCTAAAAATAGACGATCCGGTAGGTGCATCTTCTGTACATGGTGTGTGTGGTTTTTTAGGAACAATTCTCACAGGTTTGTTCTCTACCAGTGAAGGTTTATTCTATGGATACGGTTTCGGATTCCTCGGTGCACAACTATTCGGAGCATTGGTAGTAAGTGCATGGGCAGCAGGCATGGGATTCATCATTTTCAAAACGCTTGATAAGATTCACGGACTTCGCGTTCCGGCACGTGTCGAAGAAGAAGGTCTTGACATTTACGAACACGGTGAATCTGCTTACAACTAAGTTACTTATAATTAAAAGTAAGTCTACTCATCAGTAAGTGAATTAGGCTATATAGATTAAAAAGATTTATCCCGGGCGGGCCTGACCGCCTTCCCGGGAACCACACAGAGAAAATTATTTGCTCTAACATATTTAACAACAAATCAAATTAGGTATTATGTCAAAACTTAGATTCAGAGTAGTAGAGACAGCTTTCAAGAAAAAGGCTGTTGAGGTAGCAACACCTGCCGAACGTCCTTCGGAATACTTCGGCAAGTATGTATTCAACAAGGAAAAGATGTTCAAATACCTTCCCAGTAAGGTATACAATGCACTGATTGATGCAATTGACAATGGTGCTCCGCTAGATCGCAGCATTGCCGACGAGGTAGCTGCCGGCATGAAAAAATGGGCTATCGAAATGGGTGTCACTCATTACACGCACTGGTTTGCACCGCTGACCGAGGGTACGGCAGAAAAGCACGATGCCTTCGTTGAACATGACGGCAAAGGTGGTATGATGGAAGAATTTACAGGTAAACTGCTCGTACAGCAGGAGCCGGATGCTTCTTCTTTCCCGAATGGCGGTATCCGTAATACATTCGAAGCTCGCGGATACAGCGCATGGGACCCCTCGTCACCTGCTTTCATCGTGGATGATACACTTTGCATCCCGACTGTATTTATCGCATATACCGGTGAAGCTCTTGACTATAAAGCTCCCTTACTGAAGGCATTGCGTGCTGTAGATAAAGCAGCCGTAGCCGTATGTCAGTATTTTAATCCGGAAGTGAAAAAAGTAGTTGCTTACTTAGGATGGGAACAGGAATACTTCCTGGTAGACGAAGGATTGTATGCCGCACGTCCGGACTTACTAATGACCGGTCGTACTTTGATGGGACATGACAGTGCCAAAAACCAACAGTTGGAGGATCACTACTTCGGTGCTATCCCCACCCGCGTAGCCGCTTTCATGAAGGACCTTGAAATTGAAGCGTTAAAATTAGGTATTCCTGTTAAGACTCGTCACAACGAGGTTGCCCCGAACCAGTTCGAGTTGGCTCCTATCTTTGAAGAGTGTAACCTTGCTAATGACCATAACTTACTGATTATGTCATTAATGCGTAAGGTAAGCCGCCGTCATGGTTTCCGTGTACTGCTTCATGAAAAGCCGTTCAAAGGTGTCAATGGTTCGGGTAAACACAACAACTGGTCTTTGGGCACTGATACAGGTATCTTATTGATGGGACCGGGCAAGACTCCGGAAGACAATCTGCGTTTTGTTACATTCGTTGTCAATACATTGATGGCAGTTTATCATCATAACGGACTACTGAAAGCTTCTATCTCCAGTGCTACCAACGCCCACCGTCTGGGAGCGAATGAGGCACCTCCTGCAATTATCTCCTCTTTCCTTGGAAAACAGTTGTCGCAGGTATTGGATCATATCGAAAACAGTACGAAAGATGATTTAATCAGCCTTAGCGGTAAACAGGGAATGAAGTTGGATATTCCGCAGATTCCTGAATTACTGATCGATAATACAGACCGTAACCGTACTTCTCCATTTGCTTTCACAGGCAACCGCTTTGAGTTCCGTGCCGTAGGTTCCGAAGCAAACTGTGCTTCTGCCATGATTGCATTGAACTCGGCCGTAGCAAATCAATTGGTGAAGTTTAAGAAGGACGTGGATGCGTTGATTGAAAAGGGAGAACCCAAAGTTTCCGCCATTCTTGAAATCATCCGCGGATATATCAAAGAATGTAAAGCCATTCATTTCGACGGTAACGGTTACAGTGACGAATGGAAGAAAGAAGCTGCCCGTCGTGGACTGGATTGCGAAACCAGTGTTCCTGTTATCTTCGACAATTACCTGAAACCGGAAACAATTGCCATGTTCGAAGCTACCGGTGTAATGACCAAGAAAGAACTGGAAGCCCGTAACGAGGTGAAATGGGAAACTTATACGAAGAAGATTCAGATTGAGGCACGTGTATTGGGTGACTTGGCAATGAATCATATCATTCCGGTTGCCACTCAATACCAGACGGACTTAATTAATAATGTCTATAAGATGCAATCTCTTTTCCCGGCAGAAAAGGCAGCGAAATTGTCAGCTAAGAACCTGGAGCTTATTGAAGAGATTGCCGACCGTACAGCTTTCATCAAGGAGCATGTAGATGCAATGATTGAGGCTCGTAAGGTTGCAAACAAGATAGAAAGCGAACGGGAAAAAGCCATTGCCTACCACGACACGATTGTCCCGGCACTGGAAGAAATCCGTTATCACATCGACAAGTTGGAACTGATTGTTGACAATCAGATGTGGACGCTTCCAAAATACAGGGAACTGTTATTTGTGAGATAGAAAAAAATACGGTGAACGATAAACAGTAAACGGTGAACAAACTGCATTATCATTGCAGAATATTCACCGTTAGCCGTTCACTGTTATTGAAATTATCTATTTCTTTTGTTGGTTGTTTTAAGTTTGCGGGGAGGGGTGCTGTGAAGCAGTCCTCTTCTTTTTTTATTCGATAATCTTTGCGTCTTCAATATCATCATCGTCATGCATAACCGGAGCCTTCGGACGGCGACGGGCAAACTTGAACCAGTTTATCAATTCGGAAAGAGAATAAACCAAACTGCTGATACCAATAATTATAAATGCAGTATTACGCGCTCCTGTCGGATTGAACAAAGCGATAATACCCGCAATAAGAATCAGCGAAGGAATCAGATAAAAAGCTCCCGGAACGGGCATCCACCGACGAGCCATCGACAAAGAAGCAATCTGTTGCACTCCTCCCATAATCAGGATAAATCCCAATAAAAACATCAGGACATCTGCAAAGAATTCAGGCATCACAATCAACCAAAGTCCGAATAATAAGCTACCGATTCCTTCTATCGGAAAACGGGGAGCTGCTTCACCTTCCGGTCTTTTCCGGCCGAAATAGCCAAAAAGGCTGATAACACCGGGAATCAAGAAGGCAACACCTACCGTAATGACAATATAACTGGCAGCCGCATTGGGCCAAATCACGAGTACCAATCCAATCACAAGTGCGAAGAGAATGCGAATAAGGGAATAATTCATTGTTTTCATAAATTCTATATTTTTTAACCGAGTCTGTTCCAATACTTTTGCGAATATAAGTGTTTCTACTGATATATAAAAATAACAAATAAACATTGTAATAAGTTCGTAATAATATCGTTATGACGATTACATCTCACATTGATATTTTTGCAGAAATTTTAAACAGTTCCTTTTTCACAATGAAACAAAGCGAAATAAAAAAGAAATACCCTTATGTAGAGCGTGACATCAGTTGGATGTACTTCAACCAACGTATTCTGCTAGAAGCCGCCCGTCCAGAAGTGCCACTGCTGGAACGACTCACTTTTCTTGGCATCTATTCAAATAACCTGGATGAATTCTTCCGTGTCCGTGTAGCGACTCTGAACCGGATCGTAGAATATGCCGATAAAAACATACAGGCAGAACAAGAAACCGCCGCCTGCACTCTGAAACAAATAGGAAAGCTGCACAATCGTTACTACAAGCAGTTTGAGGAGATATTCGCTTCCATTATGGAGGAATTGAAGAAAGAGAATATCTACGTCATCAAAGATGCGGAAATGACGGACGAACAGAAAGCATTCGTCACTTCTTTCTATCGCAACAAACTGAATGGTTCTACCAATCCGCTTTTCCTCAATGGAACCCGCCCGCTGGACGATCAGACAGATGAGGATATTTACCTTGCCATCCGTCTGCTGCGCAAAGATGAAACGGGAAAGATAAAGGAGAAAGACTATGCAGTGATTGAACTGCCGACCGGAGACTTCGGCCGTTTTATTCAATTACCTGATTCGGATGGAAAAACATATCTCATGTTTCTTGATGACGTGATCCGCTATTGTTTGCCGATGATTTTTGTTGGCATGAAGTACACAGATTATGAGGCGTACACTTTCAAATTCACTAAAGACGCCGAAATGGAAATTGACAGTGATCTGCGGACAGGGGTACTTCAGAAGATTTCCAAAGGTGTGAAAAGCCGGAAGAAAGGGGAACCGATCCGTTTCGTCTATGACGAACAAATTCCTAAAGACTTGCTGAAAAAGTTGACCGGTCGCCTGAACGTGGATAAGAATGACACGCGTGTAGCCGGAGGACGCTATCACAATTTCAAGGATTTGATGAAATTTCCGGTTTGCGGTCATCATGAACTGAAATATCCTGTTTGGGAACCTATCTTCAAGCCTGAACTGAATGGCATGGAAAGTCTGCTCACTTTGATTCGTCGGAAAGATCGTTCCTTACATTATCCTTATCATAGTTTCGATACTTTCATCCGTGTGTTGCGAGAAGCCGCTATCAGTAAAGAAGTAAAAAGTATCAAGATGACGCTTTATCGTTTGGCTAAAGACTCCAAAGTGATAAAGGCTTTAATCAGTGCAGCCAAAAACGGAAAAAAAGTCACAGTAGTTATCGAACTGTTGGCACGTTTTGATGAAGCGTCTAATATCAACTGGAGCAAGAAAATGCAGGATGCGGGGATTCATGTTATTTTCGGAGTAGAGGGTTTGAAAATTCATTCTAAATTGCTGCATATCGGCACTCGGCACGGAGATATCGCCTGCATCAGTACAGGAAATTTCCATGAAGGAAATGCACGTATGTATACTGACTATACCATTATGACTGCTCACCGTCCCATTGTCCGGGAAGTCAATGCCGTATTCGATTTTATCGAAAAGCCTTATACTCCTGTTGATTTCAAAGAATTGCTCGTTTCTCCCAATGATATGCGTAAACGATTCATTGCGCTTATCAACAAAGAGATAAAAAATAAGGAACAGGGAAAAGAGGCTTATATCCTTGCTAAAGTAAATCATATTACTGACCGTGCACTTGTTGAAAAGCTATACGAAACCTCAACAGCGGGTGTTCAAGTGGAACTGGTAGTACGCGGTAACTGTTCTTTAGTGACAGGCGTTCCGGGTATCAGCGAGAATATACACATCAATGGTATTATCGACCGTTATCTCGAACATTCGCGCATTTTCATCTTCGCCAATGGTGGAGAAGAAAAATACTACATTGGTTCTGCCGACTGGATGCCTCGCAACCTGGATAATCGTATTGAGGTGGCGGCACCGGTCTATGATAAAGAAATCCAGGCAGATTTAAAACGAATTGTCTGCTACGGATTCCGGGATACGGCAAAAGGAAGAATTGTGGATGGTACAGGCGAGAACCGGGAAAAAGAACGGGAAGAGAACAGTGTCCCATTCCGCTCACAAGAAAAATTATATAACGAATACAAGAATACATTATGATAAGTATGAAGAAAGTTAATTATGCGGCAATAGATATAGGCTCTAATGCGGTGCGGCTGCTGATAAAATGTGTAAACGAGGAGAATGCGCCCGAATTAATGAGTAAGGTACAGCTCATCCGTATTCCGTTACGGTTGGGAGAAGACGCCTTTACTGTGGGGGTTATCTCTACAGAAAAAGAGAAGAAACTGATTCGGCTGATGAAAGCCTACAAACAATTAATGAAGATATATGATGTGGTAGACTATCGTGCGTGTGCCACCTCTGCCATGCGTGATGCACGTAATGGCAAGGATATCGTTCAGCAGATCGTCAAAAAAACGGGTATCCGTGTAGAAATCATCGACGGGCAGGAAGAGGCGCATATTGTTTACGACAATCATATCGAACAGTTATTTGCTTCAGGACAAAATTACTTGTATGTAGATGTAGGAGGTGGTAGTATGGAAATTAATCTCATCAGCAACGGTGAACTGAAAAATTCCCGTTCATATAATATAGGTACGGTACGTATGCTTAGCGGTATGGTAAAGGAAGAAGAAAAGGAAGCTTTGCGCACTGACCTGATAGGGCTTGCCACAGAATATACCCCTATCAGCATCATCGGTTCGGGAGGAAATATTAATAAGTTATTTCGTTTAGCGGACAAGAAAGACAAAAAAGCGTCTCTCCTACCCATCGAATCACTGCAAGATATATATGAAACATTAAAAGCCCTCTCTACCGAACAACGTATTAAGCAATATAAGTTGAAACCGGACCGGGCCGATGTTATTGTTCCTGCTGCAGAGATATTTCTCGAGATAGCTACTCATGTAAAAGCTACCGGAATTATTGTACCTACCATCGGACTGTCCGACGGTATTATAGACAGCTTGTACACGCAAAACATGAACAGGCCTGATTCTCCGCAATCTCGATGAATGAATATATAAAAAACTCCTGATACTAAGTCTGGATATACTAGTATCGGGAGTTTTTGTCTCATCTTGCTATAATGTATAGATTCATCTTTAAAAGAGTTAGGTATTCGGATTTTGTTCTTTATATTTGTGCAACTATATATTTGAAACAATATGGATATAAAACTTAGAATTGAGCAATCTTCGGATTATCATGAAACCGAAAACATTACACGGGAAGCATTCTGGAATCATTATTCTCCGGGATGTGACGAACATTACCTCCTTCATATTATGCGTAACCATCCTAAGTTTGTGCCGGAGCTCGATATTGTTGCAGAACATAATAACAAGATTGTCGGTAATGTTGTCTGCCTCAAATCATTTATCATGGCAGATGACGGTAACCAATATGAGGTTTTGAGCCTGGGGCCCATTTCTGTCCTCCCCGAATACCAACAGCAAGGTATCGGAGGAAGAATGATTGCACTTACCAAAAAATTAGCTTCCGAAATGGGATTTCGTGCTATTTTACTTTGTGGTGACCCGGATTATTATCTCCGACAAGGATTCATTCCTGCCGAAACATTAGGGATTCGCACTGAAGACAATATGTATGCTACTGCTCTTCATGTTTGTGAATTATATGATAATGCTTTAGCCAATGTAAAAGGCCGTTATATAGAAGATAAAATATATCAGATTGATAAATCTGCTGCTAATGAGTTCGACAAGCGATTTCCTCCAAAAGAAATTGTAGTTGGTACTCCGTCACAAAAACGGTTTAATCAGATAGTAGTGATGCAGAAAAAAGCGAATTAAGGTTGAATAACCTAAATCGCCTGATTTGTACATCTCTGGAGCTCGGTCCTGCTATGATATTAAGCAACTATCATTCAATATAGTTACCATTCTTCGTATCTTTGCAGTTACAAAACATTCAACATGAGAAATTTGAATTTACAAAAAGATACTACTGACACTTTGTAATTCTTAATCTATCAGGGATCGCTTCTTTCCTCCCTTTGGCTGAAGTAAAATTTTTCTGCCACTGTAGAGGGCTTTATTCAATTCACTATTCTACAATTAAGCATGATATATATACATTTTAATACGCGCACAGCATTTCTACAATCAAACGGGCATCACATGTACTAATAAAGTTCCCTTTTACTTTTTTCTTTTTACCATTATCAAAGCCCCAAATAGAAAAATCAATGGAAAGAAAGTAGGAAATTCTAACAACATTTACGATATAGCGACACTATCCCAATGGTTTGTTTACTTCATCCATAGCTTTTGATGACATTATCCGCATCTTTTACTTACTTTATCCTTATGTTTTTTACAAATATAGCGGCGCTTTTGATGTAAATATGCGGTGCTTTACGCAATAAAGGCATTGTTTTTCAATAAATCATGGGGATTTTCCTGCTAATAGAGAAGAATGATAGAACATGAGAGATAGCAAAACCCTTGATTACACGAACAATCGTCAGAATAATCAGAGATTCTAAAACTTTATGTATTTACTTTGTCATCGAATGGGTAATTACATAAAAAAGGGGAGCATTAAGGCAGCACTTACTTCCTACAATCTCCCCATAATCAATGCACACAAGTTCTTTTCGAATAAAACTGTTTGCAATATTTCTCTTTAATAGTTTTAGTACTGAATCACTTTATCACTACTAACTGTCTTATACCAATCAGTAGTTGAGCTCTGATCGTGTGCCCAATCTGCAAATTTAGAATATGCGTTCGTTATCACTGTTGTTTCTGTTGGATAAGCAAATTTATCAGGAACACACAAAGCCCATGTATTATTAACTGCCTTGATTACCTCAAGCACCTCATTATCCGCCAATTGTCCATTCGCCGTAGCCGAATTAAAATGAGTCAAATGGATTTCTGTTCTCTTTTGACCTATCCCCTGATAAGCAATGAAGAAGTCTAAACCATCTGTCACACTAGGGACGGATATTTCATTTTTAAGTTTGACGTTCACTTCAAGAGTATATATATCTGTAAGAGGAGTGCTAGCATTCCCAGTATTCAACATGGGGCGTTGTGCTCCTGTATATCCATATACATAATGTGCGTCTCCAAATAAAGGAATCACAAGTTCATTGCCATTGGCTTCATAAGATGCATTTTCAAATATACCAGAATTTAATGAGCCGGTACGTTGAGCAGCGCCTGCACCAAAACTTATCTCTTCCACATTATTTTTGTCTATTCCTCGTATTCTCAAACCAGCACCTAATTGTTTCACGGCACCAACTGCCCGAAGGTCAATTTTATATTTTAGTTCTTTCACATCATTACCGGCTGCAGGCAAAGTTACATTCAACACAATATCATTGAAATCGTAATCTCCTGCTTTCGGATAGTTATCTTCGAAAGCATAAGAATAAACTGCATATCGAATTTCTACATCATCCGGTTTTTCATCAGAGTTATACCCTTCTTTAACACAGTCACCGTCAGCAGGAAGTATAAATTCTGCTTTGCCCGGATTACAATAGGTAGCACCTTGCTGTAATCCCTTATTTACTAGCCATGCAAAAGGAGACCAGTTATAATGTGCTTCGCCTTTATATGTTTGATCTGTTATTTCACAAATGATATTATTACTTACTTTAGAAGCAGATTGAGCCAGACCGGAAGTATTATCTATTTCGTGAATTCTTAATAAGGCAGTTCCTTGTGTCGGACCGGTAACTGTTCTGAATAAATTAGCTTTGCCCGTACAAGTCAACATGGATTGTGCTTCCATCACGATATTATTATCATTTCCATTACCCGTCAATTCTTTGCAAATAGCTTCGGAAGTATTTCCCATAACAAGCGTACCAAATTGTAATTTTCCAGCTTTCAGATAACAACCGTTTTTAATATTAGTATTATTGTTGCCATCTATATTTTCGACTTCAATGGTTCCATGATTTATCAATGTCGTACCATTTGTAGAAGCATTATAAGAATTCAGTTTAAGTGTTCCATAATTCACAAAATCAACTCCGTTTCCACTTCCATCAATTTTCAAAAAGTCACAATCAATCGTACCCGCATTATAGTTTGTACGCCCAGCCGAACTATTTGTTATCTGAATACCTCTGTCACCAACAATACTTCCTCCCTGCATCACAGTTATATAAGAAGCCCGCGTTAATATCAGACTCCCATTTTTAGCAATCTCTATCTTTCCACCATTCTCAACGATAATTTCTGTAATATCAGAAAATTGATTACTATTCTCTATAACCCATGTGCTTCCTTGAGGAACGATTACTTTCACAGCACTTATTTCTCCATCTCTATTTCCAGTTGCACTAAATCCAGCTTTAAAAGTTCCTTCCTGAATCTTAAACCAACGCTCACTTTCTGTAAAAACAGGAAATTGACCATAACTTCCACCCCAGCCAGACTTTGCAGAAAGATCCCAATTAGCCTGAATGACAGTAGAAATTGCCTTTTTAGCACTAATAAAATCGGCTGTATAAGGAGCTTCCATGACTGGTATACTAGTCGTCACAGCTCGTGATATAGAACGTGTTGGCGTACCTTTGTCTCCAAAGTGCGCTGTCACTGTACCATTTTCAATCGCTGTCGGTTGGACCAGATAACGTTTGTGTTCATCTATACGCGCAACAAACACTTTATCAAGAGATGTTGCGCAATCCATCACCACATCCAAAGTCATACTTTGAGTGACAGTTCCTTCCGCTAAGAGTTTTGCTGTACTTTCCGGGCTTAATGGATCGGCATCAAATATCTGTATCTTATAATCTACTCCTTGATCCCCATTGATTGACACATGTGCCGTTACACTTCGTGACATTGTCCAATCACCATCAGAGTCGATGTTTTTTACAGGAAAAGTTTCTTCGTAAATTTGTTTCAGTTGATCTGCATTAAACAGATTTTTCTCATTATCAACGCAACTAATAAAACTGATAGAAGATACTAACAACGAAAAAGTGAAGATTTTTACAATGCTTTGTTTCATAATCTTTAAATACTTAAGTTTGCTTTATTTGCACAAAAAATAAAAATCATTACGAATCAACAATCAGCAATGAATGTACAAAGATAGTTGTATTTACAAATAAGAAACGGATAAAGTTGTATTTTTCGACCTACGGTTAACATCTTTTAAAAGATAAGGCTTTAATTACTCCCAATAAAAAACGACCTATTACATTATTGAATATTAAAAGCTTAGAAGTACAAATATGCAATATGCAATCAAAAAAAAGAGTTGCAGATTCTATGCAACTCTCAATTAAACGACAAAGATCCAGTGTTACAAAGCACTACAACTACAAAATACCGAGCTCTTTCATCTCCTTATTAAAAGGATAAAAATTAAAAACTAAAAGGGGAAAATCAATGGTAATACAAAAATCATCACGATTCCCATAATAATCTGCAACGGCAATCCTACTTTTACATAATCCATAAAAGTATATTGACCGGCAGGCATCACCAGGGCGTTAGGCGGTGTAGAGAATGGAGAAGCGAAACACATACTTGCACCTACCGTCACAGCAAACAAGAAGGGAACCGGACTTACTCCGATCTGTATGGCACTTTGCAGAGCAATCGGTGCGAGTAAGACAGCCGTAGCTGTATTGCTGATAAACATCGTCATCAACGAAGTCGTAAAGTAAATACCTGCCATCAACGCAACAGGTCCGTATGATCCCAAGCCGTTAACCAGCGTATTGGAAATGTATTCCGAAGCTCCCGTTTTCTCCAATGCCAGAGACATAGGAAGCATAGCTGCAATCAATACAATACTCTCCCAGTTGATCGTTTTATAAGCTGCTTCTACATTACGGAAACATCCGGTTAATACCATCAA
Source organism: Bacteroides sp. 2_2_4 (assembly GCF_000157055.1). NCBI lineage: Bacteria > Pseudomonadati > Bacteroidota > Bacteroidia > Bacteroidales > Bacteroidaceae > Bacteroides > Bacteroides sp. 2_2_4. The sequence goes on along the minus strand of NZ_EQ973363.1, from coordinate 123,890 downwards.
TATACCCGCTATCATAACGGCTGTAACCGGAGCAACCGGAATAAAATCGAATACCATCATTACTACCATTAATACCATAATAGCAGCCGCTACCGGAGCTTTATAATCTAATGTAACTTTAGCCGCTTCCGCCAAAGGTTGTCCCAAAACAACCCAATCAGAATCTTCCTTGCTAAGACGAGCTATATTATTCCACGTTCCCTGAACCAGAAGCACATCACCACTATGAATCCGCTCATTTCCCAAATCCTGCAACAAGTATTCCTTTTTACGACGGATTCCTAATACGTTCACATTAAACTTATCACGAAAACCGGCTTCCTTAATTGTTTGGTTTATCAAATTAGAAGCTGGCATCAACACTATTTCAGCAATACCGATGTCATAAAAATCCAGAGAGTTAGTTGCGCTTTGAGTTTCTTCCGTTGCATGGTCACCTAAAATCTCTAGCAGGAAATCTTCTGCAAAAAGCTGTACCTTATCAAATTCTCCTGTCACATACAAAATATCCTCGGCTTGCAACATCGTGTCCGGTGCAGCAAACTTCTGGGTAATCGTTTTCAGAAAACGATGTTGCGATGCATCACCACGACGCACTTCCATGATATTCAAACCATATTTGCGACGAATATCCAAGTCAATAATCGTCTTGCCCAAAAGCCGGGAATCTTTTATTACCTGCAAACGAAACAGATTGCTAGAAAGCCCATATTCATTTACCAACTGTTTCAGTGACTTACCCGAACGTTTATTATCATCTTTCTGGCCTTTTTTAGAAAGAAACCATTTGCTAAGTGGTATCAATACCAGCGTACCGACAATCACACAGACAATGCCGACAGGCAGGAAAGAGAAGAAGGAAAGCGGTTCAAGTCCGGCAGAAGTCAACGTATTTTGTATCACAAGGTTCGGCGGAGTACCGATTAAAGTCATCATACCTCCCATACTACTTGCAAAAGCCAACGGCATCAACAGCCTGCTCGGATTCATACCGGCACTCATTGCCAGACTGACAACAATAGGAAGCATCAGTGCCACCGTTCCTGTGTTACTGACAAACGCACCAATGGCCGAAGTCACCAACATCACCAACAGAAATAACCGGATCTCACTGGTTCCCGCAAGTTTAAGAATACGGGAACTAATCATCTTTGCCAATCCCGTTTGAAAGATAGCCCCTCCCACTACAAACAATCCGATCATCATAATGACTACCGAATTAGAAAAACCGGAAAGTGCTTCATCAGGAGTTAATATCTGAAAAATAAGTAAGGCTATCAGTGCACACAGTGCCACAATATCCGAACGAACCTTGCCGTTCACGAAAAAGACAGCCGAAAGAACGAGAATAATAATGGTTATTAGCATACGTAATTAAATGATTGTTTTATTTTGACTCTATCAAAACTTATTTAGGTGAACAAAAATAGAAAATACTCCAGCGTTATTAAAACAAACTAGAAATGATTTTAGTTCATGAGACATCATTTAATATTTTAATACATTTTCTTTCTGAAAAAAGAATCGAAATCAAGCAAAATATGATACCATACAAGAACTACAAGACACCATACCTCCACTATTTCTTCATCGCATATAATTACAGTCTCACAATATAATGTTGAAAGACAATATATTTATGTATTATTTTTTGAAAGTTAAAGAACAATTCATATCTTTACACCTCATTTATATCAAACATTTTATGGCAAACAATTATTTGTTAAATTATTGGATTAACGAAGTTCATTGGGGTTATAATTATTTACTAGTAGTTATTTTGCTCCTTGTCATCAGCATCTTACTATATAGAATCCGAAAATTGCAAAAAACGATTAAAAAGACCAATCATTCCTACCGTTTCTCCTTTGATATTCTCGATAATCTTCCTTTCCCCATCTTTGTAAAAGATATTACAAACGATTTCCGATACTATTACTGGAATAAAGAATCAGCCGCTCAATCCGGCATTAGCAGTGAAGAGGCCATCGGACATACTGATTATGAAATTTACGGAGAAGAAAGAGGTGAAAAATACCGGCATATCGACAAAGAACTCATACAAGCAGGCAAAGTATATCGCAAAGAAGAAAAATACACCACTCCCGATGGAATCACCCATGATACTATTGCCGTTAAATCTATTATTTCATGGGAAGGAGAAAAGAAATGGCTGTTGGCAACCCGGTGGGATATCACACAACTCAAGAATTATGAAAGAGAATTAGTTGCCGCCAAGGAAGAACTGGAAAAAGCATTGAAGAAGCAAAAACTAGCTCTAAAAAGTATCGACTTCGGCCTTATCTATATTGATAAAAATTACCGGGTACAATGGGAGGAAACAAGACAAATAGCCAGCCTGGTAAAAGGCAGACGATACATACCGGGAAAAATTTGCTATCAGACCAGTGCACTTCGTAATGAACCGTGTGGACAATGTGCTTTCAAGAAAGCTATCGAACAGGGCAAAATTATCCGGCATACCATCAGAGTAGACGATGTAGATTTTGAAGTGACCGCAACACCTGTATTCGGCGATGAAAAGGAAACTGAAATTATTGGAGGATTACTTCGTTTTGAAAACATCACTGAAAAATTAAAGATGGACAAAATGCTGCAGGAAGCAAAGGAAAAAGCCGAAGAATCCAATCGGCTCAAATCTGCCTTTCTCGCTAATATGAGCCATGAAATACGAACCCCGCTAAATGCGATTGTAGGATTCTCCGAAATGGTTTGCCAAACGGAGGAAGAGGAAGAGAGAAAAGAATTTGTAAAAATCATCTCCAGCAACAATATCTTATTATTGCAACTAATAGACGACATCCTCGATCTTTCTAAAATTGAAGCCGGTACTATGGAATTCACATTTGCACAGACTGATATCAACGAATTGATGGAAGGTATTTGCAGACAAATGCAAGAAAAGAATTCTTCCCCAGACATTCAAATCTTATTCACAGAGAAAGCAGATCAATGCATGATGTATACCGACCGCATACGTCTATCACAGGTTATCATCAACTTTACAAATAATGCTTTGAAATTCACCCCTAAAGGTTCTATCGAAATGGGATACCGGATTGAAGAAGCCAAAGATGAAATATACTTTTATGTAAAAGATACAGGTATCGGAATTCCTGCTGACAAGATAGATAAAGTGTTTGAACGCTTCGTCAAACTGAACTCCTTTATTAAAGGGACAGGACTCGGACTAGCCATCTGCCGTGTCATAGTAGAAAGACTGGGCGGGGTTATCGGAGTGGAATCTAAAGAAGGAGAAGGCTCTCGCTTCTGGTTCAGAATTCCAAGGTCAGAGAAAATTGAGAAATAATAAAAAGAAAAGAGGATATTGTGAAAAGTATGTTCCAATATCCTCTTTATCCTATATTTTTAATGTAAGAGTATACTTAAAGTGCAGTCTCTAATATCCTGCGGGCAACAGCACCCGTTACATTTCCATTCTCTCCATATTTAGCACCACGTTCATTGAATCGGCGTTCGATTTCCAGAATAGTATCCTGTCCGATGTTCTCTTCATGCAAACGTGTAGTCAGCCCAAGCGAACGAAAGAACTCTTCGGTATGACAAATCGCTTCATCAATCCGTTCTTCTCGCGTACCGGAAGTAATTCCCCAGACTCTTTCACCATACTGCAAAAGTTTATCTCCTTTTTCTTCATGAAGCACCTGTAAAGTGGCAGGAAGAACAATGGCTAACGTATGACCATGTGTCAATCCGTGCAAAGCAGTAATTTCATGGCCAATCATGTGAGTTGCCCAGTCTTGCGACACTCCCATAGCAATAAATCCATTCAATGCCATTGTAGCCGAAAGCATAAAATCAGCCATCAGTTGATAATCATGCTGGTTTTCACGGATTTTCGGAGCTATTTCTACCAAAGTTTGTAAAATGCCTTCCGCCCAACGATCCATAATGCGGCTCTGCCCGGGAGTAGTCATATATTGCTCCATCACATGAACAAAGGTATCAGCCAAACCACAGGCCACCTGATGAGGAGGCAAGGTAAAAGTTACTTCCGGGTCAAGAATAGAGAAGATTGGATAGTTAGCATAAAAAGGATATTTCTCTTTTGTTTCACGACGGGAAATAACTGCCCCGTTATTCATCTCCGAACCGGTAGCGGGCAAAGTCAATACAGTGGCAAGAGGTACAGTATGAGTGACTGGACGTCCGGCAAGTACTAAATCCCAGGCATCACCATCATACAGGATTCCTGCGGAAATCAATTTCGTACCGTCAATAACGGAACCACCACCAACAGCCAGCAGATAATCTACTTTCTCTTCTTTTCCCAAAGCAATAGCTTTACGGAGAGTTTCAATGGCAGGATTGGGTTCGATTCCCCAGAATTCTACTGTAAAATGATTCTTCAATGCTTCCTTTACCTGATCGTACACTCCGTTTTTCTTCACGCTTCCACCGCCAAAAGTAATCATAATACGCTTGTCGGACGGTATTTCTTTAGCCAACCGAGCAATCATCCCTTTTCCCATTATCAGTTTCACGGGATTTTGAAAAATAAAATTTTCCATATCTTAGTCTATTGTTATTATTTTGGTTATTAGTCACTATCCTTGCAAAGATATATGATTTATCCGAACCCTGTCAGAATCAAGCGAAGAATTGTTGTGCCACGGAAGGAACCATAGCCGACAACCAGGGTTTCATATCCTCTGCTACCAATAACCAATACAATAATAATATAATGAAAATGGCAATAGCGATACCTACTAAAACTTTTCTCTGTTTCATAATTGTTTTTGTTTAAATATTCAATATTTATAAGAACAGTTCAGGTTGAAAATTGTTCTATATCAGAAAAATGAAGGCAAAAGAGAAAAAAAGTCATTTTTTGTTTGCTGTTTCAAACAAAGTGTCTATATTTGCCCCCAATAAAATTACAAAAGACAATGAGAACAATGTTAGTAAATACATATTGGTGGTGGCACCCGTTACAACTCCGACAGTCGTAAGGGAGCAGTGCTCGTATGTATATACCTCATTAAAGATATAACAGATTTGAAAGAGCCCTGTCGCAACTTGCGGCAGGGCTCTTTTTATTTGCCCATTTTCGAACAGATTTAGATAATAACATAAAAAATAGATAGGATTATGAAAAGTTTTTTAGTTGACCAGGATGGCTATTACGGAGAATTCGGTGGTGCTTATGTACCGGAAATCCTCCACAAATGTGTTGAGGAACTGACGAACAAGTACCTCGAAGTGATTGAAAGCGAAGAATTTAAAAAGGAATTTGAGCAGTTATTACGCGACTACGTAGGACGTCCTTCCCCACTCTATCTGGCAAAACGCCTTTCCGAAAAGTATGGTTGCAAGTTGTATCTGAAACGGGAAGACCTGAATCATACCGGTGCACACAAAATCAACAACACCATCGGACAAATCTTGCTGGCACGCCGCATGGGAAAGAAACGCATCATCGCCGAAACCGGAGCCGGACAACATGGAGTAGCAACAGCTACCGTATGTGCGTTGATGGATATGGAATGTATCGTTTATATGGGAAAGACGGATGTAGAACGCCAACATATCAATGTGGAGAAAATGAAAATGCTGGGAGCTACCGTTATTCCCGTTACTTCCGGAAACATGACCTTGAAAGACGCAACCAACGAAGCGATCCGCGACTGGTGTTGCCATCCTGCCGACACTTATTATATTATCGGCTCTACCGTAGGCCCTCATCCTTATCCTGATATGGTGGCACGCCTGCAATCTGTTATCAGCGAAGAAATAAAAAAACAACTGCAAGAAAAAGAAGGACGTGACTATCCGGATTATCTGATAGCCTGCGTTGGAGGAGGAAGTAATGCTGCCGGAACGATTTATCATTATATCAATGATGAACGGGTAGGCATCATTCTGGCGGAAGCCGGAGGTAAAGGAATAGAAACCGGAATGACCGCCGCCACCATCCAACTCGGTAAAATGGGAATTATCCACGGAGCGCGTACTTACGTCATCCAAAACGAAGACGGACAGATTGAAGAGCCTTACTCGATTTCCGCCGGACTGGATTATCCGGGCATTGGTCCGATACACGCCAATCTTGCCGCACAAAGACGTGCCAACGTTTTGGCAATCAATGACGACGAAGCAATAGAAGCCGCTTACGAACTGACTAAACTCGAAGGTATTATCCCTGCACTGGAATCCGCCCATGCATTAGGAGCTTTGAGAAAATTGAAGTTCAAACCGGAAGATATCGTTGTATTGACTGTTTCAGGACGAGGAGACAAAGATATTGAAACCTATTTATCGTTTAATGAACAGCAATAAGTAATTAGTAAACCATCATTCGTAATCAATAATCAAGCAATTATAGAAATGAAAACATTTAATTATACAACTCATAGCAAACAAGTGCTCGGAGATATGCATACTCCCGTCAGCATTTATCTGAAAGTACGCGACATGTATCCTCAATCCGCATTAATGGAAAGTTCCGATTATCATGCCGGAGAAAATTCCCTGTCATTTATAGCCCTTTGTCCCTTGGCAAGCATCGGTGTAAACGGTGGCATTGTCACTGCCAACTATCCCGATAATAGCCGTACGGAAGAACCGCTGACAAAAACATTCAATGTAGAAAAGGCCATGAACCGGTTTATCAATCAGTTTCAGGTGGCCGGAGATAATAAGAATGTATGCGGACTTTACGGATATACGACGTTTAATGCCGTGAAGTACTTCGAGCACATCCCGGTGAAAGAAAGTCATGATGAGCAAAACGATGCTCCGGATTTACTATACATATTATATAAGTATGTCATTGTTTTCAATCATTTCAAAAATGAGCTGACATTAGTTGAAATGTTGTCCGAAGGAGAAGAAAGCGGTTTGCCGGAACTGGAAGCAGCCATCGAAAACCGGAATTATGCTTCCTACAATTTCTCTGTAACAGGCCCCGTAACCAGCCCCATCACCGACGAAGAGCACAAAGCAAATGTGCGCAAAGGAATCGCACACTGTATGCGCGGAGATGTTTTCCAAATCGTGCTTTCCAGAAGATTTATCCAACCATACGCCGGAGATGATTTCAAAGTTTATCGCGCACTCCGCAGCATCAATCCTTCTCCTTATCTTTTCTACTTCGATTTCGGAGGATACCGCATCTTCGGTTCTTCACCGGAAACACATTGCAAAATCGAAGATGGTCGTGCTTACATCGATCCGATTGCCGGAACTACCCGCCGTACCGGAGATGTAGTAAAAGACCGGGAACTGACAGAAGCTTTATTGGCTGACCCTAAAGAAAATGCAGAGCATGTCATGCTGGTTGATCTTGCCAGAAACGACCTTTCCCGTAATTGTCATGATGTACGCGTACTATTCTATAAGGAACCACAATATTATAGTCATGTCATTCACCTGGTAAGCCGTGTCAGCGGTATGTTGAATGAGGGCGCAGATAAAATAAAAACGTTTATTGATACGTTTCCTGCCGGCACATTAAGCGGTGCTCCCAAAGTACGCGCTATGCAGTTAATCAGCGAAATCGAACCACATAATCGTGGAGCCTATGGTGGCTGTATCGGTTTTATCGGATTGAACGGCGAATTAAATCAGGCTATCACTATCCGTACTTTTGTAAGCCGCAACAATGAACTCTGGTTCCAAGCCGGAGGAGGTATTGTAGCACGCAGTCAGGATGAATATGAACTGCAAGAGGTGAACAACAAACTGGGAGCACTGAAAAAGGCGATTGATTTAGCTGTCAAATTAAAAAATTGAAAGCAGAGATAGTATTTGAACAACCATTTTACAATGACAATAAAAATGAAAATATTACTTTTAGATAACTACGACTCTTTCACTTATAACCTACTGCACGCAGTGAAAGAATTAGGGGCTACAGATGTAGAAGTAGTCCGCAACGACCAGATAGAGCTTGATGAAGTAGACCGATTTGATAAAATCATCCTGTCTCCCGGACCGGGCATACCCGAAGAGGCCGGACTGCTATTACCTATTATTAAAAGATATGCTCCGACCAAAAGCATTCTGGGTGTCTGCCTCGGTCATCAAGCCATCGGCGAAGCTTTCGGAGCACGTCTGGAAAATCTCAAAGAAGTATATCATGGGGTACAGACTCCGATTACCATCCTTCACCAGGATTTGCTTTTTGAAGGGTTGGGAAAAGAAATCCCTGTTGGAAGATACCATTCCTGGGTAGTCAGCCGGGAAGGTTTTCCCGATTGCCTGGAAATAACGGCAGAAAGTCAGGAAGGACAAATCATGGCAATCCGCCATAAGACCTACAATGTACATGGTATTCAGTTCCATCCCGAATCAGTATTAACTCCGCAAGGAAAAGAAATTATTAAAAACTTCTTAAACGATTAAACTTATGAAACAGATTCTATACAAACTTTTCGAACATCAATATCTGGGACGCGATGAGGCTCGCACCATTTTACAGAACATCGCACAAGGAAAATATAATGATGTACAGGTAGCCTCTTTAATTACCGTCTTTCTGATGCGTAATATCTCTGTGGAAGAATTATGCGGTTTCCGCGATGCATTGCTTGAAATGCGTATTCCGGTTGATTTAAGTGAATTTGCTCCGATAGATATCGTAGGAACCGGAGGTGATGGAAAAAATACATTTAATATTTCTACAGCTTCCTGTTTTACTGTTGCCGGAGCCGGTTTCCCCGTTGTGAAACATGGTAATTACGGAGCAACATCAGTCAGCGGTGCCAGTAATGTAATGGAGCAACACGGTGTAAAGTTCACCAGTGACGTCGATCAACTGCGCCGTAGCATGGAGAAATGTAATCTTGCCTATCTGCATGCTCCTTTATTCAATCCGGCATTAAAGGCAGTTGCTCCGGTTCGTAAAGGATCGGCAGTGCGCACTTTCTTTAATATGCTCGGTCCGTTGGTTAATCCGGTATTACCGGCCTATCAGCTTTTAGGAGTTTACAACCTCCCGTTACTTCGCCTCTATACCTATACTTATCAGGAAAGCAAGACGAAATTTGCCGTTGTTCATAGTCTCGACGGATATGACGAAATCTCTCTGACAAATGAGTTTAAAGTGGCGACCAGCGATCATGAAAAGATTTACGCTCCCGAGAGTCTCGGATTCTCCCGCTATAAGGAAACTGATCTGGATGGTGGACAAACACCGGAAGATGCAGCTAAGATTTTCGACCAGATCATGAATAACACGGCTACGGAAGCTCAAAAAAATGTAGTGGTAGTCAATTCAGCTTTCGCCATCCATGTGATTTGTCCGGAGAAGACTATTGAAGAATGTATTGCTCTCTCCAAAGAGTCATTGGAAAGTGGACGCGCATTAGCTACCCTAAAAAAATTCATTGAATTGAACAGTTAATGTTTTATTTTTGCAAATCCATCATTTACAATTAATAATCCCACATCAATGAAAGATATATTATCAGAGATTATAGCAAACAAACGATTTGAAGTTGACCTGCAAAAGCAGGCTATCTCCATCGAGCAATTACAGGAAGGTATCAGCGAAGTTCCGACCTCTCGTTCTATGAAGCAGGCATTAGCCTCGTCTGCATCGGGTATTATCGCTGAATTCAAGCGTCGGTCTCCATCCAAAGGATGGATAAAGGAAGAAGCATGCCCGGAAGAAATTGTTCCCTCCTATGCAGCAGCAGGAGCTTCTGCCCTTTCCATCCTCACCGACGAGAAATTTTTCGGAGGAAGCCTGAAGGACATCCGCACTGCACGTCCTTTGGTAGAGATCCCCATTCTTAGGAAGGACTTCATCATTGACGAATACCAGCTTTATCAAGCCAAAATTGTCGGTGCCGATGCCGTACTTCTTATCGCAGCCGCATTAGAACCGGAGAAATGTAATGAACTTGCAGAAAAAGCTCATGAACTAGGTCTGGAAGTTCTTCTGGAGATTCATAGCTCCGAAGAATTAATATATATCGACAAGAAAATAGATATGGTAGGAATCAACAATCGTAATCTGGGTACTTTCTTCACTGATGTAGAAAACTCTTTCCGCTTGGCCGGACAGCTTCCCCAAGATGCTGTATTGGTATCCGAAAGCGGCATCTCCGATCCGGAAATAGTAAACCGACTTCGGGCAGCCGGATTCCGTGGATTCCTGATCGGTGAAACATTTATGAAAACACAGCAACCGGGAGAAACTTTACAGAATTTCCTGCAAGCAATCCAATAAACTAATTATTCAAAACGGACAGCCCTATGATTAACGGAAAAATTATCAAAGTATGCGGTATGCGTGAAGCTGAAAACATACAGGACGTAGAGTCTATCGAAGGCATAGATATGCTGGGATTCATCTTCTATCCTAAATCTCCCCGATATGTCTACGAGCTTCCGGCTTACTTGCCCATTCATGCCCGGCGTGTCGGAGTTTTCGTCAACGAAGACAAGCAGATAATCAGCATGTATGCTGATCGTTTCGGACTGAATTATGTACAGCTCCACGGAAATGAATCGCCGGAATACTGCCGGTCCTTACATTCCACTGGATTGAAAATCATCAAGGCCTTTTCAGTAGACCGTCCCAAAGATTTGAGAAAGGTATATGACTACGAAAAAGTCTGTGATCTTTTTCTGTTCGATACCAAATGCGAACAGTATGGTGGTTCGGGAAATCAATTCGACTGGAGTATTCTGGATATGTACAATGGACATGTAACCTTCCTTTTGAGTGGAGGTATTAACTCATACAGTGCCAATGCCCTGAAAGAGTTTAAACATCCCCGGCTTGCCGGATACGATCTCAACAGCCGTTTTGAATTGAAACCGGGAGAAAAGGATCCGGAGCGTATCCGGACATTTTTAAACGAATTAAAATCATAATCAAAAAATTCCAACGTCATGAATAGAATTAATCAACTTTTCAATAGCAACAAGAAAGACATACTTTCTATTTATTTTTGTGCCGGTACTCCTACTTTGGATGGTACCGCTGATGTAATCCGCACGCTCGAAAAGCACGGAGTGAGTATGATTGAAGTCGGCATTCCTTTCAGTGATCCGATGGCAGATGGCATTGTTATTCAGAATGCCGCTACGCAGGCATTGCGCAATGGTATGTCTCTAAAACTTCTTTTTGAACAATTACGGGATATTCGCAAGGACGTAAAAATCCCACTTGTGCTTATGGGATATTTAAACCCAATCATGCAATTCGGATTTGAGAATTTCTGCCGTAAATGTGTGGAATGTGGTATCGACGGCGTCATTATCCCTGATCTCCCTTTCCGTGATTACCAAGAACATTATCGTATCATTGCCGAACGCTATAACATCAGAGTGATTATGCTCATCACACCGGAAACCAGCGAAGAACGGGTACGCGAGATAGATACACATACCGACGGATTTATTTATATGGTTTCATCAGCAGCAACCACCGGAGCGCAACAAGATTTCAACGAACAAAAACGGGCTTACTTCAAAAAGATTGAAGGTATGCATCTGAACAATCCGTTGATGGTGGGATTTGGTATCTCCAATAAAGCAACATCCCAAGCAGCTTGCGAACACGCTTCCGGAGCTATCATCGGCAGTAAGTTCGTCACTCTGCTCGAAGAAGAAAAAGACCCGGAAAAGGCGATTACCAGACTGAAAGAAGCCCTGAAGTAAGAGCCTCGGATGAAAATTTCCGCAGGCCGCAGGGCTATTTCCGCAAACCGTGGGGCTATTTCTGCAAGCCGTGGGGAGGCCGTACTTCACCCGTGGGACGAGCAGAGACAAGCCGTGAGCTGAACAAAAACAAGACGTGGACTGAACAGGATCGAGGCGTGGGCTGACAATCTCGTTGCCCCTGTCATTCACCGAATCCGAAGTCCGAACAACAACAGCAGCAGTCTTCCTTTCCTCGCCAATATTGCTGCTGTTGTTTACAACAGTAGTAATATTTCTCTTCTCTTCTACTCTACTCTCTTGGGTTTCATTCGGTTTTCGCCCTTTATCCATCGGCGTTTCAGAGGTTTTTTCCACTGCACTTTTTTCCACTGGTTTTTGCATACTATTAACCACTGATTTGCTGTAGTCATTCTTTGCACACAGATACAGCAACAACACATAAATCCCTACAAGTTGCACTCCCCCTATCTGATACATCATGACGCTCAAATTGTCGTCCGCCCCAAAACAGATTTCTAACGGAAAATACCGGTCATTTTTCATTTTCTCTTTCGTTTTTTATTTAAAGCCGGACACTTCGTCCAACCTGCCCCAAAGATGAGGACATTTTTTCATACTACATATCGCAAAAATGCAACATAGATATTTTTTATAGCCTTGTCCTTCCAACTTTATATAATTCGTCATTTACCACTCATTATTCGCATTTAATCCGTATCTTTGCCAATGTTTTAACAGTAATTCAACAATTATGAGAGCAGAAACTCCTTCCGTTTTGTTAATTTACACGGGTGGGACTATCGGAATGATAGAGAATCCGGAAACAGGTGCCTTAGAAAATTTCAACTTCGATCATTTGCTTAAGCACGTCCCCGAACTGAAAAGATTCAACTACCGCATTTCCTCCTACCAATTCGATCCCCCTCTCGACTCTTCGGACATGGAACCTGCTTACTGGGCAAAACTGGTAAAGATCATCAATTACAATTATGATTATTTCGATGGTTTCGTCATCCTTCACGGAACAGACACAATGGCTTACACTGCCTCTGCACTAAGTTTCATGCTCGAAAATCTAAGCAAACCTGTCATCCTCACAGGTTCCCAGCTCCCGATCGGGACTTTGCGCACAGACGGAAAGGAAAACCTCATCACAGCCATCGAAATTGCAGCAGCTAAAAATCCGGATGGTACAGCCATTGTTCCGGAGGTTTGTATTTTCTTTGAGAATCATTTGATGCGTGGTAACCGTACCACCAAAATCAATGCGGAGAATTTCAATGCTTTCCGCTCTTTCAATTATCCGCCATTGGCACGGGTAGGTATCCACATTAAATATGAGCCTAATCTCATTCGGAAACCAGACCCGACAAAACCGTTAAAACCGCATTACCTGTTTGACACCAATGTGGTTATTCTAACACTTTTTCCGGGCATTCAAGAGAGTATCGTGACTTCTCTGCTTCATGTTCCGGGATTGAAAGCGGTTGTCATGAAAACCTTCGGTTCGGGAAATGCTCCGCAAAAAGAATGGTTCATCCGCCAACTAAAGGAAGCTACCGATCGTGGAATTATCATTGTCAACATTACACAATGTGCCTCCGGAGCAGTAGAAATGGGACGTTACGAAACAGGAATGCATCTTCTGGAAGCAGGTGTAATCAGTGGATATGACAGTACCCCCGAATGTGCCATAACAAAGCTCATGTTTTTATTGGGACATGGATTACCCAACAAGGATATCCGATATAAAATGAACTCCTGCTTAATAGGAGAAATCACCAAGTCTTAAGTTAAATCCATTTATTGTAACCCCCTGATTTTCATTTTAAACAGTTGTATAAAAGTGAAAATCAGGGGATTTCTCTTCATCATCATCAAGGCCGAATCAAACCTAAAAGAGCCAAAGAAGAACCAAAACGGAAGTATAGTTGTTTTCACTCCATAAAATAACAGAAAAAACATTTCCAATAAAAGATATGCAGTTATTTTTGTGATGGATTTGGTTACAAACAATCAAGCAATAATACATTATGATGAAGAAAACAATTCAATTTGTACCCATCATTGCAATAGCGATGGCAGGTACTATGTCTAGTTGTGTTGACTCTGGAAAGGATCTCTATGATCCGTCTTACGAAACACCTAACCCGATGGGAGATGGCTTTGCTGCTCCCGATGATATCGATTGGAACATGATAACCACTAAAAATGTCTCGGTCGAAGTGAAAGATGAAGAAGGAGGACTATTTGCTTATTTAGTTGAAATATATGCAGAAGATCCTTTGACTAATGAAAGCGCTTCCGTGCTCGCTGCAAGGACAGCTAATAAAGAAAACAACTTTAAATTTACAACCGCTGTCAGTCTGCTGCCAACTCAAAAGGGTATTTATGTGAAGCAAACCGACCCTAGAGGACGTGAACAGGTATATCAGTTCGATGTGCCGGAAAACAGCGATAATATTACCTGTAAACTCTATTATGCAGGATCTACTGCACAAAATAGAGCGTTGATGAGTCGTGCCGCTGCTACAAGAGGCCTTTCATTTGAAAAGCCGGATTACTATTCCATACCTGCTAATGCAAAAGAAGTGACTGAAATGTCAGGAACCACTTTGCTGCGTGATGCTTCTTACAAAATCACCTCTGACTATGCCGGCACATTCAAGTTTGACGGTTATGACGGTGAAATTGCAACCAAAGTTTATGTAGATGCTAAATGGACGATTCCCGCAACATTCCAATTCCAAAACGGTATTGAAATCATTGTGATGAATAATGCTAAAATTGAAGCATCAGGAACCATGACGTTCATTAGAAACTCCATGTTGACCATTATGGAAAAGGGAGAAGTGAATGCAGAGGATATATCATTCACCAATGGAGCGCCTGCTGCATTAAGAAACTGGGGTGCACTGACTGTAGCGAACACAATGACACTACATTCCGGTGCAACACTCTACAACAAAGGAACCATAACCAGCAAGAATATCTCAATCAATTCCAATACGAAAATTGTAAATGACAATAAAATCAGTTTGGAAGGAGAATTAAATCTGCCGTCTAATTTCTCTTTGGAAAATAACGGAGAGATTTATGGAGAGAAATTAATTGCAAATTCCGACGCTGTTGCTACCAACAACAACATCATGAAGTTTACAACCATCAGTCTCACCAATACGACTGTCAACAACGCTTGTAGCATGGAAGCAACGACTTCTTTCTATGCCAACGGAGCGACGTTTAACTTTACTCAAGGATATTTGAAAGCTCCTAAAATGGAGTTTGTTAATGGAACAGTAAATTTAAGTGATGGTTCTATGCTGGATGCTACGACAAGTATCAGCATACCTCCCGGTTATGCCAAGTTTTATGGAAAAGGCGAAAATACTTCTATGATAAAATCACCGGTTATCACCGGACAAGGTTTCACATATGATGGAAATTTGGTTATTGAATGTGATAGCCACGTTGAAAAGAACCAATGGTGGGAAAACTTCCATGTACTGAATGGCGCATACTTCACCAAAATGGGAGACTCTAAAGTCATCATCGATGTTTGTACAGGAATTAAAAATGGTGGAAATGAAGGAGGAGATCCTGAAGATCCTAAGTTCCCGATCATCATGGATGATAATCGCAATTATGCTTATCTGTTTGAAGACCAATGGCCTTTATATGGGGATTACGATATGAACGACCTTGTTCTGATTATCAAGGAAAGAAAGATCTCCATCAATAAGAGCAATAAGGCAGAAGAGTTCACGTTAAGTCTTGATTTATCGGCTGCCGGAGCTACCAAGAGTATTGGAGCTGCTATCATGCTGGACGGTGTTCCTGCCAGTGCCATTACGCAGCCGGTGGAATTCAGTGACAACTCTCTTTTTAAAGGTTTCAATGTGAATAGTAATCTGATTGAGAACGGACAGGACTATGCGGTTATTCCATTATTTGACGATGCTCACAAAGCATTGGGAAGAGACCGTTACGAACAGATCAATACGATTGCAGGTCACTCTGCCAATACGAGTCCTAAAAATATCAGTTTCACTATAAAGTTCAGCAATCCTATCTCTGTGGATGAGCTTAATATCAATAAACTGAATGTTTTCATTTTCGTAGAAGGAAACAGAAACCAGCGTAAGGAGATTCATATTGTCGGTTATCAACCAACTAAGTTGGCAAATACCGACTTGTTCGGAGGCAACAACGACGATAGTTCTACTTCCCGCAAGAGATATTACATCAGCAAAGATAACCTGGCATGGGGAATCATGGTTCCGACAGACTTCAAATGGCCTTTGGAATATGTGAATATCAAATCAGCTTACTCGTTATTCGAAAGTTGGGTGACCAGTGGCGGTACTAAGAATGAAGAATGGTGGAAAACTTTTGATTCATCAAGAGTATATAAATAAGCCTAACAATTAATCTTTAACACGGATTCCAGTTTTTATGGAATCCGTGTTTTTTCATTAAGATGCTGTAAGTTGCAATTAATAGAAAAAAAAGATATATCACGAATTTTACTCTCCTGATTGGGGATTATTCTAAAATAATATCTATATTTGCAGTGTATCACAAATATTATGTGACAACAATCTTAATCTATAAATCAAATAACAAAGCAAGCGATAGAAAGGTCTATTCGTATGAAGAAAAAAATATTACTAGTCGACGATAAATCGACAATCGGAAAAGTGGCCGGTGTGTATCTAGAAAAAGAGTATGATTTTACCTATTTGGAAGATCCCATCAAAGCAATAGAATGGCTTAATGAAGGCAATGTACCTGACCTCATTATTTCAGACATTCGTATGCCTCTCATGATGGGGGATGAATTCTTAAGATACATGAAGAACAATGAATTATTCAAGTCAATTCCTATCGTTATGTTATCCAGTGAGGAAAGTACAACGGAAAGAATCAGACTATTGGAAGAGGGAGCAGAAGACTATATCCTGAAACCATTCAACCCTTTGGAACTCAAAATCCGAATCAAAAAGATTATTGACTAATACCGGGTCTTCTACACATGCAATATTTTGTTTATATAGGCAGAGATAGCAAAACAATAGAACTACTCTCCCGACTAAGTATTGGGGTATTCTATGCTGCACCCAATTGTAGCAAAGCTGTCAAAGTATTGGAGAAAATACGCGAAAAATATGACGCAGCTCTATTTTTCGAACAAGTGAACATATCCAAAGATATTGCAGATATCCAATACATGCGTAAAAAGTATCCGGGGCTTTATATGGTACTCGTTATCGACTCCTTATCTAAGGAAGAAGCATCCGAATATCTTAAAGCCGGTATCAACAATACGATAAAATATGAAACAAGCCAGGAGGCTTTAAAAGATTTATCAACTTTCCTTAAACGAAGAAAAGATCAGAAAATAAAGGCACTTCAACTTAAAGCACAAAATATAAATGCTTTCCGCCTGCCTTTATGGAAAAGAACTTTTGATATTTTCTTTTCAGGAATGGCGATATTATGTCTTTCTCCTCTCTTAATATTTACTGCACTAGCTATCCGGATAGAAAGTAAGGGTCCTATTATCTACAAATCCAAGCGCGTAGGGAGTAATTATCAGATATTCGACTTCCTCAAATTCCGTTCGATGTATACTGATGCCGACAAGCATTTAAAGGATTTCAATGCCCTTAACCAATATCAGCAGGAAGATGAGGATATTTGGGGAGAAGAACCGGAAGCGGAAGTGAATGAAGAAATCGATGAAGAAGAAATCCTCTTGATATCTGACGATTTTGTAATCTCCGAAGAAGACTACATTAACAAGAAGTCCAAGGAAAAAAGCAATGCTTTCGTTAAGCTGGAAAATGACCCTCGAATAACTAAGATTGGACGTATTATACGTAAATATAGTATTGACGAGTTACCCCAGCTTATTAATATTTTAAAAGGGGATATGTCAATAGTAGGCAACCGCCCTCTCCCACTCTATGAAGCCGAGTTGCTGACAAGCGATGAACACATCGACCGTTTCATGGGTCCGGCCGGATTGACCGGTTTATGGCAGGTAGAGAAAAGAGGCGAAGCCGGTAAACTTTCTGCTGAAGAACGCAAGCAATTGGATATCACCTATGCAAAGACATTCTCTTTCTGGTTGGATATAAAGATTATTCTGAAAACAGTTACTGCATTCATTCAAAAAGAGAACGTATAATCTCCTTCCAGATGATAGACTCTTATATCTACATAATAGATGATCTGGTATTCTTCTGTACAGGGCTTTTGCTCCTATACCTCTTTGTGATGGCCATAGCCTCACATTTCAAACATATCACCTACCCGAAGGCTCAAAAGGAATATGGTTGCGCCATTCTCGTTCCGGAGGGAAGTATTCTTCCGGATATGTATAAAGAAGAAGCGTACGAGTTTATCACATACAGCGATCTACATCAGACAATCAACAGTTTAGACCAGGAACGATACGACCTGGTTCTCTTCCTGTCCAATACAGCATGCGCTTTATCTCCGCAATTCCTGAATAAGATATATAATGCCTATGATGCCGGTGTACAAGCCATCCAACTACATACGATAGTAGAAAACCGCAAAGGCATCTGTAATCGCTTCCGGGCTATACGTGAGGAAATAAAAAACAGCCTCTGTAGAGCCGGCAATACACAATTCGGACTGTCATCCAATTTATTGGGGACTAATATGGCAATCGACCTAAAATGGCTACAAAAGAACATGAAAAGTTCTAAGACTAATATCGAACGAAAATTATTCCGACAGAATATATACATTGACTACTTGCCGGATGTGATTGTTTATTGCCAGTCCGCACCCGCCTGTCCTTACCGGAAACGTATCCGGAAAACAACTTCCTACTTACTCCCTTCCATATTTGAAGGAAACTGGAGTTTCTGCAACCGGATCGTACAACAATTAACGCCTTCTCCACTTAAATTATGTATCTTCGTAAGTATTTGGACTTCGTTGATTACCGTATATAATTGGACCTTATCATTCGGATGGTGGATTGCACTTTTCGGTCTATTAATCACTTATAGCCTGGCAATTCCTGATTATCTGGTAGAGGACAAAAAGAAGAAAAAACATTCAATATGGAGAAGAAAACACTTAAACAGCGAATTAAAGAAAACCCCGGCTTAAAACAGGCTGTACATCGTTTTATCATGCATCCCGTTAAAACTCGCCCTAATTGGTGGATACGGCTCTTCGATTTCATATACCTGAAACGCGGAAAGGGTTCTGTCATCTATCGGAGTGTACGCAAAGACCTCCCTCCTTTCAACCGATTCTCTTTGGGTAAATATTCTGTTGTCGAAGACTTCTCCTGTCTGAATAATGCAGTTGGCGACTTGACAATCGGAGATTATACACGCATCGGATTGAGAAACACAATCATAGGTCCGGTTAATATTGGCAATCATGTCAACCTGGCACAGAATGTAACGGTCACAGGACTCAACCATAATTATCAGGATGCAGAAAAGATGATTGACGAACAAGGTGTCAGCACACTGCCTGTTGTCATCGAAGATGATGTATGGGTAGGTGCCAATTCGGTCATTCTACCGGGAGTAACTTTAGGGAAACATTGCGTAGTGGCTGCCGGAAGTGTAGTCAGTCATTCCGTCCCACCCTATTCAATATGTGCCGGATGCCCTGCTAGAATCATAAAAACATACGATTTCGAGACTAAAGAGTGGAAAAAAGTAGAGAAAACACCTGCTACTAACCATAAATAGTGAGAATAGCTACAGAATATACCTCATAAAGGTGATTGTGACACATTCTGAAACGCATTATCTTTGCAGTATCAGAATTGAATTAATTAGTCATAATTTTATTACGTAGCCACATTTAAGTAAAAAATGAAATAGAGTCCCGCCGAAGCGATTTCGTCGGGATTTTGTTTTTTATTATCTTAATCCAATCCACAGACTTAAATCCCATATAAATAAAAAACGAGCTAATTCTTTTTATAGAACCACTCGCCACTGCATCAGAAAAGCCTAAAGGCTTTTCCATAGTACCTCAAATTTCCTGAAAACTAATCTTCTTTTTACCTAAAAACGTCTTACCTATTGTTATCCTTTTACCTTCTACTAAAAACTTATCCTATTGAACTAAACTAAAAAACTTTTAATACCTTAAACTGTCTAATCTAATACCTTATTTAATATTTTCTTTTACCTTATAAACTAACAGCAATTTCTCAACTGCTTTGCAAAGGTACGAATATTTTTCGTGTGCGCAAACGGTTTTATATTTTATAACACTTCCGCAGGCTATAAATCTTTCACATCGCTCAATGCAACCAGCTTATTTACAATAGCATAGATAGTCAAACCGGCAGCACTATGTATTTGCAATTTTTTGCTAATATTTCTTCGGTGTGTAATCACCGTATGAATCGACAAAAAAAGCTTTTCCGCTATTTCCTTATTTGTCATTCCCTTCACCACACAGATGACGATTTCTTTTTCCCGCTGGCTAAGCGTATCCTGATTATCCATCTCTTCTTCTTCGGAAACCACATTCAATAAACCTGCAATTTTCTTAGAAAGAGTTTCCAAATCATCGAATATCGAAATAGACTCATCATACTTACCCAATAATGAAGCATCTACGAAAGAAGTAACCAACGCTATTAAACGTATTCTTTTACCGGATATTTCTTCTCGAAACTTAGCTACATCAAAGTAATCACCAAAAGTAGGATTGACAATTAACATTTCGGGACATTGCGTTCGGACGCAATCGTGCAAAGCTTCAACAGACAGTAATTCTATTGGTTGTACTTTTACGTTAGAAAGACGCTTCAATGCAGCAGTCAACCCACCACGAATAATTACAGAGGTCTCTGCAATAGCTATTCGAACTACTTCGTTATTTTTCATTTTCCCTAATCCTCCTTTCCAAATTCAGAATAGCAGGAACAAAAATATAGTCCTCAACCTTGCAATGAGATTCCAGTCCGGCTTCGCAAGCATATATGTCGAAAAGAGCCGCGTTCAGAAGATTTTCATTTGCTTTGGCAGGGCAATATTTAATAATGATATTTTTCAGTTCTGTCAATTTCTCCCCTACCTGATCGTGATGCTTGGAAAATGTACTGATCTGATAGTTTTTGGGAGCAACTCCTTTAATCAATGAATCGACATACTTAAATACGGTTTTCTCTTCATAATCCATGTGCTTACGCACCTCTCGTGTATATTCATCGAAAAACTTAAGGATGAGAAAAGCAACATCGTCTTGCGAACAGTCGATTGCCTCGATCAATTTACGACGAATAGCGGGAAGAGAAAAATCCAGAAAATAAATATGTGCCTGCCGCAGATAATCAATCAATGCAGGTATGGAAATATCATCTTTATCTCCATCGAGCCGGGAAAAGCCTTCAGCCATAAAGTTGACTACAATCAGAAAGGTCCGGCAGTCTACTCCATTCAGTTCACACACCTCCTTGACTGTCTTGTCACCGAACCCCAACGAAAGCCCAAAACGACTCATCACTTGCAACAAAGAATAATTATCGCTGATGAGATCGATCATCTTATCAGTTGGCTTATATTTTTGTAAATTATCCATCATACCTATTTATATTAGAGACTGCAAAGGAACGGAATATTTTGCTGAAATGCAATCATCATTTATAGGTATTTTAATTCGCCGGAAATAGCCAAATACTAATTATATGCTACTATTTTGTAGCGTAACTTTAGGCAAGCTAGTCTTTTTTTAGTAATTTTGTCGCTATCAATTTGTAATTAGTAACTCGTAATTTGTAATTAATAAAATGGCAAACGAACTCGAACTGAAATACGGCTGCAACCCTAATCAAAAGCCTGCTCGTATCTTCATGAAAGAAGGCGAACTCCCCATCGAAGTATTGAATGGACGTCCCGGTTATATCAATCTATTGGATGCATTCAACAGTTGGCAACTAGTGAAAGAACTGAAAGAAGCTACCGGACTGCCGGCTGCCGCGTCTTTCAAACATGTCAGCCCTGCAGGTGCTGCTGTTGCGGTAGAAATGAGCGACACACTGAAGAAGATTTATTTTGTTGATGACATGAAACTATCTCCATTGGCTACAGCATACGCCCGTGCACGTGGAGCAGACCGTATGTCGTCTTACGGAGACTTTATCGCATTATCCGACACTTGTGACGAAGAAACAGCACGCATCATCAACCGTGAAGTATCCGACGGCGTCATTGCTCCTGACTATACTCCCGAAGCACTGGAGATTCTAAAGAATAAAAGAAAAGGAACCTATAATGTAATAAAGATAGATCCTGCATACCGCCCGGCTCCTATCGAACATAAAGATGTATTCGGAGTAACTTTCGAACAAGGAAGAAACGAATTGAAGATCGATGAAAGTCTTTTGAAAGAGATGCCTACGCAGAACAAGGAAATCCCGGCTGATGCAAAACGCGACTTAATCATTGCCTTAATCACTTTAAAATATACACAATCCAATTCTGTATGTTATGCCAAAGACGGACAGGCAATCGGTATTGGCGCAGGCCAACAGTCACGTATTCACTGTACGCGCCTGGCAGGAAATAAAGCAGATATCTGGTATTTACGCCAACACCCGAAAGTGATGAACTTGCCATGGATTGAAAAAATCCGTCGTGCAGACCGTGACAATACGATTGACGTTTACATTTCGGAAGATTATGACGACGTACTGGCAGACGGTATCTGGCAACAGTTCTTCACTGAAAAGCCTGAAATACTGACACGCGAAGAAAAACGGGCATGGTTGGATACGATGACAGGCGTAGCTTTAGGATCAGATGCATTCTTCCCATTCGGAGATAATATAGAACGCGCACACAAGAGTGGCGTCAGCTATATTGCACAACCGGGCGGATCAGTAAGTGACGATCATGTGATTGGAACTTGCGACAAATACAATATGGCAATGGCATTTACAGGCATCCGCTTGTTCCACCATTAAAAAGATCGACCATTTTTTATTCCATATATCCCCATTTATAATGAGAAGGAGACAAATCTTCCATTATAAATGGGGATTTCCTATTTCTTTAAGACCCTCTATCTTTGCAGCGTTACATTTAAAAACGAATCAAAGATGAATAAAATTGGTGTATTTTATGGTTCCACAACAGGAACAACAGAAGACCTTGCCCGTCGAATTGCAGAGAAATTAGATGTACCATCGGCAGATGTATTTGATGTATCCAAGCTAACAGAGGCATTAGTCAATGAATATGATGTATTGGTGCTCGGCTCTTCCACATGGGGAGCAGGCGAACTTCAAGACGACTGGTACGATGGAGTAAAAGTTTTAAAGAAGTGTGATTTATCCCACAAATCTGTAGCCCTGTTCGGTTGCGGCGACTCTGACTCGTATAGTGACACATTCTGTGACGCAATAGGTATTCTTTATGAAGATCTGAAAGATACCCACTGCAAATTCTGTGGAGCAACAGATACTGCAGGCTATACCTTCGATTCTTCCATTGCCGTCGTAGACGGTAAGTTTGTAGGTCTTCCACTTGACGAAGTCAACGAAGATAGCAAAACAGACGAACGTATCAGCGCATGGGCCGAACAAGTGAAACAAGAAATTAGCTAATTTTACCTTAACATAAAAAGAATACTTTGCATCATGGCAACTGAAAGAATCATCCCCGGCGAAATCCGAATTTTTCTTAATCATATTTATGAGTTTAAGAAAGGCGTACGCAACATGGTACTTTACACAATGAGTAAAGAGCACGAAGAATTTGCCATCCGCCGATTGAAAAATCAAAAGATCAGTTATATGATACAGGAAGTAGGTACCAATAAAATCAACCTGTTTTTTGGAAAGGCAGAATGTATGGAAGCCATGCGGCACATCATCATCCGTCCTTTAAACCAACTGACTGCTGAAGAAGATTTTATTTTAGGAGCCATGCTGGGATATGACCTTTGCCAGCAATGCAAACGATATTGCAGTAAAAAAGAAGGTATAAAGATGGCAGTTTAAGCGATAACCTTAGCATAAGTTTAGCTTTGTTTGTATGTAGTTTGTCTGAGTTGAATCGTTTCTGAAAAGGTAGTTTCCTGATGGTAGATATACTCAAGGAAACTGGTTGTAGAAGAAACGATTCGCTCAATTACAAACAAAATCGGTGACACTATGAAATAATAAAGACAACTCTACACACTAACAACAGACAAAGGTGTATATCAGTAAAAATTATCATACTGAAATACACCTTTGTCTGTTTTATTTTATCTACTACTATATTTTTTTTACTCTTTAGATTAAAATTACCTACATATACTGAATTTAAGAAACAACTATGCCTAATATTAGGTATTGCCACATTTTTTAACCTAATCTAACTTTGCAGCCGATAAAATTATTAAAAAGATGAGAAAAATAACAGCAATCGTTATTCTTAGTCTCCTACCTTCTCTTACAATTCCAGCACAGGAGACAAAAGAAATTTCCAAAAGTAGTAATTCTTCTTCTACAGAAGAATATACAAAATTCCGTTTTGGAGGATACAGTGAAATGGTCGCTAATTTTAAAGATTATGGCATCAACCGTTTCTATGGAGGAAACGATGGTAATCCAAAGAAAAACAGGAATACCATTTCAATTCCCCGTTTCGTTTTAGCTTTTGATTATAAGTTCAATTCCAAATGGATACTCGGTGCAGAGATTGAGTTCGAATCTGGTGGAACAGGTACAGCTTTCGAATTAGAAAACACCGAAAACGGTGAATACGAAACAGAAGTTGAAAAAGGAGGTGAAGTAGCTATCGAACAATTTCACATCACACGTTTAATTCACCGCTCCCTCAATGTACGTGCCGGACATATTATTGTTCCGGTAGGATTGACTAACGCACACCATGAACCGATCAATTTCTTCGGAACTTCACGCCCGGAAGGTGAAACAAGCCTTTTGCCTTCTACCTGGCATGAAAATGGTCTGGAAATCTTTGGTTCTTTCGGAAAAGGGTATGCAAGCTTCGATTATCAAGCTATGGTGGTAGCAGGCCTGAATCCTAATGGATTCGATCGTAACACATGGGTAGGTAGTGGCAAACAGGGAATCTTTGAGGAAGACAACTTCACTTCTCCCGCGTATGTATTTCGTTTAGATTATAAAGGAGTTCCCGGTTTACGTGTAGGTGCATCATTTTATTATTGTGCAGATGCAGGAGCCAACTCTGATAAAGAACAGACTTATGCAAACTATGGAAAAATTCCGATAAGAATCTTCACCGCAGATGCACAGTATCGCAATAAATATGTAACGGCACGCGGTAATATCTTATATGGAAATTTAGGAAATTCATTAGGAGTAAGTCAGGCAAATGTCAAATTATCCAATAAATCGCCTTACAGCCGTCTGGCTCCGGTAGCGAAGAATGCCGTAAGTTATGCAGCAGAAGCCGGCATTAATATCCGCTCGGTCTTCGGAGGCAATAAAAAGATTCCGGTAATCTATCCATTTGCCCGCTATGAATACTACAACCCACAAGAGAAAGGGGAAAAAGGGCAAACGATGGAAAAACGTTGCCAAGTAAGTATGTGGACAGCGGGATTAAATTGGTACGCTTTGCCAAACTTAGTGATAAAAGCAGACTATGCAACCCGCCAGATTGGTACAAATAAAGTTTTTGGCGTATCAAAGTCATACAACAGTGAAAACGAATTTTCTATTGGAATTGCCTATATAGGATGGTTTATTAAGAAATAACAAATAATCAATTATTTAATTTTTATATGATGAAAACAAAATTCTTTTATGTCGCAGCCCTAATATTGGGATTAGCATTCACAACAACTTCTTGCAGCAGTGATGATGACAACCCAACAGTAGATCCTGCCAATATTGATTACACTCCTGAAAACGCATCAAGCTGGCATAACTACATGAGAAATGTAGCAGCACTTCTAAAAACAGATGCAACCAATCTCTACAACGCATGGAATTCAAGCTATAAAGGAGGTGAAAGCTATGCTTCCCTGTTCAAGGCTCATAGTGGCTCTCCTTACGCAAGCGCCTTGAGCTGTGTGGAAGAAATCGTGGATAAATGCGCGGAAATTGCCAATGAAGTCGGTACTGCCAAAATTGGTGACCCATACAACTTGTATAAAGCCGGAAATACTGAAGAAGCATTATATGCTGTGGAATCCTGGTACAGCTGGCATTCTCGTGATGACTATACCAATAACATTTATTCCATCCGGAATGCATATTACGGTTCTTTAGACGGTAATATAAATGCTAATTCTTTATCTACTGTTATCGCCGGTGCTAATTCATCATTAGATACCAAGATAAAGAATGCTATCCAAAAAGCGGCAAAAGCCATTCAGGATATTCCGCAACCTTTCCGTAATCATATTCCCAGTAACGAAACGGTAGCAGCTATGGATGCTTGTGCAGAGCTGGAAAGTATACTGAAGAATGACTTAAAATCCTATATTGCAAATAATAGCAACAATATCAATACGGACGCAGTACTTAATCCTGTAGTAACACAATATGTAGATGCAGTAGTAGTGCCTACCTACAAAAGTTTGAAAGAAAAAAATGACGCTCTCTACAATGCAGTAATAGCCCTTGCAGACAATCCGTCAAATAGTGCTTTTGAAACAGCTTGTGATGCTTGGATCACTGCCCGTGAACCATGGGAAAAGAGCGAAGCTTTCTTATTCGGTCCGGTAGACGAAATGGGACTTGATCCTAACATGGACAGCTGGCCTTTGGATCAGAATGCTATTGTACAAATACTGAATTCTCAAAGTTGGAGCGATCTCGAATGGAGTGAAGGTGATGATGAAGCTGCTGTCGAATCGGCACAAAATGTACGCGGTTTCCACACATTGGAATTCCTTCTCTACAAAAACGGTGAACCACGTAAAGTACAATAAAGCTTTATCTTAGCTAAGATATTATTGAGAAGTAAAGGTTGGAATTCAATGATCCACCTTTACTTCTTTGGTATGTTTAAAACATATTATTGAAACAAAGTCAATAAACAATGAATCACTTTCTAAAATATTCATTCTCTTTCTTTTGCCTGTTGGCATGCTCTGCCTGTAATGATGACGGAATTGACATATTGGATATCGAGATTCCGGAGGGCTATGCTCTATCAGCCGGAACATCAACTATTTTCTTGAATTCGTCTGTTGCTTATGACACGCCTGCAGATTGGATAACAGGAGCATACGATGTACGTTTCACCCGAGGTGACAGACTATATGACGATGTACGTACAAGTAACAACGGTCATGGCGGCGGACTTGGTCCCGTTTATGCCGGTTATTCGTGCGGCAGTTGCCACCGGAATGCGGGACGTACCAAACCCTCTTTATGGACAGAGGGTGGATCGGGCAGCTATGGATTCTCTTCCATGCTAGTCTACATATCCCGTAAAAACGGAGCTTTCTTTCAAGATTATGGACGTGTGCTTCATGACCAGGCAATCTATGGAGTGCAACCGGAAGGCAAACTGTCTGTGGAATACACTTACGAGACATTTTCTTTCCCTGATGGAGAAGCCTACACACTTTGCAAACCCAATTATACTATATCTGAATGGTATGCCGAAGAAATCAAACCGGAAGATTTGTTTTGTACCGTACGTATTCCATTACGCCATGTAGGCATGGGGCAAATGATGGCACTAGATCCTGTTGAAATTGAAGCACTTGCAGCAAAAAGTAATTATCCCGAATATGGAATCAGCGGACGATGTAATTACATCACCGAACGCGGAGTGAGAAGTCTGGGATTGTCCGGCAACAAAGCTCAACATGCCGATTTAACTGTAGAATTGGGATTCTCCAGTGATATGGGCGTTACCAACAGCCGCTATCCGGAAGAAATCTGTGAAGGACAAATACAAGTAAACCAAGGTAGCATGATGGGGCTTTCTTACGACCAACTGGATGTCAGCACAGAAGAGATGGAAAACGTAGATCTCTATATGCAAAGTCTTGGTGTTCCCGCCCGGCGTAATGTAAACGATCCGCAAGTAATCAAAGGGGAACAGAACTTCTATAAAGCCAAATGTCATCTCTGTCATGTGACCACTTTACACACTAAGACACGTGGTAGTGTTTTATTAAATAATACTCAACTCCCGTGGTTAGGCGGTCAAACGATTCACCCTTATTCTGATTATCTATTACATGATATGGGTTCTGAAATTATGGGAGTCGGACTGAACGACAACTATATAAGCGGGCTGGCACGTGGAAACGAATGGCGTACTACCCCTCTTTGGGGAATCGGCTTACAAGAAAAGGTCAACGGACATACTTATTTCTTGCATGACGGACGTGCCCGCAATCTGACAGAAGCCATCATGTGGCATGGCGGAGAAGGAGAAGCATCAAAGAACTTATTTAAGAATATGAGTAAGGAAGACCGGGATGCGCTGATTGCATTTTTAAATTCACTTTAAACTAAAAGTAGTATATATAAAGTAATTATGAAGAGATTTATAATCATTGCCATGCTGACTGCCATAATGCCTTTGGCCGCTATGGCACAACATGAAGAAGATACAGAAAATGGTGTAGTATCATTAGCTGGAAGAGAAGGATTCACTATCGAAACCAAGAAAGGAGATTTTGTATTCAAACCCTATCTGCTCGTACAGACCAGTGCAAACTTCAATTGGTACGACGATGAAGGACTGGATAAAGCATACAATCAAGATAACATAGCCAACTCCGGATTTTCAGTTCCTTACGCCGTACTCGGATTCACCGGAAAGGCTTTCGATAAAGTATCTTTCAACCTTTCCATAAATGCGGCAGCCAGTGGAGGCGCATTACTTCAACAAGCCTGGTTTGATGTTCAACTGAAAAAGCAGTTTGCCATCCGGGTCGGTAAATTCAAAACTCCGTTTTCACATGCCTACCTGACAACACTGGGAGAAACATTGTTACCTAGTTTGCCAGTATCACTGACTGCTCCCGTTATCCTCCCCTATTCTTTGAATGCGGTAACACCCAATATTGGCACCGGATTCGATTTAGGTGTAGAGATTCACGGTTTGGTAGCTGATAAATTCGGGTATGAAATCGGTTTATTCAACGGTACGGGTGCAGCGGTAAATACAGCAACAAAAACATTTAGTGATGACTGGCACATTCCGTCTTTACTGTACGCCGGACGTTTCACCTATATGCCTAAAGGAGTGATGCCCGCTACACAGGGAAATCCGAACAGGCTGAATGAAGACAAAATCATGTTTGGTATTTCTACCTCTATCAATGTAGAAAGTGAAAATGAAAGTACCAATGATTATCGTGCCGGATTGGAGTTTGCAATGCTAAAGAACAAACTTTACCTGGGTGCTGAAGTCTATTATATGAATGTTGGCTTCACAAAAAGACAAAAGATTTCCGAGTCATATAATTACCTGGGCGGCTATGTACAAGGTGGTTACTTCGTTGCCCCCCGTCTGCAAGCAGCTGCACGCTATGATTTCTTCAACCGTAACGGAATGGACACCAATGGTTTTCTAAATATGCCAGCCGTGGGTATGAACTATTTTTTCAAGAACTGTAATCTGAAGTTACAAGCGATGTACCAGTATATTGCCCGTAAAGGTCATGATACCCAACTTGATCGGGATAACGACGATTTAGGTTTGGCAGTACATTCGGCCAGTATTCTACTTCAGTATACATTCTAAATAGCACAAGAAAGGATTTGTTTATGAAAAAATACATTCTTTTCGGAGGTTATCTACTGTTATTGGCATATATCACATCATGCGATGACGGACGTATTTACGAAAAGACAGAGACCCTATCAGAAGAAGGACGCACGCTGAAGATGAGCGGTAAGATCAATGGTATCAGTAAATGGCCCGATGGTTATAGTGTTGTAGTGGCAGGCTTCAATGATGAGAGCGAGTATGCCGTTGTCACCAAAACAATTCCGGCGGTCGAAGATGATGAGATCCAGGTTACGATGACAGGAGTCAGTGATAAAGTAACCACTATTGAATTGTGCGTTATTAATAAATTGAGAAAACGAGTTATCAGTTTTCAGTCAATGGACGACCTTACAGCAGTTGACGACACCATCCTTATGGATGTGGGAACTGTAAATGTAGGTATGTACCATGGCATTCAAGAAAAAGTATTTAATACGACATGCGCACACTGTCATGGCGGAAGTAGTTCGGCAGCAGCCAACCTGTATCTGACAGAAGGCAAAAGTTACGAGGCACTGGTCAACCGCCCGTCGAAGAAAGTAGATGGCATGTTACTCGTCAAGCCGGGCAGTGCGCAAGAAAGCGTATTGCACACATTATTGAATACCACTATTAGTTCAACCTGGGGATACGATCACTCAAAAGAAATAGTATCATCTCCGATTTTGACCCTTATTGACGACTGGATCAATAACGGTGCGCAAGAATAAATAGTTATTTACCCAACTGATATGAACAACAAAAAACAACAGAATATTCAGTCTGAAAAGACGCTAACAGAGATTTTTAAATATAATGCAGGAGGAGAAGCTTCAGAGTATCATATTATCATTCATTCTACTAAACCGGAAGATACATACGAAGAACAGCTGAATGCAGTATTAAACACCTACGATTATTTACTTACCCAAGAATTGAAAGGAGCAGTTGCCATCCTCAAACGTTATTTCCTTAGTGACGCTGCCAATCAGGCAGATACACTACTGGCATTGACAACCGAAGGTTCGGACTGCGCACTTTCCATTGTGGAACAGCCCCCGCTGGACGGAACAAAAATAGCCTTATGGGTTTACCTGTTGACAGATGTACAGACACAAGTCTTACATAACGGGCTTTTTGAGGTGAAACACAGTGCCTATCGCCACTTCTGGGGCGGTAGTGCATTCAATCGTGCCGCCAATTCGGAATACCAGACCCGTCTATTATTGAACGACTATGTGATGCAACTCATGGAACAAGGTTGTAAACTGGCAGACAATTGTATCCGTACATGGTTTTTCGTGCAAAATGTAGATGTGAATTATGCCGGAGTAGTGAAAGCACGTAATGAAGTTTTCGTCACCCAAAACCTGACAGAAAAAACACATTATATTTCCAGCACAGGCATCGACGGCCGGCATGCCGACCCGAAAGTACTGGTACAAATGGATACTTACGCTGTAGCAGGAATGCAACCGGAACAGATTCATTTCCTCTATGCTCCTACCCATCTGAACCCAACTTATGAATATGGAGTAAGCTTTGAACGTGGCACGTATGTAGATTATGGAGACCGCCGACAGGTATTTATTTCAGGAACGGCAAGTATCAACAACAAAGGCGATGTGGTATATCCCGGCAACATCCGCAAACAGACAGAACGAATGTGGGAGAATGTGGAAACCCTGTTGAAAGAAGCGGACTGCACGTTTGAAGATTTGGGACAAATGATTGTATATCTGCGTGACATAGCCGACTATACAGTTGTTAAAGCAATGTATGACAAACGTTTCCCACATACTCCTAAAGTATTTGTTCATGCTCCGGTATGCCGTCCCGGATGGTTGATTGAGATGGAATGTATGGGAGTGAAAGAATGTAAGAACAAGGAATACGCTCCATTTTAATATCATAAAAGATTATACAGTTGAAAAGGTTACTTATTATCTTATATATCTGTCTGGTGGGACTACTCGCTGTGACTACTTTCGTAGAACAAGCGTATGGGACAGATTTTGTAGAAAGAAATATATATCATACATGTTGGTTTTGTTGTTTGTGGGGAACAATTGCCACCATTGCACTTGTTGCTCTCATCCGACGCGCTTTATGGCGACGGTTCCCCATATTGTTGTTTCATGGCTCTCTCCTCGTTATCTTGGTGGGGGCCATGATTACGTTTATCGGAAGCAAAAAAGGATACGTACACTTGCTTCCGGGGGCAACGATAGACAGTTTCCTGGAATCGGAAAGCGGCAGAAAAGCTGATCTGCCATTCACAATACAACTAGATAGTTTCCGTATAGCATACTATCCCGGAACAGAAGCACCGGCAGACTACATCAGCTATATCACCTACTCTCTTCCCGGACAGAAAAATGTTCTATTACACGAACAGATTTCAATGAATCGTATATTTACATCACAAGGTTTCCGTTTCTATCAGTCATCTTTCGATGATAACGGAAAAGGGAGCTGGCTGACTGTCAATTATGATCCATGGGGAACAGGAGTGACTTATGCAGGATATATCCTGCTCGGTCTCTCCATGATTTGGCTACTATTTTCCCGCAGTAGTGATTTCCGACGCCTGCTAAACCACCCGCTACTTAAAAAAGGAGGTGTATTTATACTGTTTATTTTCTGCCTTGCAGGTAACATGCAAGCACAAAAAAAACTCCTTCCTGCATTGAAACGAACACAAGCGGACAGTTTAGCACAGGAACAGGTTATTTATCACGACCGGGTAGTACCTTTCAACACATTAGCCCGTGATTTCATTCAGAAACTGACAGGAGAAGCTTCATATAAAGGATTGACACCTGAACAAGTGATAGGTGGCTGGTTACTTTATCCGGAAGTGTGGAGAAATGAGCCATTGATATACATCAAAAATACAGAATTACAGCATTTATTAAACTTACAAACACCTTATGCTCGATTAACTGATTTATTTGACGGTTCTGTTTACCGTCTTCGTGAACATTGGCAACGTGAACAAGGACAACAAAACAAACTCGCCAAAGCAATCCAGGAAACAGATGAAAAAGTAGGCCTGATCCTGATGTTGGAAAAAGGAACATTCATCCATCCATTACCCACTGATGGCAGCGTGCAACCTCTCTCCGAACTGGAAGTGAAAGCAGAATTACTCTACAACCGGATTCCGTTCAGCAAGATTCTTTTTATGATAAATCTGTCATTGGGAGTGTTGTCTTTCCTGCTTCTACTTCATAACAGCCTGCAAAGAAATATCCTCTCGCTCAAAGCCAAAACGATTTCCCGCACAGCAGGAACTTTCTTTTCTGTTGCACTCTATCTTGCTTTCATATTCCATTTAGCAGGATATTGCCTGCGCTGGTACATCGGCGGTCGTATTCCACTTAGCAACGGTTACGAAACCATGCAGTTTATGGCTCTTTGTATTCTTTTGATAGCCTGTCTGCTCCATCGAAGATTTTCATTTATACTTCCATTCGGATTCCTCCTCTCCGGCTTTGCTTTGTTGGTTTCCTATCTGGGACAAATGAATCCCCAGATAACCCCATTAATGCCGGTGCTCGTCTCTCCATGGCTAAGTATTCATGTTTCATTGATTATGATGTCTTATGCCCTATTGGCATTCATCATGCTAAACGGAATACTGGCATTATGCCTCCGGAAAAAAGAATCGGAAAACAATGTCTCCGGAAACGACGCTATACAAGACAACCGGATAGAACAGTTGACGCTAGTCAGCCGCTTGCTGCTCTACCCTGCCACCTTCTTTTTAGGAGCAGGCATCTTTCTGGGAGCAGTTTGGGCAAACGTTTCCTGGGGACGATACTGGGCGTGGGACCCGAAAGAAGTATGGGCACTGATTACTTTTCTGGTATATGGAGTAGCCTTCCATTCACAAAGTCTGCGCATTTTCCGCAAGCCTCTATTCTTCCATATCTATATGATTCTTGCTTTCCTGACCGTCTTAATGACCTATTTCGGGGTAAATTATGTTCTTGGAGGGATGCATAGTTATGCAAACGCCTGAACCACTATATATAGCTAGTAATTGATAGAAGAATACCCATTTTAGGGGATTGCGGGAAAAGCGGAAAGCCCCTATCTTTGCAGTATCAGAATTAAATTAATTAGTCATAATTATATTACGTAGCCACATTAAAAATACATAGAAATCGGCCGAAGTGATTCACCCGCATTTCTTTTATTTGGTTGTTAAGTTGAAAAACCATATAATGTATTCATTTTGGAATATGAATAGATGACATATTCTAAAAGAGGCAAGGACGTTCGGCTTGTGAAAGCCGGACGTTTTTTTATATCAGTAAGAGAATAAAGTGAGAGAGCTCATGCATTCATGAGCTCTTTCCAACCAGCCGTTTCAAAAGCGATATACTCCGCTATAAACTTCTCCATCTCTTCTTTCTTCACAGGATGCAACACCAGCTCTTCGAGTAGGGCAAACAACCATACCGTATTCAGGTGAATAAAGAAGTTAGTTATTGCTATATTGATATGCGGATATTTCTGCTTCATTCCTTGAAAAAAACAGAAATCGTACGCGTCATCAAATCTGTATATTCAGAACGGAAGTTCTCCAAAACAGAACCTTGTGCCTGAAAAAGCAGCAACCGCAAACGGTCACGATGTTCAGAGACCAATCTGATATATTCCCGTACAGACATTTTCTGATAATCCGAATCCATAAAGACGTCTATCGTCATCTGATCTGCATCGTGATTATAAATCATAGCATACAGATCATTCAATACCGGTTTCAGAATCGTACGGAATATCTCATCCTTATTGGTGAAATAATGATAGATATTACTCACCGTCACCCCTGCCCTCGAAGCTATTTCACGCATAGAGGCATCCTTGTATCCCTTTTCCAGAAACACTTCTTCGGCTGCCTTCAAGATTCCCTCTTGTATATCTCCTTTCAAAAATTGCATAGTATCGTTGCTATTTATCAATTCATATTTGTAACCTGTCTGTTCACCATCCGGGCAAATATACCATTTTTCTTTTTCAATTCCTCCGGTGTTCCCATTTCAGCAACACTTCCATTCTCCAATACTACAATTTTGTCGGCATTGGCAACGGTGCGCATACGGTGCGCAATAATCAGCACCGTTTTGTTACGTACCAATTCAGATATACCTGCCTGTATCTTGGTTTCATTCTCAACATCAAGCGAAGCCGTAGCCTCATCCAACAGAACAATCGGAGCATCCTTCAACAAAGCGCGGGCAATGGAAATACGCTGACGCTCACCGCCGGATAATGTTTCTCCATTCTCACCGATAATCGTCTGGTATCCCTGCGGCATTTTAGTGACAAACTCATCACATTGTGCCAAGCGGGCAACTCTCCGGACTTCCTCATCCGTAGCATCCCGTTTGCCAATACGGATATTATCCATAATGGAAGCATTGAAAAGAACTACATCCTGAAAGACAACGGAATAGTTTTTCAACAAAGTTTCAGGATCAATCCGACTGATATCCTGCCCGCCGAGGGTAATCTTTCCCGACTGGAT
Source organism: Bacteroides sp. 2_2_4 (assembly GCF_000157055.1). Lineage (NCBI taxonomy): Bacteria > Pseudomonadati > Bacteroidota > Bacteroidia > Bacteroidales > Bacteroidaceae > Bacteroides > Bacteroides sp. 2_2_4. The sequence goes on along the minus strand of NZ_EQ973363.1, from coordinate 88,967 downwards.
ATCCCAGAAACGTGCCGCCAACCTGGCCGCCGTACTCTTGCCACTACCTGAAGGACCAACCAAAGCCGTTTTTTCACCTTGCCGGGCAATAAAAGACAAGTTATTCAGAATTTGTTTTCCCTGCTCATAAGCAAAGTCTACCTGTCTGAATTCGATATCATAACCTTGAGGAGTGAATTCGGTAGTCCCGTTTTGTACCGGCAATGCTTCCATCTCATTCATTCTATTGATACGCACATCCAAATAGAACAAAGCGGCAATATTATTCATCACCTCACTGACCGGAGCATACACACGCGACCCGATAACCATAAATATAAGATAGGTAAACAAATCAACCGTACCCGAAGCCAAGAGATTGGCACCAACGATAATAACGCTTGCCAGTCCGAGTTTCAATACACTCTGGAAACCGTTTACCAACATGCCGAGCACCAGTTCATTACGAGTCAATACCTTTTCATAGGTATCAATGCTCGCATCCAGTTTTTCCAGATAGTCTCTCTCCTGATTGTAGGATTTTATCTCCTGAATGGTATCGAGTCCTTCCTGGATATGCTCGGTCACCATCCGCTTGTTCAGATAATTACTTTCATTGCTTTTCTGTATTTCCTTCTTCGAGAAAAGAAGGATTGCGGCAGCAAGCGGCACTACCCAGAACAAAGCAATCGTCAACTGCCAGTTATAAAATGCCATGCCGACGGTAATAAGCAGAATACTGATAATGGAAGCAAACAACTGGGGAACCGCATGCGAGAAAGTATGCTCGAGATCAGTGCAGTCATCCATAATCGTGGCGGTGAGGTCGGAAAGATTCTTTTCGCCAAAGAAAGCCAGAGGCAACTTGCGAAGTTTTTCCGCCAATGAGATACGCCGGTTTGCACTCTCATCATAAACGGTGGTATAGGTACTACGATATTGCAATACCGCAAATATATACATGACTATCATAAAGACAATACCGAGTATGCTATAATAGAGAATACCATGCGTCACCGAAGCCGAAGGCTGAAACACAGGACGAAGATATTCCTCAAGAAAAAGAAAAACAAATACCGCCGGCAACATCAATACAATATCGAGCAGTGTAGTGAAAAACACACCTTTACAGAAATCTTTCGCTCCTTTAGTTGAAAGGGCAAAACGTCTTTTTATTACTTCAATCATTAGAAACCTCCTTTCCTATTGTCCAGCGAACAGATTGCTGGTATTCATTCCACATATGATAATAGATGCCTTGTTTTCCAAGCAGGTTGGCATGTGTACCTTGTTCCGCAATCTTCCCCTTGTCAATGACGAGGATATTGTCGGCATCAGTGATGCTTGAAAGACGATGAGCAATCATCAATACGGTTTTTCCTTTTGTCAGTTCTTTCAAGGCTTGCTGGATGAGATGCTCATTTTCGGGGTCGGCAAAAGCAGTCGCCTCATCCAGTACAATGATGGGAGCATTTTTCAGGATTGCACGTGCCAGTACGATCCGTTGCTGTTCCCCGCCGGAGAGATATGTTCCCTCCGTACCAATCTTCGTATTCAGTCCGAGCGGAAGTTTATTGATAATTTCCCGGCATTGTGCCATATCTACTGCCCGTTCCACTTCCTCCATTGTCGCGTCGGGATTACCATATTTGATATTTTCGAGCAGAGAAGTCTTGAACAGCTTTGTATTCTGGAACACGAAAGAAATATATTTCATCAGTTCTTCGGGAGCGATTTCTCTTACATTGATGCCACCTATTAAAACTTTCCCTTCCGTTGCCTCCCAGAAACGGGGAACTAGACGGGCAATCGTTGTTTTCCCTCCGCCCGAAGCTCCGACAAGAGCTACTGTGTTTCCTTGCGGAATAGTGAAACTAACATCATCCACCGCCTTTTGATTAGCTCCCGGATAGCTGAAGGAAACTTTTTCGAACTGAATACTGAATTCCTTTACCGGTTGTGGATGCTCTACAACAGTCAGGTGCTCATAAGCAACCAGATTCTCAAGACGTCCGATAGCTTCACTCGCCTGCCCCAAAGCCTGATTGAGATACATACTCTTCATGATACTTTGGGAGAATACAGGAGTAATGAGAACAAACAGGAAGAAATTAAGTAATACCGATGCATAATTACCTGAATAACCAATCAGCAAAATAGCCAACGGAGCAAGGAAAAACACAAAACCATTGATTATTACGGTATAGAGCGACATCGGCTTCTCCCACATTCGTGTATAGCCGAATACCATTTTATTATAATTCATGATACAGCGGTGAAAGTTTTTGAAAGAGTAAATAGTCTGCTGGAAAACCTTCACTACGGGAATTCCTCTCACATACTCTACAGCTTCGGTATTCATTTCCTCCAGAGAGGTCATGTAGCTTTTCATAAACTGCCGTCCCTCCGCATTCATCATAAAACCCATAACCAGCATGGCAATAATTACAGGGACGATACATGCCAGACCGAGTATCCAATCGAACACAAAAATCAGTATGGCAGCTACCAACGGCACTAGAAAAGTAGCCGCAAGGTCGGGCAACTGATGTGCCAGAAAACTATGGGTAACCCCTGCATTGTCATCTATAATCTTGCGAATACGTCCGCTCGTATTAATGTCAAAGAAGCCGAGAGGCATACGCACTATCTGGCGCATGGCTTCTTTACGCAAATTCGATTCAACCCGAAAAGCTGCAAGATGCGAAGACATCAATGCGGCAAAATAAAGGACGATGCTCGCCACGGCCATGCCTGCCGCCCACCAGGCATACGTCACCACATTACCGGAAGAGGTTATCTCTCCGTGTTCAAGCAGTTCTCTCACAATCAGCCAAATAAGGATATAAGGCAACATGCCCGCCAGGGCACTTAGGGCAGACAGCAGCATTGCCGCAGGCAAAAGCACTTTCCGTTTACCCATGTAGTTCTGAAGTTTTTTCAATGTACTCATAACGTACGTTCAATCTATATTAAGTTCGACAATCATTTAACTTATCGCTTGTTTTCAAAAAAGAACAATATTCGAAATCGTTCAAAAAAAAGAGAGCTTATATTTCTATAAGCTCTCTTCATCCCATTCAATCCGGTGCATGTGCACCTTTGATATATGATTAATCTCGACTCGTCTCTCACTGATTCGCATAAGTTTTCAAATATTTTCTGCAAAGGTACAGCTCGCCGGCAAGACGGACAATACCTAAAAATAATGAAATTTGCTATTCATGTTTCAGCCATGCACTTGGCAATACTTCTTTTTCACCTTTTTCATTCACCAGTTCCATCTGCAATACGCCTCCGTTACAATCGAAGTAACGTACCTCTATCGGATGAAGCCCGGCTTTCAAAGCCTTCTGCACAATAATCTCTACCGGCGAATGTGCTCCATCATTATCTCCCAACAATTCACCGTCAAGCATTAATGTGCTACCGTCGTCCGAGAGAAGGGCAAATGTATAGATACCATCGGCAGGAACTTCCAGATAGCCGGTCAATACCAGACCGATATTTCCTTTCACCTTTTCGGGAATGGATACCGATTCCACCACATACTCCCCTTTGACAGGAGCTGCATCAATATCCGCACAAAGATTACCACGGAAATCGTGCCATACTGCTTTCAAGCCGGGCTGCAAAGCAGCCGGAGCAGTCACCGCCTCCGCATAAGGAGCCTTTACATACTTGGTACGCACCGCATCCGAAGGAGAACCATCCGGACGAAAAGTGCGGAAAGCGAAATCCGTAGTCTTCCCAACTTCCAAAGCACCGTTATAAAGAGCTGATTCTTTGGTAGGCATACTGCCGTCTGTCGTATAACGTATTTCAGTACCGGGTAACGGGCAGGTCAATTCCACAGTTGTTTCATCAATAAATGCATTCACTTTATAGAATCCCTGCAAATCAGGCACCCTATAATTTACCCTCATCACATCCATCCGCTTAAATTGCGGAACAAGCTGACGATAAAATTCTTCGAGACCCGGTTTAGCTGTCGGCTCCGCCCAAGCTATTTCACTCAACGCTATCATACGGGGAACAATCAAATATTCAATGCGCTTCATTGTCGGAATCCATTCAGCCCAGAGATTCGCCTGCACACCCCAGATATATTTCTTCTGTTCCGGCGATAACCGCTCGTCTGCACACGGATCATACGCAAGTATTTTCTTTACTGAATTCTGATCCTGCGCATAATCGAAATAGAAATATTCATTCGGACAAGCAATCACTTTCTGCTTTTGTGCAGTTGCCGTAGGCAATGCATCTTTCGCCCAACTTCTCCACCAGGTAATGGCAGCATCGGAAGATAATCCGTCGGATACCACTTCATCCCAGCCTATGAGTTTCTTTCCGTTGGCAAGGAAGAATTTCTCCATGTCACGTACAAACCATGCCTGAAGTTCTTCTACCGAACCCAGTTTCTCCGTACGAATCCGTTTCTGACAAAGAGGACATTTCTTCCAGTTGGCTTTTTCCACTTCATCACCACCCATGTGCACATATTCATAAGGGAAAAGTTCAAAAACTTCTTTGAACACATTCTGACAGAACTCCAGCGTTGTATCTTTGCCCGGACAGATAGGAGAAGAGAAAGTTTTCCCCCACCCGATTAATCCGTCACACACCAATTCCGGATATTGACCGATAGCTGCCAGGAAATGTCCCGGCATATCGATCTCGGGAATGACATCGATACCTCTTTGCGTAGCATAGGCTACTATTTCTTTTATATCATCATGAGTGTAATAACCTCCATACAGCGTATCTCCTTCCACAATGCGTATCTTATCTTCCGGAATCAGGAAATCGGTATTATCTTCTTCTTTCGCACGTGCCATACAGGTACGATCCTGCGTATTGAATTTACGCCAGGCCCCTTTTTCTGTAAGCAACGGGTATTTCTCGATCTCTATACGCCAACCCTGATCGTCGGACAGATGCCAGTGGAACTTATTAAGTTTATACAAAGACATCAGATCTAATACATGCTTCACTTCTTTTTTATTCCAGAAATGGCGGGAAGCATCCAACATAAATCCACGCCATTCAAACCGTGGCGCATCTTCTATTTGCACGACAGGGATAGAATAATTCTGTTTCTCTCCCTGCACTTCTATCGTTGCAGGAAGCAACTGGCGAATAGTAGTAATAGCAGAAATAATACCCGAATAGTCAGTTGCCTCTACCCGAATATACTCCGGTGTAGACTCAAGTTTATAAGAGCTAGGCTTTCCAACAGTATCCTTCAACTGAAAATACATATCTACCTGACTCTTATCGGTAGTGACTTCAACAGAAGACGATATGACATTCCGAAGAATCTCCTGCAGATACCCGGCAGCCGGAAACAAGGACTGATCGGAAACCCCAATCTTCATTCCATCTTTTAAAACAAACGAGCCAGACTGCTCGGTCAGACTAACGGGGGTAGGTAAGATTGCAATCTCTTGCTTGACGGTAGGCGTGCAAGAAGAAAAAATACAAGCTGACACAATGAGAAAAGAGCTACTTAGTTTTTTGAACATGCGGTTAACTATTTAATAAATTAATTGTCCTGTTTTTAATTGACCATCTATATATAATACAACTAAAACGTATAAACTACTAAAAAGGCAGAAAAAGTTTTTTGCGACTTCATATCACAGACTCCTATTAATGTTTATCTTTGCTCCCCAATCCCATTACAAACAATTATAAAGAGTCACTTCAATGTCAAGAGAGAAAATACTAATCACAACCTCGTGGATCAGCACAATTGGCAATGCAATCTTGTCCGTATCCAAAATCATAATCGGTTTATTTGCCGGTAGTTTAGCCGTAGTCGGCGACGGTATCGACTCGGCAACCGACGTCGTTATCTCTATCGTTATGATTTTTACGGCACGCCTCATCAACCGCCCTCCTTCAAAGAAATATGTATTCGGATATGAGAAAGCGGAAGGGATCGCAACAAAGATTCTATCACTCGTGATATTTTATGCCGGTGTACAAATGTTGCTATCATCCACTAAAAACATCTTTTCAGATGAAGTGAAAGAGATACCATCGGCTATCGCCATCTATGTCACTATATTTTCTATTATCGGTAAACTCTTACTGGCTTCATACCAGTACAAACAGGGAAAGAAGATCAACAGTTCCATGCTCACGGCAAACGCTATCAATATGCGTAATGATGTTGTCATTTCAACCAGTGTTTTGTTAGGATTGATATTTACTTTTATCTTCAAATTGCCGATACTCGATTCGATAACAGGATTGATAATCAGTCTCTTTATCATCAAATCTTCCATCAGCATCTTCATTGATTCCAATGTGGAGCTAATGGACGGGGTGAAAGATGTCAATGTATATAATAAGATATTCGAGGCTGTAGAGAAAGTGCCCGGTGCCAGTAATCCGCATCGCGTCCGGTCACGAATGATAGGGAATCTCTATATGATTACCCTTGATATAGAAGTGAATCCACAAATCACGATCACGCAAGCCCATGAGATTGCCGATGCAGTGGAGAAGAGCATCATTAATTCGGTAGATAATGTATATGACATTCTGGTACATGTGGAACCTGCCGGTAAATGTCAGACAGGAGAAAAATTCGGGGTCGATAAAGATATGGTTTGATCCATCTCTACACAGAGTTTCTTTCACTTTCCTCTATCACCTATCACCGACACTTCCAAAAGCTCTTATTCATGGGGATTTCAGGGGTGGTGACAGGTTGTTTGCAACCTATCACCGCATCTATCACCTATCACCACCCGATCAATCAATGATTAACAAGGAGAAAAGAACAAGTCTCTATACGACATATTAGTTTCAGCCGCTTGAAACTTTTAGTTTCAAGGCTTGGAACAAAGTGTTTCCCGGTGTGAAACAAATCGTTTCACTATTTGAAACAAAGTGTTTCAACGCAGGAAACAAAAAGTACCGTGCCGGGAAACTATTTTTATGACCGATTAATAGCTGATCTTTACTCCGGCAAAGAAACTTCTCGGCAAAGAAGGACCGTAAATATAACCGGAATCCCGGTTAGCTCCTCTGTCAAAGTCCTTCTGATAAGACTCAAAAATATTCTGAACTCCGCCGTTTAATTGCAAATCAACCGTTTTGTATAACTTGAAGTCATAAGCCAGTTTCACTCCCAAATCAAAGAAACGAGGTGTTCTGATTGCTTCCGCTTTTCTTTCAGGCATTTTACCCAGTTCGGCATTCTCGGCGGTGATATCCATACGTTGCACCAACATCCTGCCGGTATAGGTTCCTGACAAAGCAATAGATAAAGGTTTGATGGGGGTACAAGTAGCAGTGAAATAACCGTATGTATCGGGAGTACGGAAAATCTTCTTTTCTGCCGGTGCATCGTCATGCCACTTATGCGGTTCATCGTACCGGCTACGTTGTAAAGTTAATCCCGCTTGTATTTGCAGGATAGAAAGATAAGCCACTTTACCTTCCAGTGTCAATCCCATCACTTTAGCACCGGGGCCATTGCTACGTGTTTTCACTAATATACCATCACCACGGTCGTAAGGTTTGCCCAATACAAAAACATCGGTCAGTCTTGTATAAAAACCCTCAATCAACAAATTCGTCTGGAATGCTCCGAAACGATGATACATGTCTGCAGAAACACTGAAACTTTGGGATTTCTCTTCTTTCAAATCCTTTGCACGCTCGATCATAGCCACCGTTCCGCCCACATTTTCAATATGCATATCCTCATCAAAAGCCTGCGGAGCACGAAATCCGGAAGAATAGCTTAAACGCAGGTTAATATTCTGGGTAGGATTAAAACGCAAGTTGGCACGGGGACTAAAGATCACATTATCCACCATATTATGCTTATCCAGACGACCACCAATCAGAATCCCCCAACGGTCGTTCTTCCATTCGTTCTGCAGAAAAGCACTGTAAATATTCACCGTCTGATCCGTGTGACGGTTATATCCCCACATGTTATCTTTTAGGCGGTCACGGTTATATTCAAGCCCTGCCGTGAGATCAGAAGGCATAAAAAAGCACTTGTCAAACGTATGTACGTATTGTGCACCACCCATAGCGGTTAAATCCGTTGTCTTTCCATAGGCTTTCAGAGGATCGTTACCCGGTCCGTAATAACTGTCCCGGTCTGTATTGGCAGCCGATGCAAAAACACTTAGACGGTTCTTTTCATCCGGAGAGAAATAATCGAATTTCAAACTTCCACCATCAATAGAATGTTGCAACTGCTCCGCAATATGCGCTTCGTGAGGAGGACGGTTCAACATATCCCCTCCACGACGGAATTCCTGCATGTGGTGATATTCAAAGGTCAGTTTGGAATAAGTACTTGTTTTCAGATAAGAGCGGAAACCCACTGTCTGATTCTTCAATTTGGGCAGTTCGGTAAATCCGTCTCCGTCATAATCATATCCCGACCGATAACGGTTCTGACCAAAGATATACAATCCGGCACGATGATCGTCCGTCACCAATGAAGCATTCAGCGAGGTGTTGTTATCGAATGAGGAGCTTCCTCCTAAAGAAGTTATGGTGTGCGACAGCTGACCCGAATTACGTAAAGGCTCTTTGGTGATTATATTAATCGTTCCTGCAATAGCTGAAGAACCGAACAAGGCGGAGCCTCCCCCACGCATCACTTCTACACGTTCAATCATACTGGCAGGAATCTGTTCCAGTCCATACACTCCGGAAAGGGCGCTGAATACGGGACGCGAATCTATCAGAATTTGTGTATATGGTCCGTCCAGACCATTGATGCGGACTTGCTGGAAGCCACAATTCTGGCAATTTGTCTCCACACGCACTCCGGGCTGGAAGTTCAGTCCTTGTGATAAAGTGGAAGAGTTGGTGGTTTCAAAAAGTTTCAGGTCGACAACATTCACCAAAGTAGGAGCCATACGACGTGTCGTTTCACTCCGGTTGGCGGAAACTACTACTCCGTCGAGAGCAATCGCATCCTCTTCTATTTCAAAATCTTCTTCCAGTGTCTTTCCTTTTTTCAGAGTTACGTTGCGGGTCACTGTCTTGTAACCTACTGAACTAACTTCCAGTATAAAATTTCCTTCCGGCAAATTCTTCAAAAAATAATGCCCGGTAGCATCGGTCACGGTTCCTATGGTCGTTCCTTTCAGTGCGATAGTGATGTACGGAAGATGTTCTTTCGTTTTTTTATCCAGTACATGACCTATTATATTCGCATCGGATTTCTTCAGTTCAGGGTAGTCCGGACGTTCAGCCAATGCGTATGACAAGACACAGCACAGGCCGACCAGGACTAAAAGATATTTCTTCATTGTCGTTAGTCTTTTAATGTTTTAATTCGAAAAATAATAATAAAGGGAAAGGGAAGCAGCGATCGTTAATCGTTGATCCTAATACATTAATACTGTTCCCCCAAAAAGATAGACTAAGCGATAGGAGGTGCTCTAAGAGATATTACGCCCGGACAAGAACGGTAAAATTGCTCAATTTGCGGGCGGACAAACAGGATGCATAATAGAGATAAAGCAGCAACAGAGAATGTTGGTATCAAACCGCTGTCGGTCACCAACACATGACTCAAGAGATGAATTAGTTGGAATTCAACCGTCGTATGGCTATGTTCGCTGCCTTTTTTAAATGGATGTGAATGGACAATTGTAACCCCGTTGACCACATGGGAGTGAGTAAACAAAGTGATTCCTGCCATGTACGAGATAAACAGTACAGGCAGAAACCACTTCATTATATGTAGGTACAATTGTTTCATTCGGTCATCTTGCACATTTATTCTGTGCACCTAAGTCAAGGTTTAGTTTGTTTTTTGCAAAGATAAGGATTGTCTCCATGCAAAACAATCCCTATTTATAACGATTTTAAATCTTAACCGAATTTTAATAACTTATCTTCACTCCGGCAAAGAAACTTCTCGGCAATGACGGACCATAGATATAACCGGAGTCACGGTCAGCCCCTTTGTCGAAGTCGTTCTGGTAGGCATTGAAAATATTCTGTACACCGGCATTTACCTGCAAGTTCATCGACTTGTAAAGTTTGAAATCATAGGCAGCCTTCAAACCGATATCGAAGAAGTCCTTCGTATTCACCGTTATCGGTTTTTCAAGGAATCCCGGAACTGGTTCGTGGGGAACCAGCATCGAACCGGTATATGTACCGGAAAGAGCGATAGATAATGGTTTTATCGGGGTATAGGTTGCTGTAAAATAACCGTAAGTATTCGGTGTACGCATCATTTTCTTTACAGCCGGAGCTTCTTTGTTCCATACATGCGGTTCGCTATAATGGCTCTGTTGCAGGGTGACTCCTGCCTGAACCTGGAATTTAGTCAGATACGCCATCTTTCCTTCCAATGTCAGTCCCATCACACGGGCTCCCGGTGCATTGTAGCGTGTACGTGTCAGGATTCCATCCACTACCTCTCCGTCGGTAAGGGCAAATACATCTGATAACTTTGTATAAAATCCTTCTACCAAAAAGTTAACCTGAAACGCACCAAAACGATGATAAATATCTGCCGAAGCACTCAAGCTCTGTGATCTTTCTTCTTTCAGATTATCGGCCAATTCAACCATCGCCACATTACCGCCTACATTCTCCACATGCAAATCCTCGTCGAAAGCCTGCGGAGCACGGAAACCGGATGAGTAGCTGAAACGAAGATTGATATTTTCCGTCGGATTATAACGCAGATTGGCACGCGGACTGAATATCACATGGTCAATCAGGTTATGTTTATCCAAACGACCGCCAATCAGAAATCCCCAATGCTCATTCTTCCATTCATTCTGAAAGAAAGCACTACCGATATTCACTTTTTGGTCTACTGTACGGTGGTATCCCCACATATTGTCTTCCAGTTTATCCTGATTGAATTCTATTCCGGCAGTCAGGTCAGCAGGCATGAAAATACATTTTCCGAAACTATAGACATATTGCGATCCTGCCATCCAGTTTAAGTCGGTAGTGTTTCCGTAAGCATTCGGATCTTGGCCGCCACCATAATAGCTGTCACGATTGATATGCTGCGCTGATGCAAACACATTGAAACGATGTTTCTCGTTAGGTGAGAAATAATCAAATTTCAGTCCTCCACCATTGATCGAGTGTTCGGTCTGTTCCGCTACATTCGCTTCGTGAGGTGGACGGTTCAACAAGTCTCCTCCCCTACGGAATTCTTCCATGTGGTGATATTCAAAAGTTAGTTTCGAATATGTCGTTGTTTTCAGGAATGAACGGAAACCGATGGTTTGGCCGTGTATCTTGGGAATTTCAGAATATCCGTCACCATCATGGTCATACGCGGAACGATGGCGATTCTGACCGAAGATATACAAACCGGCACGCTGGTCGTCCGTCACAAGTGATGCATTCAGCGCCGTACTGTTATCAAAAGCATCGCCATCACCAATACCTGTAATGGTATGCGATAACATACCGGAATTGCGCATCGGTTCTTTGGTAATGATATTGATTGTTCCGGCAATAGCAGACGAGCCGAACAAAGCAGATCCGCCTCCACGCATCACTTCCACACGTTCTATCATGCTGGCAGGAATCTGCTCGATGCCATACACACCGGAAAGTGCACTAAAAATAGGACGGGAATCGAGCAGGATTTGCGTATAAGGGCCATCCAGTCCATTGATACGCACTTGCTGGAAGCCGCAATTCTGACAATTAGACTCTACACGGACACCCGGCTGAAAGCTCAATCCTTGTGCCAAAGTCGTAGAATTGGTATTCTCAAAGATTTTCAGATCCACCACATTCACCAGTGTCGGAGCCAGGCGACGGGTAGTCTCGTTACGATTGGCAGATACTACTACGCCATCCAAGGCAACTGCATCTTCTTCTATCTCGAAATCTTCTTCCAATGTGCGCCCTTTCTTCAGCGTCACATTCCGTCTGACGGTTTTATACCCCACCGAACTAACTTCGAGCACAAAATTGCCTTCGGGAAGATTCTTCAAGAAATAATGCCCGGTAGCATCGGTTACCGTTCCGATGGTAGTACCTTTCAAGGCGACTGTTATATAGGGCAAGTGTTCTTTGGTGTTTTTATCAAGAATATGGCCAACGATATTGGCGTCTGACTTACGTAATTCAGGATGATTAGGATATTCATGAGCTTGTCCTTCAAGGGCAGGCAACAATGCGCAGCACAAGCAGACAAGCGAAAAGATGTATTTCTTCATTTTTCGTTTGTTATTAGTTTTCGATAAGTACTCACATGGATAGACAGATAATGCCCTACCTCATGCAAGGTACGGTATCATCATTCAAAGAATGGAGAAACGAATAGCCGGAGGTGCTCTAAGTCCCACTACCCCATGATACGGACAGTGATAGTGAGCATACGGCGAACGGCCGAGCAACAAATACAATAAGAAAGGAATAAAAAGGGAAAGAGCAAAAACTACGGCTGCACCGTCTGCCGTTAAATGAGACAGAAAATGAATCAGTAGCAGTTCGACTGTAGAGTGTTTATGTGCCGCCCCTTTCTTAAATGGGTGTGAATGGACGATTGTCACGCCATTGACCACATGCACGTGGGCAAAGAATGTGAAGCTTACCAGATACGACACAAACAGTATCGGTAAGAAGTAGCGTGTAATATTCAATAACAATCGTTTCACCTCATTTTTTCTTTGAGGCGGCAAAGATACGAACTATTTATTTAACAATCAATGAATCTACAAAATTCTGTTAATATACTGCCGAAGCTATGATTTGAATAAACAGAATCAGAAATACCATGGCAATCGGATAAACAGTTGCGTAAGCTACGCTCGGTATGTTACTGTCCACCATTGAATCGGCAGCTGCAAGTCCCGGAGTACTCGTCATACCTCCCGTTATCGTTCCCAGCAAATCGAGCAGACTGATTTTAAATACCAGACGTCCGACAATAGCTGCTACAAGCATCGGTATCAATGTGATGGCAGCTCCTACTCCGAACATCAGCAATCCGCTTTCCTGGAAAGTGGCTACCAGATTCTTACCGGCAGAAGTTCCTACTTCGGCTAGAAAAAGAAGCAGACCTAACTGGCGCAACAACTGATTGGCAGGTCCGGACATAGACCAGATGATGGGGCCTGTCTTACCAATCGCACTCAACACAAGGGCTACCATCAGCACTCCGCCGGTCAGTCCCGGAGAGAATGACAGACTATCAGAGAAAGATATATTTATTTTGCCGAACAGCACTCCCAGTACAATACCCATCGCAATGGGGAAGAAATCCGTATCAGACAGTTTCTTCGCATTGTTACCCAGCAGGCGGGCTACTCCTTTAAGTCCTTCTTTCTCACCGACAACCATCAATTTATCACCAAACTTCAAAGCGAGATCTGGAGATGGAGACAAATCAATACCGCTTCGACGGACACGAGTCACTGTACAACCAAAATTTTTCTGTAAGTTCAAATCACCCAGTTGTTTATTTATCATGTCCTTTTTGGTCAACAGTAAAGATTCTATTTCCTGCGTTTTATCCAAAGGCAGTTCGCCTTCTTCTCTCTTACCGATTAACACAGCAAGCTGATTCAATGATTCTTCGCTACCTACGGCTTGTATGTAGTCTCCTTCACGCAGCACTGTATGGGCTGTAGGAATAGATATTTCATCATTGTGCTTCAGACGGGAAATAACAGCGCCCGTCATACCGCGTGCATTAATTTGCATCAGGTTACGGTTGAACACATGCGAATTGGTGACACGGTAGATACAAGTAGTCAGTTCTGGAAATTGTCCGCGACGTTCTATCTCCAGGCGACGGGCTTCTTTATTCAAATCTACCCGCATAATTTTAGGTAACAGTTTGACAAACAGAATCACGCCGATTACTCCAAACGGATATGCGATACCGTAAGCAATGGATGCCAAAGGAGAATTGGTACTGTCAATAGCAACCGCCAGACCCGGCGTACTGGTCAACGCACCGGCAATCAGACCGACAATACTCGGTGTATCAATATCAAATGCGTACTTCAACCCGACTGCGGTCAGGCAGGCGGAACAAATTATAAGCATAGTAATGAGAATAAGCGTCTTTCCTTTACTGCGGAAAGAATCGAAGAATCCGGGCCCTGCCTGAATACCGATGGTAAAAATGAAGAGCACCAAACCGAAGTTTCCTAATTCTTTAGGAATGATAACACCAAAATGCCCGAAAAGAAGGGCAATGAAAATAACTGCCGACACATCGAGAGATAATCCTCTGATTTTTATTCTTCCCAGCATAAACCCTAATGCGACAATCAGGAAAAGGGAAAAATAAGAGGAATGCAATAAGTCAGTAAACATAAAAATAAAGGTTAGTTAGTTTAAGGGCGCGAAGGTACGGATTTTATTTAATCCTCACAACATTCGTTGCTGCAAGTAGCTCTTTCGTCTTCAAACTCCAAAGTGGCATGATGAATGCCTGCCTCTTCGAGTGCTTCCTTTATATGATGTTTCACTTCCTCCAACTGTGTGATATTATCAATGACAACGTGGGCAGTCAGAGCGGTTTCCGTTGTGCTTAACGCCCAAATATGCAAGTGATGGCAATTCTCCACACCGGGTTGTTCCACGATAAGTTGCTGTATCTTTTGAGCGTCTATCCCCACTGGTACTCCATCCAAAGACAACCGGAGACTGTCATGAAGCAATCCCCAGGTAGAGACAATAATAATAACAGCAATGCCAAGTCCGATAATCGGGTCAATGATGCTCCATCCTGTATACGTAATAATAATACCGGAAGCAACTACACCGACAGATACCAGTGTATCTGCTGCCATGTGCAAGTAGGCCCCCTTCACATTCAGATCCTTATCTTTATCTTTCATGAAAAGCCATGCAGTAAGCGCATTGATGACCACTCCCACCCCAGCTGTCCATGCGATAGCGGAACCATCAACCGAAACCGGATGAAATAATTTGTCTATGCTCTCGGCAATAATAATGCCAACAGCAATCAACAGTATAACTGCATTTAATAAAGAAACAAGTATCGTACTCTTCTTATATCCATACGTGTAACGACTATTAGGGTGAACTTTCTCCAACCGGAAGGCCAACATGGCAAGTACCAGACTGGCTACATCACCCAAATTATGCCCGGCATCGGAAAGTAACCCCAAAGAATTATAATAAAATCCTACTCCGAATTCTACTATGACAAAAGTTATATTCAGAGCGATGCCTATGATAAAAGCTTTATTGAGCGATGTCAACCGATGACTATGTTCGTGGTGATGATGAGGTTCCATATTATATATTGTTATTACATCTAATATACAAAAAACATCTTACCCGGAGATTAGTTCATCCTTTTCCACTTTTGGCAGTATTAACGACTGGTTAGTTTTTCCATAAACTTATTCCGGTCTACCACATAACGTATATGTGTTCCTTCACCAATTTTACCCTGTGAATCAGAGGCTACTACGGAAAATGTTAACTTTCGTCCCTCTACCTCAAGAAGTGTGGCTGTTACAAGAACCGTGTCTCCCAATGCAGTGGGTTTAAGATGTGTAGTCTGAATCATTGCTCCTACCGTTGTATTGCCTTCCGGCAGTTGATCTTCAACAGCAGACAAAGCTGCATTTTCCATGAATGCTACCATAGCGGGAGTAGCAAGAACAGGGAGATCACCCGATCCCATTGCCACTGCCAGATTTTCCGGTTTGACCACTACTTCCTTTATAAATTGCAATCCTTTTTCTAACATAATTTCTGATTCTATATTTTAGTTATGACTATTCTTCTTTTTAGCAGACTGGTAGAACAGAAATGCCAACAGAGCTAAAAAAGCCAAAAGTATCGTAATCATCTCTGTTGTATATGCCATTGGTTCTACCCATATTTCATGAAAGATATTCCAGCGTCCCAATACTTCTACAAAAGTCCAGAACACTACTACCGTAGCAATAGAAAAGCGCATGGCATATCCCCATTGAGTGATTTTCAACAGGCGTTTAAACATAAAAAATGAACCTGCCAGACAGCCGAAAGCAACTATAGCAGTAACAGGGCTATGCTCGCCGACAAAATTCTCATCATAACAGAAGAGTAGCACGAGATAGCTCGTCCACATGATGAGATTTAACTCCATAAAAGTAACAATCGAGGTATGACGTGTCATCGGCCGTACTACAATCGTGGTGGTACTCTTACGGAAAAAGACTTTTTGAAGATAGGTAAAGAAGTCGCATCCGCTTTTTATACTGAAAATGTAAATCAGCATAAACATCACCCAAAAGCCGAAGGAGGAAGGCATGATTAAATATTCCGGTTTTGTCACGACTTCACCGGCAGCGTTCAGCAATGGTTGCACTTCATAACGATGTGCATAATATACGTAGATAAACTCTACCCATCCGGTCCAGAAGAGTAGTCCTCCGAATAATCCCCATAATGTCTGTCGTGTATCTCCTTTTGCAAACACTCCAATAATCACCATCACCAGACCTACTGCTCCCATCGTGAAAGCCGCATAGTGAAGAGCTGTGGATGAGAGCACATGCTCCATAAAAATCATTAATGCATGCCCCAACGGCATAGTAAACAATACAATCAGGAAAGAAGTAATCCCTGTCAATACACTTTTTCTACTGTAGCCGCCTTTCATTTTCTTCTCATTTTAATTTTTTAATCATCAATTTAGTAAAAGACTGCAAAAATAACGAGTTAATCCACTCCTCCCAATACCTACATATAATTAAAGCCTCTCATTTTTTCATTTCTTTTAGGTATTTCCCCCGTATATATATCCCCGTAACTTTGCAGCTGGAAATTTAATTAATCATTATCTATCAAAATTAAGTATGAAAATCTTAAACTTTTGGATGGTTGCCCTTATGGCACTATCTCTTTCTTCTACTTTCGTTTCTTGTAGCGACAACGACGACGATGAACCTAACCTTGCCAAAGAAATAGCAGGAGCTTATAAAGGTTATTCAGTCGGCGCATGCAATATGTTCTCTGATTATTTGTTGGGTGATGAATCCACAGCAACAATCACTGCCAACGAAGATGGTACCATCAATTTGGTATATAAATCCGGATCTGGAGATTTCACTCTGAATAATTTAAAACTTTCTTCTAATAAGTCTTTCAGCGGTTCCGGTGAAGTTGCCATGTCTATGGGCGGCAGCACAGGCGGTAGCTACGACTACACATTAGAAGGTAGTGTAGATGGTTCTAAAGTGTTAAGTTTGAAAGCCAATGTTGATATTCCTGTACCTATGGGAAAAATGGAGATTGATTTCATACAAGGAGAAACTCCTGTTGGTTATTATATAAAAGACACTTATAAATACCAAACTAATTTGAGCCTTAAGGTACAAGGAGGAGAAGTTGGCTCTACTACAGATTGCCAAGTAAAGATTGAAAACCCAACAGGTAGTACCGTAAATGTTACAATCAGCGGGTTTAATAATGCAGGAGGTTCAATGAGTAACTTTGAAAAATTCACTGTTACCAGAGTCAATGTTACTAAAGCAAACAATGGTAGTTACTCGCTCAGTCTGGGTGCCTTTGAAGCAGATACCCAAAAAACTACAGGTGAAGCTCTTGCTATTAACGGCACAAGTCTGAACGGTACAATTAATGCAGACGGAACAGCCACTGTTAGTATCGTTTTCTCACCGGGAAGTATGCCAATGCCAATTACAGCAGAATTTACGGGAAGTAATACTCAAAGTAGCGCACAATAAACGATTAAATAGCAATGAAAAGAAGCAGGAACGCTATTTTCAAATATACTATAGTACTGGGAGCGGCAATGTCGCTCTCTGCTTGTAATGGAATATTTGAAAATATTTATGATGCCCCCATCGAAACGGAGATGGAAATCAAGGAAAATAGCTTTTCACAAGTCAAGACTGTTGAATATACAGAATGGGCCTACATTAACCTTTCGGAACGTACGGTTACTACCGTTAAAATCGGAGAGGAATATGAGAGTCAAATTCCTGACAAGTGGGATTTCGCTATTCATCGTTATGATATAAAAACCAACGAGGGTGCTGCCTACAAAACAACTTACACAAGTATCGACGAGTTTAAAGCAACAGGTAAACTGCCTAAAGCGGAAGATTTTGTAGAAGATGAATGGACAACCGATAAAATAGCCATTGACATGTCGGGCATGATGGACGGAAACATTATCTACACAGAGTCTTACCGTAATGCTGTTCTTTCCAGCTGGCTGGACGTTAATACCGCAACGATGCCTCCGGTATACACCATGTCAAACCAAGTTTTTTTGATACGTTTGAAAGACAATACATACGCAGCGATCCGTTTTACCAACTACATGAATGCCAGAGGTATAAAAGGATATATTGACTTCAATTTCCAGTATCCGCTTGAGTTCGAGGACAACAACAATGAAACCAATCAACAAGAATGAAACCTACATTTATAATATCATTATTGCTTTTTTCATTTATAGCAACTTGCACCACATTAGCACAACACTCAACTTATCACATCAGCGGACGTGTAACTGATACAGAAGGGGAACCTCTCCCCGGTGCAACGATTTCCATCAAAGGTAAAGGAACCGGAGCCGTCACATCCGTCGACGGCACATATACATTACAACTCCCCGGAACCGGTACATACCTCATCACCGCCTCGTATGTAGGCTATCAGCCACAAGAAAAAAGACTGACTGTAGGGAAAGAGAAAAGACTAAGTTTCCGCTTATCGGAAGATCAGTTTGACCTGGGAACAGTGGTTGTCACAGGTACACGTACTCCCAAATTACTGAAAGATGCTCCTATCATCACTCGTGTAATCACAGCAGACGATATTAAGAAGGTAGATGCAACCAACGTAGGACAATTATTACAATCGGAACTGCCGGGCATTGAATTTTCCTATTCAATGGATCAGCAGGTTTCTATCAATATGCAGGGATTCGGAGGAAACTCTGTACTCTTCCTGGTAGATGGCGAACGTCTGGCAGGGGAAACTTTAAACAACGTCGACTACAACCGATTGAACCTCGATAACGTGGAACGGGTAGAAATTGTAAAAGGGGCTGCCTCTACTCTCTATGGTTCCAGTGCAGTAGGTGGCGTAATCAACATCATCACCCGTGATTCCGAGGACCCATGGAATTTAAATGTAAACAGCCGCTTCGGTGAACATAACGACCAACGATATGGCGGAACTTTCAGTTTCAAAGCCGGTAAATTCAACAGCCAGACGAATGTGCAACATACAATGTCCGATTCTTACGACGTACCGGAAGGAGATGTGACAACCATCTTCGGAAACCGCACATGGAATGTGAAGGAACGTCTTGTTTACAGACCGATTGAACAGTTGAAACTGACTGCACGCGGAGGTTATTATTTCCGCGAACGGGATAAGACCGGAGACAGCAAAGACCGTTATCGTGATTTCAGCGGAGGTCTGAAAGCCAACTATGATTTCAACATCATGAGTAATCTGGAAGTTGCCTATACATTCGACCAATATGATAAAAGTGATTATCTGACCTCATACAAATACGATGTCCGCGATTACAGCAATGTGCAACATAGCGTACGCGCACTCTACAATTACACCTTCAACGATAAAAACATTCTGACCGTAGGAGGAGATTATATGCGTGACTATCTATTGTCTTATCAATTTACCAACAATGGAAGTTATACCATGCACTCGGCAGATGCATTCGGACAGTTCGACTGGAACCCGACCGAACATTTCAACGTAATCAGCGGGGTACGTTTCGACTATTTCTCACAATCTAACGTACGTCATATATCTCCGCACATCGGACTGATGTACAAAATAGCCAACTGCTCCCTCCGTGGCTCATACTCACAGGGATTCCGCTCTCCTACCCTCAAAGAAATGTATATGAACTTCGACATGGCAAATGCCATGATGATTTATGGTAATCCCGACCTGAAATCGGAGACGAGCCACAACTTCTCGCTCTCGGCGGAATATACCAAGAACCGTTACAATTTTACCGTTTCAGGATATTACAACCTTGTCAATGACCGGATCGACCTGACTTCATTCCGCGACACTGACGGAAGATGGGCACAGCTATATATCAATACAGAGAAAGTAGACATCGCCGGTGTGGATATCAACGCCTCCGCCAAATATCCTTGTGGTCTGGGAATACGTGTTTCTTACGGATACCTCCACGAGTTTATGCGCGACGGACAAATGAAATTCTCCAGTACCCGCCCACATTCAGCGACCGCACGTATCGAATACGGCAAATCATGGGATAATTATCAATTCAATCTTTCCCTGAACGGACGTGCGTTATCCAAAGTAGAAACCAATAAATATGTGGGCAATAATCCGGATGAAGGGACTACCGGAGTGACTTATCCGGGATATACGATGTGGAACCTGACGTTGACACAAGGGATCTGGAAAGGAGTCAGCCTGAATATGGCCGTCAACAACATATTTAATTATGTTCCAAGCTATTATGATGCAAACTCTCCTTATACCCGGGGAACCAACTTCTCCATCGGACTTGCATTAGACGTAGACAGGTTCTTCAGAAAATAGAAAAGATAAAACTACATACAAAGCTAAAAATAAGAGAAATGAAAAAGAAAAGTAAAATCATCTTAGGTGTATGCACCGTTGCTGCAGCTCTGATAGGGATGTCCGTATGGAATATCTGGTTCAGTCCTACAAAGATTGCTTTCATCAACTTCCAGACCATACAGCAGGGAAGTATATCGAAAGCCAACGACAATTTATCCATCAAACTCAGTGAAGTATCGCTCGACAACCTCGACCGTCTGACCGGTTACGACATGGTATTCATCAACGGAATGGGTCTGCGTATCGTCGAGGAACAACGTCAACAAATACAACAGGCTGCCGACAAAGGTATTCCTGTATATACTTCCATGGCTACCAACCCGGCCAACAACATTTGTAATCTGGACAGCGTACAACAGAATCTGATACGAGGTTATCTGACCAACGGAGGAAAGACCAACTACCGGAATATGCTGAATTATATCCGTAAAGCTATTGACGGTAAAATCTCTTCCATACCGGAAGTGGAAGACCCGGCAGAAAGACCCAGCGACATGCTCTATCACGCCGGACTCACCAACCCGGATGATGAACTGGAGTTCCTCACCGTGGCAAATTATGAGAAATTCATGAAGGACAACCGTCTTTATAAAGAAGGAGCACGTAAAATCATGATAACCGGACAAATGGCTGATGCCACCGGACTTATTGAGGCTCTTGAAAAAGAAGGTTACAATGTTTATCCGGTTCAGTCAATGACGAAATTCATGTCATTTATTGACGAAGTGCAGCCAGACGCAATCATCAACATGGCACACGGACGCATGGGAGACAAAATGGTGGATTATCTGAAAGCTAAGAATATCCTCTTGTTTGCTCCGCTCACCATCAACAGCCTGGTAGACGAATGGGAGAAAGATCCGATGGGAATGGCAGGAGGATTTATGTCACAAAGTATCGTGACTCCGGAAATCGACGGTGCCATCCGTCCTTTCGCTCTCTTTGCACAATATGAGGATGAAGAAGGATTGCGCCATTCGTATGCAGTACCCGAACGCTTGAAGACTTTCGTATCCACAATCAATAATTATTTGAATCTGAATACTAAGCCGAACAGCGAGAAGAAGGTAGCTATCTACTATTATAAAGGTCCGGGGCAAAATGCATTGACCGCTGCCGGTATGGAGGTGGTTCCTTCCCTATACAATCTTCTGGTCCGCATGAAACAGGAAGGATACAACATATCCGGTCTGCCTGCAAATGCTGAAAAACTGGGTAAAATGATACAGGCTCAAGGCGCTGTGTTCAACTCTTACGCAGAGGGAGCCTTTAATGACTTTATGCAAAAAGGACATCCCGAACTTATCACCAAAGATCAATATGAAAGTTGGGTGAAAGAGTCACTCCGCCCTGAAAAATATCAGGAAGTGGTGGATGCTTTCGGCGAATTCCCCGGCAACTATATGGCGACTAACGACGGTAAATTGGGTATTGCCCGTCTGCAATTCGGGAATGTAGTCTTAATGCCACAAAATGCTGCCGGAAGCGGGGACAACTCCTTCCAAGTGATTCATGGCACTAATATGGCTCCTCCTCATACTTATATTGCTTCCTATCTATGGATGCAACATGGTTTCAAGGCTGACGCACTGATCCATTTCGGTACACATGGAAGTCTTGAATTTACTCCCAGAAAACAAGTGGCATTGTGCAGCAACGACTGGCCGGATCGCCTGGTTGGAGCAGTTCCGCACTTCTATATCTACTCTATTGGTAATGTTGGTGAAGGAATGATGGCTAAACGCCGTTCGTATGCCACCATACAGTCGTACCTCACTCCTCCTTTCCTTGAAAGCAGTGTGCGTGGTATTTATCGGGAGCTGATGGAAAAAATCAAGATTTACAATAACTCTCACAAAGAGAATAAAGATCAGGAATCATTAGCTGTCAAAACGCTGACTGTGAAAATGGGAATTCACCGTGATTTAGGTTTGGACAGCATTGCCAACAAACCATATACGGAAGATGAAATCGCCCGTGTAGAAAACTTCGCAGAAGAACTGGCTACCGAGAAAATCACCGGACAACTCTACACAATGGGAGTTCCTTATGAAGCGGAACGGATCACTTCTTCCGTCTATGCAATGGCTACAGAACCTATCGCATACAGCCTGCTGGCTCTTGACAAGCAACGTGGTAAAGCGACAGATGCCGTTAGCAAGCACCGCAGCCTCTTTACACAACAGTACTTGACTCCTGCTCGCCATCTGGTAGAAAAGTTGCTCGCTAATCCTGCACTGGCCACAGATGAACTAATTTGTCGTACAGCCGGTATCACCGCACAGGAACTAGCCAAGGCTCGTCAAATAGAGGCAGACCGCAATGCTCCGAAAGGTATGATGGCAATGATGATGGCTGCATCGGCAAAGAGTGAACAATCCGACGAAAAGAAAGCAGGTAAAGGACATCCGGCATCTGTCTCCAAAGAGGGTTCTCCTCATGGTCAAATGCCCGAAAGCATGAAAGAGGCCATGAAGAAAATGGGCGCCAACATGGATCCTGAAAAAGCAATGGAAATGGCTAAGTCTATGGGAGCAAGTCCGGAAGCATTGAAGAAAATGGAAGCCGGAATGAAAGCTAATAAAGAAAAAGCTGCCGGATCTTCTGACAAACAGGGAAACAGTGGAAAGCAAGAAAAGCCTCAAGGTATGGCTGCCATGATGGCCGCTATGGGAAAAGCTCCGAAAGAATACAGTAAAGAAGAAATCGAACTGGCACTTGCCATCGCTGAAGTAGAGCGTACAATCAAGAATGTAGGCAACTACAAGAACGCACTTCTGACAAGTCCCGAAGAAGAGTTAAGCAGTCTGATGAATGCATTGAAAGGTGGATACACCGCTCCTACTCCCGGAGGTGATCCGATTGCTAATCCGAATGCTTTACCAACCGGACGTAATATGTATGCTATCAATGCCGAAGCAACTCCTACAGAATCCGCTTGGGAAAAAGGTATCGCTTTAGCCAAACAAACGATTGATACTTACAAGCAACGTCACAATGATTCAATCCCACGTAAAGTGAGTTATACTCTCTGGTCTTCCGAATTTATAGAAACCGGTGGGGCTACTATTGCTCAAGTACTGTATATGCTGGGAGTAGAACCTGTTCGTGACGCATTCGGTCGTGTCAGTGATCTAAAACTGATTCCTTCAGCCGAACTGGGACGTCCACGTATCGACGTAGTAGTTCAGACTTCCGGACAACTCCGTGATATCGCCGCTTCCCGCCTCTTCCTGATTAACCGTGCAGTAGAAATGGCTGCGGCAGCGAAAGACGACAAGTTTGAAAATCAGGTAGCTGCCAGTGTGGTAGAAGCTGAAAGAGTGTTGACCGAAAAAGGTGTCAGTCCGAAAGATGCCCGCGAAATGGCTTCTTTCCGAGTATTCGGAGGTGCTAATGGCATGTATGGTACAGGAATTCAAGGAATGGTGGAATCCGGCGACCGCTGGGAAAGTGAATCGGAAATTGCAGATACTTACCTCAACAATATGGGAGCCTTCTACGGTGACGAAAAACACTGGGAAGTCTTTCAGAAATTTGCCTTTGAAGCAGCATTGAACAGTACTGATGTTGTCGTTCAGCCCCGCCAAAGTAACACTTGGGGAGCATTGAGCCTCGACCACGTATATGAATTCATGGGAGGTATGAATCTTGCCGTACGCAATGTTACCGGTAAAGACCCGGACGCTTATCTTAGCGACTACCGGAACCGCAACAACATGAAAATGCAGGAACTTAAAGAAGCAGTCGGTGTAGAAAGCCGTACAACGATTCTGAATCCTACCTATATCAAAGAGAAAATGAAAGGCGGTGCTTCTGCAGCAAGCGAAGTTGCCCAGACTGTAACCAATACGTATGGCTGGAACGTGATGAAACCTGCCGCTATCGACAAGGAACTTTGGGATAATATATATGATGTATATGTCAAAGACGAATACAAACTGAATGTAAAAGACTTCTTTGAAAAACAGAATCCCGCAGCTTTACAGGAAGTGACTGCCGTTATGATGGAAACTGCCCGCAAAGGATATTGGAAAGCTTCTCCGGAACAACTCTCCAATATTGCCAAACTGCATACAGACCTTGTCAGACAATTCGGTCCTTCGGGCGAGCGGATTTACCGGAGACAATGCCAAATTACAGCAGTTCATCGCCTCTCAAGTAGATGCGCAAACCGCAGCCAACTACAACAAGGAACTGAAACAAATGAAACAAGCCACCCTGGACGGAGAAGCGACCAAAGGAGGCATGGTATTGAAGAAACAATCGAGCGATGCCGTACAAGGGGCACAGGAAGAACAAAATTCTTTGAATGGAGGCCTTATCGCAGGTATTGTTCTGGTAGCATTTGTTGTCATGTTGCTAATACTTAAAAAGAAACGGAAAAAGTAATGTAATATGGAGTTAATTATTCACATATTAATGCTGTTTATCGTGATTAACTGCAGTTTCAAACTCAGTTTCTGGAAACTTTGGCAAACCGTAATATACAGCCTGATAGCCGGTCTTTTTGTAGCCGGCACCTGGCAGTATGCTATTCTCCAGTCAAAGACACAGATTGCTGATTATCTGCAGAACACGGAAGCATTGCAAAACATGGCTATTATCATAACGCTTGAGTCAGCACTCTGCTTCGGCTATTGCGTGGCTTTCCTGCGCGGACTTTATGGTAAGAAGAATTTATGGTGGGCGGAATTACTTCGCTGGTATCCCAGCTTGTTGCTCTTCCCCGTATTATTCTACTATCTCACAGAAGCTATCTTCCGGTTACCTGGCGTAGACTTTTCAGTGACAGCCTGGTCATTTGCAGGGATAGTGGTTATCGCCATCCCATTATTAAGCCGGCTGATGAAGTATCTTGTACCCGAAGACGATCTCCGGTTGGAAGTTCATTTCCTTGTCAGCTTATTCATCTGTATCCTCGGACTACTGACCACTGTCAATGGGAAAACGACCTATGCCGCCACCGAAGAGGCGCTCAACTGGAAAGCGATTATCTTGTCCATCGGTCTGTTCGTTATCCTGTTTCTCATTGGATTTGCCTGGAACAAGCTGAAATGGCCTTTATTACAACGTAAAGAATTAAAAAAAAGAAGTAAAATCAATCAATAAAATATTATATGGAACTCATCTCTAAACTTTTATTCTGGGTAGCGAACAGTTTACTTATACCCGATATCATTATTTTGCTGTGCCTGTTCGTTCGTTCACTTATTTTGATCGGAGGCACCTACAACATGTACATGACCAAACGTAAAAATGACAAAGCACTGGACCAACTCATTAAAGATGCACGGATAGACGATCTGAAAGCAGCTTTACCCGACAAAGACAATTCACTATATATGGGTTATCTCCGCGATCTGCTCTACCATCCGGCCAGTGCAGATTACTCTGACTTCCTGATAACAAAATTCGAGAATGAAGCAGAGAAAGATGTGTCTCTTTCTAAAATGCTGGCTAAGATAGGTCCGGTTCTCGGATTGATAGGAACATTGATTTCCATGAGTCCGGCACTTGTGGGACTTTCTACAGGAGATATCTCCGGAATGGCATATAATATGCAGGTAGTATTTGCAACGACTGTTGTAGGTTTGGTTATTAGTGCTGTGGGACTGATATCCATGCAGTTCAAACAACGTTGGTATGCCAAAGATGTCAACAACCTCGATTATGTATCAAGAGTATTAAACGAAACAACCGGAGAGTCCAATAATGAAAAGAAATAGAAGAGTCAGCAAATTCCTCAAAGAAGAGGATACCGACCCGCTAAGTGTAGTAGTAAACTTGTTCGACGTAGCGATGGTATTTGCCGTGGCATTGATGGTAGCAATGGTGATGCACATGAATATGACGGAAGTTTTCGGACAGGAAGATTTCACCATCGTGAAGAATCCTGGTAAAGAAAATATGGAAATCATCTCCAAGGAAGGAAAGAAAATCAACACTTACAAGCCTTCCGGTCAGAAAGAGGAGGATTCAGGGAAAAGAGGAAGAAAAGTAGGGATAGCCTACGAACTGGATAACGGTGAGATTATTTATGTTCCGGAATAACCATTAAAAGTATATTTCCTACCAATAATCAATAGTATCGGGCAGGACAATCCTATTCAGGCATTGTCTGCCCTTTATTTCTTTCATTTTACATTGATAACTATCAGAACAAAACATGGTTTCTTCTTTATCAAAACCCGACAAAAGACACACACATTATCGCAGAAATCTACTAATCATCTGCCTGTTATTAGGTATCGTTCTCATTACTTTCTGCTTTTTGCTTTGCCAGCACGACAGTCAGGATATGGACTGCGATTGCTTAAGATGCCTGTTAAGTGCTCCTCCCCAGGAGGGAGAGTATCTCTACAACCGTTATCTGCTCCTCATCAGTGTTCTCTGCTTCTTGTTAATATTCCTGCCCATTTATATATTCGAACATCGACAACATATAAAAAGGAAATAAAAAAACAAGCCACCGAAATGAGTCACTCATTCCGATGGCCTATCCCCTTTAAACACCTTTAAACAAAATGAAAATATGCCTCATATACTAACTAAACTAACTAACCCTCAAGGCATATTTTAAAAGAGACTGTCGCATCAACCTCTTTTTATTATAGATAGCTTTCGCTCTCTAATCTTATTTACGAGCTTCAGCAATATAGCCGAGAGCTTCTTCACATTTTGCAGTTACATAAGCCCAGTCTTCTGCTGCTACCTTATCTTTCGGGAACAGTTTAGAGCCCATACCTACGCAGAATACACCGGCTTTAATCCATGCAGTCAGGTTTTCCTTAGTAGGTTCTACCCCACCTGTTACCATCAGCTTAGACCATGGCATCGGAGCCATCAAACCTTTCACGAAGTTAGTTCCGTAAACATCACCCGGGAATACTTTGCAAAGATCGCAACCTACTTCCTGCGCAAAACCAACTTCTGACACAGAACCACATCCCGGAGTATAAGCTACCGAGCGACGGTTACATACCTTAGCAATTTCAGGGTTGAACAACGGACCTACCACGAAGTTAGCACCCAGTTGCAGGTACATAGCAGCAGTAGCCGGATCAACGATAGAACCGATACCGATTGCCATTTCAGGGCATTCTTTTGCTGCGAATTTAACGATTTCAGCAAATACTTCCTGTGCAAAGTCACCACGGTTTGTGAATTCGAAAGCACGAACACCACCGTCATAACAAGCCTTTACTACTTTCTTTGCAACTTCTGCATCTTTGTGATAGAATACAGGAACCATTCCTGTAGAGCCGATCTTATTCAATACGGCTATTTTATCGAATTTTGCCATCTTATTATTTACTATTTAAATGAATTGATTTTCTTTACTTTTCAACTCTCCAAATTATCTCTGTACGCGACCGCTTGCGTCACCACCAGCCAATGCTTCTACTTCTTCTACAGAAACAAGGTTGAAGTCACCATTGATAGTATGTTTCAATGCAGATGCAGCAACAGCGAATTCAAGAGCAGCACCCTGATTAGGTTTAGTCATCAAACCATGGATAATACCGCCGGAGAAAGAGTCACCACCACCTACACGGTCGATAATCGGATCGATATCATAACGTTTTGAAGTATAGAATTCTTCTCCGTTGTAGATCATAGCTTTCCAACCGTTGTGAGTAGCAGAGAAAGATTCGCGCAAAGTAGAAACTACATATTTGAATCCGAATTCTTTCATCATTTGCTGGAAGATACCCTTGTAGCCTTCAGCATCTGTGTGGCCAGCCTCAACGTCAGCATCCGGTTTGAAGCCCAAGCAAAGTTCTGCATCTTCTTCGTTACCGATACATACGTCTACAAACTGCATCAACGGTTTCATGATAGACTGTGCTTTTTCTTTCGTCCACAGTTTCTTACGGAAGTTCAAGTCAACAGAAACAGTTACGCCGTGACGTTTTGCAGCTTCACAAGCCAGACGAGTCAACTCGGCAGCCTTGTCAGAAATAGCCGGAGTGATACCAGACCAGTGGAACCAGTCAGCACCTTCCATGATAGCATCAAAGTCGAAATCAGCAGCGTCAGCTTCAGCAATTGCAGAATGAGCACGGTCATAAATAACTTTGCTAGGACGCATAGAAGCACCTGTTTCCAAGTAGTAGATACCTACACGGTCGCCACCACGGGCAATAAAGTCTGTCTTTACGCCATATTTACGCAATGCGTTAACAGCAGACTGTCCAATTTCGTGTTTCGGTAATTTAGTTACGAAATAGGCGTCATGTCCGTAGTTGGCACAGCTCACTGCAACGTTAGCTTCTCCACCACCATATACTACATCAAAAGAGTCAGATTGAACAAAACGAGTATTACCCGGAGTTGATAATCTAAGCATGATTTCGCCTAATGTAACGACTTTCTTTCCCATAATCTTATGTTTTAAATTCTAAGTTATTAATATTATGAACTTTCAATTTATCATTTCATCCCTATTTTAGGGGTTAACACGCTGATAATATGTCTATTAATCCATAAAAAGACTAACGCCACATACCTTTCGTGTGCGGGCACAAAGATACAACAATTTTCGTAATTACAAAAATTGTTATATATTTGTATCGAAAATATTAAGATTATTATTGTGTGCGAGCACAAAAACCTATATAAATAAAGGTTATCGTATGAATAAATTGCCCGAAAGGATCAGAATCAAAGACATCGCCCGTCTGGCAGATGTATCAGTGGGAACAGTAGACCGCGTTATTCATGGACGTAGCGGAGTGTCGGAAGCCAGCAAGAAACGCGTAGAAGAAATTCTGAAGCAGCTTGACTACCAGCCCAACATGTACGCCAGCGCTTTGGCTTCTAATAAGAAGTATACGTTTATCTGTCTGCTGCCGGAGCATCTGGAAGGCGAATACTGGACAGCGGTAGAAACCGGTATCCACGAAGCTATTGCCACCTATTCGGATTTCAATACTTCGGTGAAAATCAACTATTACGATCCGTACGACTACCATTCATTCGAGAATGCCAGCGAAGCCATTCTGGCTTTACAGCCGGACGGAGTGATGGTAGCTCCTACCGCTCCGCAATATACGAAAGGTTTCACCGATCAGTTGCAGGCATTGGATATACCTTATATATATATAGATTCCAATATCAAAGACGTTCCTCCTCTCGCCTTCTTCGGTCAGAACTCACGCCAAAGCGGATATTTTGCTGCCAGAATGATGATGTTACTGGCACGGGATGAAAAGGAAATCGTTATTTTCCGCAAAATACATGAAGGAATTGTGGGTTCTAACCAGCAAGAGAACAGAGAAATCGGTTTCAGGCAGTACATGAAAGAACATCATCCGTCTTGTACTATACTGGAGCTCGACTTGCATGCCGAACGCAACGACGAAGACAATGAGATGCTGGATGAATTCTTCCGTACCTACCCGACAGTGAAGAACGGAATCACATTCAACTCTAAAGCCTATATCGTCGGCGAATACCTGCAAAGTCGCGGAAAGAAAGATTTCAATCTGATAGGTTATGACCTTCTGGAACGGAATGTCACCTGCCTGAAAGAAGGAAGCATCTCTTTCCTCATTGCCCAGCAACCGGAACTGCAAGGCGCCAATGGCATCAAAGCTCTTTGCGATCACCTTATTTTCAAGAAAGAAGTGACCTGCATCAACTATATGCCCATCGACTTGTTAACGGTAGAAACAATAGACTATTACCATAGCAAATAACAACAAAGTACAACTTTACAAGTACATTACATGGAAACAAAGTATTTAAGAATTAATCCTGCCGACAACGTTGCCGTTGCCATTGTTAACCTCCCGGCAGGAGAGCATCTTTCTGTAGATGGCATTGAAATTACATTGAACGAAGACATTCCTGCCGGACATAAATTCGCATTGAAGAATTTTGCTGAAGGCGAAAATGTAATCAAGTACGGTTATCCTATCGGACATGCACGAATGGCAAAGAAACAGGGTGACTGGATGAACGAAACGAACATCAAAACCAACCTCGCCGGATTGTTGGATTACACTTACAACCCGATTCAGGTTTCTTTGGATATTCCTCATAAAGATCTTACATTCAAAGGTTATCGTCGCAAAAACGGTGATGTAGGGGTAAGAAACGAAATATGGATTATCCCGACAGTAGGTTGCGTAAACGGTATCATCGGTCAACTGGCTGAAGGACTGCGTCGCGAAACCGAAGGTAAGGGAGTGGATGCCATTGTCGCTTTCCCACACAACTACGGTTGCTCACAACTTGGTGACGACCACGAAAATACGAAAAAGATTCTTCGTGACATGGTGCTTCACCCCAATGCAGGCGCTGTATTGGTAGTAGGCTTGGGATGCGAAAATAACCAGCCGGACGTGTTCCGTGAGTTTCTGGGCGAGTTTGATGAAGACCGCGTGAAGTTCATGGTTACTCAAAAGGTAGGTGACGAGTATGAAGAAGGAATGGAAATCCTACGTGATTTATATGCAAAGGCTTCTAAAGACGAACGCACCGATGTTCCTTTGTCCGAACTGCGTGTGGGATTGAAATGCGGTGGTTCCGATGGTTTCTCCGGCATTACGGCAAACCCGCTATTGGGTATGTTCTCCGATTTCCTGATTGCACAGGGAGGTACAAGCGTATTGACCGAAGTACCGGAAATGTTCGGTGCAGAAACCATCCTGATGAACCGTTGCAAAAACGAGGAACTGTTTGAACAGACCGTCCATCTGATTAATGACTTCAAAGAATACTTCCTGTCACACGGAGAGCCTGTCGGTGAAAATCCTTCTCCGGGAAACAAAGCCGGCGGTATCTCTACCCTGGAAGAAAAAGCACTGGGATGTACCCAAAAGTGCGGAAAGAGCTATGTATCCGGCGTGATGCCTTACGGTGAACGTTTACAGAAAAAAGGTCTTAATCTGCTTTCTGCTCCGGGCAATGACCTGGTTGCAGCCACCACCCTTGCTGCAAGCGGATGTCACATGGTACTTTTCACCACCGGACGTGGTACTCCTTTCGGTACTTTTGTTCCAACCATGAAGATTTCCACCAACTCGACGCTGGCTAAAAACAAACCGGGATGGATTGACTTCAATGCTGGTGTAATTGTAGAAAACGAACCAATGGAAAAGACTTGTGAACGCTTCATTGATTATATTATCAAAGTAGCAAGCGGTGAATTCGTAAACAACGAAAAGAAAGGCTATCGCGAAATTGCTATCTTTAAAACAGGCGTAACCTTGTAAATTATTTTTTTGATACAGTAACTTATACGAAGTTAAAAGACACATCGTTAACACCATAGAATTGCTATCCCCTACTCAACAAGAAGTTGAACGGGACAGCAATTCTTTTTTTGTATAATACCATATCAAAGCCTCATCATACCATTGAACTCTTTATTATCAAAATATTCAAGCAAAAAGTTTGTTCATCTGAAATCTTTTATTTTACTTTGCATTACAAAGTACTTTTTATATGAATAAAAATAAAGCATTAGAATCGGTAAATGAGATAAAAGAGTTGATGGAAAAGTCTTCAAAGTTTATCTCTCTAAGTGGTCTCGCTGCAATCATGGCGGGCATTTACGCATTAGTTGGCGCATATATCGCCACACAAGTTATTACACCGGGCACTCATTTAATGGTTGCCCTTGAATTAATGGCTATAATAGCCTCGCTCGTATTGGTAGCCGCTGCGGTCACTGCCTGCATCCTGTCCTATTACAAATCCAAGAAGACAGGGCAAAAATTTTTCAGCCGCCTCACATACCGGGCATTGTGGAATTTCTCTCTTCCGATGCTGACCGGAGGTGTTTTATGTATTTCCATCCTTATGCACGAGTATTATGACATTCTGGCTTCTGTCATGCTTCTATTTTACGGGCTGGCACTAGTCAACGTTTCCAAGTTTACTTATTCCAGCATCGTATGGTTAGGCTATGCCTTCATCTGTTTGGGCGTCGTAGACTGTTTTTGGGAAGGTCATTCATTATTGTTTTGGACCATCGGTTTCGGCGGTTTCCATATCCTCTATGGTATATTGTTCTATTTACACTACGAAAGAAAGAGATCATAAATGATAGAAGCATTCCAATATATTAATAAAGCATTCGAAAGCAAGGTCCGACTGGGCATCATGGCTATTCTGATGGTAAATGAGGAAGCTGATTTCAATTTTCTGAAAGAACAGCTCTCTCTGACCGACGGCAATCTTGCCAGCCATACCCGTGCCCTGGAAGAACTGGGATATATCGTATGCAACAAAAGTTTTGTCGGACGAAAACCACGGACTGTTTTTCAGGCAACCCCGCAAGGCAGAGAAGCTTTCAAATCGCATATTGAAGCCTTAGAGAAATTTCTAAAATCAAAATAAATAATTCATCAAAACACTACTGGCTTATGGACGCTTTCAATGAAAATTTAAATGAGCAACAGGCGCAGCAACCTATGGGATGCCTCCACCGTTTCTCCAAAACAATCAAGGTTGTCATCATCGGATTATTAATCCTTCTCCTGATGATACCCATGTTTATGATTGAGAATCTTATTTCCGAACGGGGACGAACCCAGGAAGAAGCTATCGACGAGGTAAGCGAAAAATGGAGTCTTGCACAGACCATCACTGGCCCTTACCTGAATCTCCAGTATCCGGTTGTCACTGAAAACAACGGTGAGAAGAAGGTTTCCATCAAAGACCTGATACTTTTTCCTGACGAGCTTATGGTCAACGGACAACTGAAGACTGAAATCCTGAAAAGAAGTATCTATGAGGTCAATGTATATCAATCGGAACTAACATTGAAAGGGTCATTCAGTTCGGAAGAATTGAAAAAGAGCAGAATAGACATGGACCAGTTGCAGTTTGATAGGGCAGCTATTTGCTTGAACCTGACCGACATGCGGGGTATCAGCGAACAAATCAGCATCACCTTGGGAGATTCTGTTTATATATTCGAACCGGGTATGGACAACAGAGGAATAGCTAACACCGGAGTTCATGCGATCGCTAATTTGTGGGAGTTGAAGCTGAACAAAAAACTGCCATACGAAATAAAAATCAAACTGAAAGGTTCACAGTCACTCAACTTTATTCCATTGGGTAAAACAACCCGTGTAGATCTAAAAGCTAACTGGAATACACCTAGCTTTACCGGAAACTATCTGCCTAACAACCGGAATATTACGGAGAAGGAATTTTCTGCGCAATGGCAAGTTTTAAACTTGAACCGGAATTACTCACAGGTGATGGTTGACTTCAACACCTCAAATATCAAGGATATTGAGAGTTCCAGTTTCGGTGTGAACTTCAAAATTCCGGTGGAACAATACCAGCAGTCCATGCGCTCCGCAAAGTATGCCATTCTGATTATCCTACTGACTTTCGGAGTTATCTTCTTCACTGAAATCATGAACAATACCCGCATTCATGCCTTGCAGTATTTATTGGTAGGACTGGCTCTCTGTCTATTCTACAGCCTGCTCCTCTCCTTCTCCGAACACGTCGGTTTCAACCCGGCCTATTTGTTATCTTCTGCACTGACTATTATACTGGTAGGCGGATATATGTTCGGAATCACCAAGAAAAAGAAACCGTCATTAATCATGTCCGGTTTGTTGACTATACTCTATATTTACATCTTTGTGCTTATCCAACTGGAGACTTTCGCATTATTGGCAGGCAGCTTAGGGCTGTTTATCATTCTGGCAATAGTGATGTATTTTTCAAAGAAAATAGACTGGTTTAATGAATAAGATTCTATTTTTCAAGCTGTCAATTAGAAAACTATGGATATAATATATATTAAAGGAGATGCTACATCTCCTATCTCACCGGGTAATAAAATCATCACTCACATCTGCAATGATATTGGAGGATGGGGAAAAGGATTCGTATTGGCACTTTCCAAAAAATGGAAAGTTACCGAAGAAGCTTACCGCCAATGGTATAAATCCCAAGAAGAATTCTCCTTAGGAGATGTACAGTTCGTCCACGTGGCAGATGATATATATGTCGCCAATATGATAGGACAGCAGGGTATCTACAAAAATACAAATGGATTACCTCCTATCCGCTATGAAGCAGTCCGACAATGTTTAAAAAAAGTAGCCTTGTTTGCAATGGAACAGAAGGCAAGTATACATATGCCACGAATTGGTTGTGGATTGGCTGGCGGGAAATGGGAGGTTATCGAACAAATTATCAAAGAAGAATTAATTGATAAAGAAATAGCTGTAACCGTATATGATTTATGAATAAATCCAGAGTTACTCAATAAACAAGAGGCTTTCTTCTGAAACACTTGACAAATGGCTTTTTATTTTGTATCTTTGAGGAAACAAAAGCAATAAGAGGAATGAAAAATATAAGAAAAATAGAGACATAAACAGCCTTTAAACTGATACATTTCAGTATTAGTACAGATATATCATAGGGCAATGATCTAACGATCATTGCCCTATTTTGTTTATATTTTTACTTAATTCATTCTATCGAATCTCTAAAAACGATCAAAATAGTTTTTAATAAACTCTGATACCGTTTATAATAAACTATCAAAAAGTTTATTATAAACAGAAAGTACATTTATTAAGAGCGCAGTCCTTAATTGTAAAAATTGAGAAACACGTTTGCATACAATAGCAGGTCATTAATAAGTCTATTTATTTACACAGTAATAGAAATGGACATAATCATTATTTCATCCAAACGATTGGATAACCTAAATCTCTTTTGATAGCTTCCATTTCTGCACTATGCCACATTTCATGTTTAAAGCTCCACGACAATGCTTCATATTTAGTTTCCGCAACAGGATGTTTAAACGGGAGAGGCTGCAAGCACTCTGCCAAAACATCATCATTCAGAGTTTCCAGATTCTCGATACAGATTTGATGAACAATTTCCGTTTGTTCTCTCAATTCAGCAACTGGAATCAAGTCCTTTTCTATGGAACGATGCAATGTTCCCATACCATTGAATATTCTATTATATTTTGGGATAGGAGGCACTAACCGCCCCACCTTTTCGTTCACTCCGGTAACAGCTGTCAGTGTATGGAAATTCTGTGAAACAAGCAGATGTCCCACTTGCCAAATAAAGTTAGAATCTGTTCCTTCAGGAATAACATACCACAAATCTTCCGGCAATTCAGACATCAAACGATTCACAAATGTGCGAGCTTCTATAATCTGCTCCTTTAAAAAGTCAATTTTACTCATAACTATATGTTTTTTAATTATACATATAGTTAGTGGAAAAGCAAATGAGCTTTGTGACAACTTACTGCAAGAATTTCTCCCAATAATTTTTCCTCGGTAGTTCTTTTTCAAACTTCCTATATAAATCGGCAAGCCTCATCATTCGTTGCACCATTGTATATTCTTTATCCATATCAATAGAATATACCGGTTTGCAAATGCGACATTTACAAGCACCATCGGGATTATATAACGGGCAAGTATCATTCATAAAAGCTGTGATTTTCTGAATGGAACGATTATAGATTTGCCGCACATTACTTTCTTTCAGTTCCATGATTTCGCCAATCTGCCGATAAGGCAACCCGACATTTTCTCTAAAGATAAAAATCAGACGAGCATCATTATTCAGACAATGATTTAAAGCGGTGATACACCAGTCGCACCTTTCTTTTATCCATTCCCGCTTCGCTTCTTCCCCACCGGAATATTCAATTTCCGGCAACGAACGGAAATATTCGATTTCCGACATTTTCACCTGCTTTTCACATGCTGCATATCTGCCAATAGTGCGACGAGCGATAGTGTATATCCATGTAGAAATCTCCGAATCGCCTTTAAAGCTACTGATACTTTTGCAAAGTTCATACCACACTTCCTGTGCTGCTTCGCGGGCGATTTCTTTATTCTGAATCATCCGGTGAGCAATCATGGAAATCATATTTCCATATTCTTTCACCAAATGATTGATATCTATTTCCATCGTTACACACTAAAATGTTTTCTTCAAATATATCATATCCACCAACTGCACACCATCCTCATACATCGGATGATCGTAGTTGTCAGTAAAGAAATTCTTTATCCGGTGAGAAATCGCAAAACCACAATGTTCATAGAATGATCTGGAAGAAGGTACATCTCCTGTGCCCACCAACATTTCAGAGCACTTCCCTTGATAATATTCAAATAAAAACTCTATTAAACGTTTTCCGTACCCCTGGCGCTGGAAGAAAGGAACAGTAGCTATATTCTTGATTTCATAAACACCTTCCCCCTCACGTGTCACCACACAAAGAGCTTTCAGCCCGTCATCATAAAGAACAAACATGTCACCACGTTCCAAATATCGGTCAATCATATCCTCTTGTTCATCAGCCAAGAGTAATAAATCGAGGAATTCTTTTTTATCTGAAGTTACTAGTTTTATCTCCATATTTTTAGATATTGAACGGTGTGGAAGTCATTGACCTGTACCGTTATATTTGTTTATCAACAACCTATAAAATAGTTTATTGCAAAGATATAAACTTTCTGGACACTACAACTGTTCCACAAACTCGTTTGACAACCCCGTACATTCGGCTATCACATCAAGAGCAACGCCTTTCAGTTTGAGTTTGCGAGCTATCTCCACTGTTTGTTTTTGTTGTTCAAGAGTATTGAAGATTAAGGTAATCACCTGACCGATGGCTTCGATAAACCGTTTTCGTTCCGGACGTTTTGAGAAGTCTACACCCCAAAAAGTGGAACGTTTACGGTGAAGAATCAGGTAATAGATACCTGCATTTATCAATGCCGAAATAATATCGATGTGAAGCCCTGTATCCTTAAACAGATCATTGTAGCGGGTAAATACATCAGCATAGAATAATTCCCGGTTGGCTGCCAGCCGACGAGTAGTAGGATTATCTTCGGACAATTCCCAAAGAAGCAGTTTTTGCATCTCACTATCGTTATAGAGGGCATTGGCAAGATTGGTAAAGACTTCGGCCATTACCTTTTCATTAATTGTCGCCATCGGATGTTTGGGGGTGAACAGATCAGAAATCCAATAGTCTACCGAAGCGGCATAAAGCGAAAGTATCTTCTCCACAGAAGTGTAGTTACGTTTCAACACGTCTACACGAATGCCTGCTTTCTCCCCAATATCCACCATCGTGATACGGGACAATCCTTTTTCTTTTGATAGTTCCGACACAGCTCGGAGGGTAGCCTCCTTTAATTCGTTGCGAGTACGGCGTATTCTTTGCGTCTTATCCTCTTTCATTTCAAACGGTTATCTTCGATTGGTAGCAAAGGTAATAATTTACCCGAAATTATAAGTAAGCAAGTTCGAATAAAATAAAAATAAATAAATATTTAGAGAAATAATTTTCTTATAAATATTATCATTACATTTGCGTATCACTCGTTACAAAAAACAGTATAATTAGTATACTGCTAAATACAAGATGATTATATGTGATCTATATGAAAATATAATCTTTAAATAAATGATAACTATTTTATAAGATACAAACATGAAAGCATATCAGGCAAAAGATAGAATAAATATACCCCATCTGCTGATACACGCCTGTCAGAGTAAAGGCAAGCAAAGCCAGTATACATTACTGCCCAAATCAATTGTTGGAAAGCTGCTAAATACCAAAAAGAAGAGATCGTTCGACGATATTTTAGAAGAAAGTTTTAATGGTATAATTAAAAAAAATAACAGCGAAGGACAAATTACCGCTGTTAGTACAACGTTATCGACAGTGCAATAGTAAAATGAAAAGAATGATTTTATAAATAACGACTTGCAGTTTTTATAGAAGAAAACTTTGAAGAGTGGTAAAAAGGTTATTAACATACATCTGTGCGACCTAATGACAAAAGCTACCCGCAATTAACAACTAATAAATAAAGAAAAATATGGAAACAGTTAATGACAACAAATGGATGGAAAAATGGGAAGCAGTAAAAGAAAAGACTGTTTGTCCCGTTGACCTGAATACTTATTTTGAACAGAAAGAAATCGCCGGAAAAGCATTAGCTATAATGGACATTGGGGCATGTGATTTACCAAGCGGGAAAGTGTTGGTAAGAGATCCATTGGTATATCTCTCTGACCGTAGTGAACGCCCCTATCTTCTAACTGCTCCTACAGGAACATATCACACTGAAATATGTGTAGTCAAATCTGATGGTGAGGATTGCGACCGCTATGCCGCTGTACGTCTATGTTTTTCTGAAAAACGAGCTGTTCGCTTCTACGAAGCATTGGTCGGAAATGAAGACCTTGACACATTGGAAGATGGAGATTATTTTGGCTTTTGTGTCGATGCTGGACTGGGCTGTATCTGTGACGAGGTACTTCATCGCATTTATTGTGATTGGGATGAACAATGGCGCAAAGATAATCCTGATGATAACCCCTACGATGGATATTTTGCATCTCTATTTAAAGAGAATTATAACCAACATCCGGAATATCAGCGCAAAGGAGGCGACTGGCTGAATTGGCAGGTACCGGGAACAGAATATCATATGCCAATTTTTCAATCCGGATTTGGAGATGGTGCCTATCCCGTATATTGGGGTATTGATGAAAATGGAACCATTTGTCAATTAGTCATTCAGTTTATTGATATCCAATTGGCTTATAGTGAGGAAACAGAAAATGAAGAATAGAGTGCCAAGATTGAAGATCTTACAATAACCTACTACAATTGATAATCAAAAGAAAAAGGAGACTAATTATGTCATTCCTTTTAAAGTCATTCGCAACAAACTAAAAAATAGAAGCAATGGGATCTTTCAAAAAGCTGGTAAATATTTTATTAGGAACAAAAAAAGAATATGCAGTAAAAGATTTGGGAATCTTTCACTCTAAGGTTTGTGATTGGTGGCAGAATGAGCACTACGCCTGGTGGAGCACAGTACAGTTACCATCATATTCGGCGGAAACTGTGATTTGGTTAGAAGGAGATGCTTCAGCTCCTTTGTCACAACAGTTATTGGATTTACAGGCATTGTTGGAGAATTGGAAATCAGTGATTGCCCGGGTGGAAAGCTTATTACCTAATGAAAGCCGATTGGCACATAAAGAAGAAGCATATATTTCGTGGCAGAATAGATTTTATCCGGAAGAAATAAAAGCATCCGTCAAGTACAACGATAGCTGGGAAATCACATTTACCACAGACGATTTGGATTATTGTTTCAGCTTTATTTGGAAAAATAACACTGTGCGGGATTTAACCCTATATTAACTAGATGATAACAACCTGCAAACTGTCCAAAATCAGTTAGTGACTTAACACTAGCAATAATAATTAAATAATAGAAAGTTATGAAAATAATTAATGAAGAAAAGCTGAAGCCAGTTATAACTTCAAAGCAAGTTATGATTGAAAATAAACCAATAACTAATGTTATATACGATGATGATGGTGATTGGCTATGTTTTCATGCATATACAATTAAAGAAGATGATGCTTATATTGTTTCAATAGAACAAATTATCGAACATGATAAAACACTGCTTTCTTTGCCTGATTTGAGAGAAGGAGAAAAAGTCAGACGTTCCAATATCAATAAATTATGGGAAAAGTATTAGGTTCTGCATTGCAAACATTCATAATGTATTGCTAACAAACAGCACACCGCCAAAAGCATACGCTGCCGAACATTATCACCCGCAAAATAAGACAGAAAATGAACACTGAATACAAGGGCTTAAAAATAGCGGAAGATGCAAAATTTGAGAATATGGATTTTGTGGATTATGATTTCACAAAGTCGGATATCACCGAAGTCGTTTTTAAGAACGTGAACTTCCGTAATTGCATTTTCAATAAGACTATTTGCGGACATACCAGATTTTGGTGCTGTTTCTTTGAAAACTGCACATTTACAAGAGTCGATTTGTCTGCTACCTACCTCGGAGCTTGGGGCGGTGGGCAGAATAATTGCACTTTTGTCAAATGTAAATTAGGTAAAATCACAAACGCTTCATATATAACAAATACCGTATTTGAGAACTGCAAGATAAAAAGTTACATAATATATTGTCTTTATATGGAAAATGTTCGCTTTGTAGGTTTGATAGATGATTTTATGATACAGAGAATGAGAAAAGAGGAAATCACACAGTATCAAACTTCAGATAAATCAGAACAAGTTATCTTCCGGATTAAGAAACATACAAAAATGGAGAATATCCTTGATGCTTCTAAAGTAATCATGAAGAATATCGATTTTTCATTGGCAACGATGCAATTCATCAATTTCAAAGAATGTGAATTAGAGCATATCATCCCACCTATAGATGATAAACATCTATTAATCGGTAAGAATTTGGATAAAATTACCGCAAGAGTATCAGAAGAGATTGAAAAAGACTGGTATAATGCAGATAATAAAAGTTGGGCTTTGAATTGCATAAAAAACGTACTAGAAGAAGCACCGATAACGATTGTTTGCTGGCATGAATTCAAACATTTTGAGAATGAGGAATTTGCTGATAGGTTAATGGAGCTATTTATAAAAGCAAAAAGGGAATTGGACGATAGCAAACAGCTAACAACATAATGCTACACACTACCGGATATTATTAACCAAGTAAACAAAAACATATGGAAAATTACTACACAGTACTTTATGAAGGATGGCAGATGCAATGTTGCGGTCAACCATTCAGTATAAACGATATGGTTAGATGGGATGTTTTTACTTTCAATAAAACACTAACTGACGTCAACCAAACAATAGAATACATATACGATGCACATTATGAAACGAGTGATGGATTACATATTTTACAAGGAACAGTCCATCAAATAAATGCGATTTATACAAAATATAAGCCATCTGCAGCCAATCCTCAATTTCTAATTCCTGTTTCAAGCCTTCTTAGAAGTGTGGTTGATGCTAACGGATATGAAGAAGAAATTAATGGAATGACTTTTGACTCTTATATTGTAGTATTGAGAAACGTTAGCATTAAAAAAGTTACTAACCAAACAGTACGCGGTTTAAAATAGCACGCTGCCAAACATTGTTAGTTAAACAATAAAACTAAAATAACAAACATGGAAAAAGAACAAGATTTTTTTAGCAACCTGACACCAACAAGTGGCGGTTTAATCCTCATCGCTTTGGGAGCTTTAGTCCTTATCGGGGCTATTCGCCGATGGGAATGGATATTTGACATGACGGGACAACGCACCGGAAGATTCAATTTTCTCCTGTGGTTATATGACGTATTCGGCGAAAAAGGATTGAGAGTCGGAATGATTATCAATGCTATCATCATCATGCTTGGTGGGATCGGGATAATGATATTTATGAAATCATGAAATACCGTAGATTCACCACCGTCGGCGAACTTCGTGAGAAGCGAAAAGACCGTAAGGAGACAGTAGGCTGCCTTCTAATACTGACAGGCGCCCTTATATTATTTGTCGTATTGCTCTATCTGTTATCTCCGGATAGAGCATTACTAAACAGTACGGCCTTGTGTGGTGTCAGTTATCGGCAGCTTATACTTATTATGATGCTCACCACAGCAATATTCATCACCATCATAGGTGTGCTGGCAGCAAACAAAGGCACACCGTTTAGTTATTACCTAAAAACACTGGGATGGAGCTTTGCAATTGGATTTTTCCTGCATGGTATTGGCATCAGCTTGTTGTTACATACTAACCGATGGATGGCGGATGATGCATCTGTCCAAGCGGAATATCGGGTGACGAAAGTACGTTTCCAGCGTCCGAACAACTCATCCCGCTATCGTGCTTTTCTGCCTGAATGTCGTGTATTACAGGCTGAAAGTATCGGTAATCCCGGAGAACAGCTTTATTTCCATGTACCAATAGATGCACAGGTAGCTGTAGGCTGCACGTTGCACGTTACCCTACATAACGGTATCTTTGGTTGGAAAGTAGTGAATGAGCTGTCTGTGGATTGCCAGGAATTAAATCAATATATAAAAAAATGAGAAATCACATTTCGGAAATAAATAAAAGAGAAGAATATAGAACAAGACATTATTGATAATGAGTTGGCTATTCAACTTTGATCTCCTCCTCATGTTAAAGACCTCTTTCTACAGAAGTATTTTCTCCAAATCATCAGGTACATACGCCATTCCGGAAAACTCCCGGGATGCTTCTTCTGTATAAGACTTCTTGCGAGTTTCCAACGTCTTATCCTCCGTGTGATATAACAATAAATTCTTTACTCCCAATTGTTGCGCCAGCCTGCCTGCATCCTGTGCCGTACTATGATGTTTTTCATAAGGTTTAAAACGTTCACGGTCCGCATATAAACAGAATGCTTCACACAATAACCAGTCTACTCCTTCAGCATACGCACGGTTTTGCTCATTATATGGTTCATCTCCCAAACAAGCCAGAGACTTTCCATCAGGCAATAATGCCCGGAAGCCAAATTGTTTTTCTTTAGTGGAGGCAATATCGAAAAATTGTACATTCAAGTCTCCGAGCCGGAGAGTATCACCATGTTTGACTTCACAGAACTCAACATACTTATTGATAGCTCCCATAACCGAGACAGGAAGCGTCATGCGGCATATTTGATCCAACACCATCAATACTTTATCGTGTCCATACACTCGAAACCTACCAGAATAGTGTCCATTGGATGCCCGCTGCGCAATGATACGTATCATCCAGACAGCCCCCAGTATATGATCGGTATGAGCATGCGTCACAAACATATCATGTATACTATCAATAAGCATATCCACTTTTTCCAACTGATTTAAAATTCCATTTCCCCCCCCTGCATCAACCAACAGCACTGTCTCTTTCGTTTTAAGGATAAAACAAGTATTATAGCATTTGGTTACAGTAGCATTACCCGTTCCGAGCATAATCAGTTCAGTCTCTATCTCATTCATTTCTTTCGTTGTCATTAATGTTGCTGATTCATTTGTCTATGGTCCAAAATAGTACTCATATTCTCCAAGGCCCATCCCACCAGTCCTTCAATATGAGGAATCAATGTACTTCCTGTATC
Organism: Bacteroides sp. 2_2_4; assembly: GCF_000157055.1. Classification (NCBI taxonomy): domain Bacteria; kingdom Pseudomonadati; phylum Bacteroidota; class Bacteroidia; order Bacteroidales; family Bacteroidaceae; genus Bacteroides; species Bacteroides sp. 2_2_4. The sequence continues at coordinate 45,405 of NZ_EQ973363.1, read as the reverse complement.
TGTCAAGCAATACTCCACACGGGGAGGTACTTCAGCATATACTTTCCGTTCAACTAATCCATCTGATTCCAAAGTACGCAATGTAACAGTCAACATTCTTTGAGAGACATCTTCTATCGTTTTATGGATATCACTAAAACGCATAGTTCCATTTGCGTTCAGCGTAATAAGCACCAGCATCGACCACTTATCTCCCAAGCGGCTAAGCACATCTCTTATCGGACAATTCCCCGTCGGATGAAAGTTTTTCATTCTTTAACGTTTTGTATTTTATTGAGCTTCAGCAATAGTTACCTCTATGTAACTTCCTTATTTTCAAGTACGTTATTGCATTTCTCAAACAAGAGAGATACATTTGCATCACAAAAGTAATAAACTTACTAATAATAACTATTGTTTCATTTAAATAATTATGATTATGGCAAAGAAAGTTGCAGTTTTAGCAGTGAATCCGGTAAATGGTTGTGGATTATTCCAATATTTGGAAGCATTTTTCGAGAATGGCATTTCATATAAAGTATTTGCCGTATCGGATACGAAGGAGATTAAAACAAATTCAGGAATCAGCCTAACAGCAGATGATGTGATTGCTAATTTGAAGGGACACGAAGATGAGTTTGACGCACTCGTTTTCTCTTGTGGCGATGCAGTGCCTGTATTTCAGCAGAATACCGATAAGCCTTATAATGTAGATTTGATGCAAGTCATTAAAACGTTCGGGGATAAAGGGAAAATTATGATCGGACATTGTGCCGGTGCAATGATGTTTGACTTTACCGGTATAACCAAAGGGAAAAAAGTAGCAGTTCACCCATTAGCCAAGCCAGCTATTCAAAACGGAACAGCTACCGATGAGAAATCAGAGATAGATGGTAACTTCTTCACCGCTCAAGATGAAAATACCATTTGGACAATGCTACCACATATAATTGAAGCATTAAAATAATGCCTACAATGTAGATGCCAAACAATAAATATAAACACTGTAACATAAATCTACACATCCCAAGATGGAAAGGTATGTTCCTTTAAAAGAAACGATGCGTTTCTCGGTGTGAAACAAGTCGTTTCTTTTAAAGGAACGACTTGTTGGTTTAAAAGGAAAAACGACAAATATATCATTCTATTAATCAGGCATTTATAGATCATCAGAGCAACAACACAACCACACTCCCAACTTTAATATTTTTCAACAAACATACAACATCCATACACCCATAAAAAATATATCCTCTCTATCCTATTCTCTTTCCGTACTAAAATAAAGAAAAACGGAACATTACGAAAAAACAAAAACAGTATTATTCATTCTTAAAAAGTCCGTATATTAGCAGCTTGAAGATTTGAAAGAGATGAACAGCATACTCATTTTGAGTTTATCTAACTAAAGATGCCTAAAACAATATGACCAGAGAGAAAGAAAATTACAATGCATTTTTACTTCATTTTTTAGAAAGATTGAATGGCTGTGAATCTATTGAGAAAAAAATCACAGAATCACTTACGGATATTTGCGAATACTACGGTTTTAAAAGAGGATTCATTTACCAAACTGATGGATTTCGCTACTTTTACCTAAAGGAAACTGTCGGAAATAGCGACAACATCCTGCGACAACGTTTTGAAATCAGCGAAATGACCAATCAACATGCTGCGCGCATAAATGGAAAGAACAAACCTTTTTATGCTTGCAGAAACCAAAATACTTCTTGGAATGATGTAGACATCGTGGATTTTTATAAAGTCGACTCATTACTAATCCGGCAAATCCAAGACTCCGAAGGGAAAATTATCGGATTCATCGGATTTGGAGACAGAGAACATGCAATATCCTTCACCGATGAAGAACTTCAAGTGATTCATCTCATTTTAGGCTCCCTCTCCAAGGAAATAGCAGTGCGGGAATATAAAGAAAGAGAAGTGCGGGCAAGCAAGACATTAAGCAGCATCATGAATAATATGGGAGTTGACATTTATGTGAACTCTTTTGATTCTCATGATATGCTATATGTCAATGAATCTATGGCCGCTCCTTATGGAGGCATCGAACATTTTGAAGGAAAAAAATGCTGGCAGGCTCTTTATAAAGATAAAACCGGAGAATGTGAATTTTGTCCTAAAAAACATTTGATTGACGAAAACGGGCAACCTACCAAAGTCTACTCCTGGGACTACCAACGCCCGTTTGACAAATGTTGGTTCCGGGTATTCAGCGCAGCATTTGCCTGGATTGACGGACAAATAGCACATGTTATAACCAGTGTCGATATCAACCATCAAAAAACGATTGAAGAAGAACTAAGAGTAGCCAAAGAAAAAGCAGAAAATCTGGACCGCTTAAAATCAGCCTTTCTCGCTAACATGAGTCACGAAATCCGCACTCCGCTAAATGCGATTGTTGGTTTTGCAAGTCTGTTGGTTGAATCGGACGACAAAAAAGAACGTCAGGATTATGTTGACATTATGCAGGAAAACACAGAACTTCTTTTGCAGTTGATTTCCGATATTCTCGATTTATCGAAAATAGAAGCCGGAACACTCGACTTCACCATGGATCACCTGGATATCAAGAGCTTCTGCGAAGATATAATGCGCAATTATGATATAAAAGAAGATAAACCCGTACCCGTTTTGCTGGCTCCGGATTTACCTGAATATTATATTTACACAGACAAAAAACGTTTAATGCAGGTTATTACCAATTTCATAAATAATGCTCTCAAATTTACAAATGAAGGGCAGATTATGTTGGAATATCGCCATAAAGCAGAAAGTAATGAGATAGAATTCGCTGTCACAGACACAGGTATGGGGATTGCACCCGATAAAGTAGATCAGGTGTTCGACCGATTTGTAAAACTCAACTCTTTTTCAAAAGGCACGGGCTTAGGTCTATCTATTTGCAGAAGTATCATCGAACATCTTGGCGGCACTATCGGTGCCGAATCCGAAATAGGAGTCGGCAGCCGTTTCTGGTTCACACATCCCTTGCGCTTAAATCAATAAGAAATAATAAAAAGAACCTGCCCTACTTATCAATAGTAGGAACAGGTTATACTTTTTTTCTATGGAGTGTCTCCCTCATCTATAGAAAGATCAATGAAATAATGCCTTCTTTCGACTTCCTTTTTGCCACTTCCTGTGAAAAACACTACTTTTGCATCGCTATTTTGATTTTAGAATAAAACAAATACCCAACGTTCATTTATGACTGAAGAAAAAATACATAAAGACCGTCCCGGAAACTGGTGGGCATTAAGCCCGTTACTCGTATTCCTTTGCCTCTATCTGGTAACTTCTATCCTCGTCAACGACTTTTATAAAGTACCTATCACAGTGGCCTTCCTCGTCTCTTCCTGTTATGCCATCGCCATTACACGCGGCTTAAAACTAGACCAACGTATCTATCAATTCTCGGTAGGAGCTGCCAATAAGAATATCCTCCTGATGATATGGATATTCATCCTTGCCGGAGCTTTTGCCCAAAGCGCAAAGCAAATGGGTGCAATCGATGCCACCGTCAATCTGACGCTGCATATTCTTCCTGACAATTTATTGCTGGCAGGTATCTTTATTGCCGCCTGTTTCATCTCTTTATCCATCGGAACCAGTGTGGGAACTATTGTCGCCCTTACTCCCGTTGCCGTAGGACTGGCAGAAAAAACTGAAATAGCTCTCCCCTTTATGGTAGCCGTCGTAGTAGGCGGTTCTTTTTTCGGAGACAACTTATCTTTTATCTCCGACACCACCATCGCTTCGACAAAAACCCAGGAATGTGTAATGCGTGATAAATTCCGTGTAAATTCTATGATTGTCGTCCCGGCAGCCATCATTGTGTTGGGAATTTACATATTTCAGGGACTATCCATTACAGCCCCCACCCAAACACAGACCATTGAATGGATCAAAGTTATACCTTATATAATAGTATTAGGAACAGCCATTGCCGGAATGAACGTGATGCTCGTACTCATAATAGGTATATTGACAAGTGGCATCATTGGCATCGCGACCGGCAGCTTCGGAATCTTCGACTGGTTTGGTGCCATGGGAACAGGAATTACAGGAATGGGAGAACTGATTATTATCACTCTGCTGGCCGGAGGGATGCTCGAAACAATCCGTTATAACGGCGGTATCGATTTCATTATCCGAAAACTCACCCGCCACGTCAATGGTAAAAGAGGAGCCGAACTAAGCATTGCCGCCCTGGTAAGTATCGCCAACTTATGTACAGCCAACAACACGATTGCCATTATAACAACAGGACCGATTGCCAAAGATATTGCCGTGAAATTCCATCTCGACCGAAGAAAAACAGCCAGTATCCTCGATACTTTCTCCTGCCTGATACAAGGGATTATTCCATACGGAGCGCAGATGCTGATTGCAGCGGGACTTGCCAGTATCTCCCCCATCAGTATCATCGGAAATCTCTACTATCCGTTTACAATGGGAGCATGCGCCCTGCTAGCAATTTTGTTCCGCTATCCGAAACGGTATTCGTAAAAAAGATGCGAAATGTTTGTCAATCAAAAGAAAAGCCGTATCTTTGTGCCCGCTATTACGAGATAATAGTATAATTCAAATCAATCATTAAAAACAATTATTTAAAATGGCAACTAGAATCAGATTGCAGAGACACGGACGTAAAAGTTACGCGTTCTATTCAATTGTAATTGCAGACAGCAGAGCACCACGTGATGGTAAATTTATTGAGAAGATTGGTACTTACAACCCTAACACCAATCCTGCTACAGTAGATTTGAATTTCGACGCTGCATTGGCATGGGTACTGAAAGGTGCACAACCAAGTGACACTGTACGTAACATTCTTTCTCGTGAAGGAGTTTACATGAAGAAACATCTTCTGGGCGGTGTAGCAAAAGGCGCATTCGGAGAAGCAGAAGCTGAAGCTAAATTCGAAGCTTGGAAAAACAACAAACAGTCAGGTTTGGCTACTTTGAAGGCTAAACAAGACGAAGCTAAGAAAGCTGAAGCAAAAGCACGTCTGGAAGCAGAAAAGAAGATCAACGAAGTGAAAGCAAAAGCACTCGCTGAAAAGAAAGCTGCTGAAGCTGCTGAAAAAGCTGCTGCTGAAGCACCTGCAGAGGAAGCTGCAGCTCCGGCTGAAGAAGCTCCTGCAACAGAAGCTGCTGCTGAATAAATTTCAGCAGATTCCGAACAAGAAATCAGGAAAAGCTATAAATCCTCTCCGGTCCGCCGGAGGGGATTTTTTTATTGTTTTCTGCTATAAAACATATCAAATTATTTATTCCGTTCAGAATAAAATGCCTTTCTTTGCATCAGCATAGTTCAGCATAGTGTTATTTATTTTTCGAATATGAAACGAATTGATAAAAAGGCAACATTCGGACAACAGGCAAGCAAGGTTACGCAACTAGCGGACGCACTTAGCCAGGCGATTTCCAGAAAAGAATTTCTTGAAGGAGATTCTTTGCCTTCCATCAATCAGTTGAGTGCTCAATACGGAGTATCACGCGACACCGTTTTCAAGGCTTTCCTTGATTTACGCGAACGAGGCTTGATCGACTCCACTCCCGGCAAGGGTTATTATGTGACGAGCCAGGTGACCAATGTCTTATTGCTGCTTGACCAATATACTCCTTTCAAAGAAGCCTTATATAACAGTTTCGTCAGACATCTGCCTATCAACTATAAGGTAGACTTATTATTTCATCAATACAACGAACGGTTGTTCAATACGATCCTCCGGGAATCCATCGGGAAATACAACAAATACATCGTGATGAATTTCGATAACGAAAAATTCAGCACTGTTCTCAATAAAATTAATCCTTCAAGATTACTACTCCTTGATTTCGGCAAATTCGAAAAAGAAAAGTATTCATATATCTGCCAGGATTTTGATGAATTTTTCTATCAGGCATTGAATCTGCTCAAGGAAAGATTGAAGAACTATCACCAGCTCGTTTTTTTGTTTCCCAAAAGCCTGAAACATCCCCAAAGCAGTAAGGTGTATTTTACCCGTTTCTGCCAGGAACAGGGATTTCTCTGTGAAATACAGGAGGATATTGAGAATCTGATCGTACGTAAGGGAGTTGCCTATATCGCCATCAAGCAACAAGATGTAGTAAAAGTGGTGAAACAAGGAAGATTGGAAGGGCTGAAATGCGGAAAAGATTTCGGTCTGTTAGCGTATAATGATATTCCTTCCTACGAAGTGATTGACGAAGGAATAACCTCATTGAGTATTGATTGGGAAATGATGGGAAACGAAGCGGCCAATTTCGTTCTTAATAATGTACCGGTTCAGAAGTTCTTACCAACGGAAGTAAGGCTTCGAAAGTCACTTTAATTTTTTTTTTGCGAAGACATCAGCACAGTTCAGCACAGATATTAATTAATCCTTTAATAGATAGAAACCATGAAAAAGTATCCGAAAATCGGGATTCGTCCCACAATCGATGGTCGCCAGGGTGGCGTTCGCGAAAGCCTTGAAGAGAAAACAATGAATTTAGCAAAAGCAGTAGCCGAGTTAATCAGCAGCAACCTGAAAAACGGTGATGGCAGTCCGGTAGAATGTGTTATAGCCGATAGCACGATCGGACGCGTAGCCGAAAGTGCCGCTTGTGCGGAAAAGTTTGAAAGAGAAGGGGTCGGCTCTACCATTACCGTCACTTCTTGCTGGTGCTATGGTGCTGAAACGATGGATATGAACCCGCATTATCCGAAAGCTGTCTGGGGATTCAACGGCACAGAACGTCCGGGAGCTGTATACCTTGCTGCCGTACTTGCCGGACACGCACAAAAAGGCCTTCCCGCATTCGGTATCTACGGACGCGACGTTCAAGATCTGGACGATAATACAATCCCTGAAGATGTATCGGAAAAGATTCTTCGTTTTGCACGCGCTGCACAGGCAGTAGCTACGATGAGAGGCAAATCTTACCTGTCAATGGGTAGTGTATCTATGGGTATCGCCGGTTCTATCGTTAATCCTGATTTCTTCCAAGAGTATTTGGGAATGCGTAATGAGTCAATAGACCTCACAGAAATCATCCGTCGAATGGACGAAGGCATCTATGACCACGAAGAATACGCCAAAGCCATGGCCTGGACTGAAAAAAATTGCAAGACAAACGAAGGTGAAGACTTCAAGAACCGTCCTGAAAAACGTAAAACCCGTGAACAGAAAGATGCTGATTGGGAATTCATTGTAAAGATGACGATTATCATGCGCGACTTGATGACCGGAAATCCCAAATTGAAAGAAATGGGATTCAAGGAAGAGGCTTTGGGACACAATGCCATTGCAGCCGGTTTCCAGGGACAACGCCAATGGACAGACTTCTATCCTAACGGTGACTATCCGGAAGCTTTACTCAATACCTCTTTTGACTGGAATGGTATCCGTGAAGCATTTGTGGTAGCTACCGAAAATGATGCCTGCAACGGTGTAGCCATGTTGTTCGGACATCTATTGACCAACCGTGCACAAATATTCTCCGACGTACGTACTTACTGGAGTCCTGAAGCCGTGAAACGTGTAACCGGCAAAGAGTTGAGCGGATTGGCAGCAAACGGTATCATCCATCTTATCAATTCCGGTGCAACGACTCTCGACGGTTCCGGCCAATCATTAGACGCAGCAGGCAATCCGGTTATGAAAGAACCATGGAACCTGACGGACGCTGATGTAGAGAACTGTCTCAAAGCAACGACCTGGTATCCGGCAGACCGTGACTACTTCCGTGGGGGTGGCTTCTCGTCCAACTTCCTGTCAAAAGGCGGAATGCCTGTTACCATGATGCGCCTCAACCTGATTAAAGGCTTAGGCCCTGTCCTGCAAATCGCAGAAGGTTGGACAGTGGAAATTGATCCGGAAATCCATCAGAAACTCAATATGCGTACAGACCCGACATGGCCTACCACCTGGTTTGTGCCCCGTTTGTGTGATAAACCGGCTTTCAAAGACGTATATTCAGTCATGAATAACTGGGGAGCCAATCATGGCGCCATCAGCTATGGACACATCGGCCAGGACTTAATCACTCTTGCTTCCATGCTCCGCATCCCGGTATGCATGCACAATGTAGAAGAAGATCAGATGTTCCGCCCGGCTGCCTGGAATGCTTTCGGCATGGACAAAGAAGGATCAGATTACAGAGCTTGTGCAACTTATGGTCCTATTTATAAATAAACAAGTTTTTTTCGTCCTGTATAAATAAATATTTTAACTTTGCCGTTCGTAGGGACGGGGTCCTCCACCCGACACATAACAAATGTCGGGATAGCCCCGCCCCCTACAGCGACTTAAATAAGTAAGACTATGATTACTAACGAACATATTGAACAGTTCATTGCACAAGCACATCGTTACGGGGATGCAAAGTTAATGCTTTGCAGCAGCGGTAACCTTTCCTGGAGAATCGGCGAAGAAGCATTGATTTCCGGTACGGGTTCCTGGGTTCCCACACTTGGCAAAGAAAAGGTTTCAATCTGCCATATTGCCAGCGGCATTCCTGCCAATGGTGTAAAACCCTCTATGGAAAGTACATTCCATTTGGGTATTCTCCGTGAACGTCTGGACGTCAATGTCGTTCTCCATTTCCAATCGGAATATGCCACCGCTGTCTCCTGCATGAAGAACAAGCCGGCAAATTTCAACGTAACAGCAGAAATTCCTTGCCATGTAGGTTCAGAAATACCTGTGATTCCGTATTATCGTCCCGGCTCACCGGAACTGGCGAAAGCCGTGGTAGAAGCCATGCAAAAGCATAACTCGGTTTTACTGACCAACCACGGACAAGTGGTGTGCGGAAAAGACTTCGACCAAGTATATGAACGGGCTACTTTTTTCGAAATGGCTTGTCGCATCATTGTTCAATCCGGCGGTGATTATTCAGTGCTCACACCGGCAGAAATTGAAGACCTGGAAATCTACGTATTAGGAAAGAAAACCAACTAATATCCAGGCATATTACCATGAAAGATACCATCAAACATACTTATTTAGCAGCAGACTTCGGAGGCGGCAGCGGGCGAATCATCGCCGGCTTTCTTCTTAACGGCAGGCTGGAATTGGAAGAGATATACCGCTTCTCCAACCGGCAGGTCAAACTAGGCAATCATATTTACTGGGACTTCCCGGCTCTGTTCGAAGATATGAAAACCGGACTAAAACTGGCTGCACAAAAAGGATATGCCGTAAAAGGTATTGGTATTGACACTTGGGGAGTGGATTTCGGACTGATTGACAAACATGGAAACCTATTAGGAAATCCAGTCTGTTACCGGGATGCAAGAACAGAGGGAATGCCGGCAGAAGTATTCAAGTGCATGGATGAACATCGACATTATGCCGAAACCGGTATTCAGGTGATGCCTATCAATACGCTGTTTCAACTTTACAGCATGAAGCAAAATCAAGATGCACAGTTGGAAGTTGCCCGGCAACTTTTATTCATGCCCGATCTCTTCAGTTATTTCCTGACAGGGGTAGCCAATAATGAATATTGTATCGCCTCCACCTCTGAATTACTCAACGCCAAATCACGCAACTGGTCATTCGATACCATACATAGCTTAGGTCTTCCCGAACATCTGTTCGGTAAAATCATTCTTCCCGGAACAATCAGAGGCACTCTGAAAGAGGATATTGCACGCGAAACCGGACTGGGTGCCGTAGACGTTATTGCCGTAGGTTCACATGATACAGCCAGTGCCGTAGCTGCTGTTCCTGCTGCAGAAAGTCCTATCGCTTTCCTTAGTTCCGGCACTTGGTCGCTACTGGGAGTTGAAGTGGACGAACCCATATTAACGGAAGAAGCAAGAAAAGCTCAATTCACCAATGAAGGAGGTGTAGACGGCAAAATCCGTTTCCTCCAGAATATAACAGGATTATGGATTCTGCAACGCTTGATGAGCGAGTGGAAAGCGTGTGGCGAGGAACAAGATTATGATATAATCATCCCGCAAGCAGCCGAAGCCGAGATTGATACAATCATCCCTGTAGACGACACCATATTCATGAATCCGGAAAATATGGAGAACGCGCTTATTCATTATTGCCGGAATCATGCTTTGCAAATTCCCCAAAACAAGGCAGAGACTGTACGATGTGTGCTCCAGTCATTAGCTTTCAGATATCGGCTGGCTGTGGAACAGCTCAACCGTTGCCTCCCCGCTCCAATCCGTCAGTTAAATATCATCGGAGGAGGATCACAAAATAAGTTGCTCAACCAACTGACAGCTGACGAACTCGGTATTCCTGTTTATGCAGGTCCGGTGGAAGCCACTGCAATGGGAAACATCCTGACGCAGGCAATGGCTAAAGGAGAAATTGCCGATCTTCGTGAATTGCGGGAAATTGTCACTCGCAGCGTTACACCACAAGTATATTATCCTAAAAAATAAAAGTATATGGAAACATCTAAAACCGGTTATCAGGTTCAATCTTATGACGTTCCCGTCAAACGATATTGCCAAACCCTTGATTTACGCGATTCTCCGGAACTAATCGCCGAATATCGGAAAAGACATAGCCAGGCGGAAGCATGGCCGGAAATTCTTGCCGGTATCCGGGAAGTTGGCATCCTGGAAATGGAAATTTATATCCTGGGAACCCGACTGTTTATGATCGTCGAAACTCCCCTTGATTTTGACTGGGACACGGCAATGGAACGCCTGAACACCCTTCCCCGCCAACAGGAGTGGGAAGAATATATGGCTATCTTCCAACAAGCCGCACCCGGAATGAGTTCCGCCGAGAAATGGAAACCGATGGAAAGAATGTTCCATTTGTATAATACTTAAAAAAATACCAGAAACAACCATGAAACACACCAAGCAGTCCATCATTTCGAAAGATGGCATCAGTTATCTTATACCTTTTATTCTCATTACCTCCTGTTTTGCGTTATGGGGATTTGCCAATGACATTACCAATCCGATGGTAAAGGCATTCTCTAAAATCTTCCGGATGAGTGCCACCGACGGGGCATTGGTACAGGTTGCCTTCTATGGAGGCTACTTTGCAATGGCTTTCCCGGCTGCCATCTTCATCCGCAAATATTCCTACAAAGCAGGTGTTTTGTTAGGACTGGGTATGTATGCTTTCGGAGCCTTCTTATTCTTCCCCGCCAAAATGACGGGTGAGTACTATCCGTTTCTGATTGCTTATTTTATTCTGACCTGCGGATTATCTTTCCTCGAAACAAGCTGTAATCCGTATATTCTTTCCATGGGAACGGAAGAAACAGCTACCCGGCGATTGAACCTTGCACAGTCTTTCAACCCGATGGGGTCACTTCTCGGAATGTATGTAGCCATGCAGTTCATTCAAGCGAAATTGCATCCGATGTGTACCGAAGACCGCGCATTGCTTAACGACAGCGAATTTCAAGCAATCAAAGAAAGCGACCTTAGCGTCCTGATTGCTCCTTATCTCATTATCGGACTGATTATCGTAGCCATGTTGCTTCTGATACGATTCGTCAAGATGCCTAAGAATGGAGATCAGAATCATAGAATAGACTTCTTCCCTACACTGAAACGTATTTTCACCCAAACGCGTTATCGTGAAGGTGTGATTGCCCAATTTTTCTATGTAGGTGCACAAATTATGTGCTGGACTTTCATCATTCAGTATGGAACACGCTTGTTCATGTCACAAGGTATGGACGAGAAAAGTGCGGAAGTACTATCTCAACAATATAATATCATAGCAATGGTGATATTCTGTATTAGCCGTTTTATCTGTACGTTCATTCTGCGCTATCTCAATGCGGGTAAATTGCTGATGATTCTTGCTATCTTTGGAGGTATTTTCACTTTAGGTGTAATCTTCCTTCAAAATATCTTCGGAATGTATTGTCTGGTAGCAGTATCGGCTTGTATGTCATTGATGTTCCCTACCATCTACGGTATTGCCTTGAAAGGTATGGGAGATGATGCGAAGTTCGGAGCTGCCGGCCTTATTATGGCTATCCTGGGAGGTTCTGTTCTTCCACCGCTACAGGCAAGCATCATTGATTTGGAACAAATAGCGTGGTTACCGGCTGTCAATGTTTCATTTATTCTTCCGTTCATCTGTTTTCTTGTAATTATCGGCTACGGTTACCGCACAGTGAAAAGAAACTGGTAAAATACATATCTAAAAATAGTGACGGTATCACATTGGTATACCGTCACCATCTCACTCGAATAGTGACGCCATCCCTACTGGATAGCGTCACTATTTTTTTCCTTTTCACAGTTAAGAGTTCATAAAAACACAGAACTTGAAGTCGTTTTTTTAGTTTCCTTTTTCGCATACTAATCTTGGCTTCTTAGTATTGTTGAATTATTTACATACATTTGTCTCATACCAACAGACCTGATAAACCTATGAGCCAAAACCAAGACCCTATTCATCTAGCCCGCCAATTCGAAATTATATTTACCACGCACTATTCCGCTGTTAAATATTTCGCTATAAACTTGCTCAAATCTGAAGAGGACGCAGAAGATATCATTCAGGATGTGTTCGCTAAATTATGGACACAACCGGAGGTCTGGCTGGAAAACAAAGACATAGGCCAGTATATCTACGACATGACTAAAAACACAACTTTCAATTTCATCAAACGCAAAAGACTGGAACAATCCTATCAGGAACAATTATCGCAGAAATATCTAATCGAAGACTTACTAAAATCCGAAGATACTCTCGACCCTATCTATTATAAAGAAGCACTATTAATCATCCGCCTAATTCTCGACCGCCTTCCCGAACGCCGCAGAAAAGTTTTTGAAATGAGCCGCATCAACAATATGAGTAATATGGAGATAGCACAAGCACTCAATATTTCCGTACGAACTGTGGAACACCAAATCTATCTGACCCTGCTCGAAATAAAAAAACTATTTTTATTGCATTTTTCTTGTGTTTCTTTTAAGTAATCCCCCATTTTCGATTGTGCTAATAGTGTAACCACTAAAAAGAACAGCGCAAATGAGGAACTTTTTTCAGAAAATACTGATATTATTTACCGGCAATAACTATCCGGAAGCTACCCAAAATGAATTCTATCAATGGCTGGTAGATGAGGATCATGCATCCCAGAAAGAAGATGCTTTGAGAGAGCTATGGAACAAAGCGCAACGGCAAAAAAACGTGAAAGGAATGCAGAAGTCTTACGAGCGCCTGAAAAAACAGGAAGGTATTCCAACCGTACCCAAAGAGAGAAGAATTCGCCCAATACATATATGGCAATCCGCAGCCGCTATCTTATTCCTCCTGCTTGCCTCTTCGGTCTATCTATCGACTGTAGGCACAAAAGCGGAAACCGACTTGTTACAGCAATATATTCCGATAGCAGAAATGAGAAGTTTGACGCTGCCCGACGGAACAAAAGTGCAACTCAACTCGAAAAGTACACTTTTATATCCGCACGAGTTTACCGGAGATAGTCGTAGTGTATTCCTGTTAGGCGAAGCCAACTTCAAGGTTAAGCCGGACAAGAAACGTCCGTTTATCGTGAAATCCAATGATTTACAGATTACTGCTTTAGGTACGGAATTTAATGTATCTGCCTACCCTGAAAGCCAGGAAATAGCAACGACCCTCATTTCAGGCAGTATCCGTGTAGATTATAACAATCTGACAACAAGTGTCATTCTCCATCCCAACGAACAGTTTGCCTATAACAGAAACAATAAGAAATATGATCTCTCCAATCCGGATATGGACGATGTGACAGCCTGGCAACGCGGAGAACTGGTTCTGCAAAAGATGACGCTGACGGACATCATCAACGTATTGGAGCGAAAATATCCTTATGCCTTTGTATATAGTATCAAGAACCTCAAAAACGACAGGTTCAGTTTTCGTTTCAAGGACAACGCACCACTCGAAGAAGTGATGGAAATCATCGTGAACGTGGTCGGACAAATGGACTATAGAATAGTAGAAGACAAGTGCTATCTGACAAGAATATAACTTTTTAACCTTATATGCCATGCAAAAAAATACCCGGAACAGAGGCCTCACTCCGTCCCGGATATGAAATCTGAATTCCCAATATTAGAGTTTACTCTACAAATTACCTCGAAATAATTTAGTCAATAACCTAATACTAAGAAAATGCTACAAATTTATAAATTTATAGTAGACAAGAAGACAAAGGGAAGAAGTTTTATGCTTTTTTTCTGTTTGATGCTCGCCACAACAGTTTCCCTTGCACAAAATGGCGCTAAAATCACTATTAAAAAGAATAGTATATCTGTGATTGAAGCACTGAAAGAAGTTGAAAGACAATCCGGCATGTCCGTAGGCTACAACGATTCCCAACTGAAAAACAAACCGGCCATCACCCTCAATATAGAGGTGGCTTCGTTGGAAAATGCGCTCGCTCAAATTCTCAAAGGTACAGGTTTCACCTATCAACTGAAAGAGAAATATATCATGATTATTCCGGAACAAAAGAAAGAAAGTAACCCGACCAAAAAGATCACCGGTAAGGTAGTTGATGAAAACAATGATCCCTTGATCGGAGTGAACATCAAAGTGGAAGGCACTGCCGCCGGATCTCACAGACATCGACGGGAACTTCCTGATCGAAGCTTCCACCGGAAATACACTGACATTTACTTATATCGGTTATACTTCAGGAAGCATTAAAGTCACCAACCAGAATAATTACCGCATTCAACTGACAGCCGATACGCAACAGCTATCGGAAGTTGTAGTAACTGCTCTCGGCATCAAACGCGAGCAAAAAGCATTGAGCTACAACGTCCAGCAAATCGGAGCAGACAAGATGCCGGAAATAAAAGACGCCAACTTTATCAACAGTTTGAGCGGAAAGGCTGCCGGCGTTGTCATTAATGCTTCTTCTTCCGGTGTGGGAGGTGCCAGTAAAGTGGTGATGCGTGGTACAAAGTCTATCGAGCAGAGCAGTAATGCGCTATACGTCATTGACGGTATTCCGATGTATAACTTCGGCGGTGGAGGCGGTACTGAATTTGACTCCAAAGGTGCTACGGAAGCCATTGCGGATATTAATCCCGACGATATTGAAAGCATCTCTTTCCTGACAGGTGCGGCAGCAGCCGCAATGTATGGCAGCAACGCTGCCAACGGCGCTATTGTAGTGACTACCAAGCGGGGACAGATAGGAAAACTGTCGGCTACTTTCTCAAGCAGCATGGAATTTATGAACCCATTTGTATTGCCCAAGTTTCAGAATCGGTATGGAACCGGTACACGGGGCGATGCGGAAGGTTCTCCCATATTAAGTTGGGGGCCTAAACTGAATCCGGCCAACCAAACAGGATATGAACCCACCGACTTCTTTGATACGGGAGCGGCTTACAGCAACTCCATCACCCTCTCGACAGGTACGGACAAGAACCAAACGTTCTTTTCTGCCGCAGCAGTCAATTCAGAAGGGATGATTCCGAACAATAGGTACAACCGATATAATTTCACATTTCGCAATACGACTCATTTCCTGAATGACAAGATGAAATTGGATGTAGGAGCCAGTTATATCATACAAAATGACCGCAACATGACCAATCAGGGAGTTTATTCCAATCCATTGGTTTCGGCTTACCTGTTTCCACGGGGCGATGACTTTTCTCTAGTAAAAGCCTTCGAACGTTATGACGAAGCACGTAAAATCAATGTGGCTTACTGGCCGCAAGGTGAAGGGGATTTGCGTATGCAGAATCCTTACTGGATTGCTTACCGGAACGTCCGCACGAATGAGAAAAAGCGTTATATGCTGAATGCCGGACTGACATACGACATTTTGGACTGGCTGAATGTATCGGCACGTATCCGCGTGGATAACACCGACAATACTTATCAGCAAAAGCTATACGCAAGTACGATCTCTACACTGACCGAAGGTAGTACCCAGGGACATTACACCATTCAAAAGGTGAACGAGACACAGACGTATGCCGACTTCATGGTGAATATCAATAAACGCATTGACGACTTCACGGTAGTAGTCAATGCCGGTACTTCATTGAGCGACAACTCCAGTGATTTACTGGGTTACGGTGGTCCGATTCGCGACACGGGAGTGCCCAACGTATTCAATGTATTTGATTTGGATAATGCCAAGAAACGGGCAACACAGGAGGGTTGGGAAGAAATGACGCAGTCTATTTTTGCCAGTGCGGAAATAGGATGGAAAAGCATGCTGTACCTGACGTTGACCGGACGTAACGACTGGGCTTCCCAGTTGAAAGGCTCGAATCCTACTTCTTTCTTCTATCCATCGGTAGGTCTTTCGGCAGTAATCAGCGAAATGGTGACATTACCCAAAGCGATTGATTACCTGAAAGTACGCGGATCGTTCAGTTCTGTGGGTACCCCCTACCCGCGTTTTCTGGTACAACCGACTTACAGCTATGACCCTACCAAACAGGACTGGAACGCCAAAACCCATTATCCTATCGGCAAACTGAAACCGGAACGTACCGACTCTTGGGAAATAGGTGTGGACGGAACTTTCTTCAAGGATTTCAAAGTCAGTGGTTCATTCTACTATGCCAATACCTATAACCAGACATTCGACCCGAAAATCACCGTATCTTCCGGCTATTCGACTCTTTATGTGCAAACCGGTTATGTACGCAATCTCGGTGTCGAGGGGCTACTCTCTTACGGACATACATGGCGCGACTTCGGATGGAACAGTAATTTCACTTTCTCCTGGAATAAAAACAAAATTGTGGAGTTGGTTAAGGACTATGTGCATCCCGAAACCGGAGAAATCGTCAACAAAGACCGCCTTGAACTAAAAGGACTGGGATATACCAAATTTATCCTGAAAGAAGGAGGCACACTGGGAGACCTGTACACGAATGCCGACTTCATACGTGACGATAAAGGATATATCCAGATAGACAAAAATGGGGATGTCGCCAAAACGGATAATCTACCTGACATCAAATTAGGCAGCGTATTTCCTAAAGCAAACCTGGCATGGAACAACAGCTTTTCTTACAAAGGTATTTATGCGGGATTTCAATTAAGTGCCCGCCTGGGAGGTATTGTTTATTCAGCCACACAGGCTGCTCTCGACCAATATGGCGTATCCGAAGCATCTGCTGCCGCCCGTGACCGTGGCGGAGTACTCGTCAACGGACGTAGCTGGGTGAACGCACAGCAGTATTACGAGATTGTAGCTACCTCAAGCGGGCTGCCGCAATATTATACGTATAGTGCCACAAATCTGCGTTTGCAGGAAGCGCACATCGGATACACCATCCCCCGCAAATGGTTGGGTAATATCTGCGACATCAACGTCTCTGTAGTGGGACGTAACCTGTGGATGATTTATTGCAAAGCACCTTTCGACCCGGAAGCGATTGCCACAACAAGCAATTTCTATCAGGGAATCGACTACTTCATGATGCCCAGTACACGCAATTTTGGTTTTAATGTAAAGATTAACTTCTAAAACTATGAATACTCAAATGAAAGAATACAGAAAAGCAACCCTCCGACTGGCATACCTGCTAACGCTGATGCTATGGACGGGAAGTTGTATCGATATGGATATCAATCGTAATCCTTACGAGACAACGCAGGATGAACTGATGCGCGAAAACCATATCATCGGCTCGTCTCTAAAGAGCATGGAAGCATTGGTGGTCCCCACACAAGAGCATCTTTATCAATTTGTGGAAGCGATGTGCGGAGGAGCCTACGGGCGTTATTTTGGAGAGACTCGTGTGGGTTGGACTGAAAAATACTCGACTTATAATCCCAAGTCGGACTGGCTGAAGGCTTCGTTCTCCGATCCTATCTCGGAAATGTATCCTTCCTACCGGGATATTATCAACCGTACCAATGACCCCGTCGCACTGGCATTCGCCAAGATTCTGCGAGTCGCTATCATGCACCGGTCTACGGATATGTTCGGACCGATTCCCTATACCAAAGTATTGGGAGATAAAACGGAAGGTGACGGCCTTAGTGCTCCTTATGACTCTCAAGAGGAGGTTTATGTGGCTATGTTCAAGGAATTGGAAGAAGCAGATGAAGCTCTGAAGGAGAATCTAGGTCTAAGTGCGGAAGGATTTAAGAAACTGGATAATCTTTATTATGGAGATGTGCGGAAATGGTATAAATACCTTCACTCGTTACAGCTTCGCATGGCCATGCGTATCGTTTATGTGAAACCGGAACTGGCCAGGGAAATAGCCGAGAAAGCCGTAGCCGCAGGTGTGATAGAGAACAATGAGGACAACGCGCAACTGCATGTGGAGGAGAATCGTTCGGCTCTCTGTTTCAATGATTGGAAGGATTACCGGATAGCTGCGGAAATCGTTTCCTATATGCAGGGATATAACGATCCGCGTTTGGAAAAATACTTCACCCAGGGAAAGTATCAGGATGATACCGATTACTATGGGCTACGCATTGGTATTCTTCCTTCCAAAGTGACGGACGACGAGTTGATACAAACCTATTCCAACCGTTTGATGACTGCCAATGATACGTATATGTGGATGACTGCCGCCGAGGTAACGTTCCTTCGCGCCGAAGGTGCCCTGCGGGGATGGGCAATGAGCGGAGATGCCCAACAGCTATATGAGAAGGCGATCACCCTTTCCTTTGAGCAATGGGGCGCAAGCGGAGCAAGCGGATACTCCCAGAATAAAGCATTGGTGCCGGGGGCTTACAAAGACCCGAGAGGTACATACAGCGCCCAATCTCCGAGCAGCATCACCATTGCCTGGAACGAGGACAAGGAGAATACCCGTTTCGAAGAAAACCTGGAACGTATCATTACTCAAAAATGGATTGCCATGTTTCCTCTGGGCATTGAAGCCTGGTGCGAACATCGCCGCACAGGGTATCCTAAATTCCTTCCGATAATGGACAACAAGGGAGTGGGAATCACTAACCTGACACTGGGAATACGACGTCTCTCCTATCCTGCCGAAGAATATCAGCTGAATGCGGAAAATATGCTCGGTGCCCTGCGAAAGCTCAATGGAGAAGATAACGGCGCTACCCGCTTATGGTGGGACTGCAATCCGAATGTAAAATAATGTGGAACTTAAACCCAAGATACAATGAAACAGAATTCATTCATAAGTGTCATATTGACCATAGCCTGCTCACTGATGTTCGTTGCCTGTAGCGACTGGACAGAACCGACACCGGTTGATTACAACCCTATATTTCCCGACGAACAAGACCCCAGCTTGCATGAAAAATACGAGCAAAGTCTGAAAGAATACAAAAACCGGAAGCATACGTTAATGTTAATACGTTTTGCCAACAATCCGGGTACGACATTGGGCGAACAGGATTTCTTGCGTTCCTTGCCCGATAGCGTAGATTTTGTGGTGCTGACCAACGCTGATAATCTGTCCGTTTATGATAAGGAAGACATATCCAAACTCAAACGGACCGGCACCAAATTTCTCTATTACAAGAATTTATCCGAATTCTACGACCAATGCGAAGAGACAGAAAACCTGGAAGAATTCAAAACGAAAATGAATGCGGCATTGAAAAACGGGGAGAGTGATGAATTTGACGGTTATTATGTGCAGTTTGGTCGTGCCGGAAGTATGATGCATGTCGATTTCTTCAATGAGGTAACGACGGCTATCCGGGAAAAACTTGCCGCTATCGGCGGTCCGAAAGCTAATAATGGAAAGTTGGTTTTCTTTGATGGCATCGTCACATTTACAGTGGATTATAGCGGAAGATACGAAGAGCCGTTCATCGATTTGGTAGACTATTTCGTGGATGGGCAAATTGTGTTGCTTGAAAGCTCACTCGAAATAAAACTGAATATGAGCCAACCTGTAGGTTTCTATGGGAAAATGCCCAAAGAGAAAGTGATAACGACAGCCACTCCTCCGACCGATGACGGTAAAACCGGTATCATCAGCCGGGAAGATTTGGATGTTATACAAACCTCGGAAGGGATGGCCTACATCATCAATCATTTCATCACAGGACTGGGTAACAATGGTCCGCTGGCAGGAGTTTCTATCTACAATGCCAATGAAGATTATCTCGCCACCGATGGGGTGACTAACTACCGCCGTATACGTGATGCTATCCAAAAACTGAACCCATCACCGATTAATTAATGAAAGGAGGAACTATGAAACGATATAAAATAATCATCTCTCTGGCTGCAATCATCTGCGGACTGATGATTGCCTGTGACAATACGGATTACAGCAATAAAGCACCATTCGACAACATGGTCTATATCAAGGAAGCCAGTAACAGCAATTCAGAAAGAGTGACTTTCCGAAATACGCTGAATGAACAGAAACGTGCCTTCAGCGCCAAGTTGACTTACCCGGCAGGAAAAGACATCGTAGTGAAGCTGAAAGCGGATCCCGGACTGATAAACGAATTCAATGCCCGGCACGGGACTGATTATGGAATGCTGGATAGTAAATATTATAGCCTGTCGAACAGCGAACTGATTATCAAAGCCGAAAAGAGTGAATCATTGATTGATACGATCTATTTTAATAACCTGTTAGATCTGGAGATTGATAAAACTTATCTGGTTCCGCTCACCATCTCTGAAACGTCGGGTGGCGTTCATCTATTGAACGGTTCGAAAACATTGTTCTATCTGGTGCGCCGTTCAAGCGCTATCACGGTAGCCGCCAACCTGAAAGACAATTATCTGGAAGTGCCTACTTTCCTCGACGAAGAGAAAAATGCCTGTCTGAAAGAATTAGGTCAGATTACCATGGAAGCACTGGTATATGTAGAGGACTTTACATACAGCGGACCAAGCAATACGGCCGGTGCATCGGATATCAGTACGATCATGGGAGTAGAACAGCATTTCTTAATGCGTATAGGTGATACAAGTTTCCCACGCCAACAGTTGCAGATGCAGGGACCGGACGGAGTCAAATTCCCCGCCGCCGACAGGGCTAAGTCACTGAATGCAATGACATGGTATCATATAGCGCTGGTGTACAACGCCAAGGAACATTTTATTGCCTATTATGTGAACGGACAACTGCAAAGTCAGGATATCTCTTATGGAAAAGGAGCTACTGTGGATATCTGTGGAACGCCGGATTGCGAATTCCAGATAGGACGCTCTTATGAAGATGAGCTACGGCAACTCAACGGTAACATCGCAGAGATACGTATCTGGAACACTTGCCGTACGAAAGAGGAAATCTGGACGAATATGTATAAAGTGGAAGATCCTGAAAACGAAGAAAGCCTGCTTGCTTACTGGAAATTTAATGAAGGTGAGGGAAACATTGTCAAGGACCATTCGAAACACGGATTCGATGCAGTATCTGCCGAACCTCTTGTGTGGCCGACGGGAATCGAAATTCCACAAATCAACAAGTAATCATTCACTTTAAAGATAACCATGGACATGAAAAGAAATATAAACTTCAAAAATGTTCTCTGCATGGCTGCCATTACATTAGTAACCGGCATGCTAGGAGGCTGCGAAGATAATTCCATTGCCACTCCCGTAGGTAAATTACCTAACGAGACGGCTTTAGACAATAACTTTGGCATGCTAAAATGTGATATGACAACCAGTGACCTGGAAATCACCATGACCAATACCAAGACTCCCGATTTTGCATTCTTCTACCAAACGGTGAAGCCGGTGGCACAGGACACCCGAATCACAATGAAAATCGACCTCGACTTAGTAGACAAATACAATGAAGAACACGGTACGGAATACCGGAAAATGTCTACTATCAGCATTGAGGGCATCAGTAACGATGGTGCAATGACTATTAAGGCAGGAGATACAATGTCGGATACTATCATGGTACGCCTGAATCCGCTAGGCACATTGCATGATTATTCTTTGCTCCCTATTACCGTAGAACTACCGGAAGAAAGCGGAATTCGTCCGTCACGGGATAGTAATGAAATCTATTACAAGATTTATTATAAACGCTCTACTTATCCGTGGTTGAGCCCGATGAAGGCTGATATGAAAAAGTACAAGATGGTAGGGTTTATTGATGGCGAAAAAGTCAACGCCTCCATTGCCAAAGAATTTATCATGGTATTATATGATAATGAAACATTCGGTCCCGGACATTATGAGTTATGGGAAACGTCGTGGTATGCCTATTTATATGACATCATTAATGTGAATGCCGCAACACTGGGATATGCGAATGGAAAAGTGACTCTGAACCAATCAGCCAATTTCAAAAAGCAGTTAAGCAATATGTCGTCACTCTCCAGCTATGGTATAAAGCGTTGCGTCACCCTTAAAGCAGAAGGGACCGGCTTGGGATTCTGCAACCTGACAGATGAGCAGATTACAGCCTTTGTAGCGGAAGTCAAGAAGCTCGCCAACTACCGTGTAGATGGCATTAATCTCATGGACGAAGGTGCCGAATATGGTATAAACGGACATCCGGCTGCCAATGCGACCTCGTATCCGAAGCTCATCAAAGCACTACGGGAATCTTTAGGCAAGACCAAACTGATTACAGTTACCATAACGGGTGATCCGGCCGGTTCACTAGCCTCCGAGGCTGCGGGTATCAGAGCAGGTGAATATATTGATTATGCCTGGACATGGGTAAATACCAAAATTATGAATCCATGGGAGGATAGCTCGATTGAAAAACCAATAGCAGGACTGGACAAATCTCAATATGGCGGTTTCAGCACCGACGAATATACGTTCGATTATGAAAATGACGAATCGTATCCGGAAACGTTACGAGAAAAGTTATATGACAAAGGTCTTGGCAAACTTTACATAATGCGTAATATCCCTTTCTGGTCGGACGCACTGGAAGCAACACCATATCATGCTAACATAAATGCAGGGGCAGCAGCCTTTTATAGAGTGGAAGGAGGCCATAAATATGAACCGGACATCAACTATTTGCATAATGGTAAATACAAGGATATGAAAGGGGATAAAAACTATTACGAGATGTAGAATTATCAATTAAACAGGGGAGGAAAAACAAATCCTTTCCTTACTAACAGGAGCTTATGCGCCTATTATCAGTAAAATAATATAACCGGAATTTTAACCATCTATTTGGTTAAAGTTCCGGTTTCACTATTTCCACCAAATATCATCAATTAAAATAATACAAAAACACAACACTTATCACCTACAAAACAACACCAAACAATAACAATACACCATTTGCCAATAACTCATCATTTATTTATTATACCAAATCATTACTTTTACTCCGCAAAAACAAACTATATTTCAATAAAGAAAATATGTTTACTTTACCTTAGGAATTACATATGAAAAAGCATATTGTGATACTGATAGCCCCAAAAGATTACAGTATCAAATACAAGATACGCCCACCACCGTCAAAGAATCTCTATTTAGTATTATATATTCAGAAAAAATGATCTATTAATTATTGTCACTTGGAGGAAATAGATATTCCTTAAAGAATGATTCAAGACGTAAGGATTTAAATCTGCATACGGAACTCGCTTTCTTAATATTGACCTTCAAAGAACAAATAATTTTGAGATTAGACTGTTTGAGTTTAGTAATGCCCTAAATCACACTCGTTGTGCATTTTCTCATCCCCCCTCAACTAAAAAGGAATAGAGGTATACAGTCCAAGTGACTTCAACAAAAAATAAATATGAAATACTTAATGATAACGTCACTATTTGTCTCTATTATAGATGCAAATATCTTTCACCAGTCTCACTTCTTCTTACTACTTACAGCCGGAGGAATTTCATTATATTGGCTCTTATCTCATTTTCTTACCCTCCATAAGGAAATCAAAATCTTAAAAGAAGAGCACCAATATTTCATGGATTCTTTTCAAAGCATTCGCAACCCTATCACACTCGTTCATACCCCTCTAAGAGCTGCTTGTGATGATAGTTGCCCCGAAGACATAAAGAAAATGTTATCACTAGTCATTCGTAATATAGACTGTCTTGATGAACACCTAACCAAATTAATGAATCTGCGACATCTGCTTATCTACTCCAAACAGATGGATATTGCCGAATATGAACTGGGAAACTTCATTAATAACAGAGTCCATTCATTGAAAAATTTCGCTACGGACAAGCGGATTAAGTTAGAAATAAAAACAGAGTTTAATTATGCCAGCGTTTGGTTCGATCAAAGTAAAATCTCTCCCATCATTGATAAATTCATAAAAAACGCAATAGAACATTCGAAACCTGAAGATAAAAGGATTATCTTTTCAATTTCTTCTAATTCCGAACACTGGGAACTTAAAACGTTCGATGCCAACAAGGGCAAATTGCTAACATGTTATAGGCGCCAAAAGTATCACTTGATTAAACCTAAACATAAATCAGAGTTCAAATATGCATTTGCCAAAAGTGTACTCTGCAAAAAATTAATGAAACTATGTGATGGGAATATTCTTATCAATCATTCAACCCACACTGTCTCACTAAGATTTCCTACAACAAATTCAGAAAGAAAGGTATCCGGATATAATATCATACACTCCGCAAAAAAGTCGGAAGAAAGAAAGACTGATACTTCATTGGGTAAGATTGCTCATAAAAAAAGTTCAATCAAGCCTACTGTTGTTCTCGCTGACAGTAATGAAGAATTCAAGTCTTATTTGGAAGAATGTTTATCAAAGGATTTTGATGTGAAAAGTTTCGGGAATGGCTCTGAAGCTTTAGAATGTATAAAAGAGAAATATCCTGATTTAGTGATTTGCGACCTTATGCTGCATGGAATGTATGGCTATGAACTGTCATCAAGACTAAAGACATCAGGAGAAACATCCGTTATTCCTATCATCCTTTACGGTTCACGTATAGATATAGGACAACGCAACAAAAGAGAAAGTTCTCTGGCCGACATCTTTTTATATGTGCCTTTCCACATCGAAGATTTAAAGATAGAAATGAATGTACTTATCAAAAACAACCGTTCTCTAAGAAGATCATTCTTGCAGACAGTTTTCGGAAAGCAGTTCTTGGAAAAGGAAGAAGAGAAAGTTTTAGATGATAGTAATTACACATTCATCAATCAAGTAAAAGAATTTATTCTAAAAAATATAGATAAGGAAAATCTGACGATAGATGAAATTGCCTCTGAACTGTATATGAGCAGAACTGCTTTCTTTAATAAATGGAAAGCACTGACGGGAGAAGCACCGAAGTATTTTATTTATCGTATTCGTATGGAAAAAGCACGTGAGTTATTGGAGAGTGGAAAATACTCTGTCCAGGTTATTCCTGAAATGATTGGATTGAAAAATCTTAAGAATTTCCGCCATAAATACAAAGAGTATTTCGGGATAACTCCAAGCAAGTCCATTACGAAAAAGCTATAAAATAAAAAGAATATTTTATAATTGAAGATCCCATGAACAGGGATCTTCATGGCAATACTCATATAAAAAAATATTCTATTTTTATTTCCTTATGCAGTATTTCACAAGTACCGGCATTTACTTTATGTACGTACACCTTAATTTTGAAATTAATAATCTAATTTAAAACAGTATGAAAATTATAACTGAAATAAAAAAAGCTTGTTGTTTTAATCGTTTTGCTTTCTTAGTAATGTCATTAGGCCTGATAGCCACTTTTACAGCATGTAGTAGTGATAACGATTCTGATATTCCCGTATATTCACTTAAAGATGTGGAAGGTAATTATTCCGGTAATATGCTGACAGAAACTGCTCCATCCGTCAATCCACAAAACTATTCCTTCAAAGAAGAACAGCCGCAAGGAGCCACAGTTACCGCTGAAGTAAAAGACAATCAGATTATGATAAAAAAACTTCCGGTTGACGATCTGATTAAAAGTATTGTCGGTGAAGAAATAGGCGAAATTATCATTGAGACTTTGGGTGATATCAATTACAACATTCCTTATACTGCAGCCTTTAATGATGATAGCAAAGGCTCCATTCTACTTCAATTAAAACCTGAACCTTTGGAAATAAAATACACGATCCCTACCCAAGTACAAACAGAGGGAGAGGAAGCTCCTCAAATTACTGTAAAAGTAACTATAGAAGCGGAAGAAAAGGGTCAATATACATATAAAGATAAAAAACTCACCTTTGTAATCAAAGCCACCCAAGTGGAAGTAGAAGGAGAGCCGCTTGAAAACTTTTCGGTTACCACATTCAGTTTCGACATGGTCAAAAAGTAACTGATCGGATAAACTTTCCCAACGTATTTTCATTATGATGGGAATTACCTCCAAAAAGAGTATGCCTGCACACAGCGCGCATACTCTTTTTTTATACCTTTGTGAAATAACCAACGATATGAAAATGACTACAACTGAAAATATCCGGAAAGAATTACAAACATTAGCAGATTCCAAATATCAGGAATTTCATTCTTCCCTCCTCCCGGGAGCAAACAACATTCTCGGCGTACGCATCCCCCAACTGCGGACAATGGCCAAAGAAATTATTAAGAAAGAAGACTGGCGTACATTTGTCGAATCAACCGATACGATTTATTATGAAGAAACAATGCTTCAGGGAATGATTATCGGACTGGCAAAAATGGAACTTGAAGAACAAATGAAATACGTAACGATGTTCATTCCCCGTATAGATAATTGGGCTGTATGCGACATATTCTGCAGTGAACTGAAAACTTCTGTGAAAAAAGGAAAAGAAAACGTATGGCAATTTATCCAACCCTATCTGAAATCCTCTAAAGAATTTGAAATACGTTTCGGAATTGTGATGCTTTTCCATTATGTAGATGACGCGCATATCGATTCGTTACTGAAATATGCCGACTCATTCAATCATGATGCATATTATGCACGCATGGCTATGGCATGGATGATATCATTGTGTTTTATCAAATTTCCCCAAAAGACAATGGAATATCTGAAACATAGCACACTGGATAACTGGACTTACAACAAGGCACTGCAAAAAACAATTGAGTCATTCCGGGTAGATAAGGACACCAAGGACATTCTCCGAGAAATGAAAAGACGATAAATACCAAGCACGGCGAACATCCTGCCATCAGCATTCTGTTCACCGTGCTTCTTATTTCTTACCGTAGATACCGCTTTTATTTTCCACCTAATTTATTTTTTGTTTGCAATCCGGAGAAACACTAATTCCTCCTGACCTTTTTCCTTCTGCTTCTACGTCTTTGTTGTTTCTGACGATTATAACGCTGCCACTTCTTATAAATCATCCAACCACTCATCAATGCAACAACGACGAAAATAAGAATAGTGATACCCACTCCCAAATTATCTCCTTTAATACGCGACCAAATATCAAGAACTTCTTTTGTCTTATCGCCAAAATCACGAATCATGGCACATCGTTCCACCACCTTACGATCCGGATATTGTATTTTATCAATCTGCACGCTGTCTGCACCCGGTCCGAAAAAGTAACTTAAATCGGAATAATAATGAAGAGTGGTGTCTATCTTCTCTTCCAGTATTTCGGGAGTAGCTATGGAACTTACATATCCGCAGAAATCCATATTCCGCAAGGCTATATCCGGACGACACATAAAGTTGATAAAATAACTGGCCGCTTCCGGATTCCTGGCATATTTCGGGATCACCCAACCATCATACCAAATATTACTTCCTTCTTCGGGAACTTCATAATCCAAATCCACTCCTACCGCATTGGCCTCTTCAATCGCCCAGATTGCATCACCGCTCCAAGTCATATTCAGCCAAGCTTTATTTTTCGTCATCATTTCCTTGCCAAAGTCCGCTTCCCAGCCAGCAATGTTCGGTTTCAAGGCTTTTAAGTATTTTTCAGCCAACTCCATCGCACGTGGAGAATAGTCGTTCATCAACTCTTCCACTGTTACCGTTCCCTCCTTCAGTTCCTTTGCATGCGCATAAATCACGGCTGTTCCATAAGCATCACGATAACTATCCTTCATCAGGATCTTTCCGGCATACTTTTTATTCCAAAGGCAATCCCAGGACAGGGCTACCGAATCGGGCACATAAGCCCGGTTATACAGAATACCTGCCGTCCCCCACATATAACATACAGCATAGCGGCTGGCTTTTTCACCCGGCTGACTCAATTTATTAATCTGCTTACGAATAAATGGAGCCACATTATTCATGTAATTGGGAGAATGTGCGAAATTCGTGTCGATAGGTAGCAACAAATGCTTCTTCAGCATACGCTCGATGATGTATTCCGAAGGACAAACAACATCAAAATCTTCATGCCCCTTTTCAATTTTCGTCAACATGATTTCGTTGATATCGAATGTCTGGTAAACGATACGGATATTCTCACCGGTCTGTTCTTTATAATATGCCTGGAAATCCTCAAGCACACCTTCGCCGATGTAATCCGCCCAGTTGTAGATTTTAAGAACCCGCTCACGAGGTTCACCGGAATTATAACACCCGGTCAAAGCCAATAAGAGCAGGATAGCAGGAATTATTCTTTTCATATTATTTACGTAGTAGCACATTTGATAGTCTATTAATCTTTTTTCTTCGTTTTTCCTGCCCGGTAATTGATTACAACCAATAACGCCAGTACCACGACAAAAATGATAGCCGAAAGCGGGCGAAGTTCCGGGGTCAAACCTCCCTTGCGGGCATCGGCGTAGATATAAGTAGAAAGCGTTTCCAAACCTTGATTACCGATAGTGAATACAGTTACGGCAAAATCATCAATGGATAGTGTCAGTGCAAGCATAAAGCCGCTAATCATTCCCGGACGAATCTCCGGAATTATGACTTTCCACAAGGCCTGCATAGGAGTAGCTCCTAAATCGAGGGCAGCTTCATAAATATTCGGATTCATCTGCTTCAAACGGGGCAATACACTTAAAACAACGTACGGGGTACAAAAAGTAATATGAGCAAGCACTACGGTTGTGTAGCCTTGTGTGATCCCCAGAGATACAAACAAAAGGAACAAGGATATACCGGTGATAATATCACCATTCAGAATAGGAATGCTGTTCACAAATCCGATCGCTTTGCGTGAACGGGCTTTCAGATTGAATATACCGATAGCAGCGATGCTTCCTAATAACGTAGATGCTGTTGCAGCCAGTAGAGCGATAGTGATCGTATTAATCAATGCATTCATCAAAGAATGATGAGCACCGGTAGTGAATAACGAAGAATAAAGTTTGGTAGAAAATCCCGTCCAGTTACCCAACACTTTCGCCTCTGTAAATGAGTAGATCACAATAATCACGATCGGAGAATAAAGCAAGAGCAGCAATATCCACAAATAAGTCTGTGCAAATATCTTCTTTACCATAGCCCGCCTCCTTCATTTGAGTTTTCCTTATCATCGGTGCTGAACAGGGAAGTAGCAGCTATCAATAGCAACATAATGAGCGAAAGTGCCGCTCCATAGTTCCACATACTGTTATTGATATTTTCCTGAATCGTCGTACCAAA
Source organism: Bacteroides sp. 2_2_4 (assembly GCF_000157055.1). Lineage (NCBI taxonomy): Bacteria > Pseudomonadati > Bacteroidota > Bacteroidia > Bacteroidales > Bacteroidaceae > Bacteroides > Bacteroides sp. 2_2_4. The sequence continues at coordinate 16,013 of NZ_EQ973363.1, read as the reverse complement.
GAGTTTGATGTTATTCATCGTCAGCAACTCGGCAATGGCAAATGTCGATATAGTCGGCATGAACACCATCATGATACCACTCATCACCCCCGGCATGGAAAGCGGAAGGACTGCTTTCAGAAAGACTTGCACAGGATTGGCTCCCAAGTCTTGCGCCGCCTCGATATAGCTATGATCCATCTTCTGCAAAGTATTGTAGATAGGATAAATCATGAAAGGGATAAAGTTGTATACCATACCGAATATCAACGCTCCCTCGCCCAACGGCACACTGAAAAAGTCGAATAAGGCAACAGTGGCAAGGGTACGCACCAGAATATTTACCCACATCGGCAAAATAAACAGTACGACCATCGTCTTGGAACGGTTCAGCTTGCTGTTACTCAATATCCAGGCAGCAGGATAACCCAATAAAATACAAACAAGGGTGGTAATAATGGCAATACCAATCGAATAGACAAAGGTATTGATTGCTTCGGGATGTTCGAAGAACTTCTGAAAATTGGCGAGTGTCAAATGGCCGCTATCATCGGTAAAGGCATATACGACAATTAAGAACAACGGTATAATCACAAAGATCGCCGAAAAAATAATGTAAGGGAGAGTCCAACTCTTACGTGATGACAAAAAGACTATAAACCTCTTATTCACTTCCTTTCCTGTTAATCGGTTATTTTAACTATACGAATAGCATCTGGAGGGATGGTAATACCTACACGGTCACCGTCATCCCATACATCGTTCGTATCTACAAATACATTCTCGTCCCAATCTGACAATACAGTCAGATGATAATGGTCACCCTTGTAAAGGATGAATTTCACCTCGCCCGTCAGCATTCCGTCTTCTTCATTATCCTGAAGAATCACTTTTTCAAAGTCTACTTCCACTTTGACATTCGTATCGAAAGCGATTCCTTCCACCGGAACACATTCAAAGTTACAGCCCAGGAATTCCACATGAGTAGCATCCAGCAATTTTCCTTCGAATGTATTGCAAACACGCTCTTTCTTCATAATATGAATATCGAAAGGCTTCACCAACAGACCGACTTCAGCCCCTACTTCAAAATGATGGTAATCCTGCACCAAGAATTCATATCCGCCGCACAACACCGTCATTTCATAATGCACTCCTTTAAAAATAGAAGTCTCTACCACTCCTACTAACTGTGCCATTTCCGAAACGGGGAAAATATAAAGATCCTCCGGACGAATGACTACGTCCACCGGAACATTCTCGCCAAATCCTTCATCCACACATTCAAACTCCGTACCGCAAAAACGTACGAGTTTATCATGAATCATGGTACCGTTGAGGATATTGCTTTCTCCGATAAAGTCCGCAACAAAAGCATTGATAGGTTCATTATAAATATCAATCGGCGTACCGATCTGCTGAATCTTTCCTTCACTCATCACGACAATCGTGTCACTTAACGTAAGTGCCTCCTCCTGATCGTGAGTGACGTACACAAACGTGATTCCCAAAGATTTATGCATTTCTTTGAGCTCCATTTGCATATCCTTACGCATTTTCAGATCGAGCGCTGCCAGCGGTTCATCCAACAACAACACTTCCGGCTCATTCACGATGGCGCGGGCAATAGCTACACGTTGTTGCTGACCACCGGAAAGAGAATCCACATCGCGGTATTCATAATCCGTCATGCCTACCATTTTCAAAGCAGCTTTCACCTTCTTCTCAATGGTCTGTTTCGGTGTTTTTTTCAGTTTCAGGCCGAAAGCGATATTATCATACACATTCAAGTGCGGGAACAAGGCATATTTCTGGAATACCGTATTCACCGGACGCTTATGGGGAGGAGTTTGTGTTATTTCCATCCCCGAAATTCGGATTTCGCCTTCCGAAGCTGTCTGAAAACCAGCAATGAGACGCAACAACGTGGTTTTACCGCAACCGGAAGGACCAAGGATAGTCACAAACTCGCCCTTTTTCACGTTCAGAGTCACATCATCCAATGCTGTTTTATCGCCAAAGTACTTCGATACATGGCTCACCTCAATGATGGATTTATCTTCTTGCATATTCATACTAAAGTTTGGGCTGCAAAGGTACACATTTCTGCGGTTTCCACCTACGTGTTAATCTAATATAACAGTGTTTTTCGATGCCCGACAGAAAAAAAATCTATCTTTGCATAAATATTTATTCACCAATTTTACAAAAGCATGAAAAAGTTTACTTATTTAGTTATTGCAACGGCAGCGTTAAGCATGGTAGCTTGTACTGGCGGAAACAAAGCCGGATACACTATTACAGGTACAGTAGAAGGTGCAAGCGATGGTGACACCGTTTATCTTCAGGAAGCCAATGGTAGAAATCTGACCAAACTAGATACAGCCGTTATCACCAAAGGTACTTTTACCTTTGAAGGCACACAAGATTCTGTGGTTAGCCGTTATGTCACTTGTGAAGTGAACGGAGAACCGTTGATGATCGACTTCTTCCTGGAAAACGGAAAAATCAACGTTGCCCTGACCAAGGATAATGACGCTGTTACCGGTACTCCCAACAACGATGCATACCAGGAAATCAGAGCTCAAATCAATGACATCAGCAAAAAAATGAATGCCATTTATGAGGCAATGGGTAATACATCTTTAAGTGATGAGCAGAAAGAGGCCAAACAAAAAGAAGGTGCTCAGCTGGAAGAACAATATGACAAAGCAATCAAAGAAGGCGTACAAAAGAATATCACCAACCCGGTTGGAGTATTCTTGTTTAAACAAACTTTCTACAATAACTCTACGGACGAAAATGAGGCTTTGTTGCAACAAATTCCTGCTAATTTCCAGAATGACGAAACAATCGTAAGAATCAAAGAGATGACTGACAAGCAGAAAAAGACTGCTGTAGGTACTCAATTTGTTGATTTCGAAATGCAGACTCCGGAAGGAAAGACAGTGAAATTGTCTGATTATGTAGGCAAAGGAAAAGTAGTATTGGTTGACTTCTGGGCTAGCTGGTGCGGTCCTTGCCGTCGCGAAATGCCTAACCTGGTAGAAACATACGCTAAGTACAAAGGCAAAAACTTCGAAATCGTAGGTGTATCTCTCGATCAGGATGGTGCTGCATGGAAAGAAGCAATCAAGAAGCTAGACATGACTTGGCCGCAAATGTCCGACCTGAAATTCTGGCAAAGTGAAGGTGCACAGCTTTATGCTGTAAACAGCATTCCTCACACTGTATTGATCGACGGTAGCGGTAAGATTATTGCTCGCGGTCTGCACGGAGAAGAACTTCAAGCTAAAATTGCAGAAGCTGTAAAATAACAAATCCAAAGAAAGGCTTTTCCAAAGGCCTTGAAATTTATACAAGACTGTCTCAAATAGAAAATGAGACAGTCTTTTTTATTTGCGAGACTTTACGCCTCACTCTCCAAACAGATAAAAAATTCAGCCCCTGTCATTCTCAAAGAATACAGGGGCTGAATGTATGTATGAAAGTGAGGGAAATATACTCCCCTACTTTTACTCAAGCAATTAGATAAACCAACGTACGTAGCAGAAGTCCTGACGGTGTGGAAGTTCCGGATTCTTCGGGAACATACGGTAAGACACCTTGAAACTACCTGCATTTGACAAGCTGTGTTTAACCTGGAATGTATACAAGTCGCCTTCTTTCTTGACTACACTGAACGGTTCTACAGAATAAACATGTTGTTTTCCGTCTGCAGTTGTGTAAGTAGTAACCAATTCAAGTCCCACTGCATCATTCAAGCCTTTTTCATCGATAACGTAAGTAATAGTATATTCTTTTCCGCTTTCGATATCACCATTCTTCAGCTCTTCTACCTTGTCACAAGATACGATTTCAATAGAATCCCATTTAGCAACCACATCTTCTTTCCAAGCTGCGATTTCTTTTGCTTTTGCATTATCGTTAGCAGCCAAAGTCTGGAAACGTTTTGCCAGTTTGCAATAGAACTTGCTATAGTAATCATCCAACTGACGCTTCATGGTATAATGAGGAGCAATCTGTGCGATAGAATTCTTCACCACTTTGATCCAGCCTTCAGAATATCCCTTCTTATTACGTGCATAATACAACGGAAGGATTTCAGTTTCAAGAATACTGTAAATAGTAGCAGCATCCAGCTGATCCTGATGTTCCTGATTCTGGTAAGTACGTTTTTCAGTCAACGCCCAACCTGCACCTTCACGGTAACCTTCCAGCCACCATCCGTCTAATACGGAGAAATTGACAACACCGTTCATCAAAGCTTTTTCACCAGATGTACCGGATGCTTCCAACGGACGAGTCGGAGTATTCAACCAGATATCAACGCCGGAAACCAGACGACGAGCCAGTTGCATATCGTAATTCTCGAGGAAGATAATCTTACCCAGGAATTCCGGACGACGAGAGATTTCAATGATACGCTTAATCAAGCCCTGGCCTGCTCCATCGTGCGGGTGAGCTTTACCTGTAAACAGGAATTGTACCGGATAATCAGGATTGTTCACGATCTTAGAAAGACGATCCAAGTCGGTGAACAGCAAGTGTGCACGTTTGTAAGTAGCAAAACGACGGCCGAAACCAATCAGCAATGCGTTCGGATTGATCTTATCCATCAGTGAAACGATACGAGAAGGATCTCCCTGGTTCTTCAACCATGTATCGCGGAATGACTTACGGATATAGTCAACCAACTTATTCTTCATAGTCATACGAGTCTTCCAAATCTCTTCATCGGGCACATTGTAGATAGCTTCCCAAATCTTAGGATTAGACTGATCGAACCAGAAGTTTTCGTTGAAATATTTAAAGTATAATTCTTTCCATTCTGTTGCACTCCAAGTTGGGAAGTGAACACCATTCGTTACATATCCTACGTGGCTTTCTTCCGGGAAATAACCTTTCCAGATAGAAGAGAACATTTCTTGAGAAACTTTTCCGTGCAGCCAGCTTACACCGTTCACTTCCTGTGAAGTGTTACAAGCAAAAACAGACATACAGAAACGTTCGCCCTTGTCGCCCGGATTGTTACGTCCTAGATCCATCAAGTCATCCCATGAGATACCCATTCTGGAAGGATAACCACCCATATATTTGCCGAACAAACCTTCGTCAAAATAGTCGTGACCTGCAGGCACCGGAGTATGAACAGTATAAAGAGAAGAAGCGCGAACCAACTCAATAGCCTGGTCGAAAGTCAATCCAGTAGCTACATAGTCGCAGATACGCTGAACATTAATCAATGCAGCATGTCCTTCATTACAGTGATAAACATCTTTCTTGATACCCAGAGCTTTCAGAGTCAGGATACCACCGATACCCAACAAGATTTCCTGTTTCAAACGGTTTTCCCAGTCACCACCATAAAGCTGGTGAGTGATAGGACGGTCGAATTCGCTGTTCATTTCATTATCCGTATCAAGCAGATACAAAGAAATACGTCCAACATTCACACGCCATACGTTTGCATGAACAAAATAATCAAGATAAGGAACGTCAACTATCAACGGCTGACCATTGGCATCCATTACGCGTTCAATAGGAAGTTGACCGAAGTTCTGTGCCTCGTAGTTGGCAATCTGCTGTCCATCCATAGACAACGTTTGAGTAAAGTAGCCGTAACGATACAAGAAACCTACCGCACACAAATCAACATTGCTGTCGGAAGCCTCTTTCAGATAGTCACCAGCCAATACGCCCAGACCACCGGAATATATTTTCAGGACGCTGCTCAAGCCATATTCCATGCTGAAATAAGCTATAGATGGGCGTTGCTCATCCGGCTTCACATCCATGTAATCTCTGAATTTCGTATAAACTTCATTCATTCTTCTTAGAATCACCTTGTCTTTTGCCAGCGCTTCCAGCTTCTCATAGCTCATACGTTCCAACAACAGTACTGGATTCTGTCCACATTCTTTCCAAAGTTCCGGATCTAGATCTCTAAACAGTTCAGTCGCTTCAAAATTCCATGCCCACCAAATGTTGCGTGCGATTTCAGACAACTTCTCCAACTCTTCCGGTATACGTGATTTCACAGTAACCTCTTTCCAGTTGGGAGTATTCACATTACTAACTTTGATTTTCATAATGTTTTCGTTTACTTATTGATAAATAATTTCTTTCTTAACTCAACTGACGTATCCTTGCCTTACGCAAAGCGATATCATAAGCTTCATAATAATATTGTATAAAGTGCTTCCATAAAGCCTGCTCTGCAACTTCAGCAGCACGCTTACGGATTTCCTTCACCTCTTTATCAGTCTTATCCGCAAACAACGTAATCGTATCTTTGATACCATCCGCCACTTCCGAATAATTATAGTCCGAACGATGCAGCACTTCCACTCCATCATTAATGCCATGCTGGTTCTTCAGGCTGTTTACCCAAAGTCCGAATCCTGCCAGATCCGTAGTGATTGTCGGCACATGGAAAGCTACACTTTCCAGCGGAGTATATCCCCACGGTTCGTAATAAGAAGCATAGACACTCAAATCCTGCCCCAGCAATATATCATAATATTCTTTATTCATGATACCATCACGACCATCCAGATAACAAGGAACAAAAATCACCTTTACCTTATCTTCCGGACGATTGCCCATTCCCAGATATTTCAACATGTCCAACACCTGGTCATGAGTCATATTATGCAGCCAATGAGTGATAAACGGTACTTCGAGGGGAGTGTCGAACTTATCTTTGCTCTTCAAACGTGCCTGCAAATCCTCGCGAGGCTCTCCCACCCAACCGGGTACATTGATGAATGCCAACACATTCTTATGTAGTTTCTTATCCCTGTTCAAGCGGTTTAATGATTCCAAAAAAACATCAATACCTTTATTCTTAAACTCATATCGCCCACTGGTTCCGACAATTAACGTATCATCACCCAGATTTGTTCCCAATAATTTATTGGCAACACTAAGCATCAAGGTACGTGCGCGCTTACGCTTGCCGGTAAACGTGCTTCCTTTCGGCACAAAATCATCTTCAAAACCGTTCATCAGAACAACATCTGCCGGTTTATCCAGTAATTCCTTGCATTCATTATTGGTTATTTCACTCACCGTAGTAAAACAGTCTACATAATGTGCAGTCTGTTTCTCAATCGAGTGTTTCGATTGCATGTTCAGTTCCTGTGCCATCTGGTCGCCATTATAAGCAAACAGATAGTCATACAACGGCTTATTATTGCCGGCAATGGAACGACCGATAGACGTAGCATGGGTCGTAAAAATAGTAGCAACCTCCGGCACAGCTTCCTGTACATAAAGTGCTCCCATTCCAGTCATCCATTCATGTGCCTGATATACCACCTTATCCGTTTCCGTCAGGTTGTAGCGATAGAAACTCTCCACCACTCTTCCTGCGGCATAGGAAAACATAGAAGCCTCGTCGTAATCGCCATAGGCGTGCAACGAATCTACTTGATAACGATTCCACATTTCTGTGTATATATCGTCTTTCTTTTCAAAAAAAGGTTGGAAATCAACAAGAATGACTATGGGTTCACCGGGGATATTCCATCGTCCCACACGGACAGAAAGTTCGTCTTTCTCAAGCGCATGCTCTTTCCAGGCAGCACATAGGTTATCCGACTCGATGAATAGAGGGTTCTCCTTTCCTTGCCACACATCAGGACCTATGAAGAAAATTCTGTCGCGGAATTTTTCCTGTAATGTATTTGCCCGTGTCGACAAGACGGTATATATCCCTCCCACTTTATTACATACTTCCCAGCTGGACTCGAAGATATAATCGGGGGTTAATAAATCTTTTACCATATAATATATTAAAACTCTTTTTAGTATGCGAGTGCAAAAGTACACATTATTCTTTGAAAAATAATACTTTATACAAAAAATATGAGTTAAGAAGAGGAAAGAAACGTTGTCTAACAATGAAAAAAGAATATCCCCTTGCACATGCAAAGCAGCATGTACAAGGGGATTGAAAGTCCTTTATAGGAAATATTCTTGCTAAAAATTATGCAACGAGTGCGCTACCAATCAAGAAGGTTGCAGCCAAAGCAACGATTGCATAGAGTTCGGGGAATACGGCAAGAATCAACGTATTGCTAAATACATTGTGTCCCTGTCCGATTGCTGCGATACCGTTTGCACAAACTTGTCCCTGACGGATAGCGGAGAATAAAGCAACCAATCCCAGAGCAATACCTGCACCAAGCACTGCTGATGCCTGGATAGGTGTAATTTCAGGAGTCAAAATACCGAAGATTGTCTGAAACATGAAATAACCTGCAAAACCATAAAGACCCTGTGTACCCGGAAGAGCTGTCAATACCAGGAAGTTACCGAATGCACTATCATTCTTCTTCAATGCTCCGATAGCAGCATTACCTGCAATAGTTACTCCGTAAGCACTACCGATGCCCGACAAACCAACCATAATCGCGATGCCAATGTAGGCGATAAACAAATTCATTTCCATAATCTTATTCTATTTTTTATTGTTTAATTCTTAAAATATTAATTCTCAATTTCTAATTCTTAATCTTCAAATTTTCAATTTCTGAACGGTTTGTACTCTTTACCGCCTCCTTCATATCCGGAGTTCTTGAAGAACTCAACGAACGTCAGACGCATCGGGTGAACCATTGCACCCAGCACATTCATAAAGATATTGATGGCATGACCGATAACGAAAATCAGTACCATAACAATCGGGCCTGCTATTACATTATCCGGACTCATACCTACTGCCAGGCTGTTGAATACTCCCGCCAAAATACCTCCGGAAAGTCCGAGGGCAAACAGACGAACGTAAGACAATACATCGCCAAGCAAACCGGTGACCATATTATATGAATCCCATAATCCCAGTCCGATATTCAGGAAAACATTCTTTCCCGGACTGTTATAAAGGAAGATCATAGCAGCCGAAACACCCAGAATAACCAAATGCACTGTACTTCCCATCGGCATTACCTCCGGCAACAAAGCCGAAACTGCCATGGAAACCAGCAGGATGATCCATCCGATAGTTGCCACTGCATATTTGAAACCAAACTGAATAGTCTGATTCACCGCCTTCAACACCATACCGAATAGTATCTGAATAGCTCCCAATATCAACGATAATTGGAACATATCATTGTTATCCATCAAGACGGCATGTTTCAGACGTTGAACAATCGGCCAGTTCAAATCGTAGATATTCGCTCCGAAGAACGTACCTGTCAGCAAACCGCAGAAGAATGTTGAAGCAGCCAATACCTGTATCAATGAAATGATCGACTTCATTGACGGAGTCACTTTCTTCGCCATCAACCGATAGGCCGTAGCTCCCAGAAACAGGAACACCCCATATCCGGAATCTCCCAGACAAAGTCCGAAAAAGACCATAAAGAACGGGGCAAAGAACGGAGTCAAGTCCAATTCATTATACTTCGGAAGCATATACAACTTACAGATCGGTTCGAACCAGGCAAAGAATCCCTTATTATTCAATCGAATAGGAACATTATCGCCCGGCATCGGATCGGTAATCTCATAATATACATGTGCGTCATTCAAGTAAGCCTCTATTTCCACTTGACTGAATGCAGGTGCCCATCCTTCAATTAACATCAGTTTGTCACCGGCAGTCTGTTCGGAACTTAACACCACCTTAGAGAACTCAATCTGGCTTTGCAACTCTTTCAGAGCAGCCTTCAAGGAAGGAATTTCTGTTTCGGAAAACGTAACCAGCTTCTTTTCATTCTCTTCAACGGCCTGTTCGGTCGTATTGTAAAGCGTTTCAAGGTGTGCCAAAGAGTATGCAGGTAATTTCGCCTGTTCTACATCCAAATCCACTTCCTGCCCGCCTTTCGTCAGAGTCACGAAGAATACTTTAGAAGAGATACGGTTCACAATCATTGCATTGTATTCCGTTTCCCACTCTTCCTTGTAATTTCCTTCCGAACAGCTATAAAAACCGATTACATAACCGGCATTTTTCAGCTTCTGAACATTATCCGGTTCAAAGTTACCCCAGGCTTCCAGCGCTTCTTTCTCTTTGGCATAGCTTTGCAACTGCTGCGACAGCTTTCCATGCTCTGTTTGCAGGGCATCCACTTCGTCCAGCACTTGTATACCACGGGCAGCCGTTCCACCTTCCGTAGCAATTACAGCATTCTTTTCATGCTTCTGATTCTGAAGCAACTTCAAGGTAGCCGCCAAGCGATTGGAAAGACGAATATTCTCCTGCAACTCCGTGTTATCAGCAGCCCCCTGTTGTTTCTCCACAATATGGACTACCCCAAGTTCACGCAGACTGTTCAGGAATTCTTCATACTCTTTGTGATAAACCAGGAATGTGAGTTTCTTCATTTTTGTAATCATGCCTCTACCTCCTTCCTTTTTTCTTGATGGGACTTCATGATCTTTTGCGAAGATTTCGACAAGTTTTCTTCATCTTCCATGAATCGTTTGATCTTTCGTAATGCATCCTGATAACCCGGTATCTGCACCTTCTCAAAAAGGTTCACCTTTTGAGTGGTCTTTTTCCTTGCATGTTCTAACAAGTTCAGCTTGGCGAGCATAAATTCACGTTCAATTGCCGTATGAGCCAGCTCTTCCAATAGATGGATACCGTCGGCATACCATTTGGGAGCATTAAACATACTGTACGGACGTATCTCGAATTCTACATTCTCGAGCAACGGTACGCGCACACCCGCAATCTTTTTCACGCCAAGATGAACATCATTCACCTTTATTAATGAAGCGTCAAACTCATTCCAAAGGGCGAACATGGCTTCATAGGCTTGAATTTGTTGTTCGAGCCTATCCTCCAGATCGGCAGCTTCCGTTTTACAGCGTTTCACTTCCATGCGGAGGGCGCTTTCCTTATTCTTAATGATAGGAAGCGTACGCACCCGCACTTTCAGTTGCTTTTCGAGCTGCTGAAGAGAGGTTTTGTTATATTGAAACTTTATAGCCATCTCGTTGATTTACTAATTTAACAATTTACGACCAGACGATTGAAATTACTTCTTATAAACATATATAATCCGTCCACTATCATCCTAATAGCAAATCGTCTAATTGTCTAATTATTTTGTTTCGGCCAGTATTGATCCACCAAGTCTTTCTTGATATTCACTTCTTCCGGACGGAAATATTTACCGAACAAGCCCCAGGCAACGTCCAGCATTTCAGTAGTATCAAGATTGACATCAATAGCCAACAACTGATTGGAATAGTCCTTCGCAAAAGCCAACGTACGTTCGTCGTAGTTGGTCAGGTCGAAACCATTTTCCATCTTCGTCTTAGCGTTAGCGGCATCGGCATACAGACGTACAGCGGCATTCATCACTTGCGGATGGTCCTTACGTGTCTTCTTACCGGTTACCAGCTGTTTCAAACGGGACAATGAACGGAACGGGTCAACAATTACCTTACCGATATCACTATCACGACGCAGGAACAACTGACCTTCAGTGATGTAACCCGTATTATCAGGTACAGCATGCGTAATATCTCCACCAGACAAAGTAGTCACCGCAATAATAGTGATTGAACCACCGGAAGGGAACTGCACCGCCTTTTCGTAAATCTTTGCCAAATCCGAATAAAGCGATCCCGGCATAGAGTCTTTCGAAGGAATCTGGTCCATACGGTTAGATACGATTGCCAACGCATCCGCATAGCTCGTCATATCCGTCAATAGCACCAGCACTTTCTCATTATTATTTACTGCAAAATACTCTGCAGCAGTCAATGCCATGTCCGGAATCAACAAACGTTCTACCGGAGGATTTTCGGTCGTATTCATGAAACTCACGATACGGTCCAGCGCACCTGCATTAGAGAACACATTCTTAAAGTACAGGTAGTCGTCATTCGTCATACCCATACCTCCGAGGATAATCTTATCCGTTTCAGCACGTAAGGCTACATTTGCCATTACCTGATTAAAAGGCTGGTCGGGGTCGGCAAAGAACGGAATCTTCTGACCCGATACCAGTGTATTGTTCAAGTCGATACCGGCAATACCCGTTGCAATCAGTTCCGACGGCTGTTTACGTCGAACCGGGTTCACAGACGGACCGCCAATTTCCACTTCCTGTCCTTCAATGTCCGGACCTCCATCAATCGGATCACCGAAAGCGTTGAAGAAACGTCCGGCCAGCTGCTCACTCACTTTCAATGTAGGCGATTTGCCGAGGAATACTACTTCGGCATTGGTCGGAATACCCTCCGTACCTTCAAATACCTGCAAAGTGACATCGTCACCGGCAATCTTAACCACCTGTGCCAGTTTACCGTCCACAGTGGCAAGCTCGTCATACCCTACTCCTGTCGCTTTCAGCGAACAAGTAGCCTTGGTAATCTGAGTAATCTTGGTATATATCTTTTGAAAAGCTTTTGTTGCCATCTTTGATAATTAAAATTATAAATTAAAGATTATGAATTGACACTTCTTTCGGCAATCAATTCCTTCAGTTGTTTCTGGAATCCTTCATACTGTTCCGATTTGAACTTCGAGTAGTTCATCTGCTTACAGACATTAATCATCTTCTTGAAGTAATCCATTACTTCGTTGAAGTTATCAAAGTCAAATTCCGTATGACAGATGTCGATTATCATGTTCAGAATATCTTCCTGACGTTCCATCGGAGTTACCGCATCAATTTCATCAAAAGCATCCTGTTGCAGAATAACAAAGTCAATCAATTCTGATTTCCAGAAAATCACATGATATTCTACCGGTACACCATCATCACCGAGGATATTGATCTGTTCGGCAATTTCCTTACCGCGCTGTAAACGGGTTTTCAGTTCGTTTACCTTTCCAATCCATTCATCGTTGATATGACCTTTGATATACTCCTCAAATTCCGGGTATTCGATATATTTTGAATAAGAATCAATCGGATTCACTGCCGGATAACGTTTCTTATCCGCACGATCCTGTTCCAAAGCATAAAAACAACGGGCTACTTTCTTCGTATTTTCAGTCACCGGCTCCTTCAAGTTACCACCCGCAGGAGATACCGTACCGATAAACGTAATAGAACCCGTTTCGTCATTACTTAGTTTTACATATCCCGCACGACCGTAGAAGTTGGAGATAATAGCCGAAATATCCATCGGGAAAGCATCCGGCCCAGGCAATTCTTCCATACGGTTGGACATCTCACGCAAAGCCTGTGCCCAACGGGAAGTAGAATCTGCCATCAACAAGACTTTCAATCCCATGGAACGGTAATATTCCGCCAGTGTCATTGCTGTATATACAGATGCTTCACGGGCAGCTACCGGCATGTTGGAAGTATTCGCAATGATGATAGTACGTTCCATCAACTTACGTCCCGTATGCGGGTCTACCAGTTCGGGGAACTCGGTAAAGATTTCCACCACCTCATTGGCACGTTCACCACAAGCCGCAATGATAACGATATCCGCTTCCGCCTGTTTAGAGATAGCGTGCTGAAGCACTGTTTTACCAGTACCGAACGGACCGGGGATAAATCCTGTACCACCTTCCACAATCGGATTCAGCGTATCAATCACACGTACACCAGTCTCCAATAATTTGAAAGGACGCGGTTTCTCCTTATAATTCGTCATCGCACGTTTCACGGGCCATCTCTGAATCATAGTCACAGGAATATCATTTCCTTCTTCGTCTGTCAGGATGGCAATTGTATCTTCTATCTTATAATCACCTTCCGGCATGATTGTTTTTACGGTAGCCGTTCCTTTCATAGTGAACGGGGCCATAATTTTCAGCGGCTGGAAGTTTTCATCCACCTGTCCCAACCATGCAGAAGCCTGCACTTTGTCACCTACATTCGCTAAGGGTACGAAGTGCCATACACGTTCTTTATCCAACGGATATGTATATTGTCCTCTTTTCAGGAAAACTCCATCCATCTTGTCGAGGTCATTTTGCAGACCATCATAGTTTTTCGATAGCATACCCGGGCCTAATGTCACCTCAAGCATGTGTCCTGTAAATTCGGCTTCGGCGCCCACTTTCAGTCCACGTGTGCTTTCAAACACCTGGACATATACATGTGAACCTACAACCTTAATCACCTCCGCCATCAACTTATCACCACCGGTCGAGATATAACAAATCTCATTCTGAGCTACCGGTCCGTCAACGACGAGGGTCACCATGTTGGCAATAACGCCACTAACAGTTCCTTTTGTTGCCATATATTTTTTTTATTTTATTATCTGAATTCTGCAGGAATCTGCACTTCGTTCTTCAGCGATTCGATAATGCTTCTGAACAACTGATTACCTCTTTCCTTATCCAGTGAAATCCACCGTTCAATCATTTCCAGCTTCAGCAGGAAAGCGAAAATACGTTCGATAGTGAAATAGTCGAAGAAAATAGCATCCTCCATCCAATTCCACCGCAAAGCATCCAACTTCTTCTCACGCTCCACCAGTTCTGTAATCTCACTGATTTTCACTAACGATTCAAACACATCCACCTCACCGGACAATCCGAAATCGCGGGCACTCGATGTACGCAATGCTTCGCATACTTCCGTATTTCCCACAACGTTGGAAGCAATATCCCATTTGAATTTACGGCTAGTAAATGCAACAAGAATATTATTGATGTTCAGGTTGAATTCAAACCAGGCAGAAACGAACTTATTCCCACAGTTCATCGCATACTCATAATATAGAGCAGCCAGATGATCCTCGTGTAAAACCGTACTTTCAGCCGGAGTATTCAGATAATCAGTAATAAAAGTGGATAGATAGACCGGAAATTCTTTAGGACTGATTTCTCCGCCTTCTCTCAGAATAGAAATATATTCAGAGAGTTCGTCAGCAGAGTAGTTTCCCCGTTTGTCGATTTCCGCTTCTTTATCTTTGAGAAGTTTCAGCACATTTGCATTATCAAACTTCAGATAAAACAAGTCAATCAACTTCTGGTCTGAAGCAGACAATCCATCGTAGATTTCAGTTTTAAAATCGGCTACTGTATAGCTCAGTTTGCTGTCTTCCAGCGAAAGTTCCGGCAAACCTGCTACCAAGTAATAGTACTTACTACTCATAGTCGCTTCTTTTAAAATAGCATTTCTACTAATTGAGGACGCAAGAACGCTTTGAAGTAATTCATGAATTCTTCTTCTCCGAAGTTCACCTTATACGAACCGTCCGCCGGAGAAACAGTGAACAGAGTTTTGATACCATTTACTTGCTGAATGGTCACCCCCTTGTCTAATAAAGCTTTTGCATGAGCTGCAAAATACTTTTTCAGTGATTCCGCATCGGCTGTTGAGATGACGATAGGTTCATCTATGCTCCATTTGGATGCCAATGCTACGATAAACGCATTCAGGTAATCTTTATCCTGAGCGAAATCTTTCACGGAAGCGGTTATCAACTTATCAGTTACCATTGTAGCGATTTCTGATTTGAGCGCATTCACAGCCTGACCGGCGAATAGTTTTAACTCTGATTTAGTATTTTCTGCTAACTCATCAGCAGATTTACGAGAGGAGTTTACAATTGATTCTGCCTCTTTTCGGGCATCCTCAATGATTTTCTTAGCTTCTTCCTGAGCATTCGCGATAAGTCTCTGCGCTTCCTCGTTTCCTTTTTCCACGCCTTCACGATAAATCTTATCGGTCAACTCTTGAATTTTGTTTTCCATATTAACAGGAGTATTTAGTATTATTACTATATTAACTATGTGTCCTTTGTCAGATTCTCGCCAAATTTACAAAAATCAATTTGATAAAAAAGAGAAAGAAGAAAAGAAAAAGATTTGTTTGCAAAAAAATCACAGTCCTACACCTATTTTATTCCGCTTTTTCCCCTTTTTTATTACTAAATGACACATTTACCGAATCTTTCAAGCCGGTAAACAAATATAAGGAATCTAAAAGACATTTGGAAATATGTATATACTTAAAACGACAAACAGGATACTAATACAAGATTAAATAACAAAAGCTATCGGTATTTCACCAAATTCATAGAAAACTAAAACTTCGGGGAGATCTATTCGACAATGACTTACCGGAAGACTGAAGATTGATAATTTT
>NZ_EQ973364.1:272109-272694 GCF_000157055.1 Bacteroides sp. 2_2_4 | reverse complement strand
TGGAGCAAGCAGTGTGAAAAAAGCACGTGTTATCTATGTTCCTTCTGCTGAAATCAAGGAAGCCGTTTCAATGTATTCTTTCTCCAAGGCAGGAGCAAGCGCAGCGAACGAAGATGGCGAAGGCGGAGATGAGAAACCAAATCCGAAACCTGACGAAGGCGGCGGAGAAGCTCCCGACCCGGCAGCTTAAACAATGACCGGTAACGAAGAAAACGCCTGTTAGCGCATTATCCTCGTTTCGTAGATCGCAAACCAATCAAGGAAAAAGCCCGATGAATGAGAAATCATTTCACCGGGCTTTTCATTTGCGGGTATTTGGTGGGCGGAATATGCTTCTGAAAGCCTCATAGAAAACATCAGGAGTTTTTCAAAAAACGTCTGACGAAATAAAAAAAACGTCTGATGAATTTTTGAAAACATCTCGAAGGGTTTCAAGTACGTTTTTACTTCCGTTCCGGCTGTTTTCGGGCGTTTTTACGTTTTATTCCCGTATGATTCTATCCATAAATAAACAGAATGACACAGACAGAAACGCAATTATCTATAAAGTGACGGGAAAGTATAAATGATAAGTTTGCTGTTTTG
>NZ_EQ973364.1:193069-270545 GCF_000157055.1 Bacteroides sp. 2_2_4 | reverse complement strand
CATTACCTTCACTTGCTATCACATACCTGTCGGGATCCCGGCTCCATCAACCTGATATCCCCGTTAATTGCTAGCAAATTAGTTGCTCCGGAACGAACCGGGAACAAGAATCCGCTAGCACTTTTACGCAGCTCGAGTACACGATCCGGAAACATCTGCTAGCAAATATTTCATTGGCCAAGATCTTCCGGAGCGTATTTTGCTAGCAATCGTTTCCCCCTACTCTTTCTCCCTGCCCGCTTTCTCCAACCTGTCGAGTGCCGACAGAAAACCCCGCACTGCTTCGCCCTGCTCCCGATACTTTCGTTTCAGTTCTCCGTGTTCCTTCGCTTCCTGCTTGTAGTGGGTACAGAAACGGGGGTATTCCTTGACGACGTATTTAATCGCTTCGCTCCCGCTCTTCTTCCCAATGATGTCTTTGAGTATCTCCAGTTGGGCGGCTTCTTCGGCTGTCAGTCGCAAGGTGATCGTGCTTACTTTTTCGCTCATGATCGTTCACCCCCTCTCTTGCCGTCAGAGTTGGCTGGTTGAAGGGCTTGCGCCTGTTGCTGCTGGTTCATCACTTCCGCCCGTCGGTATGCTTCCGCATACGTCTGGCAGTGTATTCCGTATCTCTCGATAGTGACGCCCGCGGCTGTCACTTCGTGCGCCACGCACCACCCTGTACGCATTTTGCGGGGGTAGTAGAGCGGCGTCTTGTTTTTATCTTCACTCATAACTGTGTGGCTTACGCCGTTTTTTGCAATTCGTTTTTCTTCGCTTTTTTCAACCGTGACCTGATGAAACAGCTCACCGAAAGAATCCGCCCTTTCGATCGTCGTATTTCCCGTATAACCTCTTGCAGGACATCTTCTTTGCCTTTCGCCTCTCCGCATAATTCGTCCATGTCGTAGCTCGGCACGCCGATACCCGACAGCATCTGCCTGACGTTATGAACGCCCTCTTTCACCTCATCCGTATGCTCTTCCATCATCCGCAGGCGCCCCGTCTTCACCAGTCCCCACAGGGCGGGCAACACCTCTCCGGTGAACGAATAACGTCCGCCGCTCGCCTTCAACTCTTCAATCAGTTGCCATATCGGGCTGTCGTCCATGGCAATATTTTCTATCATCAGAACCTTACGGACATCTCCTTTCGAACACCCCAGATTGTAGCAGGTTTCACCCAGCCGCTGCAACTTCAAACGGTATTCTTCGCCATGTTCCGGACGTTTCCCGCAGGATTCTGCGGAAACATTTCCCCTATTCCCGTCCGGAGAGAGTGAAACTTTGTCCTCATCATCCCTTGCCGGCGGAATAGTCCGGGGGATAGAGGGGGAATTTTCTTTACTTTCTTTTTCTTTGTGCCGTTTTTCCGCAGAATTCCGCGGAGTTTCCGGAATTTCCGCAGAACTCTGCGGAATAATGACGCCGGAAGATATTCCGGCAGTGATTACGGTTTCTTTTCCGATATCGGTTGCGGTCTGTTTTCCGGTATCCAGTTTGGGAGAACCATAAACTGTTTTTCCGGTTTTCGTCTCAATTTCCTGACCGGAGAAAAGAGGTAGCGGCGCACCTGTCACACCGGAAGCCACGTCTTGTATCTCGACAAGCCGTATATCTTCCGGTATTACAATCTTCTTCTTGGCTCTCCGGCAGATTTCGAGATATCTCTGCTGAATATCTACGGAAGTAAGTACATGATTCGTATGCCAGGTAATGGTGTCGAACAATTCCACTTCCGTGCAATATTCAATGATTTTTTCTACCCGTTGCTCTTCAATGCCCCAGTATTCGGAAACATCAAAAAGCTGGTCGTCCGTGAAACGGATATAACAGCCTTCAACCCGGTATATCTCGTTTTGGATATACTGGTACACTGCATACCCTTCGCAGCCGTACCGCTTCTTCAGGCGTTTTACCTTGATGTCCTGAAAGCGGTCGGTTTCCGCCTGATAATATGATAATCCTGTTTTTGCCATTTTCGCTAGATTCTTCTACTGTAATTGGATGCGAGGTAATTCATGATTTCTTCTTTGCTGTAGAGAAATATCCCACCCAGTTTGTAGAATGGGATTGCGTGCTCCGCACGCATGTTCCTTAACGTTGAGTTGCTGATGTTGAGCAATTTGCATACATCCGTGGAGCGGATGAACACGGCATCTTCCGGAACAGTTTCGAGTGTGACGGGTTCCACGGGTTTGTACTTCGGTTTTCCGGTGGCTTTCTCCTTTTGGGGTTCCACGACTGCTTTTTCAGATTCCTTTTCAGGTTTCACGATTCTCATGCTGTTGGTTTCTGTTTTCATGATTTTGTTTTTTATGTGAGTTAATTATCAGGGGTTAACCGGCTGTTTATCCATGCAGGTGAAAGCTACCCGGTCGAGGTCTTTCAGTTGGCTGCTGTCGAGGGCGTAGATGGTTTTTATAATCCACCCTTTCAGGACGATTTCCCGGTGTCCTTCCCTGTTGGCGTAGTGATGCAGCGCGCGGGTGACTGCATCCTTCATTTCCTGTCCGGAAATGAGGCTCTTCTCGTATGCTATCATGCTATCGACAGCTTTCTGCTCCAGTTCTTCCTGGCTGATGGTTGCGGTTGTTTTCATCCGTTTACGGCTTTATTATCTGGTGATTTTTGAGATTCCTTTCTGGTGTACAATTCTTTGAGAGCCGCCATGTCGTCCATGACTTTCGTGTCCAGAATCTTAGCGTAGATTTGCGTCGTCTTGATGCTGGTATGTCCCAACATTTTTGACACAGTTTCAATCGGTATGCCGTGAGACAGGGTGATAGTGGTGGCAAAAGTGTGTCGGGCCATGTGGAAGGTAATATTTTTCTCTACTCCCGCTTCCTTGGCCACTTTTTTCAGGTATCGGTTTGCCACCTGGTTGGGCGGTACCGGGAATACATGATTAGTCCGTTTTCCTTTGTGGTATGCTTCATACCTCTTTAATATACAGACAGCAGGTTGCAATAAAGGCAGCATGGCGTGTATGTCCGTTTTCTGACGATAGTAGTTCAGCCACAAGCTTTTGTCGATACCGACATTTATATTTTCATTCGTCAGGTTACTGATGTCGACAAATGACAGTCCGGTGTAGACAGCAAATACAAACACGTCCCTCACGATGGAGAGGTTGACGGGCAAAGGGACTTCCTCGATGCTCTTCAGTTCCTTTTCGGACAGGAATCCTCTTTCTACTTTCGTTTTCTTGGCGTTGAGCAGGCAGACAGGGTTCCGGCTTATCCATTCGTTTTGCAGGGCGACATTCATCACCTTTTTGAAACGCTGGATATGCTTCAATGCACCATTGACAGCGCATACGGTCTCCCCTTCCCTCTTATAGCCTTGCAGATAGGCGTAAAACTCATAAACGAAAGCTTTGTCAATGGCGGTCAAATCATAGTCAGAGACATGGTATTTGATACGTATAAAGTTGAGCAGGTGTTTCTTCGTTACGTGATAGCCGACAAATGTACTGGCACGGAGATTTTTCTTCTCCATGATTTCATGGTAATCAAACAGTGTGCTGATGGTAGAGAACTCATTATCCTGTGTCTGAAACATGAGTTTGAAGTTCTCAATGTTGAGAGGGTAGTTTTTCTGTCTGATTTTGATAACGGTATCTTCGATCGTGATTTTCAAATCTTCGATATACCGGTTGGCTTCTTTGTCATTGGCGGTCTTACCAAGTGACTTTTGCGCAACTGCCGACCATGATTCAGACCGTAGGTATAGTTTCGTGGGAATTTCGTATCTTTGTCCCGAAATCGTAACCCGACATGAAAGAGGTGACAGTTTTTCATTCGTTCTTCCTTTCCTTATCCAGAAAAGAACATTGAAAGTTTGCTTTTTTTGGCTCATCATTGCTTTTTTTTGAGAACCGCTCAAAAAAATATCAAAAAAGAGCATTCGTGTCACCGAATTAGCCACCGAATTAGCGTCAACTTTTTTCGGATGGTATTTGTCAAAGCACAAAAAAACCCGCTAAAATTGCATTTTTAGCGGGTTTTTGTCAGTAAAAAGCTGGTGTTTTGTTGGGCTACCTGGATTCGAACCAGGAATGACAGGACCAGAATCTGTAGTGTTACCATTACACCATAGCCCAATGATTTTCGTTTGCGGGTGCAAAGATACAAATATTTTGGGAATTCAAAACAAATCCGATATTTTTTTTGCAAAAATGTCCAAATAAGCTTTCCAAACAAAAGTATCTCCACTAAAAAACACAAAAATTGAGGGATAACTTTCTTGTATCCAATAAATCAGCGTATATTTGTCAAAAATATCACGTTTATTATCAGAAACAAAGGGTCACCTTTTTTTGTTATAAACAAATAGAGAACATGAATTATTAATCCCAATTACAGGAATGAACGATACTAAAGTATTAATTGAAAAAATAAAAGAAGGAATTCAAGAGAAAAAAGGTAAAAAGATAATCGTTGCCGATTTAACCAGCATAGAAGATACCATCTGTAAATATTTCGTTATCTGTCAGGGAAATTCTCCCAGTCAAGTGAGTGCCATTGTAGATTCAATCAAGGAATTTACACGCAAAGGTGCGGATAGCAAACCTTATGCAATCGATGGACTCCGGAATGCTGAATGGGTGGCAATGGACTATGCCGATGTACTGGTACACGTCTTTTTACCGGAGACAAGAGATTTTTATAATCTTGAACACCTTTGGGCAGATGCCAAACTTACTCAAATCCCCGATCTAGACTAATTAATGATTATGGACAATAATAATAGCAATAATAACAATAGCAATAAACCTAACAATAAGGTTAATATGCCTAAGTTCAACCTGAACTGGATGTATATGATTATTGCCCTTATGCTTCTCGGCCTCTGGTGGGGCAGTGATTCAAAGGGAGCTGGAAGCAAAGCTGTAACTTACAGTGAGTTTCAGGACTACGTAAAAAAGGGCTATGTAAGCAAAGTATTGGGTTATGAAGATAAGTCAATAGAAGCTTTTCTTAAACCGACTGCTGTAGGGGCTGTTTTTGGAGCGGACTCTACCAAAGTGGGACGTAACCCTATCATTACAAGTAGAACGCCATCTACCGATAAACTGGAAGAGTTTTTGCAGGCAGAAAAGGAAGCCGGTCATTTTGACGGTTCTTCCGACTATCCGCCCAAATCGGATATTTTTCCCGCAATCCTGATCCAGATACTCCCGCTTGTCTTGCTTGTAGCGTTATGGATCTTCTTCATGCGCCGTATGAGCGGAGGTGGCAGTGGTGGCCCCGGCGGTGTATTTAACGTAGGAAAATCAAAAGCCCAGCTTTTTGAAAAAGGTGGAGCCATCAAGATTACATTTAAGGATGTAGCGGGTTTGGCAGAAGCGAAACAAGAGGTAGAGGAAATTGTAGAGTTCTTGAAGGAACCGCAGAAATATACGGATTTGGGAGGTAAGATACCCAAAGGAGCATTGCTGGTAGGCCCTCCGGGAACCGGTAAAACTTTGCTTGCCAAAGCTGTGGCGGGTGAAGCTAATGTTCCTTTCTTCTCACTGGCAGGTTCTGACTTCGTGGAAATGTTTGTGGGTGTAGGTGCATCCCGTGTTCGCGACTTGTTTAAACAGGCCAAAGAGAAAGCTCCTTGTATCGTCTTTATTGATGAGATTGATGCCGTAGGACGTGCTCGTGGCAAAAATCCTGCAATGGGAGGAAATGACGAACGCGAAAACACCTTGAACCAGTTATTGACAGAGATGGACGGTTTCGGTTCCAACAGCGGTGTAATTATCCTTGCTGCTACTAACCGTGTAGACGTACTTGATAAAGCATTGCTCCGTGCAGGACGTTTTGACCGTCAGATACATGTGGATCTGCCCGACTTGAATGAACGTAAAGAAGTATTTGGTGTGCATTTGCGCCCGATCAAAATAGACGATAGTGTTGATGTAGACTTGCTGGCTCGCCAAACTCCGGGATTCTCGGGTGCGGATATCGCCAATGTCTGCAATGAAGCTGCATTGATCGCTGCCCGCCACGGAAAGAAATTTGTAGGCAAGCAAGACTTTCTGGATGCGGTAGACCGCATCATCGGTGGTCTGGAAAAGAAAACCAAGATTACAACGGAAGCAGAAAGACGCTCTATCGCTTTGCATGAAGCAGGACACGCCTCTATCTCCTGGTTGTTGGAATATGCCAACCCATTGATTAAAGTTACAATCGTTCCTCGCGGACGTGCATTAGGAGCTGCCTGGTATCTGCCGGAAGAACGTCAGATCACTACCAAGGAGCAGATGCTGGACGAAATGTGTGCTACTTTGGGAGGACGCGCCGCTGAAGATTTATTCCTCGGCCGCATCTCAACAGGTGCCATGAACGACCTGGAAAGGGTGACTAAGCAGGCATACGGCATGATTGCTTATTTAGGTATGAGCGACAAGCTGCCGAACTTATGTTATTACAACAACGATGAATATTCTTTCAACCGTCCATACAGCGAAAAGACAGCCGAATTGATTGACGAAGAAGTCAAGAGAATGGTAAACGAGCAGTATGACCGTGCCAAGAGAATTCTGTCGGAGAATAAAGAAGGACACAACGAACTGACGCAATTACTGATTGACAAAGAAGTAATCTTCGCGGAAGACGTTGAACGCATCTTCGGTAAACGCCCTTGGGCTTCCCGTTCGGAAGAAATCATGGCTGCTAAAGAAAGTCAGGATGCCGCAAGAGCTGAAAGAGAACTTGCCCAAAAGCTGAAAGAAGAAGAAAAAGAAATCAAAGAAGAGGAAGCTGAAAATACCGCAAAGGAAAAACAAGCACCCATAGACACCAAAGTTGCCGCAGAAGGTAAAAAGGTTACTGTGGAGGGCAAAGTTACCGTAGAGGGTAAATCCAATGAAGAAGAAGCTAACGGGTCCAACTAATTAAAACGAATAGATTTTGATTAATAATTTCATAAAACGAGCTATTACGGGTGTACTCTTCGTTGCCATCTTGGTGGGGGGCATCCTTTATGACGCATTCAGCTTTGGTATTCTGTTTACCGCTATCAGCGCACTGACCATTTATGAGTTCGGACAGCTGGTAAATATGCGCGCAGAAGGAGTGAAGATAAACAAGACTATTAATATGCTCGGCGGGGCTTACCTATTCCTTGCAATCATGGGATTCTGCATTGATGCGGCCGATTCGAAGATATTCATCCCGTATGTGCTTTTATTGCTTTACATGATGATTAGCGAGTTGTATCTGAAAAAGGAAAACCCGGTACTTAACTGGGCTTATTCTATGCTTAGCCAACTTTATATCGGACTACCTTTTGCTTTGCTGAATGTATTAGCATTCCATAACGATCCGGGATCAGAATACAGTAGCGTAAGTTACAATCCTATCCTACCGCTATCTATCTTTATTTTCCTTTGGCTGAATGACACGGGAGCCTATTGCATCGGTTCATTGATCGGCAAACACCGGTTATTTGAACGTATCTCTCCCAAGAAATCATGGGAAGGTTCTATCGGCGGCGGAGTGGTAGCAATCGGAGTATCTTTTATACTCGCTCACTACTTCCCATTTATGTCAATGATTGAATGGGCAGGACTGGCCTTGGTGGTTGTTATATTCGGCACATGGGGCGACCTGACGGAGTCGTTATTGAAACGCCAGTTGCACGTTAAGGATTCGGGAACCATTCTTCCGGGACACGGTGGGATGCTCGACCGCTTTGACAGTTCCCTGATGGCTATACCGGCAGCAGTCGTTTATCTATATGCATTAACATGGTTCTAACGGGGGATTCTTTCTCAATCGATTAGAGCTGAAACAAAATACAAAAGGTCGGGAACTTCTACGGAAGTATCCCGACCTTTTTCACACACAGTAAATCATAGTTAGGTTATCGGATCGAAGAAGTGGAATGAACATCCTTCGCTGCTTCCGGTACACCGACCGGATGATCCAGATCAAGCACAATCACTCTTCCTTCTCCATGTTCTCTTGAGTTTATTGTCACCTTAAACCCTTTGGGTGCTACCCAGGAATCTTTCGGCGTAGGGAAGAATTTTTCCAGATTATAAGAAACTCGTCCCCATCCCCAATAGTCAGTCACATCCTCATATGTATTATAACGCAGTTCCAAATGTATGTAACCATCTTCATCCACATTCAATGTTCCCGGTTCTGACGGTTCGCCCGGCTCTCCCGGTTCCATCTTATTTTGCACAAGGCTGATACGATGTTTCTCCGAACGAGGCAACTCCTGACGGAAAATTACGTTCAGGAACTTTCCTCCCAACCACATATCACCCTGATAAATCAGAATAGGATCATTTCCGAATTCTTCCGCTTCTTCCTCTGTCGACATATCTTCCACTTCTTTTGTCAACAGTTCCTGTATGCCTTCCATCTTCACCTGAACTCCTTTTCCTCCTTCCATGTCATACAAAGGATTGAAAAAAGCCACAACACGTTCACCGTCCACTGGTTTAAACCAAGGAATAGAAGTAGCAACCGGATCAATCACCCCCCAATTATCACCTTCCAAATAATATCCTCCTCCACCGGTTGCACGAACAGTCGCCCAGTCCCAGCTGAAATCTCCAATAGAATAACCATCATCATCACATGATTGCAACATTGGCACTAATGCCAATAATAAGATTCCTAAAAGCCACTTAAATTTTTTCATATCTTTTTCCTTTCATTATTTTAGTCTTCTGCTTTATAAATAAAAAAGCCGTGCATTTACTGCATCGGCTTTACGTTTATTCAGAAAAAGAAAGTTATTTTTTCAACAAACGCAGCATTTCACGAGCTGCATGACGGGGAGCACCGGCAGGTCCTAACCGTTCGGCTACATATTCATACCCCGAAAGCATCTCATTTCTATATGCTTCATTTTCAATGATATTTCTCAATTCGCTCTGCATATTCTTCACGGTCATCGTATCTGCCACCAGTTCTTTGACTACTTCACGGTCGGCAATCAAATTTACCAACGAAATAAATTTCACTGTCAGGATATGACGCCGCAAAAAAAGAAACCACTTTCCCGATCGGAGTGTAATAACAAACCACTTGAGGAACACGAAACAATGCCGTCTCAAGCGTAGCTGTACCCGAAGTAACTAAAGCTACATCTGCATGCTGCAACAGGCTATAAGTCTGATCGAAAATGATTTTCACTTTCGCTTCTCCTACATATTGTTTATAATACTCGGGAGCAATGGCAGGTGCACCGGCCAAGACAAGCTGATAATCAGGAAAAGCGGAAGCAGCCTTCAACATATCCGGCAGATTATCTTTGATTTCCTGTTTCCGGCTACCGGCAAGAAGAGCGATAATCGGCTTATCCTCCAATTGGTTCTCCGCAATAAAGTGCTCCTTATTTTTCGGATGAGCTGCCTGATAGGCTGCCACCTCATCCACCGTAGGGTTTCCTACATAGTGAATGGGGTATTGATGCTTTCCTTCGAAGAATTCCACTTCAAAAGGAAGAATGGAGAAAAGCTCATCTACATCTCGTTTTATATTCTTGATACGGTATTCTTTCCACGCCCATATCTTCGGAGAAATATAATAGTAAACCGGTATCTGTGTCTTTGCATGGACAAACTTGGCAATATCAAGATTGAATCCCGGATAATCTACCAGAATAACAACGTCCGGTTCCCAGGAAACAATGTCTTCTTTGCAACGCTTCATATTTGCAAAGATAGTGCGCAGATGGAGTAATACAGGGATAAATCCCATGTATGCCAACTCCTTATAATGCTTCACCATCGTTCCTCCGACAGCCGCCATCAAGTCACCTCCGAAAAAACGGAAATCAGCCTGCGGGTCTTCTGCCTTTAAGGCAGCCATCAGATGAGAGGCGTGCAAGTCGCCGGAAGCTTCACCGACAATCAGATAATACTTCATTGAGTTGAGAGTTGAGAGTTGAGAGTTGGTAGGGATAGATGACTAACAGGGCGTCATGCTTTCTTTTTCAAATTTCAACTAATTAAACCATTTATTAAGTTCGTCCATAAAGTGATAAGCCGTCACGTCAACCGTAGTCGGGGTGATAGCAACATAACCATTTGCCAAAGCCCAATGATCGTTCTTCTCGTTTTCAGGTTCATGATCGGTAAATTCACCGGTCAGCCAAAAATAGTTAGAATCATTCAGACGAGGGCAGGCAGCCCATTCATTCGTCCAACGTCCTTTCGCCTGTTCACAGATTTTCACTCCTTTTATATCGGCTGTATCGGGGAAGTTCACATTCAGACAAGTTAAAGGAGGAAGTCCTTTTTCCAAGATCATGGCAGCGATATTGCGGATATAAGGTCCGGCAGCTTCAAAATCAGCATCGGGTGCATGATTGCACAAGGAGAAGCCAATAGAAGGAATTCCATTCAAACAGCCCTCAAAAACCACTCCCATCGTACCGGAATAATGCACGTTGGTGGCAGAATTATCTCCATGATTGATACCGCCGACTATCAGATCCGGAGTCCGATCGAGCACTGTGTTTCGTGCCAATTTGATGCAATCGGTCGGTGTTCCCGAACATTTATAAACAGTCAAGCCCACTTCTTTCTTTACTAACTGGTAATGAACCGGCTGCGTCACCGTCAGCGCACACCCACTACCGGAACGCGGAGCATCAGGTGCCATCACTATAATCTCACCCAAAGGGCGAAGAAACTTCACCAGTTCATTAATACCTTTAGCCATCACGCCATCGTCATTCGAAACAAGTATCAACGGCTTCTCTTTTTCCATATATTCAATCCTTTCCTTTTTTATATTCGCACAAAAGTAACAAAAAGAAGCCGTACCACCAAACACCTCCCCGCATCAGATCGAAAAGTCTCTTTCACCCCCACTCCTACCCGTTTACAAATCTTAATCTTCTGCAAGCGAGCAAAAAAAGAAATAAATATCCAATATAAATATGTATATTTGCAAGCTCATAAAGAGAAAGGTAAATGATGAACCTGTCGAAGTTTGGTAACCGTTTCGTCCGACAGTTATTAACAAAACAGGCGACTTATCAACAGAAATTGCAAAGTTTCTCTTTTTTCGTAGGCGCTCTAAGGATTTATCACTTATTTCGCTGCCAATAAATTTAGAGAATATGGGAAAAATTATTGCTTTGGCCAATCAAAAAGGCGGTGTAGGAAAGACAACGACTACGATTAATCTCGCAGCTTCACTTGCTACACTGGAAAAAAAGGTACTCGTGATAGATGCCGACCCGCAAGCTAATGCCTCTTCCGGTCTGGGAGTAGACATCAAGCAGTCGGAATGCACTATCTATGAATGTATTATTGACAGAGCCAACGTACAGGACGCTATCCTTGATACGGAGATTGATTCTTTGAAAGTAATCTCTTCGCACATCAATCTCGTAGGAGCAGAGATTGAAATGCTGAACCTCCCAAACCGAGAAAAGATACTAAAAGAAGTACTCACGCCTTTGAAGAAAGAATATGACTATATCCTGATAGACTGTTCGCCTTCATTAGGACTGATCACGATCAATGCCCTGACGGCAGCCGACTCCGTGATTATCCCCGTTCAAGCTGAATATTTTGCTCTTGAAGGTATCAGCAAATTGTTGAATACCATCAAAATCATCAAGTCGAAACTGAATCCGGCTTTAGAAATCGAAGGTTTCTTACTGACAATGTATGACTCCCGTCTGCGTCAGGCTAATCAGATTTACGACGAAGTGAAACGTCATTTCCAGGAACTGGTGTTCAACACCGTTATTCAACGAAATGTGAAATTGAGCGAGGCTCCCAGCTACGGTGTCCCGACCATCCTTTACGATGCGGAATCTACCGGCGCCAAAAATCACCTGGCCCTTGCTAAAGAGATTATCAACCGAAATAAATAAAAGAAAGAAGAAGATATGGCAACACAAAAAAGAAATGCATTAGGACGTGGTCTCGACGCCTTGCTCTCAATGGATGATGTGAAAACCGAAGGGTCTTCTTCCATTAATGAAATAGAGCTGGCAAAGATTACTGTCAATCCCAACCAGCCCCGCCGTGAGTTTGACGAAACAGCATTGCAGGAACTGGCTGATTCCATTGCGGAAATCGGTATCATCCAACCTATTACCTTACGCAAACTCTCGGACGATGAGTATCAGATCATCGCGGGAGAACGTCGTTATCGTGCATCACAAAGAGCAGGACTGAAAACGATCCCTGCTTATATACGCACTGCCGACGACGAAAACATGATGGAAATGGCGCTGATTGAAAATATCCAGCGTGAAGACCTGAATGCCGTAGAAATCGCACTTGCCTACCAGCATCTGCTCGATCAGTACGAACTGACACAGGAACGTCTTAGCGAACGTATCGGAAAGAAACGAACGACGATCGCCAACTACCTGCGCTTACTGAAATTGCCGGCTCCGATACAGATGGCCCTGCAAAACAAGCAGTTGGACATGGGACATGCCCGTGCACTGATTTCATTAGGCGACCCTAAACTACAAGTTAAAATATTCGAAGAAATACAAGAACACGGATATTCAGTCCGCAAAGTAGAAGAAATTGTTAAATCATTAAGCGAAGGAGAAGCTGTGAAAAGCGGCACACGGAAAATAACACCCAAACGTGGTAAACTTCCTGAAGAATTCAACTTATTGAAGCAACAACTCTCCGGCTTTTTCAACACCAAGGTACAACTCACCTGCTCTGAAAAGGGAAAAGGCAAGATCAGTATTCCTTTCGGGAACGAGGAGGAACTGGAACGTATCATGGAAATCTTCGATACGCTAAAGAAGTAAATGACAAGAAAAAGTAAGAAATATCAGTTACTAGTCAGCGCCCTGCTTCTCTGTTTTTTACAGGTGGCAGGGATTGATGTGTATGCACAATCCACAGTTACTCCGGCACGGAAAGATACAACAATCATACAGCGAGAAGCGCCGAAAGCCCGTGCACGAAGGCATCGTGATCCGATTATACAAGACTCGGTGAAGAAGGATTCTATCCAAATCATACCATCCAAAGAACTTCCGGCCATCGACAGTTTGTCAGCTGCTAAAATACAGATAGCGGACAGCTTGGATGCAGCCAACAAGAAAGAGCTGAAAAAGATAGAGCAACCTGCCTCCATTGTTGTAAAGACCGACACTGTGCCGCCACCTGCTCAAGATATCAACAAGAAAATATTTATCCCGAATCCGACCAAAGCAACGTGGCTGGCAGTCGTATTCCCCGGTGGAGGACAGATTTACAACCGTAAATACTGGAAATTACCTATTATATATGGAGGATTTGCGGGTTGTGCTTACGCCTTAAGTTGGAACGGTAAGATGTACAAAGACTATTCGCAAGCCTATCTGGACATTATGGACAGCAATCCGAATACGAAAAGTTACGAAGATTTGTTGCCCCCGAACTCCACTTATAATGAGGAGCAGCTAAAAAACACACTAAAAAGAAGAAAAGATATGTTCCGTCGTTATCGGGACCTTAGTATATTTGCTTTTATCGGAGTTTACCTGATCTCTATCATCGACGCTTATGTAGATGCAGAGTTGTCTAACTTCGATATAACCCCCGACTTGAGTATGAAAGTAGAACCGGCTGTAATCGACAATAACAACCAGTTCCGCTCCAACAGTTTTAAAAACAAGTCGGTTGGTCTGCAATGCGTATTACGATTTTAAAAAACACAATTTAGATTGATCTTATTATTGAAGCATGAAGAAATTAGTTAACTATTGTTCGATTATTTTTCTTTTACTAGTGGCCACGTCGCAGGTAAAAGCGCAAAGTGTAGATGTAGTGATTCGTGAAAATGGAACTGAACGCAAAGAAAGCATCGACCTGCCTAAAAGTATGACTTATCCACTTGACAGTCTATTGAATGACTGGAAAGCTAAAAATTATATTGATTTAGGCAAGGATTGCAGTACGGCTGAAATCAATCCTTTATTCAGTGACTCTGTCTATATCGACCGCTTGTCACGCATCCCGGCCATCATGGAAATGCCTTATAATGATATTATCCGCAAATTCATCGATATGTATGCAGGACGCTTGCGCAATCAGGTTTCTTTCATGCTAAGTGCCTGCAACTTCTATATGCCGATCTTTGAAGAAGCACTGGATGCATACGGACTTCCACTGGAACTAAGATATCTGCCGATTATCGAATCTGCGTTGAACCCATCAGCCGTATCACGTGCAGGTGCTTCCGGTCTGTGGCAATTTATGATTGGTACAGGTAAGATCTATGGTTTGGAATCAAACAGCCTGGTAGATGAACGCCGTGACCCGATTAAAGCGACTTGGGCTGCCGCACGTTACCTCAAAGAAATGTATGATATCTATGGAGACTGGAACCTGGTAATTGCTGCTTATAACTGTGGCCCCGGTACAATCAATAAGGCAATCCGCCGTGCCAATGGCGAAACTGATTATTGGAAAATCTACAATTATCTGCCTAAAGAAACACGTGGCTATGTGCCTGCCTTTATCGCTGCCAACTATGTGATGACTTACTACTGCGATCACAATATCTGCCCGATGGAAACTAATATTCCGGCAAGTACTGACACAGTGCAAGTAAACAAAAATCTGCACTTCGAACAAATCGCTGACCTTTGTAATGTACCTCTGGATCAGATCAAGAGTCTGAATCCGCAATATAAGAAGCAAATGATTCCGGGTGACAGCAAACCTTATACGTTAAGACTGCCTATTGACGCGATCAGTACTTTTATCGATAAGCAAGATACGATTTATACGCATCGTGCCGATGAGTTGTTCCGCAACCGGAAAACCGTTGCTGTAAAGGATATTACACCTGCAACCCGCAAAACGACATCAGCAGTTGCCGGTAAGGGAAATCTGACCTATTATACAATAAAAAGTGGAGACACTTTATCCACTATTGCCAGAAAGTATGGTGTCACAATTAAGGATATACAAAGGTGGAATGGAATGTCTAGCACTAAAATTGCAGCAGGAAAACGATTGAAAATATACAAATAAATAACTTCCTGCTTGCATCGTTCGGAAATTTGCTTATTTTTGCAGAACTAAGCAAGTGAAAGGATAACAATTATGGATAATCTGGCCCCCAAAGAAATAGCTGACGAAGAGATGATTAATCAGGCGTTCCACGAACTACTGAATGATTATCTCAATACTAAGCATCGCAAAAAAGTTGAAATCATTACGAAGGCTTTCAACTTTGCCAATCAGGCGCATAAAGGTATCAAACGCCGTTCGGGCGAACCTTATATTATGCACCCGATTGCCGTTGCCAGCATTGTATGCAATGAAATAGGTCTCGGTTCCACTTCTATATGTGCAGCCTTGCTGCATGATGTGGTAGAGGACACTGATTACACAGTGGAAGACATCGAGAATATCTTTGGTCCGAAGATCGCCCAGATTGTGGACGGACTGACTAAAATATCCGGTGGAATCTTCGGTGACCGCGCTTCGGCACAGGCAGAGAACTTCAAGAAGTTGCTGCTCACCATGTCGAACGACATCCGGGTCATTCTTATCAAGATAGCAGACCGCTTGCACAACATGCGTACCCTTGGTTCCATGTTACCCAACAAGCAATATAAGATTGCAGGCGAAACGCTTTACATCTATGCTCCACTTGCCAACCGCTTGGGGCTTTATAAGATAAAAACGGAGCTTGAGAATCTAAGCTTCAAATATGAACATCCCGAAGAATATGCGGAAATAGAAGAGAAGTTGAATGCTACTGCCGCTGAACGTGACAAGGTTTTCAACGACTTCACGGCCCCGATTCGTACCCAACTGGATAAGATGGGATTGAAATACCGGATACTTGCCCGTGTAAAATCAATCTATTCCATCTGGAACAAGATGCAGACCAAACATGTTCCTTTCGAAGAAATATACGATTTACTGGCTGTTCGAATCATCTTCGAACCACGTAATGAAGAAGAAGAGCTCAATGACTGTTTCGATATCTACGTTTCTATCTCCAAGATATACAAACCCCACCCGGACCGTTTGCGCGATTGGGTCAGCCATCCTAAAGCTAATGGTTATCAGGCATTGCACGTCACTCTGATGGGTAACAACGGACAATGGATTGAAGTCCAGATTCGTAGTGAACGGATGAATGACGTTGCCGAACAAGGTTTCGCAGCCCACTGGAAATACAAAGAAGGAGGAGGCAGCGAGGATGAAGGTGAATTGGAAAAATGGTTAAGAACGATTAAGGAGATATTAGATGATCCGCAACCGGATGCCATTGACTTTCTGGATACCATTAAGCTAAATTTATTTGCTTCTGAAATATTCGTGTTCACTCCTAAAGGCGAACTGAAGACTATGCCGCAGAACTCTACGGCTCTCGACTTTGCATTTTCCCTGCACACGGATATTGGTAGCCATTGTATTGGCGCCAAAGTCAATCATAAATTAGTGCCGTTGAGCCACAAATTGCAAAGTGGTGACCAAGTTGAAATCCTTACTTCAAAATCGCAACGCGTACAACCGCAATGGGAAGTTTTTGCAACCACTGCCCGTGCCCGCGCCAAGATAGCAGCCATTCTCCGCAAAGAGCGTAAAGCAAACCAGAAGATAGGAGAAGAAATCCTTAGTGAGTTTCTGAAAAAGGAGGAAGTCCGTCCGGAAGAAGCTGTTATCGAAAAGCTACGCAAACTGCATAATGCCAAGAATGAGGAAGAACTGCTGGCTGCCATTGGCAGTAAAGCAATCGTTTTGGGAGAAGCGGACAAGAATGAACTGAAAGAAAAGCAAACCAGTAACTGGAAGAAATATCTGACTTTCTCTTTCGGCAATAGCAAAGAGAAGCAGGAAGAGAAAGAACCGCAGGAAAAAGAAAAAATCAACCCGAAAGAGGTGCTCAAACTGACGGAAGAAAGTTTGCAGAAGAAATATATCATGGCCGAATGTTGCCATCCTATTCCCGGTGATGATGTATTGGGATATGTGGATGAAAACGACCGGATCATTATCCACAAACGCCAATGCCCTGTTGCCGCCAAACTGAAGAGCAGTTATGGCAACCGTATATTAGCAACAGAATGGGATACACACAAAGAATTATCTTTCCTGGTATATATATATATAAAAGGTATAGACAATATGGGACTTTTGAATGAAGTCACCCAGGTTATCTCCAGGCAGCTCAATGTAAATATCCGTAAGCTAACCATCGAAACCGAAGATGGTATCTTTGAAGGAAAAATTCAGTTATGGGTACATGATGTGGATGATGTAAAAACCATCTGCAACAATCTGAAGAAAATACAGAATATCAAACAGGTGAGCCGTGTAGAAGAATAGCTTTCAAACGGTAAATAAGAAAACGATGAACGGTGAATAAGTTGCAGTATCATGCAAATTGTTCACCGTTCATTTTGTTATGAGGTTTCTTGCCTATCGAATCCATGATCGATTAGCATTTATTTATTCCCGTCCATCCAATTCGCGTTTAATAGCCAAAAGCTCTTCTTTTATCGCTTTCAGCTTATTTACAATCTCATAATTACGAACCGTAGCTTCTTTATTATCCTTCAAACGTTGCCGGGCACCGGGAAGTGTCATGCCCTTTTCTTTTACCAAATGATAGATAAGACCGATCGTTTCTACGTCTTCTTTGCGGTACTGACGTATTCCTCTTCCCGCTGTCTTAGGAGAGATTTGCGGAAATTCCTTTTCCCAAAAACGGAGCAATGACGGATTGACTCCGAACATGTCGGCAACCTCCCCTATTGAATAATATAGCTTCAATTCTTTGTCTGTATTAAGCATAACACTCCTGTTTTAAGATTTTAATCGAATACTTTACCATGATTGGCTGCCAACTGAATCATCTTTTCATAATCTTCGGCACTCAAATCCATGAAATAATAATTGACCGGATTCACTACCTGCCCTTTCACGTGCACTTCATAATGCAGATGCGGACCGGTACTTTTTCCTGTACTACCCACTTTTCCGATAATCTCACCACGTACCACTTTCTTTCCGACTTTCGTATTAAATCCCTGCAAGTGAGCATACCGAGTGAGATACCCGAAGCCATGATCTATCTCAATGGTATTACCATATCCGGTTTCCCATCCCACTTTCACCACTGTTCCGTTTCCGGTAGCATATACATCCGTTCCCGGATGAGCAGAGAAGTCCATGCCTGCATGGAACTTTGTCGTACCATAAATAGGATCGATACGTGTACCATAACCGGATGCTGTCTGACGAAGATCCTTATTCGAAATAGGCTGTATGGCCGGAATACATTTCAGCATCTCATCATGGTTCTTACACATATCAATCACATCATCGAAAGATTTCGACTGGATATAAAGCCTTTTGGAAAGCACGTCCAATTTTTGAGTCGTGTTCACCACCAGCTTGGCATTCGCCAAATCCATCAGTTCTTCGTAACGGTTCGTCCCGCCATAACCTGCCTGACGAATAGCCGGAGAAACAGGATCTGCCTGTAAAATCACTCGATACAGATTATCGTCACGTTGCTGAATATCCTGAAGCACCCCCATAGCGTCGTCCAAACGCCGGGAAAGCACATTGTACTGCGCCAAAAGACGGCTGTTTTCAATTCTTAATTCCTTCTCCGACGGAGAACCAAAAATCAAAAGCAATACAATAAAGCAACCTGCTCCCAACCCCATTCCATAGAAAAGCCGACGCAGGATACTAAGCGCACGCTGCCGTACGGTAGGGTAAATTCGATCATAAGTCTGGGTCTGTGGATTATAGATGTAGTATACTTTGCGCATCTTTTTGGAAATATTTCGCTTGTTAATACGGCAAAAGTAATAAAAACAAGCTATCTTTGCACAGTTTTTACGAATTTATGAGTTGTGATTTATGATTTATTGGGGATTCTTCCCCTCTCTCATATCCCACAGCCCATAATTCATAATTCATAAATCATAATTCTTCATTATATGTTGACTGCAAAAGAGATCAGAGATTCATTCAAGAATTTCTTTGAGTCGAAAGGACACCACATCGTTCCCTCGGCTCCGATGGTGATTAAAGATGACCCTACCCTGATGTTTACGAACGCGGGTATGAACCAGTTTAAAGATATTATTTTGGGTAACCATCCGGCGAAATACCAAAGAGTCGCGGACTCGCAAAAATGTTTGCGTGTAAGCGGAAAGCATAATGACCTGGAAGAAGTAGGACACGATACGTACCACCACACCATGTTTGAAATGCTTGGTAACTGGTCGTTCGGCGATTACTTCAAGAAAGAAGCGATCAGCTGGGCGTGGGAATATCTGGTAGAAGTCTTGAAACTGAATCCGGAACATCTCTATGCAACCGTATTTGAAGGAAGTCCCGAAGAAGGATTGAGCCGTGACGACGAAGCTGCTTCTTATTGGGAACAGTTCTTGCCAAAGGATCACATCATCAACGGTAACAAACACGACAACTTCTGGGAAATGGGTGATACAGGACCTTGCGGACCTTGTTCCGAAATCCATATCGACCTCCGTCCTGCTGAAGAACGCGCCAAGATCTCCGGTCGCGACCTCGTGAACCACGATCATCCGCAGGTAATTGAAATCTGGAATCTCGTATTCATGCAATACAACCGCAAAGCAGATGGCAGCCTTGAGCCGCTTCCTGCAAAGGTTATTGACACCGGTATGGGATTCGAACGCCTTTGTATGGCTTTACAAGGAAAAACATCCAACTACGATACAGACGTATTCCAGCCAATGCTGAAAGCTATTGCAGCTATGTCGGGTACAGAATACGGAAAAGATAAGCAGCAGGACATCGCCATGCGTGTAATTGCCGACCATATCCGTACTATTGCATTCTCTATCACAGACGGTCAGTTGCCTTCTAACGCGAAAGCTGGTTATGTGATCCGCCGTATCCTTCGCCGTGCTGTTCGTTACGGATATACTTTCCTCGGACAGAAACAGGCATTTATGTATAAGTTGCTTCCTGTATTGATTGATAATATGGGAGAAGCTTATCCTGAGCTGGTTGCACAAAAGACACTGATTGAAAAAGTAATCAAGGAAGAAGAAGAATCATTCCTCCGCACTTTGGAAACTGGTATCCGTCTATTGGACAAGACAATGGAAGATACCAAAGCCAATGGAAAAACTGAAATCAGCGGTAAAGATGCTTTTACTTTATATGATACATTCGGTTTCCCGCTCGACTTGACAGAGCTGATTCTCCGTGAAAACGGAATGACTGTCAACATTGAAGAGTTCAATGAAGAAATGCAGCAACAGAAACAGCGTGCACGTAATGCCGCCGCCATCGAAACAGGTGACTGGATTGTACTGAAAGAAGGGACTACTGAATTCGTTGGTTACGATTACACTGAATACGAGGCTTCTATCCTTCGTTACCGTCAGATCAAACAAAAGAACCAGACATTGTATCAGATTGTACTCGACTATACTCCGTTCTATGCAGAAAGTGGTGGTCAGGTAGGTGATACAGGTGTATTGGTGAGCGAGTTCGAGACGATTGAAGTGGTCGACACAAAGAAAGAGAATAATCTTCCGATACATATTACCAAAAAGCTACCCGAACATCCGGAAGCTCCGATGATGGCTTGTGTAGATACCGACAAACGTGCTGCCTGCGCAGCCAATCACTCGGCGACCCACTTGCTGGATGCTGCTTTACGTGAAGTATTGGGTGAACACATCGAACAGAAAGGTTCATTGGTTACACCGGATTCATTGCGTTTCGACTTCTCTCACTTCCAGAAAGTGACCGATGAAGAAATCCGTAAAGTTGAACATATCGTCAATGCAAGAATCCGCGCTAATATCCCATTGAAAGAATATCGCAATATTCCTATCGAGGAAGCTAAAGAGTTGGGAGCTATCGCTCTCTTTGGTGAAAAGTATGGCGACAGAGTTCGTGTGATCCAGTTCGGCACTTCTATCGAGTTCTGCGGTGGTACACACGTAGCTGCAACCGGAAATATCGGTATGGTAAAAATCATCTCCGAAAGTTCTGTTGCTGCCGGCGTTCGCCGTATTGAAGCTTATACCGGAGCACGCGTGGAAGAAATGCTGGATACAATACAAGATACACTTAGCGACTTGAAGGCTCTCTTCAACAATGCTCCTGACTTGGGTATTGCAATCCGCAAATATCTGGATGAAAATGCAGGATTGAAGAAGCAGGTGGAAGACTTCATGAAAGAAAAAGAAGCAGCGCTGAAGGAAAGACTGTTGAAGAATATACAAGAAATTCACGGCATCAAAGTGGTTAAGTTCTGTGCTCCGCTACCGGCAGAAGTAGTGAAGAATATCGCTTTCCAACTTCGTGGTGAGATTACAGAAAACTTGTTCTTCGTTGCCGGAAATATAGATAACGGAAAACCGATGCTGACAGTCATGCTTAGCGACAATCTGGTTGCGAGTGGTCTGAAAGCTGGCAATTTAGTGAAAGAAGCTGCCAAACTAATTCAAGGCGGTGGCGGTGGTCAGCCTCACTTTGCAACCGCAGGAGGTAAAAACACTGACGGACTACCGGCAGCTGTTGAAAAAGTACTGGAGCTAGCAGGAATCTAAAAGTAAATGAAAAGGAGTCTAATAAAAAGATAATAGGCTCGTTTTACATAAAGATTTAAAATTAGGCGCAGATTACGCGAATTACACGGATTTTTTATTCTTAAAACCGTGTAATCTACGAAATCCGCGCCTAAATATTACACTAATCGAGGCACCGATAAGCACTGTCCGGCACCGAGGAATATCGACCGGATGTAGAAGTCTATTTGTCTCTCTTAAAAAATATTAAGCCTATAATTTAGGCTTGTCACAGTTTTTTTCTACCTTTGTGACCAGATTAATTATTTTTCTTATCCTTCAAATAAATAAAATAAGTAATCACTAATACCTAAAGAATGATGAGAACACCTGCTTATCTATGCCTGCTGTTAACCTGCATGCTCATTTCTTGTACCCCTACGCAAGAGAAACACGAAATAGATTACACATCTTATGTAAATCCATTTATCGGAACAGACTTCACTGGAAACACTTATCCTGGTGCCCAAGCTCCTTTCGGCATGGTGCAACTTAGCCCGGACAACGGACTCCCCGGATGGGACCGTATCTCCGGTTATTTCTATCCGGATAGTACGATTGCCGGTTTCAGCCACACGCATCTCTCCGGCACTGGAGCGGGAGATTTGTATGACATCTCTTTCATGCCTGTCACTCTTCCCTACAAAGAAGCGGAAGCACCACTTGGCATCCATTCTAAATTCTCCCACAAGGATGAAAGTGCTCATGCCGGTTATTATCAAGTACGCCTGACTGATTATAACATCAACGTCGAACTGACTGCCACCGAGCGTTGTGGTATCCAACGTTATACGTTTCCGGAAGCCCAATCTGCTATCTTCTTAAATCTGAAGAAAGCCATGAACTGGGATTTTACCAACGATTCTCATATCGAAGTCGTAGACTCCGTCACCATTCAAGGTTACCGTTTCTCCGATGGCTGGGCACGCGATCAACACATCTATTTCCGCACCCGATTCTCCAAGCCTTTTGAGAAAATGGAACTGGACACAACTGCCATCATCAAAGACAATAAACGTATCGGCACAGCTGTTATCGCCCGCTTCGATTTCAACACCCAAAAGGATGAACAGATATTGGTAAACACTGCCATTTCCGGTGTCAGCATGGAAGGAGCAGCCAAAAACCTGCAAACTGAAGTCCCCGAAAATGACTTCGACAAATACTTGGCGGAAACAAAAGCAAACTGGAACCGCCAGCTCGGAAAGATTGAAATAAAAGGTGATAATGAGAACGATAAAGTGAACTTCTACACCGCTCTCTATCACTCAATGATTGCTCCAACTATTTACAGTGATGTAGACGGAGCTTACT
Organism: Bacteroides sp. 2_2_4; assembly: GCF_000157055.1. Lineage (NCBI taxonomy): Bacteria > Pseudomonadati > Bacteroidota > Bacteroidia > Bacteroidales > Bacteroidaceae > Bacteroides > Bacteroides sp. 2_2_4. The sequence goes on along the minus strand of NZ_EQ973364.1, from coordinate 247,698 downwards.
ACGGTCCCGATAAGAAAGTACACCAGACCGACGGCTGGGTTAATTATAGCACTTTCTCCCTATGGGATACATACCGTGCTGCCCACCCGCTCTTTACTTATACCGAACCCGAGCGTGTAAACGACATGGTGAAATCCTTCATCGCCTTCTACGAACAGAATGGCCGTCTGCCAGTGTGGAACTTCTACGGAAGTGAAACAGACATGATGATCGGTTATCATGCTGTTCCTGTTATTGTAGACGCCTATCTGAAAGGAATCGGCGACTTCGACACAAAGAAAGCCTTGGATGCTTGCATAGCAACGGCTAATCTGGATAATTACCGCGGCATCGGACTCTACAAAGAATTAGGATACATACCTTACAACGTAACAGACCACTACAACGCAGAAAACTGGTCGTTATCCAAAACACTGGAATACGCTTTCGATGACTATTGCATTGCCGAAATGGCGAAGAAGATGGGCAAACAAGACATTGCGGACGAATTTTACAAACGTTCTCAAAACTACAAGAATGTATATAACCCCGCTACTTCTTTCATGCAGCCACGTGACGACAAAGGCATCTTTATCAAGGACTTCAAGGCCGATGACTATACACCACACATTTGCGAAAGCAACGGATGGCAATACTTTTGGTCTGTTCAGCATGACATTAACGGACTGATCGCCCTTGTAGGAGGTAAAAACCGATTTGCCGAAAAACTGGACAGTATGTTCACCTATCATCCGGCAGCAGATGACGAACTTCCGATCTTCAGCACGGGCATGATAGGACAATATGCGCATGGCAATGAGCCAAGCCATCACGTTATTTATCTGTTCAATGCTATAGGACACGAAAATCGCACACAAGAATATGTGGCCAAAGTGATGAACGAGCTCTACAAGAACGAACCAGCCGGTCTTTGTGGCAACGAAGATTGCGGACAGATGTCAGCATGGTATGTATTCAGTGCGATGGGATTCTACCCCGTCAATCCCGTCAGTGGAAAATATGAGATAGGTACTCCCCTATTCCCGGAAATGCAATTACATCTGGCAAATGGAAAGACTTTCACCGTATTGGCCCCCAAAGTAAACAAAGAAAATATCTATATCCAATCCATCAAAATAGATGGAAAACCGTATGACAAAACATATCTTACTCACGAGCAAATCATGAGTGGAGCGACTGTCGAATTCGAAATGAGTAACACCCCTAAAGCAATTGGAGTCATATTCGAAGATAAAAAACCATAAACGAAACATGAACTTAGTCCATCGAGAGAATGAATGAAAACTTTGATGTAACCTATAAAGCACTATTTCGGCGGTACTATCCCAGCCTGATTTTCTATGCAACCCGTTTGGTGGGAGAAGAAGAAGCAGAGGATGTAGTGCAGGACGTATTTGTAGAATTATGGAAGCGGAAAGACCACATAGAGATAGGCGACCAAATCCAGGCCTTTCTCTATCGTGCCGTTTACACCCGTGCCCTTAATGTCTTGAAACACCGCAGTGTGGAAGACGGTTATTGTGTTGCCATGGAAGAAATCAACCAAAGACGCGCAGAATTCTATCAACCGGACAACAACGAAGTGATTCGGAGGATCGAAGACAAGGAACTCCGCAAGGAAATTCATGATGCAATTAATGAGCTCCCTGACAAATGCAAAGAGGTTTTCAAACTTAGCTATCTGCATGATATGAAAAACAAGGAAATAGCCGATATTCTCGGAGTTTCACTCCGCACGGTGGAAGCCCATATGTATAAGGCTTTAAAATACTTGCGTGGCCGACTTGATCCTCTTTGGACGATTCTTTTCTTATTTTTATGGCGATTATAATAAGTGTTTTTGCGTTTTGAATTGTATTACTAATATGAAGGAAAAGAAAATGAGTAATCTGAGTGAAGAAATAATAAACAGATATCTGACAGGACAGTGTTCTGAAGAAGAGCTTATCGAGGTCAATGCCTGGATGAAGGAATCGGAAGAAAACGCCCGCCAGCTCTTTCGTATGGAAGAAATTTATCATTTGGGTAAATTCGACCAGTACACTGATGAACAACGGATACTTCGTGCGGAAAAACAACTCTACAAAAAGCTGGACGAAGAGAAAGGTAAACAGAGCAAAATATTAAGCATGCATCGCTGGATGAAATATGCCGCAGTGATTGCTGTGATGTTAGTCATGGGTGGTGGAGTCGGATATTGGTTCTATCAAAGCGGAAACAATCAACAAATGATGGTTGCAGTAGCCAGCGAAGGCATTGTTAAGGAGGTAGTCTTACCGGATGGTAGCAAGGTTTGGCTGAACAATGCAGCAACCTTGAAATATCCACGTGAGTTCTCCGAAAAGGAACGCAATGTCTACCTGGAAGGAGAAGCTTATTTTGAGGTCACCAAAAACCGCCATAAGCCATTCACCGTTCAAAGTGACGCAATACGCGTACGCGTATTGGGAACTACGTTCAATTTAAAATCCGATAAGCGTTGCCGGATAGCGGAGGCGACACTTATTGAAGGTGAGATTGAAGTAAAAGGCAATAAGGAAGAGGGGCAGATTATCCTCACTCCAGGGCAACGTGCGGAACTGAACAAAAATAATGGACGATTGACCGTGAAACAAGTGGATGCCAAATTGGATGCTGTTTGGCACGATAATCTGATTCCATTCCAAAAAGCAGATATCTTCACTATCACCAAAGCGCTGGAGCGTTTCTATGATGTGAAAATCATTCTGTCTCCTGATATTCAGACAGGTAAAACTTACTCCGGTGTACTGAAAAGGAAATCGAATATCGAGTCAGTGTTGAAATCATTGCAAAACTCTATACCTATTGATTATAAAATTGTCGGAAACAATATCTTCATTTCTCCCAAATAAGAAGTAAAAGATGAACCGGCTAAAACTTAAAAGCTATTAATACCATGAAATTAAAAACATTCCTAATAGTAGGATGTTTAGGAGGTTTATTCACACTTAGCTCCTGCACAGCCCCCACTAATGTAAAAGACTATAGTGCTTACGTCAACCCTTTCATCGGTACCGGTGGACATGGTCATACCTTCCCCGGAGCGGTAGTTCCCCACGGGATGATTCAGCCCAGTCCGGACACCCGGATTGATGGTTGGGATGCTTGTTCCGGTTATTATTATGCCGACTCTACCATCAATGGCTTCTCACACACCCACGTCAGCGGTACAGGTTGTTGCGACTATGGAGATGTCTTGCTCATGCCAACTGTGGGTAAACAACAATATCGTACAACCGATCCCCAAAGCCAACGCCTAGCATACGCTTCCTCTTTCTCACATAAGAATGAAATCGCAGAACCAGGATATTATTCTGTCTTTCTTGATACTTACCAGGTGAAAGCTGAAATTTCATCCACCAAACGAGGAGCAATCCATCGCTATACTTTTCCCGAAAACGCCGAATCCGGATTTATCATCGACCTGGATTACAGCCTGCAACGACAGACTAACTCCGAGATGGAAATAGAAGTAATAAGCGATACGGAAATCTGTGGACACAAGAAAACAACTTATTGGGCTTTCGACCAATATATCAACTTCTACGCTAAATTTTCCAAGCCATTCTCTTATACGCTCGTTACGGATTCTATCACCATGGACAATGGCAAACGGCTTCCTGTCTGCAAAGCATTATTGCATTTCAACACCAGTAAAGACGAGCAGGTTCTTGTTAAAGTAGGTGTGTCCGCTGTCGATATTGCCGGTGCACGGAAGAACGTTGAATCAGAAATTCCCGGATGGGATTTCGAGAAAGTACGTAAAGACGCACGTACGGCATGGAATGAATATCTTTCCAAAATTGATATTACAACTTCCGATAAAGAAGATAAAGCCATCTTCTACACGGCCCTCTATCATACGGGAATCAGTCCAAATCTGTTCACTGATGCAGACGGACGTTATTTAGGAATGGATCTTGAAGTGCATCAAGGAGACACCCTTAATCCGATATACACTGTATTTTCTTTATGGGATACTTTCCGTGCGCTACATCCGCTAATGACTATCATTGATCCTGATCTGAATAATCACTTTATCAATTCGTTAATTAAGAAGCATCAGGAAGGTGGGATATACCCCATGTGGGACTTGGCTTCCAATTACACCGGCACTATGATTGGTTATCATGCTGTTCCGGTCATCGTGGATGCCTACATGAAAGGGTATCGCAATTTTGATGCCAAAGAGGCTTATAAAGCCTGCCTGCGTGCCGCCGAATATGACACTACCGGCATCAAATGTCCGGATTTGGTATTGCCTCATCTCATGCCTAAAGCAAAATATTATAAGAATGCCATCGGATATATCCCTTGTGACCGCGAAAACGAATCAGTGGCCAAAGCTCTGGAATATGCGTATGATGACTGGTGTATCTCTATCTTTGCAGAAGCAATGAGTGATTTTGAATCCAAAGCAAAGTATGAACGCTTTGCCAAGGCGTACGAATTTTATTTCGACAAATCAATCCGCTTCATGCGTGGACTGGACTCAAAAGGTGAATGGCGTACTCCATTCAATCCGCGTGCATCTACTCACCGCAGCGATGATTATTGTGAAGGAACAGCTTGGCAATGGACTTGGTTTGTGCCGCATGATGTAGAAGGATTAGTCAATCTGATGGGTGGAGAAGATGCTTTTGTCCAGAAACTCGATTCCTTATTCTTGGCCGATTCATCACTTGAAGGTGAGACAACCTCATCAGATATCAGCGGACTTATCGGGCAATATGCACATGGAAACGAACCAAGTCACCATGTGATCCATCTATATAACTACGTTAACCATCCTTGGAGAACTCAAGAGTTGGTGGATAGCGTTTACCGAAGTCAGTATACCAACAGTATAGACGGTCTTTCGGGTAATGAGGACTGCGGTCAGATGTCTGCCTGGTATATACTCAACTCTATGGGATTCTATCAGGTATGTCCCGGCAAGCCGGTATATTCCATCGGACGTCCTGCCTTCGACAAAGCAGTTATCAATCTGCCTGAAGGAAAGACTTTCAGTATTGTAGTAAAGAATAATGGGAAAAAGAATAAATACATTGAAAGTGTATTGCTGAACGGTAAAGCTCTAAACATTCCATTCTTTAACCATCAGGATATTGCGAATGGAGGAACGATGGAAATCAAGATGACCGATCATCCTACGAAATGGGGAGTCCTCTCTCCAGCTCTCTCCTCCAAAGAAGAGGAATGAGTTGGTACTAGCTGTTCAAATTGAAATAAAAAAAAACAAAACCTTGAAAAATAAATTGGCTCAATCGATTTCTGATTCGATTGAGCCATAAATAATAAATAAGACCATGAAAAAGTATCTCCTATTAGTATGCGCATTAAGTTGTATCGTCTTTGCAAAAGCCAAAGACTGGACGCAGTATGTCAATCCGCTTATGGGTTCTCAATCTAGTTTCGAGTTATCAACAGGTAATACTTATCCGGCCATTGCCCGTCCGTGGGGGATGAATTTCTGGACTCCACAAACAGGAAAGATGGGAGACGGATGGCAATACACTTATACGGCTAATAAGATTCGTGGATTTAAACAAACACATCAACCCAGTCCGTGGATTAATGATTACGGACAATTCTCTATTATGCCTGTAGTAGGCAAACCGGAATTCAATGAAGAGAAGCGTGCCAGTTGGTTTGCCCACAAAGGAGAAACTGCCACTCCTTATTATTATAAAGTATATCTTGCAGAGCATGATGTAGTGACAGAAATGGCTCCAACCGAGCGTGCAGTTCTTTTCCGTTTCACTTTTCCGGAAAACGATCATTCGTATGTTGTAGTGGACGCCTTTGATAAGGGATCGTATATTAAGGTTATTCCGGAAGAAAACAAGATTATCGGTTACACGACTCGCAACAGCGGTGGAGTTCCCGAAAACTTTAAAAATTACTTTATTATTGAATTCGACAAGCCTTTCACATATAAAGCTACGGTAGTCAATGGCAATCTGCAGGAAAATGTTACCGAACAGACAACAGATCATGCCGAAGCCATTATTGGTTTCCAAACACATAAGGGCGAACAAGTACATGCAAGAATTGCTTCTTCTTTCATCAGTTTTGAACAGGCAGCTTTGAATATGAAAGAGTTGGGCAAAGATAATATCGAACAGCTAGCCCAAAAAGGAAAAGAAGCGTGGAACCAAGTATTAGGCAAAATAGAAGTAGAAGGAGGCAATCTCGACCAATATCGCACATTCTATTCTTGTTTATATCGTTCATTGCTCTTCCCACGCAAATTCTACGAACTGGATGCTGCCGGACAACCTGTTCATTACAGTCCTTATAATGGGCAAGTATTACCGGGGTATATGTATACTGACACAGGCTTTTGGGATACTTTCCGTTGCCTATTCCCGTTATTGAACCTAATGTACCCGTCAGTCAACAAGGAAATGCAGGAAGGTCTGATCAATACATATAAAGAGAGCGGTTTCTTCCCGGAATGGGCAAGTCCGGGGCACAGAGGCTGTATGGTTGGTAACAACTCTGCTTCTGTCTTAGTGGATGCTTACATGAAAGGAGTGAAAGTGGACGATATAAAAACATTGTATGAAGGGCTGATTCACGGAACGGAGAATGTACATCCACAAGTATCATCAACAGGACGTCTGGGATATAAATATTACAATAAACTGGGCTACGTGCCTTATGATGTAAAAATCAATGAGAACGCCGCACGCACGTTGGAATATGCATACAATGACTGGTGTATCTACCAACTGGCAAAGGAACTTAAACGTCCGAAAAAAGAGATTAATCTTTTCGCAAAACGTGCCATGAACTACAAGAATCTTTTCGATAAGGAATCTAAGTTAATGCGTGGACGCAACGAAGATGGTACATTCCAATCTCCTTTCTCTCCGCTGAAATGGGGAGATGCTTTTACGGAAGGAAATAGCTGGCACTATACTTGGTCGGTATTCCACGATCCTCAAGGATTGATTGACTTGATGGGTGGAAAAGAGATGTTTATCACCATGATGGATTCTGTTTTTGCCGTACCTCCTATTTTTGATGATAGCTACTACGGCCAAGTGATTCATGAAATCCGTGAAATGACTGTGATGAATATGGGTAACTATGCACATGGCAATCAACCGATTCAGCACATGATTTATTTATATGACTATGCAGGACAACCTTGGAAAGCCCAATACTGGTTGCGTCAAGTAATGGATCGTATGTACTCTCCTACTCCGGACGGCTATTGTGGCGACGAGGACAACGGACAAACTTCTGCCTGGTATGTATTCTCGGCATTAGGTTTCTATCCTGTTTGTCCGGGAACGGATGAATATATTATAGGTGCTCCGTTATTCAAGAAAGCTACACTCCATTTTGAAAATGGCAATAGTTTGGTTATTGATGCTCCGAATAACAGTAAGAAGAATTTTTATGTCAATTCGATGAATGTCAATGGTGCTGATTACACTAAAAATTATCTCCGACACGAAAATTTGCTCAAGGGAGGTACAATCAGTGTTGAAATGAACAATCAACCTAATCAGAATAGAGGAACTAAAGAAGAAGATATGCCCTATTCTTTCTCTAAGCAACAATAACCCCTATTCATAATCCGAACCATATTCCGTTTTCAGTTATGCAGTTCTTTCCGAAAGCTGCTATTCATCGAAATTACAGTAAAGCAATAGCTTGAAAGCAAAGATATTCGCTTTCAGGCTATTTTTCAATTACTTTTCACTACTTTTGCTCAACAAACGACATATAAATCATGGAAGAAAAAATTGATTTTGCAAAAGTCCCTTACCAGTATGCAATGTGCCTCAACCGACAATGCCCCAAAGCAAACACCTGCCTAAGACAACTCACCGAGCAAAGCGCACCGGAAAATATCAAGCATTGGATTATTATCAGCCCCAAACATCTGGCAAGTGTGGAAGGGGATTGTCCCCATTATCGTTCCAACAGAAAAGTACGATATGCGAAAGGATTTATCGGAATCTTGGAAAACCTCCCCTATAAACAGATGCAAACCGTTATCCTGCATTTGATGAGCTATTTAGGTCGCAGAACCTACTACCGCTCCCGCAAAGGTGAACGTCTGCTCTCCCCTTCCGAACAGCAACGCATATTAAATATTCTTAAGAGCTGCGGAGTTACCGCCCCGCAAGAGTTTGATGCATATGTGGAAGACTACGACTGGTAACAGTATCCCCCAATCGACATAAACGTAACATCAGCCCGGCACAACCGTCACATCCGAATAGAACTGTCGTCACCCAGAATCGACACAAGTGTCACACGGTGATGAAACGACTGTGCCATCGGCTTGGCACAACAGTGACACAGGGATGGCACAGTTGTACCCGACCAGTGGCACATACTGTTGTCTTATTCTCTTATAACCTTTATCCCTGTTTCCTCTATCATACCTCCATATCCAACAAAGATGTCATCAGGTATTCTATCGTTATGATAAAAAAACAAAACCATGTAATCATAGGTTTTAACACCTTATGATTACATGGTTTCTTCCAAACTCACTTTATAGTATACCTAACAAAAACTAAGGAACAACCTCTAATATATCCTCTAATTTCTCGTTTAGCGTAATGAGTAATTGTCCTGCAGCAATTCTGTCTTTCTGCGCCTGCGTCACTTTTATCTTTTTCAAGATGGACACACCACTTTCAGAACGTTTACAGTTCATCTTTTCCAGATTCGGACAACCAGAAATATCAATAACCGTCAATCTATTTTGCACTTCAAAGTCATATCCATAACTAGTCAATGGTATATTAAACGTTTTAAGCTTCGTTCCTGAAACTTTGACTGATTCAGGTGACGGAAATTTATAAGTATCTTTATAACATAAGTTCTCAAAGGCAAGTTCTGTGACAGGATTATCGCCTAACATGATCTCTTCCAATGGATTAAAATCAATAGAAAGTGATGCAACCTTCTTCAGTTTACTTATATCAAATTTCGTCAGATGATTCTGTACACTACTATAAACACTGGCTGCTTCGATTGTAATCCTTTCCAAGTTTTCAAAGACCTCAATACCTTCAACACTCTTGATCTGTTTTTTGTTTTTAGCCCCATCATGATAAATTTCTGTCGCACTTAGTCCTTTTTCTGTCAACAGATATTTATCGCCATCTTGAGATATATACTCCTGTTCAACTAACCATGTACGGAAATTATCATCTACAATCGTAACTTCCGGCAAGTTCTTATTAATTTGGTTAATATCTAAAACAACATCATAAAGAACACTTTCAGGGCAATAGAACCTGATCTTTCCGCTCCGTGTAGTTTCCGACTCTTGAATTTTGAAAACAAAACGATCCGGAGTATCGGTGGATTTTTCGGCTACAATCCAGCTGTCCGATTCAAATTCATAAGGAACGCTCGCATCTACATCGACAGTCAAAGAACCACCTTCCAAACCGAACACAGTTTCATCTTCAGTGCTTAACTTGATATACTTCTTCTTCTCTTGCACAACTAACACTTCTTTAGACAATTCACCATCAGTGAATGTTACTGTACATTCCCTTGGCTCACCAGCGACATTTTCTTCTACCTTTAAAGAAATCACAATGTTACCGTTTACACTTTCTTTACGCAGAGCTTCAGAAATCCAGGTTTGTTCATCAGAATACGAAATACTCAGGTCGTCTTTACCGACTGTTCCATCTATTTTAACTTCGATATATTGCACATTCGAAAGCAATGATAGTTTTTTGGAGGAAACAATTTTCCAAGCACCGTCATCATCATCACCGCCTCCTCCGGAACCATCAGCTTCGGAAGATACCTTTAAAGAGGCGGTTGCCGTTCCCGTGAAGAATTTCAGTATACCCTTCAGTTCTTCTCCACTGGAATTAGGATCGATTGTGACGGTTATCTTATCTCCATTCTGTCCTGAATCGGCAGAGGTATGAACCCATGAGTAGTTGTTGGTCACGCGCCAATTGCCGGAACTTGTTACGACTACTTCTGTTTTAGCTCCTTCAGAGTCTGCATGAAATTTATCTGCCGATATTTCGATTGTATCCGGCACAAGACTCTTCTCATCGTCGTCACTGCAACTAGAAAGCAAAGTCGCAGTGAAAAGAGTAAATAATATAAATATCTTTTTCATCATTATCTTTATTTAGATTTACTTATTTAGGTCTACTCCAAGTATTAAGTTCGCCTAACTCTGAAATTGGATATGCTTTTGCATCGTAGTAGCTGGACAATCCCGCTCCCGGATATTGGTTTTTCTGTTTGTAATAATACTTCGGCATTGCCATCTCTTCATCATACAGTCCGATAGCTACCTCATTCAGAAGTGTCAGAGCATAAGAATAATTTTTGGTTTGAATAGCATAAAGCATCATATAACCATATCCGACATCTTTCACTTTCTTCGACTGAGAGATCATATCACCTAACCATCCCACTCCAAGCTGGTGAGACAGACCTGAACAATTTCTCAATGTCATTCCGGATAGAGGTTGGGTAGCGTATCCATAATCACCTACATAATAATCCACGAAAGAACCAAAAGGATACTCTACCCCTTCATCGACTATTTTTACTTCATTCAGACGGTCATACCTTAATTGTCCCAGCTCGTAGAATGTAACAATCTTATCGGGCATAGCTTTTTTACATTCATAGAGTAATCTTGCCGCGCTTTTCGCGTTTGATGATCCCGCAATATATTCATTTCCACCGCCTCCTCTGGTATATTCGTCGTCAAAAGTCACTCCGTCAAGTTGATAGGTATCACATATCTCTTTCAATTTTTGAGCGTAATACTTCGCTCCGGTATCTGTCAGTTTGGCTACTCCAGCCTGATCATGGTTCCCCAAGATACTCAGAATAACTTTAATACCGGCCTGGCGTAAGGGTTGCAGCAGTTCGTCACTTCTATTGAGCAGTTCTGTAACCTGTGCGTTTAGGTGCACTTTAGGTTTACCGTTTTCTTCGTTAATATTCGCAGAGAATATAACCAGTTGATCGAAAAGCATCTTTCCTGAATCTTTCAGTTTAAATTCCAGTATGTTCAGCGGATTCTCATCATTCACCTCCATATACATCACTAGCTTTACTCTGCCATCATCCGCATCGCCACCCTGACTGGGGACCGTCGGTTTTCTCCACTTATTGGTTACCAGATAAACAGCATGTTGAGTCTCTTCCGGAATGGTTATTCCATTTGTTTGAGGAGTGACTTTGAGAGGAACCATGTAGACCTTGTCTTGTTCAAGCGTCTCTCCTCCGGTGAGGATAATATCTACCCCCGGTGAATTAACGTCGTCAGGCGCAAGTGTCAGTTTTCCATCCAGTCCTATGGAGATGTACTCGGCAGGATAAAGCGGATAGTCTTTATCATTTGCCGCGTTGTATATTTCCTGATAAGTGGGGTCAAGCTCCAGTTTCACATCGACTCCTTTCTGAGGCAGCTTCGTAAGCTGGAAAAAGACGTTCAGTTTCAGCTCGTCACCGGTCAGAACTACTTCACTAAGGTTTTTACCGGTATTGCGGTCGAGCAACATTCCGTCGATACGATAAATGGCACCATAGGCCTGTTCGTCGATTTTAGCGGGCATCTCTATATCTTCCGAGCACGAAGTGAATCCCTGGCAGGCAAAAGCTGACATGACAAGGCATAGAGCATACTTCAAACATTTTTTTGTATTCATATTAACTATTATTTTTGGGGTGCATAATTCATTATACCAATAGCTCCACGAATATTCTTATATATAAATGAACTATTGAAATAGTCATCTTGAGCATTAACAATGGAAATGCCGACCTTGGTGTATTTCTTATCCAGAACAAGAACCCATTGAGCGGCACCTTTTACGGCAGTCAGGCGCACTTTCTTCTCTTCGTCTTCATAATCCGAGAAATAACCGGCATCAGAGTCGGGATCGGATATCGACGGTATTGTTACTCCGATAATAAACCGGTCGGTGGGGACACCTTCTACGGAACTTTGCACGATAGCACGTCCCAGTTCCGCTGCCATAACCGCATCATACTGAGGCACTATAATGTAAATGCATTCAGAAAGCAAATCCTTATCTGACAAATTCTGGGGATTGCCCTGGAAGAACAGAACGTTGTCTTTATGGTTCTTTTTCCACTCCTGAACCAACGATAAGAACGTACGCTGCCGTACTTCATACACCGCTTTTTCTTCTGCCGACGCACTGGATATGTCATTTCCCAGATAAGAAACCACTATGCCGTCGTAGGTGAACTTGTCACATAAACCCAGCATGGCTTGAGTCTGCTCCTTAATGAATAAAAGGAACTTGTCTTCATCCGCCGCCGCGCCTTCCGTTTCTATTTTCTGTGACCACAGTGTTTCTAACGCCTCATAATCAATGTTATAAACAACCCGTGTCCCTTTCTCGCGCACTGACGTGAATTCTTCGACCAATGCCGGATGAAGGTCGCCCGGATTGGCAAGACATATGTAATCCACGCTATCAGGATAGGCTGTCAGATGCTCATTTTGTTTCATGGGAGTCGACGTCGAATTATTAATCGTGATAATAACTACTTTATGTTCCCGCGCTTTATAGTTCCGCAAGTCTTCCATATATTGTCTGTAGAGTTCAGGATTCATTTCTTCAAATGAAGGATAATGAATATCCAGGCTTTTCGGATCCGTCCAGTCACTGCATGCCGTTGCCAGTAAAGCCAGAGTAAATAAAGCTCCTATCGTTATTTTTCTAAGATGTAAAATCATACTGTTCTTTATTAAAAGTTCTGCTAATTATTTTTTCTTCTCCGGTAGAGCTACTTGCGTCCATTTCAGTTCTTTTTCAGCAGTCAGGTCATTTCCATGGACTGTATAATCCTTTATGATTGTACCTGCACCTTCATTGAACTTCCAATATGCGACCAGCCCTTCGGAGTCCGGCTCTACCGTATAGAAATGGTCAGTTGAATTTATTTCTTCCTCGGTCAATGCTTTATTCCAGATACGCACTTCCGAAATCATGCCATCCAAATAGCGGTTATTGTCATAAGAATATCCAATCCAGAAACAGCGTGGCTTGTCTTCCGCTTCATCTGAGTGCTCAACAGAGAAGTCTACAGATGTCGATCCGGCTGTTCCGGTCAGTTTTTGAACTCCGTTAATATAAACAGAAACAGCACCCTTGTCAAAGGTTACGGCTATATGGTACCACTGTTTGGATTGCAGTTTCAGATCACCGGACGTAAGGTTTGTCGTCTTGTCAGTTGCAATCTGAATCTGGTTTGAAGCCAGACCTGCATCTCCCACACGTACCAGAAACTTACCTTCAATTCCCATAATAGTCGATATCTGATTTTTAAATTGATTACCATAGACCAATGCTTCTAATGTAAAAGTCGACATATCCTTTACCGGTTTGCCATTAGTCCACTCAGGCCATGCTCTATTATTCGCAAGTCCTGCCGCCACATTTATTAATGACGCCCCCTTAAAAATATAATATACAGTCTTTGCGCTTGCAAGCAGACCTATTCCCTCTATCGATGAAACTGTAACAGGAAGCACATAACGCATATCATCATCAAGAGAATTTATATTTATAAATTTCACGGTAACCGGATTACTGGTAACACTTCCCGGTGCAATAGCCGCTACCGGTTCTTCTATCTTATAATTATCTTCAGGAAGAATGATTGCTTCGGGGTCATAATACGCCAGTCTATAAGTTTCGAGCAGCGCAGGGGCAGTAGCAAATGATACTTTTACTTCTTTGCCTTCCGGTTTAGCCAAACTTACAGTAATATTGCGTGAAATCTCCGCTGCATCTTTCTGAATTAGCAATTCTTCAACAAAATTTGATGCTGAAATAAAAGCTTTATTATCATAATGTTGCTTGTCTTCGTCACCATCCTTACAAGACATGACTATCAGAGTAGTAATACATATCAAAGTAATACTACAAAAATGATTTATTTTCATGGTTACATTCATTTTTTATAAAAAAGTTTATCAAGAACACATTAGAGAGATTCTAACACATAAGAACACTTAGTACTCTAAGTACTTGGTATATTTTAAATATAGGTTATTCAAGGGGATATCAGATATTTCTTACTTTTTCTAAAAAAAAAGAGAAAATGGACTAAGTGTTTATTATATTAGCATTGTTTTATTAACAAAGGGAGGGAAAGTCGACACTCTTCTTTTTGAGTTTAATAAAATGTATAACCATTAAATTAAATGTATGGAAAGCAAACATTCGCTTCGAAAGTCGAAGTTATTTCGAGCTTTATTGATTCTTTTGTTGATAGCAGTTCCTGTACAATGGGCTGCGGCACAGTTGACCTTATCAACTCCCCGTACAACTTTAGGAACTGTAATTAAACAGATTCAATCACAATCAAAGTACCAATTTTTCTACAATGACAAGCTATCGACTGTCACAGTTGAACCTTTAAAAGTAAAAGATGCTTCTTTAGAGCAAGTTTTAAACACACTTTTGAAAAATAAAGATATCTCTTATAAAATAGAAGAGGATATAATTTATTTATCAGAAAAAGAAAATTCTAATTCGCTACAACAACAAAGCGGGAAAGAACGTACTATAACCGGACAAGTTGTAGATGCTAAAGGAGAACCACTGATTGGTGTTAGTATTTTAGTAAAAGGAACAACAGACGGAGCTATTACCGATTTGGATGGTAACTACAAAATTATGACAAAAAGCAATAACCCTGTTGTTGTTTATTCTTATATCGGATATAAGACACAAGAAATTCCTTTGAAAGGACAGACAGCCATTAATATTACGATGATGGATGACACCCAAGTGATTGACGAGGTGGTTGTTACAGCTTTGGGTATTAAGCGTTCAGAGAAAGCTTTGAGTTATAATGTCACACAGGTCGATGCAGAATCAGCTTTAGCTGTAAAAGATGCGAACTTTATTAATTCACTGAACGGAAAGGTTGCGGGTTTAAATATCAACTCTTCTTCTTCTGGTATTGGTGGTGCAAGTAAAGTTGTTATGCGTGGTTCTAGGGGTATCGAACAATCGTCTAATGCTCTTTATGTTATCGACGGTATTCCAATGTATAACCTGAGCGCTTCTGGTGGTTCTGAAGAGATGCAATCGCAAGGCTCTACAGAAGCTATAGCTGATATAAACCCAGATGACATTGAATCAATGTCAGTTTTGTCTGGTGCTGCTGCTGCCGCATTGTATGGTAGCAATGCATCTAATGGTGCTATTGTGATTACAACCAAAAAAGGAAAAGTGGGTCGTGTAGCCTTGACCGTATCTAGTAATACAGAAATGTTATCTCCATTCGTCATGCCACAGTTTCAGAATCGCTATGGAACTTCTGGAACAGATGCTAGTTGGGGTAAAAGATTGAATGAAGCTAATTACCGCGGATACGATCCTGCAAGTGATTATTTTCAGACTGGGCTTATTGGAACAGAATCTGTAACACTTTCTACTGGTACTGAACACAATCAGACATATCTTTCTGCCGCAGCCGTTAATTCGCGTGGCATTATTCCAAATAACAAATACGACCGCTATAACTTTACATTCCGGAACACCACTCTTTTTCTAGAAGATAAGATGAAACTGGATGTTGGTGCTCAATATATTATGCAGAAAGACCGTAATATGGTGAATCAAGGTATTTATGCAAACCCATTGTCTTCTGCTTACCTGTTTCCGCGTGGAAATGACTGGGAAGATTACAAAATGTACGAACGTTATGATTTAGAGCGTAATATGTATACGCAATATTGGCCTCAAGGAGGGGGATCGTTCCGTTTACAAAATCCTTACTGGATTAATTATCGTAACTTGCGTGAAAATGACAAAGATCGTTATATGTTGAGTGCAGCTTTAAGTTACGATATTCTAAGTTGGTTGAACGTAGCTGGACGTGTACGTCTAGATAATTCATACAACACATATACACAAAAATACTATGCCTCTACCATCGCAACTATTGCTGAAGGTGAAAATGGTTTTTATGGTGTAACAAACACTCGTGACAAGCAAACATATGCAGACTTATTGTTGAATATAAATAAAACATTTGGCGAGGATTGGAGTTTAACAGCTAATATCGGAGCATCTTATTCAGACAATCGTTCTGAAGCTCTTGCCGTTAGTGGACCAATTGCAGCGAATGGACTTCCTAACTTTTTCACAGTTGCTCAATTGGATAAAGAAACTGGGAAACGTGAAGAAACTGGTTATCGTGAACAAACACAATCTATATTTGCATCTGCAGAAGTTGGTTATAGAAGTACTTACTACTTGACTCTTACCGGACGTAATGATTGGCCAAGTCAATTAGCGGGACCGAACTCAAAACAGTCTTCTTTTTTCTACCCGTCAGTAGGAGGCTCTGTTGTTTTGTCTGAACTTTTCAAATTACCTGAAAGTATTTCATACTTAAAACTACGTGCTTCTTGGGCATCCGTAGGTCTACCATTTGGACGCTTCCTTGCTTATCCAACTTTTTCATGGAATACTTCAACAGGAGCATACTCTTCTCAGTCTGCATATCCATTGTATGATTTGAAACCGGAACGTACAGATTCTTGGGAAGTAGGTCTTACTGCACGTTTCCTTAAACATTTCAATTTTGATGTTTCATTCTATAATACCAAGACTTACAATCAAACCATGGATGCAAAGCTTTCTCCAACAGGAGGCTATAGTACATTCTATGCGCAGACTGGTAACGTACGTAACCGTGGTGTAGAACTTTCACTTGGTTACAAGAATACATGGAACAAGTTTTCATGGAGTTCTAACTACACATTCAGTGCCAATAAAAACAAGATTTTAAGCCTGATTGATGGTTACATAAACCCTGTAACCGGTGAAGAAATAACAAAAGACCGTATGGATGTAGGTGGTTTATCAAAGGCACGGTTCATTCTAAAAGTAGGTGGATCTTTAGGTGATCTCTACTCACAGTCTGACTTGCTTCGAGATTCAAATAATAAGATTTATGTAAATGCCGATGGAAATGTAGCAGTGAATGACAAAGCTGATGATATTTATTTAGGATCTGTTTTTCCAAAAGCTAATATGGCATGGCGCAATGACTTTCAATATGGTAACTGGGGACTTGGCTTCCTTCTTACTGCCCGTTTGGGAGGAGTCGTTTACTCTGCGACTCAAGCCGTTCTTGACTCCTATGGTGTATCCGAAGCTACAGCAGCAGCTCGTGATAATGGTGGAGTCGTGATAAACGGTAACGATATGATTGACGCGCAAAAGTGGTATACAGTGGTTGGTGCCGACAGCGGTATTCCTCAATATTATACCTATAGTGCTACCAATTTGCGTCTGCAAGAAGCTTCTGTCAGTTATACTATCCCAAGAAAGAAATTGAAAAACATTATGGATATCACTCTTTCACTTGTAGGTCGTAACCTATGGATGATTTATTGCAAGGCTCCTTTCGATCCTGAATCTGTAGCCACTACAGGTAACTATTATCAGGGAATTGATTACTTTATGATGCCTAGCCTTCGTAGCGTAGGATTCAATTTGAAACTTAAATTCTAAAAACGGAAAAGATGAAGAAAAATACAATAATACAGTTTATAGTCACTGGTATGTTTCTTTTCGGTGCAACTGCATGTACAGGAAACTTTGAAGATTACAATAAAAATCCTCATGAACCAGACCAAAATGACATGGGAGTAGATTGGTATTTGGTAAGATCATTAGCTCTTAATTTACAAGATTTGATGATGCCAGAACAAGAGAACTTTTCTCAATATGTAGACTGTTTGATGGCAGGAGCATTTTCGGGATATGTAGCAGACTCCAATTTGGGTACAGGTTGGTCTGGTCGTTACGCAACTTATAATCCTTCAGACGATTGGAAAAAAATTCCATTCAATGATTTTTATTCAAAGTTTTATCCTGATTACTTCAATTTGAAAAATCAAAGCGATGATGAACTTTTCTTATCGTTGGCCGAGTTATATCGTATCGTCGTAATGTTGCGTGTAACAGATACATATGGTCCCATCCCTTATTCAAAGGTAGGTGCAGCTAATGCGATCAAATCCCCTTATGATTCTCAGCAAGCTGTCTATGCCAAAATGCTAGAAGATTTGGATAATATTATTACAGTATTAGGAAAGTTTGGCAACCAAAGCTTCAGCTCAAGTGCTGATAGAATTTATAATGGCAATACATCAGCATGGTATAAGTTTGCCAACTCTTTGAAGCTAAGAATGGCGATGCGTACTTGCTATGTAGCAGGATTTAACGTGAATGGAAAAACATCACAGCAATTGGCTGAAGAAGCTGTAGCAGCAGGTGTTATGACTGCTGCAACTGATGGCGCTTATCGTAAAGTTGCCGATCATAATCCATGGCAACGTTTTATGGTACTATGGTCAGATGCACGAATTTCAGCGGATTTAACCTGCTACATGAATGCATACAACGATCCTCGTCGCGAAGCATATTATGATAAAAGTACTTTTGGCACCGTGTCGGGAAATGCATATACTGGAGAAGAAAGTTATGTAGGTTTACGTCGGGGTATTCTGCAAGGACAATATAACTCCTGGTCACAAGGCTCTTCTTGTATGAAAGTCACTACGAGTGATAATATAGTTGTGTTCCGTGCATCAGAAGTCGCTTTCTTGCGTGCTGAAGGAGCTCTTCGTAACTGGAACATGGGAGGAACAGCTAAAGACTTCTATGAGGAAGGAATCCGTTTGTCGTTTGAAGAAAACGGAATTACCAGTGGAGTCGAAAATTATCTTGCAAGTACGGGAAAAGTAGAAGCATATAAAGATCCACTGAAAGGACAAAGTGCCCAAACTTATGATTACTCTGGAGCTATTAATACAAATGTAACTGTGGCATGGTCTGGAGGTGATTTTGAAAAAAGCTTAGAACAGATTATTACTCAAAAATGGATTGCAAACTTTCCAAATGGTATGGAATCATGGACTGAGTACCGTCGTACAGGCTATCCTAAATTAATGCCAATGGCAGCAAATGCAAGTGGAGGAATTGTTAATGATGCGGAAGGTGCACGACGCATGCCATATCCAACTGATGAATATCGTGAAAATAGAGAAAGCGTAGAAGCAGCAGTTGCGACATTGACACAAGAGTCCAAGACTAAAAGAGGAGATACGATGGCAACTCACGTATGGTGGGACTGTAAATAAATCAACCAATGAGTAACAAAAAATAAAAATATATACCAAGTACTTAGAGTACTTAGTATATTAAATTATACAAATAAAATTACCTTAATTATAGCATATATGAGAAGAAAAATAAAATATCTCATGCCTGTAATGCTGGCATGTTCTATGATGCAGTTCTCGTGTTCTGACTGGACAGATCCAGAAAGCATCAATATACATACTCCTTCTATGGAGGAACAAAATCCGGAACTTTATGCTCAATACCTGGAATCTCTCAACAACTTTAAAGCAACAGACCATCAGGTAGTAATTGTTTCAGTTAATAATGTAAGTACTGTAACAACCTCACGCAGTCAACATCTTACTGATATGCCTGACAGTCTCGACTATATTTGTCTAAACAATACAATGGAAGTAAATCAGGCAAATATATCTGAGATGAAGGAAGTACGTCGATTGGGTACAAAAGTATTGGGATTAGTTGATTTCGATGCTATAGAAAGTGCATGGAAAAAGATTCTTGAAGAAGAAGCAGCCAACGCTGTACCTAATCCCGAATCTGATGAAACAGAAAATGGAGAAGAAGGAGAAGAGACTGTCGACGATGCAACACGTTTTATTGAATACTGCAAAAGTGAGGTCACTAAACAAATCGCCGCAAGTAACGCTTTAGATGTAGATGGAATTGTAGTGAATTATACAGGCTTCGACCTCAATTCGCTTGTTGAAGAGAATGAAATTGCCGCTGAAACAGCACGTCAAGGAGCATTCTTTGACGCGGTAGCTAACTGGAAAGTTGCGAATACTAATAAGGACTTGCTTTTCAAAGGTTACCCGCAGAACGTTATTGGTAAAAGTCTGCTTTCTGATTGTAAATACATCATTGTCAATGCGCATGGAGCAAAAAACCAATACGAGATGTCTTATCTCATACTCATGGCATCAGTAAAAAACGTACCAACCGACCGCTTCATCATGGGAGTAACAACGCCTTATCTTACCAATTCGGGGAGTTACAATGGTGAACTCGGAGATGGCTCATCTGCCATCATTGGAGCTGCTCAATGGGCAGTGGCAAAGACGCCTGACTACACCAAAGCTGGAATTTCAATTGATGCAGCGGAAAAAGACTATTTTAATGCCAGCAATGTATACCCAACCTTAAAAGAAGCTATAAGTATATTGAGTCCAACCGTTAAATAAAAAACTGCCTTATGAAATTAAACAATTTAATATTTACAGCTCTTGCCGGTTTCTCAATAATTCTTGCCGGTTGCCAGAACAACGATGAAAATGAACAGCATTATGACAATAAACTCTTCATTTCGGCATCGAACTTTACTAAGGAAATACTGTTCAAAGCTGGTGATACAAATGTAGAAACTGGTCTTTCAGTAGCCATAGCAAAGCCTGAAGAACATGATATCAAAGTGACTATGTCACCTGCTCCCGAACTTTTATCAACTTATAAACTGGCATATTACGATGAAACTGCAGTACTTCTTTCTGAAGAACATTATTCAATGCCAGAAACTTTGACTACCATCAAATCAGGTAGTATAGTTAGTCCAGAATTGCCTATTGAATTCATTAATACAGGAGAACTTGATATCAAAACCACTTATGTGCTTCCAGTCACTATTAAATCAGTGGAAGGAATCGGCGTTTTGCAAAGTGCTAAGACATATTATTATGTATTCCGCGGAGCATCACTTATTAATGTGGTATGTAATATCAGTCGTAATCGTGCTTATCCGGACTTCAAGAATGACTCCAAATTCAATAATCTAACGGAGAATACGATGGAGATACTGTTCAAGGCCAATTCATTCCCTAATACTCTGAACACGTTGATGGGTATCGAAAGCAATTATTTGCTCCGTATCGGTGACGCAACCATTCCGAATAACCAACTTCAAGTAGCTACTTCTGTTAACAATTGTACAAGCGCAGACCTTCAACTTGAAAGTGGCAAGTGGTATCATGTAGCTGTCGCATTCAATAAAGGTAATGTCAAAGTATATATCAATGGCGTAGAAAAGCTTTCCGGTTCAACGGGAAAGAGTTCTGTTAGTCTTGGTGCTAAACATACCAATGAGGAAGACGGCTCACGTTGTTTCTGGGTAGGTTATTCCTATAAAGATGACCGCTATTTTGATGGCGTCGTTTCCGAAGTACGAATCTGGAATCGTGCATTAACAGCAGAAGAAATTCAGGCAACAAATCACTTCTACACAATAGAACCTGAATCGGAAGGGCTCATTGCATATTGGAAATTCGACGAAGGTTCGGGTACAGTAGCTAAAGATTACAGCGTGAGTGGCTATGATTTGACAATCGAAAAAGAACCTAAATGGGAATCTGTTTCATTGCCTCAATAATAAATCATTTAACTAAGAATTGAATATGAATATGATAAACAATATCAAATATGCTTTCCTGCCAGTGGTAATGTTCACTATGGCAACCTTCACATCTTGTGAGGAAGACATTGAAATAGGAAACAAGATAGATGAATCTTCTTATTTGGCATCGACTCAACTGAGCGGATTATTATTGGACGAAAATACGAATAAAAACAGTTCGGTAATCGAGCTCCGAAATAATGAATATAGCACTAATGTGGTATTCCGTCTTTCTAAACTACCTCAAAAAGGAGTAGATGTTCAAATAGCTGTCGAGGAATCATATGCAGCTATATACAACACTATCCATGAAACGGATTTCGAAGTGTTTCCTGCCGCTAATGTGAAAATCGCAAATAATGGTACTTTTGTACTTGCCCCAGATGATAAAGTTACCCCAAGCGTGAAAGTTACACTGACTGCGTTTGATGGAATGGAAGAGGATAAAACCTACATAGTACCTTTGACAGTAACATCTTCTACTGAAGGAGTAACATTTACTGAAACGTCCAAGCATATGGTGATTCTCGTTCAAGATTATCGCAACAAACCTAATACTAACAAAGGAGAAGATGCGGTACAAACAGTTCTTTATTTCGAAGTTAATGATACTAACCCGCTCAATGCCCTTGAGTTTCTGACTGAAAGTGGTAAATATTTTTTCGACCATATCGTACTTTTTGCTGCTAATATCAATTGGGATCCAGAGAAACAACGAGTATATTTAGCGAACAATGAAAATGTTCAATTCTTGCTCGACAATAATGATAAGTATCTACAACCATTGCGTAAAGCTGGTATGAAAATTATTATCAGCATCCTTGGTAATCATGACGAAGCTGGTGTCGCTCAACTTTCGGATATGGGAGCTAGGGAATTCGCCCGGGAACTGGCAGCTTATTGCCGTGCTTATAATCTGGACGGCGTCGCTTTCGATGACGAATATTCGAACTCACCAGACCTTTCAAACCCCTGGCTTGCAAGCCCATCAGCTTATGCAGGTTCACGATTAATGTATGAATGTAAAGCTGTCATGCCGGAAAAAATTGTCTCGCTCTATAACCTTGGCAACATGTATTCAAGTAGTCTCCAAGTTATCGATGGTATCGAACCTGGTCAGTATTGCGATTATGCTGTAGCTGACTATGGTGGTGCTGCTGGGCCAGGTACCGGTATGACATTGAAACAGTGTGCTGGTATGTCAATAGAACTAAGACGAGGCAGTGGCAACTCAAGTGAATCTACAGCGCGTTCTAGAAAAGAAGCTGGTTATGGATACTACATGTTCTTCGCACTTGACCCATCATTATATGGTTCACAAGTATATAGATGCCAATCCGTTTGTAAAGGTTTGTACGATGAAACATTAATTTATCCAAGTTACTATTATAAAAAGAATAGTACAGAACGTGAAGCTATTAACTGATTAATGTATATTTTACCTTAAAAAGAATAGATATGAAATTATTTAAGAATTTAATGATAGTGTTATCGGTATCCCTCCTACTATGGGGTTGTTCTGATGATGATGAATCAATCAATAATGGTAATTCAACAATCTCACTATCGACCAATATACTCCAAGTGGATAAAAATGGAGGGGATGCTACAGTTACTGTAACAAGCTCCGATAACTGGCGGTTGTCAGGAATATGTGATTGGGCACATCCGTCAATAACTTCAGGTAAAGATGGTGATGTAGTTACTTTTACCATCGATCCTAACAAATTAGATGAAAAGCGTACTGCAACCTTCAAGTTTTTCACAGGTTCTTCAGTTGTGCCACTACAAGTAGAGTCTCAACCTGCATATATAATGGATTTACTTTCTGACGAAGCTCTTTCTATTACTAAAGAAAAAAGTACTGTGAGAATTCAACTTAATACCAATGTGGCCGACCCAACGATAACATATAGTGACGGTGGCGAAGAGTGGCTGACATTCGATAGACGTAATGAATTCGGTGGCAAAGTAACTTTATCATTCACTGCTGCCGAGAACAAGACATATAAAGATCGTAGTACAAAAATTACAATCTCAAGCCCACTCGTTACTGAAAGTGTCAATGTAGATATTAATCAAAAACAAACAGATGCAATTATCACCGAAAGTAACACTTTAACATATGATCTAACAGCACGAACTATCTCTTTTAAAGTGAAATACAACGTCAATTACGCTATTTCCATAACAAAAGGGAAAGATTGGATTACTGATCAATCAATTTCCGAACCACAAAAAGGCGATGATGGTTTGACTACGGTTACTGTTACTTATAAACTATCCGCATCACCAGCTTCGCGTGGAGGTACAATTCATATTGCCCAAACCAGTGGTACATTAGTAAAAGATATTGCTATTGTTCAAAAAGATCCGGACGCCAGCCCTGTGGAAATTCCAGATGCCGTTCTTCGAGCACTTTGTATATCTAACGGTTGGGCTCTCCCTATTGATGATACCAAATGTATTATTCTTGAAGAAGGATTAAACGCAACTTCATTCTCTAACACCTCATACTCTAACCAGATTAAAGATTTAACCGGAATAGAGTATTTCCCTAACCTGACTTCATTACGTTTAGGTTATTGTTCAAACATGAAAAAGCTTGATATTTCAGGTTTACATAAGGTATCATCACTCACATTTAATAGCCCTACTATTTGTGAAGAGTATAATTTGGGAGATAATCCAATTACTAGTTTCAATGCAGGAGGTAGCTATGTTTATTCGGAGGCAGAAAGTCTTAAAGTCATCAGTAGTAAACTTGAGTCTTTGGATTTAAGTCTTGTTTCCTGGTATGCAAGTTATGATTATGTTACGTCAATTGATGCTTCGGAATGTCCAGCATTAACAAACTTAAACGCCAATCGTAGCAGCAAAATTAAGACTCTTTATTTAAAGACTGGTCAAGTGATACCAAAGTTAACTAAGAATGATGCAACTACTATTGTTTACAAATAATTAATATATAGAGAAATAATTTATAGAGAATCCCTTTATTTACTCTTTCCAAATCTGTGAATAGAGTCAAATAAAGGGATTATTGCTATCTATTTTTATCTAATGCTAGCTCTTATCTTAAAATACTCTTTTCATCTATAAACAAACCACAACCAGTACTCAAAGACTTTTTTGAATCCAACAATATTGAAATCAACTGATTATATAATCAATGTAACCTTAAAACTCTAAATCATATAAAGATTAAGAGTCATTCAAAAAACAAAACTATTCCACCTGCTCTTTCGGGTAATTCACCAAATACAGTGTCTTTGTCGCCCGAGTAAAAGCTGTATACAACCACCGGAAATAATCCGGAGTCAAATACTCATCTGTCATATACCCCTGATCTAAAAATACATTCTGCCACTGTCCGCCTTGCGCTTTATGACAGGTTATTGCGTATGCATATTTCACCTGCAAAGCATTGTAATGCGGATCGGCTTTCATCTTTTTCATCCGGTCTCTTTTGTTTGGAATATCTATATAATCCTCAAGTACTGTATAGAACAACCGGTCATTGTCTTCTTTCGGCAATGCGGGTGAGTCCGAATGCAAAGTATCCAATAATAGATTCGCATCCAATTCAAAATCATTCTGGTCAGGAAAGCGGAGAGTAACTTCGGCAAAACGAAAACCGTATATTTCACGAGTTCGACGAACACGTCGGACAACTGCAATTTCTCCATTAGCGATAAAATCCATCTCCTTATATTTCTCTGTCCAATAGTAATTATTTTTGGCTATCATCAACATATCTCCTGTGTTCAATTCATCTTCACGCCAAAGAATTTGTGCACGTATTCCATTATTATATAAGTTCGCACGTTTATTAGATCGACAGACAACAATCGTTTCATCCATACCATCATGATCGTAACAATTAGTCAGTTCTTCTATCAGTTCAATTCCGGGTACCAGTTTAATATCAGGAAAACCTGTTATTTTTATCTTAGGTAAAGAATAACAATCATCCTCCGCTATCAGTTGCCTCAACTGCGTGGCATTCCACAATATTCCGGATTCTTGCACCTGGCGAACCACTTGGGTAAGATCAATCTCACGTACTTCAAGTCCATAACCTTTCAATGCATCAGCAAAAAGCGCAGGACTCAACTCCTCACCTACCGGGGGAAGCTGTGCTGTATCTCCCATCAACAAGAGTCGGCAACCTTGTCCCGAATACACAAATTGCACCAAATCATCCAATAAACGTCCTGTTCCAAACATACTGCCCGACAGTCCTTCGTTTGAAATCATGGAAGCCTCGTCGACAATAAACAATGTATTGGTAGCTAAATTGTCATTGATCGAAAAGTTACTAAGCTCATTAGAAAAAGATTGTTGTCTATATATTTTTTTATGAATAGTAAAAGCCGGATGTCCTGCATACGCTGAAAATACTTTTGCCGCACGTCCTGTAGGAGCCAACAATACAGATTTCTGCTGCAACTGATCCATGGTTTTCACCAATGCCCCCACTAACGACGTCTTACCGGTACCGGCATACCCTCTTAAGATAAAGACTTCATCTGCCAGTGTGGACAGCAGAAACTTTGAAAGAGATTTTACAGCAATTTCCTGCTCTAAAGTTGGTTGGTAAGGAAAATTTTCCTTAATTTGCCTTTCTAAATAGTTATTTATCATTTTTGTACGAGAAAAAAGTTCGAGGAACTATCGTATTTAAATTTATTTATTCTATTTTTGCGATGCGAATATAACAACTAAAAACATAATTTATCATGAAAACAGTATTTAATATTGTATTGGTGCTTTGTGCTGCTGCACTGATTTACATCTGCTACACCAGCATTATGGGTCCTATCAATTTTGAAAACGCAAAAAAAGACAGAGAAAAAGCAGTCATTGCCCGTTTGATTGACATCCGTAAGGCACAACAGGAATACCGTTCGCTGCACCGCGGAATGTATGCACCTCAATTAGACACATTGATTGATTTCGTTAAAAATCAAAAATTGCCGTTCGTCATGAAGATAGGAATGCTAACTGACAAGCAATTGGAAGACGGACTGACTGAAAAGAAAGCCATGGCTATCATCGAAAAAGCTAAGAAAACAGGCAAATATGATGAAGTTAAGAAATGGGGACTTGAAAACTTCAAACGTGACACTATGTGGGTAGCTGTATTGGATACTATCTATCCAAAAGGATTCAATGCCGACTCTATGAAATATATTCCTCACGGAAATGGTGCTCAATTCGAGATGAATGTGAAAAATGACACTGCTAAGTCTGGTGCTCCGGTATATTTGTTTGAAGTGAAAGCTCCATACGAAACTTATTTGAGCGGACTTGACAAACAAGAAATCATCAACCTAAAAGACCTGGATTCTAAACTTGGCAAATATAGCGGCTTGATGGTAGGTTCTATCGATACTCCAAACAATGGTGCTGGTAACTGGGAATAATGATTGATTTTACTAAATCAAAACAATATACTTTATCCATCCGTCTTAGTACGGATGGATTTTCTTTTTCTATCTATAACCCGATTCATGACGATTCGCTTTCAATAATAGAGAAAGAGATAAATGCGTCTTCATCCCTTACAGCAAATCTAAAAACACTCTTTCACGAATCGGATTTCCTCAGTCATCCTTACAAACGAGTAAACATTATGATGGCAGGCAAGCGTTTTACGATTGCGCCATTAGAATTGTTTGAAGAGGAACAGGCGGAACTTCTGTTTTATCATAATCATCAGAAAAAAGAAAATGAAACGGTGCTCTATAATATTCTAAGAAAGAATAATGTAGCTGTCATCTTCGGCATAGACAAAAGCGCACAGACCTTTTTGAATGAACAATATCCCGAAGCTCGTTTCTATTCTCAATCTACTCCATTCATCGATTATTTTTCTGTAAAAAGCAGATTGGGAAACAGTAAGAAGATGTATGCTTCTATACGCAAAGACGGCATTGACATCTATTGCTTTGAACGAGGACATCTGCTTCTGGCTAATTCCTTTGAATGTACGCACACAGAAGACCGTATTTACTATTTATTGTACGTCTGGAAACAACTGGAGTTTAATCAAGAACGGGATGAGTTGCACCTAACCGGAATACTTCCGGAGAAAGACGTTTTAATGAGTGAATTGAAAAAGTTTATCCTACAGGTATTCATCATGAATCCTGCAACTAATATTGATATGCAAGCCTTATTAACATGCGAGTAATCAGCGGTATTTACAAACGAAGAAGATTTGACGTGCCTCGGACATTTAAAGCACGCCCTACGACAGATTTCGCCAAAGAAAATCTGTTTAATGTACTCAATAACTATATCGATTTTGAAGAAGGAATAACAGCTCTTGATTTGTTTGCCGGGACAGGAAGCATCAGTATCGAACTGGTATCCCGTGGATGCGACCGTGTTATCAGCATTGAGAAAGATCCTGCACATCACTCATTCATCTGCAAAATTATGAAAGAGGTGCAGACAGACAAATGTCTGCCGATACGCGGAGATGTATTCAAGTTTATCAAAAATGGCCGCGAACAGTTCGACTTCATCTTTGCCGATCCTCCCTACGCTTTAAAAGAGTTGGAAACAATACCCGAATTAATCTTTCAGAATAATCTTCTCAAAGAAGGAGGATTATTGGTACTGGAGCATGGAAAAGATAATAATTTCGAAGAAAATCCACATTTCCTTGAGAGAAGGGTGTATGGAAGTGTGAACTTCTCACTATTCAGATAAGATCCAAATACAATTTCATCCTTATTAAAGTAGCGGAGCCAATAAACGCACGATAGACTCCGCAGCTTTTTGTCTCCACGAACGTCTGCCCCAATTCTTCAAAAAGATCTGTGTACTTTCGCGCTGGTCCTGAAGAAATATTTCTTTCATTTCAAGGGCAGTTTCTACGTCATACATAAAAGCATTCACCTCAAAGTTATGCTCAAAGCTACGGAAGTCAACATTGGTAGAGCCTACAGTGGAAAGCATATCATCTGAAACCATCAGCTTAGAATGTAGAAAACCTTTCTTATAAAAATAGACCTTAACACCTGCCTGCATCACATCTGCCAAATAAGAACGCGATCCAAGATGAGTTATCCAGTTATCTGCACGTTCCGGTAACATCAAGCGTATATCCACCCCAGACAATGCTGCTGTTTGCATAGCTGCTAATATTGGTTCTGTAGGCAAAAAATAAGGTGTTTGCATATAGAAATATTTTTTTGCACTGGTAATGGCAACAGTCAATCCCTGCATGATTTCTTTCCAAGGCCCGATAGGCTCACTCGTGACAATTTGCACTAAAGAACTTCCGCAAGAGTCAATCTTCGGAAAATAACGGGAAGCGGTTATCAACGTACGGTCTACAAAATACCAATCAAGCAAAAAAGCCGTTTGTAAACCATGCACTGCCTTGCCTTCCAACATGATATGCGTATCTCGCCAAATCCCCCAAGAAAAGCCACGCATATAACGTTCTGCCAGGTTCATTCCCCCAACGAAGCCCACGCGTCCGTCAATAACGACAATCTTTCTATGGTTGCGGTAATTCACCCTACTGGTAAATAAAGGAAAACGTACTTTCAAAAAGCTCCTGACTTCAATACCGGCATTGCGCATTTCTTCAAAAAAACGATTAGGCACATGCCAGCAACCTACATCATCATAGATAACCCGTACTTCAACCCCGTGAGAAGCTTTTTCTATCAGCACATCCCTGACCATACGCCCGATAGCGTCATCTTCAAAGATGTAATATTCCATGTGGATATGCTGCTTCGCTTTTTGCAGTTCACGCAACAATGATTGAAGTTTGGTATATCCTTCGGTATAGACTGCCACACGGTTCCCCTCAAATGGAAACGCTTGATTCGTTTGCTGGAAAAGCTGAATAAGACGGGAGTATTCATAAGGAACGTCCGAACAATCCTGTGCGAGATATTCGGCCATTGGTTTCTTCAATAAGCGGTCGTAGCTTTTTTGCCCAATGATACGTTCGCGACGTTGACTCCGCCCAAAGAAAAAATAAAAGACAAGTCCGACAATAGGAAGGAAAAGTAATATGAGTATCCATGCCATGGTTTTAACCGGATTCCGGTTGTCAAGAATGATGATGACAATCGTACCGATAATGGCTCCAAAATAAAGAATATCAAAAGCCACTGTTGCTATCTGGCTAAGCATATAGTTCCAATCAATCATAGGAATCTCCTTTCATACGAATACTAAACAACAAATATAGAGTAAATTCTCGGATTAACAAAGAAGTCCCGGCAACAACATTGAATCGTTGTGCCGGGACTTCCTGTTTTTATTTAAACCTATTACTCTGCTTTAGTGTGGTCTGCCACCTCCAAAGCCACCACGCGGGCCACGAGGTCCACCACCATCAAAACCGCCATGACGCATATTGCCGCGAGCTTCTTTATTTCCAAAAACATTCAGACGATAAGAGAAACGAAGCATGCAGTAGCTATTAATTCCGTTATATTCAGAAACAGAACGCATATCGGCTGTTAACGAACGGCTGATATTAGATTGCTGCCGCAGAATATCATATACTTCAAAACTGATGGTTGCGGCATTGCCTTTCAGGAAGTTTTGGGCAATCTGTGCATTCCAAATAAGTTCATTCTTATTCATACTGGCATCACGATAACCACGACGAGCGTTATTAGTGATATTGGTAGACAACGTCATACTCCAAGGTAAAGAGATATTAGTACTTGCACCATAACCAAATGTATAGGGTTCTTGATTGTTTTCCGGACGCAGTTGATTTCGCTCAAAGTTATAGTTGATTGAACCATTCAAGGTAAATTCAAACCAGTCGTTACGGAAAGTTCCATTCAGATTCTCTCCGAAAGTCAGTGTCGTACTAGTGTTCTTGTCATTTATTTTAGTATCGTCATTAAAAAGATAAGAAACTGCATTGGTATAATTAGCACGGGAGAAAGAATTTATGGTAAACCGCTTGTCTCTCAATGCTGTATTGAATCCAAACATTCCCATCGCATTCCAGTTTCCGTTGATATTCTCCGGTTTAACAGTCACTCCACCAGTACTCTGATTATAAGTAGTGGCATTAGTAATGCTATTTTGAGTCATATTCAAGTTTACATGAGCCATCATGCCACGCTGTTTATCTGCATTATAAGTATTATAAAACAAACGCATAGAATGAGAGAAAGAAGGTTTCAATCCCGGATTACCCTTACGGATATTCAACGGATTAGAGTCATCAGTTACATCAAGCAAATTTTCCATACTCGGCTGGCTTGCACGTCCCCGATAGGTAAAGCGCAACTGGCTGACTTTAGAAAATCTGTAACGAAAATCAACGTTAGGAGCAAAATTGAACACATTTCTTTTTACTACAGTATCTACTTCGGCTTTCTTATAATCCAATCTGGTGTTCTGCGGTTGCAAAGATACTCCAAAGTTCAATCTATATTTCTCTCGGATAATATTTAGTCCTGCATTAATATCATGGTTATAATATTTATATTGAGCATACTTACTCAAATCTCTATCTTTATTCTCTTCATATCCTACAGGCAGGCCATCACCAAAATTCCAAAACCAATCCTGTCCTTTATCGGCATCAGGAATCAAGCTGTATGTACTTCTGTCACTTTCACTATATTTATATTGAAATTTATAGCGGAACTGTAAGAAGGTAGCTCTCGCTATCGGTTCGCTATAGGTCAGTTCGGCAGTATAATCATAATTTTTGGTTGGAGAAGTAGTATATTGTTTACGCTCATCATCTTCTTTTTTTGCATTATCATCAAAATAACGCGTCAATGATTCACTAAACTGTTCGCTGTCATTATCTCCATAACTAAATGTACCACGGAAAGTGATGTTTCGTCCCTGATTATTCAATCTACGATTCACTTGCAAAGAAGCATTTGCAGAGAGATTCTGCCCTTCAGATTTTGATTCACTATTACTGGCGTTGACACGAATAGCTTCTAAAGGATCATCCGTACTTCCCCAGAAAATCTTATTCAAAAACTCATTAGGATTAGACACCAAATTAAATGGATCTCCATTAAAAGTTCCCGATTCGGAAATAGAATAACTATTAGACTTTCCATAAGAAACGTTCGGACGGAAAATGATATTTGTCAATGTGTCCGGTTTCCACTCCAACCGAAAGTCTGCATTAAAGTTCGTATTCTTATTGCGGCCTTTACTGTTCGAATTTGAATAAGAATTTCCATTTTGCAGGAAACGTTCCGAGTAGTTTGTAGATGTTGCATCCCGATCACTGAAATTATAACGGGCACTACCTCCCAGTTCCAATTTTTCAGTCTGGGTAGCAAAGTTAGCCCCTAACATCTTGGTAGCAGTCAAACCATTGCTGTTCCGGAAACGAGGTCCGCCACCTCCACCGGAGAATCCCTGATCGTTCACATTATTAGCAGAACCGATTAAAGAGAATTGGCTATTATCGACAAAACGATTCAACATCAAGTTGCTTCCGTAACGATCTTCTGTACCACCGGCAACACTTGCATTACCAAACCAACCTTGATTCATACCTTTCTTCACTTTCAGGTCAAGAACAGTTTCTTCTTCTCCGTCATCTATTCCGGTAACACGTGCCAAATCAGACTTTTTATCGTACGTCTTCAGTTTGTCGATCATGTTGACCGGTAAGTTCTTCAATCCGGTTTTCACATCACCGCCAAAGAACTCTTTACCATCCACCATAATCTTCTTTACTTCTTTACCATTGATTTTGACGTTACCGTCATCGTCTATTTCTGCTCCCGGAAGTTTCTTCACCAACTCTTCGAGCATCGCCCCTTCGGGAGTACGGTAAGCTGTTGAGTTATATTCCAGCGTATCTTCTTTCACGACCACCTGCGGAGCTTCGGCAGTAATCACCGCTTCCTTCAGCATGACAGCATCAGGGTCCAATGTAATGGTTCCCAATTTTTTATCAGTGGCGTTAGCAGATAATTGTACCGGTACGAGCTTGGTTCGGAATCCAATATAGGAAACTTTCAACACATATTTTCCGGCTTTTACTTTGGGGAGAGTAAACCATCCCTGGTTACTACTGGCTATACCGGCGGCATAAGCACTATCAGGTAATGATAGCAATTGAACTGTAGCCTGCGCTGCGGGCTCTTTAGTATCGGATTCCACCACACGTCCCGAAACGGTAATAACCTTATTCTGTGCAAAAATTGAGAAGGTGCATAGCAACATCAGCACCAACCCTGCTGAAAATCTTTTCATTTACCTTATTTACGATTATATTAGTAGCAATAACAATGTCTTTTTGACAAATCGAATCGCAAAAGGTTTAATTGAAAAGAAAATTATCTTTTAAAGAATCGATCAACAAGCGCTTTTTTCAGACCAAACTCCAGACAAAGCACATTAAAAACCAGAA
The DNA here is from genome assembly GCF_000157055.1 of Bacteroides sp. 2_2_4. NCBI lineage: Bacteria > Pseudomonadati > Bacteroidota > Bacteroidia > Bacteroidales > Bacteroidaceae > Bacteroides > Bacteroides sp. 2_2_4. The sequence goes on along the minus strand of NZ_EQ973364.1, from coordinate 214,712 downwards.
AAGTAAGGAAAGAGGAAGTATCGACGTTTATCACATCTCCTTGCATAACACGCCACAACATACCACCAAAGACGAACAAGAATGTCAAAAAGATAGCATTACGAACAGCCGAATTCCGGATTTGCTCCGTTTCACGGCTTTCATTCTTACTCAATGCAAAGATTATCAACAAGCATCCTGCCATCATCAACAACTTTGTACATTCTTTATAAAACAGCAAATTAGTATCAGTTACTACTCCCTGCATCACCAAAATAAAAGGGATAAACAGAGCTACCAACAAGACAACATATCCTAAAGGACGACAATATACAGGTAATAATGCTTTCATGATTAAACGTTTTAATGAGACAAAAGTAAGTAAAAAAAGATATTTTATATACATTTGCAGAGTAAAAAAGCAAAAGAATCATGAGTAAACAAGAAGTTATTCTCTGCGAAAGCTTGGAAACGAGCCTCGGTCGTGCCATTGAGCTATGTCCGCATGACAAATTATTCGTCCTCACAGACGAGCATACCCAGCGTCTTTGTCTCCCCTCTCTAAAGGAATCGGGGCTGTTGAAAGATGCTGTAGAAATCTGTATCGGAGCAGAAGATGTGCATAAAACTCTGGAAACACTCGCTTCCGTCTGGATGGCATTAAGCACTCAAGGGGCTACCCGCCACTCTTTACTTATCAATCTTGGAGGAGGGATGGTGACAGATCTCGGAGGTTTTGCCGCAGCTACATTCAAACGGGGCATTTCCTATATCAATATACCAACCACCCTGCTCGCCATGGTGGACGCATCAGTGGGGGGTAAAACAGGAATCAACTTCAACGGACTGAAAAATGAAATCGGTGCTTTCGCTCCGGCAAACAGTGTATTGATTGAAACTGAATTCCTACGCACATTGGACACACACAATTTCTTCTCCGGATATGCTGAAATGTTGAAGCATGGTTTGATTAGCAATACGGCACATTGGGCAGAATTGCTCAATTTCGATTCCTCTAGTATTGATTATGCAGCTCTCAAACAATTGGTAGGCCAATCGGTACAAGTGAAAGAAGATATTGTAGAACAGGATCCCTTCGAACATGGAATCCGCAAAGCATTAAATCTGGGACACACCGTAGGACATGCGTTCGAAAGTATGGCACTGGCAGAAAACCGTCCTGTATTACATGGATATGCAGTAGCTTGGGGAATTGTGTGCGAACTGTATCTTTCTCATCTCAAAGTAGGTTTCCCGAAAGAGAAAATGCGGCAAACGATCCAGTTTATCAAGGATAATTATGGCATATTTACTTTCGACTGCAAAAAATATGACCAACTGTATGCATTTATGACGCATGATAAAAAGAATACTTCAGGCACTATCAATTTCACATTACTAAAAGATATTGGAGACATTTGCATCAATCAGACTGCCGATAAGGACACTATCTTCGAAATGCTCGACTTCTATCGCGAATGTATGGGAATTTAACCCATCCTACATCAGATATACCGCATAATAAAAGGGAATGAAATAGACTTCATTCCCTTTCTCTTCCCAATCCCTATAGATATTATTGCCTATTGTGAGGCAATTGTCCGCACTATTGTTCTAAGTTACTCATTCGATATTGTGAAAGCGACATTCCTGTATGCTTTCTAAAAAAACGTCCAAGCGACGATTGATTCGCAAAGTTCGTTTTAATCGCTATTTCCTGAATGTTCAGGCTGGTATTTTTCAGCAAAGCCTTGATTTCTAATATGATGTATTCAACAATCCAGTCTTTGGCAGACTTCCCGCTTGTCTCCTTAATTACCATAGTCAGGTATTTGGAAGTAATACACAGTTTATCCGCATAAAAAGCCACATCCTTATTCTCCTTAAAATGCTTCATGATAAGCCCAAAGAATTTATTAGCCAACTCTTCTTTACGGGTATCCCTGCGGGCAGTCATCAAGGTAGATTCCTTTTGATAAGCATTGAACAGTTCCAGATACAGATACCTCAACAAATGAATAATCAGCTCCCGCCTATATATATCTTGAGAGGTAACTTTATCTTTTATCATACCCAGATAATTATATATCCGGGGAATATCTCGTTCTGACTGCGGATACCAGTAATGAGTCCGCATGTAGAAAAAGAAATGCGGAGAAAATCTGGGCACACCACTTAACGCATCACTAAACAGTGAAGTAGATATAACCATCGTAACGGTCGAGAAATCTTCACTTGGCTCACTAAATGAGACAAATTGTCCGGGTAATAATATAATCAATTCCTCCGGTTGTATCCAATGTACATCTTCATGCACTGTAATTTTGGCCTTTCCACCTAAACAATATATAATCAAAGCTGATTGATTATTAGAAGGATAAGAAGTCAAAGGAAGATACTTCAGATTTTGATAAAATTTAAAATCGTCACCCAGGACGTATATCTCTAATGTCTCTCTATTTTTAATGTCTAACATTTAACACCTTTCTAAACTAAGTCTTTTTACAAATGTATAACTTCCTAATTTACCACGCACCAAAAATGGAAATATAGTATCATACTAAGGAAGTCAAACACCTTTTATTTGCATTAATTTATAAACAAACTATCTGATTGTTAGTTCATTTATCATTTTCCTATTTCGTTTTATTATAGACTGACCTGTTTTTTATAGTGTTTTTAGGACAGGAAAAGGATTAATGCTTTCAAATGAAAAATAAGCAGATTGTTTTCTAATTCAAGCAAAATTAAAGAAATGTACTTTTATATCACATAAGAGGCAATCAAAAAAACTACTAACTCATTGAAATAAAGATTTGTATGTTCACAAGAAAGACTAATAATCAGAATAATAGCTATAAATCGGCACAATTCATACTAGAAAAATCAACGGATTATTTGCTAATTAAAAATTAATCTGTACTTTTGCATCCGCAATTCGGGGTGTAGCTCAGCCCGGTTAGAGTACGCGTCTGGGGGGCGTGAAAAGAGTAAAAGATTTTCATTTTACAATCACATATAAAACAAGGAATTAGATAGTTATCTAGTTCCTTTATTTTTTAGCTCGATTACTCATTCATTACCTCTTTCGGGAAACTTAATCCAAACTAAAGCAAATTGCAGTGCAAAACACCTTTTGCGTTCTTCGTGTTTTTATCACAATAAATACCTTACCACAGACTCCCAATTTGGAAACCGTTCAGAACCGAACAATATAAGCTCACCTTTAAAATCGGCAGCACCATTCTTTTTCCTGTCATCTATTAAATAATCCCCTGCATTCAAGTTTTTGTGGTGCGACAAGATCAAACGTTTATAGCATACTTCACCCAAATAACGCTTCCCCCATTCTAACTTGTCAGACCATGCACTTGGGTTATCCCATGGAGCTGTTGATAAAATGTAAATGTCGTATTTGTCTTTTAAACGATTCATGGCATCTATTGCCCCTTCATTGGGTTGCATTTTTGCAAATATATTAGGGACTTCATCATAACACCCCGCATATCGGCTTTTTAAGTCCTCATCTAAGGCGTCTATGCCCGATTGGAAGTTTACCAATACATTATCCATATCTACATATAAAACTTTCTTATTTGAGCACCGTTCGAGGTACTCCAACGCTTCTTTATATGTTTCCAACTTCCAATGTGCCTTACCATTCAAACGGGTTACATCCATATTATCTTTTAGGTCTTGTATTTTAACCTTTGTAGCCAAACGATTAGTAGAGACACGTTCAATAAACGCTTTATAATCTTCACCCTCTTCTTTAGTCAGACATTTTAAAGCCTCCAGTAACCTGTCATCAACCCCTTCCGCTTTTAAATCCTCAAATGTTATGGAAGTATCTTCTACAACATCATGCAACAATGCTACTATCTTTTCATCCTCTGTTTGACAGTGTAAAGCAACTCTGACTGGATGCAATATATACGGACTGCCACCTTTGTCTAACTGTCCAATATGAGCCTTATAGGCAATCTCCAATGCTTTATTTTGATTCATAAGACAATTTAATCTACAGGTTGTCCATCACGTAACCATTCGTTCTTCAAACGGGTAATTTCCAAGTCTGCGTCATCAGCATCGTTTGGTACATCGTAGCCAAACTTCTTGCGTTCCTCTGGGGAAGCGGCTTGGTACATGCGCTTAAACTTCTTATCACCCTCGTAAATTACAAATTCGTAGGACTTTTCAATGTTGTTTTCTTCTTTCTTTGCCATATTGTAATTTCTATAGATTAATCTACGGGGTTACCGTCACGCAACCATTCATTCGCCAAACGGTTAATCTCCAATTCCTCTGCATCTGCATCGTTTAGTAAGTCAAAACCCATTGTTTTCCGCTTTTCCGGTGATGCGGCTTGGTACATCCGTTTAAACTCCTTGTCGCTTTCGCCAGGAATAAACGTGTAAGCCTTTTCAATGTTGTTGTCTTTCTTTGCCATAGTGTAATTTCTTTAGATTAATCTACTGGTTTACCATCACGCAACCATTCGTTCGCCATTTCCGTAATTATTATATCTTCCATATCAGCGTGATGTGGCACATCATATCCCATCTTTTCCTGTTCCTCGGGGGAAGCCGCTTGATATCTACGCTTGAACGCCTTGTCCCTTTCTGTAATTTCCAACGTGTAGGACTTTTCAATGTTGTTGTCATTCGTTGCCATAATAATATAATTGCATTGATTATACATAAACTTACTAAACTAAATACCCCCATTATCCTTCATATCTACACAGATGAAGCATCAACACAAACTAATTACGACAAATATAATTAAAAATATCCCATTTATATCGTTTTTTAAGATAATATTTGATATATTCGTCGGAAATAAAAGCTAAATATCAATATTTACTCTTAACACCGACAAATATGAAAACTACAGATTACAAACTGTACAGTTATAAAATGAAGCATGACAACCGTTTTGCTCCAAACCCTTTATTTGGAGTACTGACACTTGCAACATGTAAGCCTGCAATGCGTCGCAACACCAAAATAGGAAACTGGATTGCGGGATGGACTTCAAAACAACTAAAGGACAGTCCGACCGAAGTTGGAAAAGAAAAACTTGTCTATTTAGCAAAAGTGACACAAAAACTTTCTTTTGCTGAATACTGGGAAAAGTATGAACAAAAACGCCCTGCAAAAACAGAAGATACTAAAGTTATACAACGTTATGGAGACAACATATATAAACCAAACCCGACTAACCCTAAAGAATTTATACAGATAGAAAATAATTTCCATGGAAAAGACAAAATGGACAAGGATTTGAGAGGGGAATATGTTCTTATCTGTGAAGAATTTTATTATTTCAGTCGTTTGTCCCCGTTGGATATCCCTGTTGAGTTACGTCCCAACATTCCTAAAGTGCAAACAAGCTATGGAGTAATAACAAAGGATGCCGCAGAATTTATAAACTACGTCAAACAACATGTTGAACTATGCAAATACACTGACGCCAAATGAGAGTTATATTAAGTAGAAAGGGATTTGATTCCCAATATGGTGGAATGCCTAGTCCAATATTGCCGGACGGGACATTACTGTCATTGCCGATACCCTCAAAAACAGATATGGAAACAAAGTATAGAGATTTATACTATGGCAATAGTTCATATTACGATATCATCCATACTTTAAGCCCCAACAACAAAATAAAAGAAGAATATAACTGCCATTTAGACCCCGATATCAGAGGAGCAATAAAGGATAGACCAACAGGGTGGAAGCCTACATTCGGACAGGAAAAGACCGCATTACGACACCTGCAAAAACAGGGGGTGGGAATCGGAGACTTGTTTTTATTCTTTGGTTGGTTCAAACAAACGGAGTATATTGCCGGACAATTACGTTATAAAAAAGACGCTCTGGATTGGCATGTTATATACGGCTATCTTCAAATAGGAGAAATCATTGACACTCCTACCAATATCCCCGCATGGTTAAACGGACACCCACATGCAAAAATGGAAAGGTGGAACAGTCCAAATGTCATTTATACGGCTTCTTCCAAACTTTCATTTTTACCTCAACTACCCGGAGCCGGATGTTTGCAATTTTCAAACGGGCTTGTACTTACTAAGGAAAAATGCAGCAGGAGAGTATGGAATTTACCCGATTTTTTCCGGCAAATTCCAATAAGTTATAACGCAAATTCCTGGAAAGAGGACTGTTTTATTTCCGCAGCCAAAGGGCAAGAATTTGTTTTTGAAGCAAACGACAACGCTTTGGAATGGATAAAAGACATAGTCCAGTAATAAAAACATTTATACCCAACAACAATTATGGACAAGAATGCAGAAGAAGTAACTCGGGCAATAGCCATAAAGCTCCTAGGAGGAATAGAAGGATTTAAATTGACTAAGTTGGAAAACTACAAAGACTATATAGTCTATTTTGCTTTTCCAGATGGTGTGACAGGTGAAATAAATGTCGGACGTCCTATTTATGTACTGATTGATAAATTGGGCAAAGCCCGATACGCCACGTACGAAGAAAATCATGAAATATTGATGCGTTCGAATCCTGACGAAGAAGACGACGAGGACTGACAGAGCAATGCGTCACTAGACATTTAGAAGGAGGCTTCGATGAGGCTTCCTATGTCCTTTTTATCACTTTTGCTATTGAGACCTCACAATTAGCTTCAGCACAGACTCAAACACAAAAGTTCGTATTAAAGCGTTTTAGCCATTTTATTCCCTTACCGAGTAAATTATCCCTTTGAAGAATGAAAATGGCAATACGCTTCCAATAGAGATGTTATATATAAGATTTGACCTGAATAATAAATATAAAAAGCAGATTACAAACTAGGATGTCAACTTACATAGGTGGTAATTCTACTAGTCCTCTTTCCCATCCAGAAGTGTATTTCGTCCATTACACAAGCCGGGTAATTCTATATACTCCACGTCCTCGTCCTCGCCGTCTTCCAATTCAGGGTCATTACGATGCCAAATTTCATGCCTTTCTTCAGATGTGGCGTATCGGGCTTTACCCAATTCATCAATCAGAATAAAAATAGGAAGTCCGTTGTATGAATTTCCGCTAGCCAACTTATAAGCTGCAAAATAGACTACATAGTCTTTGTAGTTTTCCTCTTTAATTAATTTAAATTCTTCAGGATGCGTTAGGAACTTCGTGGCTATCGCCCGAGTTACCTCTTCTGTCATTTTACTCATATTGCATTGCGTAATTAGTGATAATATCTAATCTATTTAAAAGTGGATTGTAAATTGGGGCGTCCAGTCTACATTAGCAGGTCTAATATTAGCTTACTAATATCTTCGCTCATTTCCCCATCCCTCCTTGTGCAAAACTACCATCTTTTGACAATGCAAATATAACAAATCCATGGACAAAAGCAAAGATTTCTAGCCATTACAGAGCTACATTACTACAAGATATCTTCACATAGAGTAGATTCTTCCAAATCCATAAAACGAATTAAGAACGAACCCTATATAGTCCATCGATACCCCAACAACAACCTCATCACATACTTCAATCACAGAGGCTCGTTTTAAGGCAGTTTTAGCCATTTTATTCCCATACTGAGTAAATTATACCTTTTAAAGACAAAAGTGGCAACACGCTTCCAATAGAGGAGTTATATATAAGATTTGACCTGAACAATAAACAAAAGGGGGAAAGACAAACGTGCATAACGTTTGGATTTTAGTCTTTTGGTTAGTGTCAGGTCAAATCTTATCAGTTTATCAGTTTATTAGTCAATTAATTCACAAACAGCATCAAATATCTTCTCTTTCAGTTCTTCCGTCGATTCATCAAGTACATATCTCTCTTTCAGCAACTTCATAATCTCCCTCTTCATACGTCTAGCCCTCTTATCTCCTTTTTCACTACAATTATCTATCAATTTCATCAAATCCGTCCCATCCCGATACTGTTTTAAAATAGCCCACTTCCCAAGTCCTGCCATAGTCATATCAAAATTGAACTCCAAATTACCAATCTTCACTATATCGTTATAAATAAAAAACGATTTAGCTACCAACTCGCAATAAACGTCAATCGAGCCATTACATACTTCCCACACCTTTATATCACGCCCGAAATAATTTTTAAGACGATCTCTCCTATACCTATATTTCATATCGTAGGATATTCTTATTTAAAAGTTCTTCCGTTAAATGACAATCGTTATGCTTTTTGGCTTCCGCTATCTTATCATAGAAACATAGTTTACACCACCCTTGCTCATAATATAAACTTCCTCTTCGTATATTCCTATCAAACTTTGCTAAATTACCTAGGGAAGAAAAATAAGAACAAGGAGGATTAACTACTTCCACATCAGTAGCTATATCAATACGACCTATAACAGCTTGCTTTAATGGTAAACCAAATACTGCACTCAACTTATCAATAGCTAACCCCAGTTCTATATGTGATAGAGGCTTTAAATTAGTACCATAGTAGTATTTAGGGAAGCTACCCTCAATACGGACAAAGGTTGGTTCGATATAAACACAAAGATTTTTGTATTTACCAACGACACGAAACTCATTACTTTTTTTGAGGTCGATATTAATTTTAGCACCTATTTCAGACATTAGATTTATATACCCATCAACTATTGACGGAGTATATATTAGAGCAAGTGTATCGATCATTTTTTTAACTTATTTGGGTTATTATAGAAATTGGTAGAACGAGCCGCCAACCGTTCGTTCATTTCATTCACATACTCTTCATTAGTTTCCTGTCGGTGAGCCATCCGCCACTCATAAACCTCATCACGCTTAAAAGACAACTTACGTCCATTACCCTTGCTCCGGTAAAAGGGAATTTCATGGGCACTAGTAAGTTTATAAAGTTTATGTATGGACACTCCTAAAAATTCACTGCAAAGCATAACATCCAATACTTCCGGATAATCATTCAGCTTTTTAAGCACTCTTACGACGCTCTGTTTATCGATTATTGGTTTAACGGAAGCTACTTCAAGCCTGCCTATAATAACATCCTTAAACGACCTTATTTGAGCCAACATCATATTTTCCCAATCCGTCTTTAAGTATCGGACATCATTATTGTCCAACGCCTTCTCCATCGCATCATGATGATAGTCATTTATAAAACCCTTACTGGATATAGCAGCATATAAAGTTTCGGCTGTTAGCAGTCTCTTTCCCTCTTTCCGCCACAATTCCTCTTCAAAATACAATTCGTCCACTTCGTCCATACTACATTTGCCCTCTTCCCATTCTTTTATTTTATCCTCATAACGGGAAATTAAGGAAAGGCTTTTCCAGTTGACAATAGCCTCATCAACAGTTTCCAGCACCTGTTCCAGTTCTTTTTTATCACCATGTGTCAGACTTTCAAGATAAAACCCAAAATCCGTTTCACACCATTCATCCGCTTCCCCTCGGAGCAACTTGTTTATCAAGTCGCCCAGAGGCATAATACAATCATTTTTCATTGTTTTTTAATTATAATAAATTTACTGTTCTGTCTAATATGGTAGTATCAAAACTTGCGAGGTATGTAGCCGTTGTGTCAATATTGGCATGACCCATTACTTGGCTGATAACCTCACGTGGAACATTCTTTCCCTGTAACTGCATTGCCATTGTATGACGGGCAACATAAGTGGTCAGTTTTATTCCAATATTTAATTTTTCACCAAGTTTCTTCATGTTGTTATTAATCCTTTTGTATCTCGTACGTCTATGTTCGTACCATAATTCCTCTTCACCATAATCTTTGGTTATCAAAGGAAGAAGATAGTCCCCCATTAGAGGAGTGTTCGATTTAAACCAATCCAACAGTTCTTTTATAGGTTCATTTATCTTTATTATTATGGGCTTCATTTCTTTGGCATTCTGCGTTTTGTGCCTTTTGTATACAATATGTTCACCCGTCGCCAATACTTTAATATTAGCGGAAGTCAATTTCGCCATGTCCACCATACTCATTCCAAAACAATAGTAGGAAAACAGAAAGAGTCTGCGGGCACGCTCCAAAACAAAATCCTCCTGGGGTGATTCTTTGATAAGTTCCAGTTCTTGCGGAAGCAAATATCTTTTTTCCGTTACCTCTGACAGTTTACCCAGTTCAAAACCACCTTTCCCAAACGGATAGGTATCCAAAGAGCATTTCTTTTCCTTTATAGCCTTATTTAGTATCACACTTAAAGGTTTCAAATAAATCCTTCGGGTATTGCCACAACACCCCCGTTTTTCCAATGCCGCATTAAAAGCACTGACATACTTAAAGTCTATTTCTGCACATGTCCGTTCTTTAATTTTCTTATCATACTTTTCCAGCATCCTAAGAGTACCCTCAAACCTTTTGGCATTTCCTATATGATTGGTACTTTTCAGGAGCTCTATATGTTCAATTATAATATCATATAATTTATTTTCCCTATTTTTACAACAGAACGTTTCTTCAAATTGAATTAATGACCAATTTTGCTGTTTTTCCGCAAACATCAACAAAATTTTCCCCGCACGCTCCTCGCAGGAGTTCAGAAACAAATTATCCCTCTCATAATTGGGACATACACGCTTATCTTTCTTAAAACGGTCGGCATCGTCATTCCACTGCACCCCTTGCGCTGATAGCCCCAAACTGATATATTTCCGTTTTCCATCCTTAGAAATACGCAAACACACAGGGTAACTTCCGTCTCTCTTTTGGTTGCTCTTATAGAGCATAATTTTCATATTTTTCATATTCTATTTTTATTTAGTTATGTAGTATATACGCACATTGCAAAAGTGAACTCGTGCATTTTTGACGATTTTCGACGACTAAATTTACATTTTTCGCACCACCCCACAATGAAAAGTAATCATATTTCTTATATTAAGAAAGTTTAACTATTAATTACCAAGACATACAGCACTACTTCATCGATTACATAATCATTACTTATTCATTACACGTTTTATCCAAATTACTACAACCAAAAGCAAATTATAGAGGTAAATAAATACTAATAGAAATTATAAGGGTGGGGAAACACTCTCTCTTCCAGCCCCATTATCGGAATAATAAAGCACAAATAATCCTACACGCACTTCACTATAAATCAAACGATTAGTAAAACAATCCATTTAATAAGGAAACAAATTTCACACTATTTATTTGCTAATTAAAAATTAATCTGTACTTTTGCATCCGCAATTCGGGGTGTAGCTCAGCCCGGTTAGAGTACGCGTCTGGGGGGCGTGTGGTCGCTGGTTCGAATCCAGTCACCCCGACTGGTTAAAGAGGTTAGAAACCGAATGGGTTCTAACCTCTTTTTATTTTAGAAAACAATGAAAGAAGATCCTAGACATATCCATATCAGTGAATACAGTTATCCTCTTCCGGATGAACGTATTGCAAAATTCCCGTTGCCTACCCGCGACCAGTCCAAACTCTTAATATACCGTCGTGGAGAAGTCAGTGAAGATGTTTTCACTTCTTTGCCGGAATATCTGCCGCAAGGCAGCCTGATGATATTCAATAATACGAAAGTCATTCAGGCACGCCTCCATTTTCGAAAAGAGACGGGAGCACTGATCGAAGTGTTTTGTCTTGAACCGATTCAGCCAAACGATTATGTCTTGAATTTCCAACAGACAGTACATGCCGCCTGGCTTTGCATGATCGGCAATCTGAAGAAATGGAAAGACGGACAGTTGAAACGCGAAATGACCGTCAAAGGATTCCCTATTACTCTGACCGCTACCCGAGGAGAATGTAAAGGAACCAGCCATTGGGTAGATTTTGCATGGGATAATCCGGAAGTGACGTTTGCCGATATCCTTGAAGTATTCGGAGAACTTCCTATTCCTCCTTACTTAAACCGGGATACGGAAGAAAGTGACAAGGAGACTTATCAGACTGTTTATTCTAAGATTAAAGGTTCGGTAGCTGCGCCTACGGCGGGATTACATTTTACTCCACGAGTATTGGATGCTCTTCAAGAAAAAGGGATTGATCTTGAAGAATTAACTCTACATGTAGGAGCAGGCACATTCAAACCTGTAAAAAGTGAAGAAATCGAAGGTCACGAAATGCACACGGAATATATATCGGTCAACCGGAGCACCATCAAAAAACTGATTGACCACGACGGTTGTGCTATTGCAGTAGGGACTACTTCTGTACGGACTCTGGAAAGCCTGTATCACATTGGAGTCACATTGGCTGAAAATCCGTATGCTACGGAAGAAGAACTACGTGTCAAACAATGGCAGCCTTATGAAAAGTACGACCAGATTCCTCCCGTTGTTGCGTTGCAAAAGATATTAGGATATCTCGACAGGAATGGTTTGGAAACCCTTCACACCAGTACACAGATTATCATAGCACCGGGATACAATTATAAAATAGTGAAAGCGATGGTTACTAATTTCCATCAGCCGCAAAGTACCTTGCTGCTTTTGGTTTCAGCTTTTGTAAAAGGGAATTGGCGCACTATTTATGATTATGCACTGGCGCATGATTTCCGGTTCCTAAGTTATGGAGATTCTTCTTTATTAATACCATAAGATATTCTCCTCTCCAAAAGATTTTACGCAATATAAAAGACACTATGCCAAGCGATAATAACCAGGAAATGTTCCCTATCGTAGACGAACAGGGAAATATCACCGGAGCTGCCACTCGCGGAGAATGTCACAGCGGTAGCAAACTGCTTCATCCGGTAGTTCACCTTCACGTATTCAATGCCCAAGGAGACATCTACTTACAGAAACGCCCCGAATGGAAAGACATTCAACCGGGGAAATGGGATACGGCTGTAGGCGGACATATTGATTTGGGCGAAAGCGTAGAAATCGCCCTAAAGAGAGAAGTCCGTGAAGAATTAGGCATCACAGACTTCACTCCCGAGCTTCTCACCAGTTATATTTTTGAATCCAGCCGTGAAAAAGAGCTTGTTTTTGTCCACAAAACCGTTTATGAGGAAGAAATCCATCCCAGCGGCGAACTGGACGGTGGACGATTTTGGAAGATCGAAGAAATAAAAGAAAATCTGGGTAAAGGAATCTTCACTCCCAACTTCGAAGAAGAGCTGAAAAAAGTCTCTCTTATTCCTTCTCTATCCAAGTAATAATCTTTTCAGAGAACGGACTTTCTTTCGGAGACACAACTCCCGCCCAATGTCCGTTCTCATCAATCATAAACTTCTGAAAGTTCCACTGAACCGGTGCACTTTCTTTTCCATTCTGTTTTTTCTCCGTCAACCATTGGTAAAGAGGAGCCATATCTTTTCCTTTAACGGAAATCTTAGCCATCATCGGAAAAGTAACATTATAGTTCAAAGAACAGAACTTGGCTATTTCTTCATTACTACCCGGTTCTTGTCCCATAAAGTTATTCGCCGGAAAACCGATAACAACAAAGTCTTTTTCTTTATATTTCTCATATAGTTTTTCCAGTTGAGCATACTGGGGCGTCAGCCCACACTTAGATGCCACGTTGACTACCAGCACTTTCTTACCTTTCAGTGAAGAAAGAGGGAAGTCCTTACCATCAATAGTTTTCACTGTAAAATCATAAAAAGACTTGTTTTGCGCTTCCGAAGAAATTGCAAACAACAGGCTTACCATCATCAAGACGAATGTTTTCATGCTGAATATACATTTAGTTTGTTTTTATATTAAACGAGTAAACTGAAAGAAATGTTTGTTCAGCAGTGAAACAAGAACTATGATTTTACATCTTTCAATTCCCCAATCCGTCACTTCACCCCACAATCTTTCCGCTTCATTTATTCTTAGTGATAACGGATGAAGATAGGCCGTAATTTTGTACTGTGAAATAATAATACAACGAAAGTCATGTTTACAGCTATTGTACGTTTTTCAATCAAGAAGAAACTATTTGTAGGACTCACTACTCTCTTCCTGTTTATCGGAGGTATCTATGCGATGCTGACACTACCTATTGATGCCGTGCCCGACATTACCAATAATCAGGTACAAATAGTGACCGTATCCCCTACACTCGCACCACAAGAGGTGGAACAACTCATCACTATGCCTATCGAAATAGCGATGAGCAATATTATGAATGTCGAAGATATCCGTTCTGTCAGCCGCTTCGGGCTATCGGTCGTAACGGTCGTTTTTAAAGAAAGTGTCCCCACACTCGATGCACGGCAGTTGATAAATGAACAAATACAAAGCGTAACAAGCGAAATTCCCTCCGAACTCGGAACACCGGAGATGATGCCCATCACTACCGGTCTGGGAGAGATTTACCAGTATATATTGAAGGTAGCTCCCGGATATGAGAAGAAATATGACGCAATGGAACTCCGCACCATTCAAGATTGGATGGTGAAACGTCAGTTGTCCGGTATACCCGGTATAGTAGAAATCAATAGTTTCGGCGGTTACCTGAAACAATATGAAGTAGCCGTCGATCCGGACGCCCTGTTTTCTTTGAATATCACTATCGGCAAAGTGTTCGAAGCACTTAGCAGCAACAACCAAAATACCGGAGGAAGCTACATTGAGAAGATAAAGAATGCCTACTATATCCGGTCGGAAGGTATGATTACCCGCATCAAGGATATTGAACAGATTGTAGTGACCAACCGGAATGGGATTCCGGTACATATCAGTGATGTAGGAGTTGTCCGCTTCGGTTCTCCAAAGCGTTTCGGTGCCATGACCAAGGATGGTGAGGGCGAGTGTGTCGGCGGAATTGCCATGATGCTGAAAGGTGCCAACGCAAATGTAGTGACTCAAGAACTCGAAAAACGGGTAGAAAAAATACAGCAGCTATTACCCGAAGGAGTCAGTATAGAACCTTACTTGAACCGTTCGGAACTGGTAAACCGGAACATCTCTACGGTTGTCAACAACCTGATTGAAGGAGCGGTTATCGTCTTCCTTGTACTCATCCTCTTCCTCGGCAACCTCCGTGCCGGACTGATTGTCGCATCCGTCATCCCGCTGGCAATGCTTTTCGCTTTTATCATGATGCGTGTATTCAATGTCACCGCCAATCTAATGAGTCTCGGTGCCATTGACTTTGGTATTGTAGTAGATGGCTCTATCGTTATATTGGAAGGTATCCTCGCCCACATTTACGGAAAACAATTCCGAGGCCGCACACTGACCCGCAAAGAGATGGACAAAGAAGTGGAAAAAGGAGCTTCCGGCGTTGCACGTTCGGCCACTTTTGCAGTGTTGATTATCCTTATCGTCTTCTTCCCCATCCTTACATTGAACGGGATTGAAGGGAAATATTTCACTCCTATGGCTAAAACACTTGTGTTCTGCATTATCGGAGCCTTAATTCTTTCACTGACTTATGTTCCTATGATGGCCTCCCTCTTTCTGAAGCATACCATTGTTGTGAAACCCACCCTTGCCGACCGCTTCTTCGAGAAACTGAACAAGATCTACCAGCACACCCTGCGAGCCTGTCTTCATCACAAATGGCGTACCGTCATCGTAGCCTTCTCCGTGCTGATCGGTTCACTTTTTCTCTTTACCCGCCTGGGAGCAGAGTTCATTCCTACTTTGGACGAAGGAGATTTTGCCATGCAAATGACACTACCCGCAGGAAGTTCGCTGACCGAAAGTATCGAAGTTTCCCGCTTGGCAGAGAAAGCATTAATGGATAAATTCCCTGAAATCAAACACGTGGTAGCCAAAATAGGAACGGCGGAAGTTCCCACTGACCCGATGGCAGTGGAAGATGCTGATGTGATGATTATCATGAAACCATTCAAAGAGTGGACAAGTGCCGGAAGCCGTGCAGAAATGGTGGATAAAATGAAAGATGCACTTGCTCCGCTCTCCGAACGTGCCGAATTCAACTTCTCGCAACCGATACAGCTTCGCTTCAACGAGCTGATGACGGGAGCAAAAGCAGATATTGCCATCAAATTATATGGAGAAGACACGCACGAATTATATGAAAGAGCCAAAGAAGCAGCTACCTTTGTAGAAAAAGTGCCGGGAGCAGCGGATGTCATCGTTGAGCAAACGATGGGATTACCTCAATTGGTAGTAAAATACAACCGTGGCAAAATAGCCCGTTACGGTATCAACATACAAGAGCTTAACACCATTATCCGAACTGCCTATGCCGGAGAGTCAACAGGTGTAATCTTTGAAAACGAACGGAGATTCGATCTCGTGGTCCGGCTTGACCAGGAGAAAGTGGCCGACTTGAATCTTGATAAGTTGTTTGTACGCACTTCGGAAGGAATTCAAATCCCTGTTGGAGAGGTAGCAAGCATCGACCTTGTCAGTGGGCCACTGCAAATCAATCGGGATGCAACCAAACGGCGCATCGTCATCGGTGTCAATGTGCGTGACGCGGACATCCAGCAAGTTGTCGCCAATATTCAAGAGACACTGGACAAGAACATCAAACTGAAGCCGGGATATTACTTCGAATACGGCGGGCAGTTCGAAAACTTGCAAAATGCCATCAATACCTTACTGGTGGTCATCCCCGTGGCATTAATGCTCATTCTGCTGATTCTGTTCTTCGCATTCAAGGACATCACCTATACCTTGATGGTATTCTCAACCGTCCCCCTATCGCTCATCGGTGGTATCGCCGCACTTTGGCTACGCGGGCTCCCGTTTAGCATATCGGCCGGAGTAGGATTCATCGCCTTGTTCGGGGTAGCAGTATTGAATGGTATCCTGATGGTAAATCACTTCAACGAACTTCGTAAACAAAATACCTATTCCATGACTACAAACCAGATTATCAAAAGAGGGACTCCACACTTGCTCCGTCCTGTATTCCTGACAGGACTGGTTGCATCTTTGGGATTCGTCCCGATGGCAATAGCCACTTCAGCCGGCGCAGAAGTACAACGTCCGTTGGCAACAGTGGTCATCGGTGGCTTGATTATTTCTACCGTACTGACTTTGCTCATCATTCCGGTGTTTTACAAAATTGTAAATTCATTTGCTACCTGGAGACGTCCGGGAATCAAACTGCGCCGGCCTTTCAGAGGATTGTGTCTCCTGTTCTTGTTTCTTCCCGCGTTCGTTTCCGCTCAACAGACACAAACAGTCAGTCTCGAACAGGCGATAGAAATAGCCAAACAAAATCACCCTCGCCTGAAAATAGCCAATAATGCTATTCAACAAGCCAAAGCCACTCGCGGAGAAGTGATAGAAGCACCCCCTACCTCGTTCAGCTATTCCTGGGGGCAACTTAACGGAGAAAACAAAAAAGACAAGGAACTGGCTTTCGAGCAAAGCCTGGGCTCTCTTCTAACGCCATTCTACAAGAATGCGTTAGTCAACCGTCAGGTAAAAACGAACACCTATTATCGGCAGATGGTAGAGAAAGAAATCACAGCAGAAGTGAAAAGGGCGTGGGCCTACTACCAATATGCCACTAATCTCTGTTCAATGTATCGGGATCAGGATAAAATGGCAGAAGAACTGCAGCGCATCGGAGAATTACGATACCAACAAGGAGAGATTACCTTGCTCGAAAAAAATATGATGACCACCATAGCTGCCGATCTGCATAACCGCTGGTTCCAAGCAAAAGAAGAAGAGAAAATGGCATTGGCACGTTTCCAATGGAGTTGCTACTCCAACGATCCCATTGTTCCGATGGATTCCACTTTATCCTTATTCTATACCGGCATTTCGGATGGAAGCCTGTCGGGAGCACATACTGCCTACTTTCAAAGCCAGGCAGATGAAGCGAAAGCAATGCTTCGTGTAGAGCAGAGCCATTTCTTTCCTGAAATCAGTGTGGGGTATACACGTCAGGACATTCTCCCACTTAAGAATCTGAATGCCTGGATGATCGGGGTTTCTTTCCCCATCTACTTCCTGCCACAAAAGAGCAAAGTGAAGCAGGCACGGCTAACTGCCACTTCAGCGCAAATACAGGCAGATGCCAACATCCGGGAGTTAAGAAATAAAACACTCGAACTAGAAGCATCCCTCCGCAGATATAATGAGAGTTTACGATATTATACCTCATCGGCCTTGAAAGAAGCGGACGAACTGACAAAGGCAGCCAACCTGCAATTGCAGCAGAGCGAAACAGGCATTGCCGAATATATACAGTCGATTACCACCGCCAGAGAGATCCGCAGAGGCTATATTGAAACAGTCTACCAATACAATATTGCTGCACTGGAATATGAACTTTTCAAGTAGGTGGAAGATCGAGACATTGAATGACATACATCACCCAGAATAATTATTATAAAACATAAGATATGAAAAAGATAGTTTATCCCATCCTTTTACTAGTTCTAACGGCTTGCAAAGGAAACCAGCAAACTACAAATAACGAATCCGCCGCAATTCCCGTTACCGAAACGATAGCAGATACCATCGCACAACCCGAAGTGGATGCCATCACTTCAGCTACCTCAAAACCTAATCAGGTTTCGTTCAACGGACGAATCGTTCTTCCTCCTCAACGTCAGGCAACCATTGCTTTAACCATGGGAGGCATTGTAAAAAAAGCTTCTCTGCTTCCAGGGCAATGGGTGGCTGCAAACAGTGTAATCGCCAC
This sequence comes from Bacteroides sp. 2_2_4, assembly GCF_000157055.1. Classification (NCBI taxonomy): domain Bacteria; kingdom Pseudomonadati; phylum Bacteroidota; class Bacteroidia; order Bacteroidales; family Bacteroidaceae; genus Bacteroides; species Bacteroides sp. 2_2_4. The sequence continues at coordinate 196,215 of NZ_EQ973364.1, read as the reverse complement.
GTTAGAGAATCCGGAGTTCATCACCCTGCAACAAACTTATCTGGACAGCCACGCACAGACCGAATATCTCTTAGCTGAATACAAACGGCAAAAAAATCTGTCTGCCGAACAAGCAGCTTCTCAAAAGAAATTCCAGCAAAGTAAAGCGGACTTTCTCTCCATGAAGAGTCGCCAGGACGCCGCTGCTGCACAACTTTCTCTTTTAGGCGTTCAAACGGAGGCATTACTTAAGAACGGAATACAACCGCTACTGGAAGTCAAAGCCCCCATTAGTGGTTATGCCGCTAATGTAGCGATGAATATCGGCAAATATATCAATCCGGGAGAAGCACTTTGCGAACTTATCGATAAAAGCAGCCCGATGCTTTGCCTGACTACTTACGAGAAAGATCTTGCAGACATACAAGTCGGCAGCCCGGTACAGTTTCGTGTAAACGGAATGGGGACACAAACCTTTCACGGCATCGTGATTTCCATCGGACAAAAAGTAGACGAAACCAATCGTTCGCTCGAAGTGTATGCTTCCATCAAGGAGGAAAATGTACAATTCCGCCCCGGTATGTATGTCACGGCACACATTCAGAAACAATAATTGACCAACTGTGACAACAGCATTGACATTTTATAACCGGTAACTCATAATTTACCACTATCTTTGTTGTATGATAGCCCAAGCAATAAAAAAAGATAAATATATACTTTCCACAGTCATCATCTCCTTAGCGGTTGCTGTACTGATTCATTTTCCTGAATCAGTATCTCTTTTCGACCGTTTCGAAAGTCATTCCTTATTCCCAGGGATGAAGTTTATAGATGTGGCAAACGAAATACTTTTTACCTTTCTGTCGCTATTGTTACTTTTTGCCATCAATACCCGTTTGTTTCATTTCAATCAGGCTTCCATTAAAATTACAGGGACAAAGATTTTGCTTTCCTTTATCGTGACATGGATATTGAGTAACTTGTCAGGACAGTTTTTTGTTTTCCTTCACAGAACATTTGATATTCCGGCCATCGATGCCATGGTACATCATTATTTGCATCCATTGCGGGATTTTATTGTGGCATGTCTCGTCACCAGTAGTTGCTGTATCATTCATCTTATATTCAAGCAGCAACTGGTACTTATTGAGAACGAACAGCTTCAGGCAGAGAATCTCCGCAATCAGTATGAAGTACTGAAGAATCAGCTGAACCCACACATGCTGTTCAACTCGCTGAATACCCTGCGTTCACTGGTACGCGAAAATCAGGATAAAGCACAGGATTACATTCAGGAACTCTCCCGGGTACTAAGGTATACTTTGCAAAGTAATGAGTCACAATGTGTCAGTCTCCGGGAAGAAATGGAATTTGTTTCCGCTTATATATTTCTATTAAAGATGCGTTTTGAGAACAATCTACAATTCGACATACAGATAAGCAATGCCTACGAAGAATATCTCCTCCCTCCAATGGCGGTGCAAGTGTTGATTGAGAATGCAGTAAAGCACAACGAAATCAGCAACCGGAAGCCGTTGACCATTCATATCACGACGGACGATAACGGCAATTTGTCTATCAGCAACGACATTCAGCCCAAATGGACTGCAACTTCCGGAACCGGTATCGGACTTGCCAACCTTGCCAAGCGATACAGGCTCTTGTTTAAACGGGATATACAAATAACGGAGGACAGAGAGTTTACAGTTTGTATTCCTTTGATTGAAAAATCACAACTAGAACAATAATCACCATGAAGATTGTCATTATAGAAGACGAAAAAGCAGCAGTACGAAACCTGACTTCACTGCTTAATGAGATAAAACCGAATGGAGAAATCGTGACCATACTGGATAGTATCAGTTCCACTATCGAATGGTTCAGTTCTCATCCGATGCCGGAACTGGTATTCATGGATATTCATCTGGCAGATGGTTCCGCCTTCGAGATATTCAATCATATCAATATTACTTGTCCGATTATCTTTACAACTGCCTATGATGAATATGCGTTACGTGCATTCAAAGTAAACAGCATCGACTACTTATTAAAACCCATCGGTAAGGAAGACATAGAACACGCTTTCGATAAGCTCCAAGGTTTACAGGATGCTGCTGACAAACACCAGTTTCCTTTTCCACAACAGGAGAATGAGCTACTGAAACTAATACATTCACTCCAAAAGCAAGAAAACTATAAAAGTCATTTCCTTATTCCTACCAAAGGAGACAAACTATTGCCCGTTTCTGTAGATATGATACAATTGTTTTATATTAAGGACTGTCAGGTCAAAGTAGTCTTAACCGATGAAACCGAATACTGTTTTTCTCAAACATTAGATGAACTTACGGAGTGTCTCAATCCTTCTCTTTTCTTTCGAGCTAACCGCCAATATCTTATTTCGCGAGAAGCTATCAAAGATATTGACTTATGGTTCAACAGCCGACTGTCCATCAACTTGTATTATTCAGGAATCAAAGAAAAAATACTTGTCAGCAAAGCCCGAGTAGCAGAGTTTAAAGAGTGGTTCTCTAAGAGAAAACGTTGATTCCGAGACATTGCCTTCTTAGAACAAATAGCAAAACAAAGTGTTTCATGCCGTGAAACGATTGGTTTCAACGCTTGAAACAAAGAGTTTCAAGCCGCAAAACACTTTGTTTCAAGCCTATGAAACTGCAGTTTCCCGCCTTGAAACCAAAAGTATCCCCTGTTGAAACTTCTATTTACATACCAGCTTATGTTTATATGCAGGCATGTTCATTTCAAACGGTGATAGATGAAGATTAGGTGATAGATGGAGAACAACCTATCACCACCCTGAAAGTTCGATGAACAAGGTGTTTCAGAAGGATGGTGATAGATTGAAAGATGATTTCCATTTTTACGTATGGAAAGTTAGAATATGTGCCATCATTCAATGACAGCTGCAAAGCCACCATTTCTAACCATCTTTATAGTTAGCTGCTCCCCGGCTTTCACTTGGGCTGACTTGCAACGATAATCCATCGCCTGACGTCCTGCGTTGATACCATCCTCAAAAGATGTCATTTGATAAGAGCGATCTTTATTCAAGAAATCTAACTTTATGGTAAATTCACGTTCCTTTTCACCATTGTTAGTCATTCCTCCTATAAACCACTTATCGCCTTTCCGTTTTGCTACAA
>NZ_EQ973364.1:0-192899 GCF_000157055.1 Bacteroides sp. 2_2_4 | reverse complement strand
CTACAATGACATATTCACCTGCTTTAGCTTCCAGTGCCACAGTCTCGTCCCACGTTACGGGAACTTGTGTGATGAAACGGGTACAATCTTCATTACGATAATAAAGAGTAGGATTATCCGCCAACATCTGCAGACCACTTTCAAAAACCACAAAGAGTGCCAACTGATAAGCGCGTGTTCCGATACTTGCAGCATTGGGACGTTCCGACCGATACACATTAGGCTGCATACTAATCATCGCTCCGGGAGTATAATCCATCGGACCGACAGCATTACGCATAAACGGTAAATATAGACTATTATCCGGATAACAACCGCCCATTTGTTCCATGCCACGCACTCCTTCGTAAGACAGCACATTCGGATATTTATATTCCAGTCCGGCAGGTTTGAAAGAGCCATGAAAATCGACAAACAAATGATGTTTGGCTGCTTCTCGGGCTACCCGTTCGTAAAAGTTGACCATCCACTGATCGCTTCTGTCCATGAAATCAATCTTAAGTCCTTTTACTCCCCATTCATTGAAAGTCTTGAAGAGATCAAAATTGTTTTCTACCGTCAACCACGTCAACCAAAGCACAATCCCTACATTTTTTTCTTTGCCATAACGGATCAACTCGTGCAAGTCTACTTTGGGATTAGGCGTATAAGGATCACGTGTACTTTTAGCCCAGCCTTCATCCATAATGATATATGGAATACCAAATTTAGAAGCAAAATCAATGTAATACTTATAAGTATCCAAGTTATAACCGGAAACAAAATTCACATCCGGTCCGTAAGGAGAAGCGTCATTCCACCATTCCCAGCTCACCTGTCCCGGCTTAATCCATGAAACATCCTGAAGTTGATTCTTTTCAGCCAGTTTATAAGTCATTGTATTCTCAATCAACTGCTTATCATTTTTACTTATCACAAAGTAACGCCAAGGATAATTTCTCGTACCTTTTGTTTTAGCAATGTAATCAGCTTCTTGAGTAATCTTCACACTACGATCACTGTTTTCGGCAAACGCAAGCGGAGCTTTAGGAAAAACAGAGATTGCTCCGTTCGTCCCCGTTCCTTTGAGAAACATACATGGATAATCAGCCAGATCCGACTCGCTGATTAATATTTTATAGTCTTTTTGTGTGTCAATCAATACCGGCAAAACAGCTATCCGTTCTTCAGGCTTCCACGCATTACTTTGAACATGTGTGTAAGGTTCCTCATAAGCTGTATGGAAGCCTCCCGGTTGTTGCAAGTGAAGAAGATAATCCGACGGGAAGTTGATAGCAAACTCTTCGTTCATTACTTCAACATCACCTTTTTGTGAGGTAATAAACCGGTAAGCAACTCCATCGTCAAAAGCACGGAATTCTACTGAATAATCTTTAAAGGTCAGTAGCAATTGATTATAACGATTATTGACTTTCGCATATTTCAAAGGAACAATAGGAGTTAATTGCTCGTCGACACTCGTACGTTTCTGACGGCGCAGTTTGGGATTTCGTCCCAACACCTGATTCCTCAATGTCAACTGAAGGGTATTGTCCTTCAACAATACATCTCCGTTATAATCTATACTATAATAGATTTTATCCGAGAGATTCAAGAACACTTTCAGCTCTCCATTGGGAGAAATTAACTCTAACTTATTCTGTGCACGAAGTAGTGATGCCAAGCACAAACACACAACTAACAGGAAATATCTTCTCATGGTTTAGATATTTAATTAATAATCGTTTTACAATGGCAAATGTAATAAAAACATCACTTCGTACTATCAAACGGACTGGGTAATACTCCTTCAAAAGTCATTTTCACTGGTTTGATATACCCGTTTTCATCAAATTAGCCTGATATTTCATTGTCTTTCCAGGCAACGACAAAGAAGGAGCTACTGCTTCATCTGATACCGCACGCTTATAGTTCGGTTTATTGCTCATGACAAAACGTAGTTTCACGCCATCACGTATATCCTCATATTTCAAATAAGATTTGTCATACTTCTTGCCATTCACATACAATTCCTTTACATACACATTCTTCGGCGACCAATTATCTGCTACCATTTCAATAACTTTTCCGTTGCTCATCCGAACTGTTATTGCCTCAACGCAAGGAGAACCGATGTTATACATATTGCTTGAAGGAGCCACCGGGTAAAAGCCAATGCAATTGAACATATACCAAGCCGACATCTGTCCGCAATCGTCATTGCCACTTAATGCATCCGGAGTATCGCCATAGAAACGGTCAACAATCGTACGGACCCACTTCTGACATTTCCAAGGTTCTTTCAAGTAATTATAAAGATACGCTACATGATGGCAAGGTTCATTTCCATGCCAATAGGCTCCGATACGGCCTTGAATATCATGTGCTCCCGGAATGTCATCCGGCAACTCTACTGTGAACAGTTCATCCAACCGGTTGCGGAACCAATCTTCGCCAGCTTCGTTCATATATCCTTGTACATCTTGTGGTACGTACCAGGTATATTGTACAGTAAAGCCTTCCGTAATATCCCCCCATCCATTTACAGATCCGGGTCCCTGATAAGCTACCGGAGTAAACGGTGTACGCCAGTTTCCCTGACTGTCCTTGCCACGCATATACTTCGTTTCCGGATCAATCAAAGTCTGATAAGAGAGTGCACGATTCAAGAAATAACGATAATCATCCTCTTTACCCAAAGCCTTGGCAGCCTGTGCCATGCAATAATCATCATACGCATATTCCAATGTCTTAGATACTGACTCCGCCTCTTTATCGAAAGGCACATATCCCATCATACGATATTCCGGCAAACAGTCATAATTCGGATTCATCGCCGTGGTCTTCATAGCCTCATACGCACGTTCGTAATCGAACCCTTTTACTCCCTTCACAATCATGTCAGCCAATACGGAAACTGCATGATAACCAATCATACACCAAGTCTCATTTCCATAAAACGACCAGATAGGCAGCATTTTCTCCACACTTTTATCATAATGAGCCAACATGGAATTGGCAATATTGGCATTCACTTCCTGTTGAACCAGATTGAACCAGGGATGCAAAGCCCGGTAGGTATCCCAAAGAGAGAATACCGTATAGTTGGTAAATCCTTCGGCTTTTTCTATATTTTTATCTAATCCTCGAAACTGCCCGTCTGCATCCTGAAAGATGAACGGATGCAAAGCCGCATGATAAGCCGACGTATAGAATGTTCTTTTCGTTTTACGGTCGGCAGTAAGGGTATATTTTCCAAGTTCTTTTTCCCATAGTGCTTCTCCTTTAGCTTTCAGGTCATCGAAAGCGAGTCCGGCAAGTTCCGCCATATTGTTTTTTGCCCCGTTTGTGCTGACCGATGAAATAGCAGTTTTTACAATCACTTCCTCTCCGGCTTTTGTATCAAAAGAGATGCAAGCCATCAGATTCTTTCCCCAAGCCTCATAGCTGCTACGAAACCGTGAGGTATTGTAAATCACTGGCTTCTTATTCTGCATAAAGCGCAAGCCGGTCAACTTTTTAGAGAAAGTAGCCGTGAAATAGATATGCCGTTCCGGTCCCCAGCCTTTTACCAGTTTATATCCGGTGATGGTAGAATCATTTTCCATGCGCAGATTCGCCCATTCACAAGATTGCCATAAAGTATGGTTCATATCGATCATAATAAAAGCTTTATCCGATTGAGGATAGGTGAAGCGAAACATACCACTACGTACCCCTGACGTCATTTCAGCCTTTACTTCATAATCTGCCAGTTCCACCGCATAATAATTAGGTGATGCCCATTCCTTTTCATGAGAATAACGTGAACGGTATCCCTTTTCCGGCTCCTCACGTGTCCCCGGATCCAGTTTCATCTCTCCTGTTCCGGGAATAAACAAGAAGTCTCCCAAATCAGGTATACCAGTCCCGCTTAAATGAGTCAGACTGAACCCCAACAAGGTGGAATGATTATATTTATAACCGGAAGCCGCATCATAGTATTTACTATCCGTGTCCGGACTCATCTGAATTCCTCCGAAAGGAATCTGCGCACCCGGATACACATTACCATAACCATCTGTTCCCACAAATGGATTCACATAATCAATCAGTTTCTCGGTTTGAGCCATGCCTGGCAAAATACTCACCAGACACGACCAAACCAAAAACAATCTCTTTTTACCCAATCTACTAGCCATATTTATTCTTATTGTGCTTGTACATCTCCTACCGCAACTTGATATTCATGCCACAGTTCATCAATATTATATTCGTCTCCCAAAACATGCTTGATAGCTCCATCAAACGACCAAGGGATAACCTCCAATGTACTCCGGTTAAACTTACGCAGGAATTCAGGATCTTTGTTGTCACGTAACCACACGAAGAAATAACCCGCCGTACGGTATCCATCCATATAATTTCCACCTTTCGGACGGGCATTCGGTCCGTCAAATCCTCCATTGGCAACCCGCACAGCATCTGCCATTCCCTCGATAAATGCCCAGAACACACGATTGGTTCCATAAGAGCCGATTCCCTGTGGCTCCAGCTGATATGCGTGCGTCAATTCATGCAAGAGCACCCCGCGTGTTTCAAAAAACAACTTCGCCGTATCATTCGCTGCAAAAGATTTTTCAATGTGACGTGTACTGTAGAAAATCGTCACATCACCATTACCACCACCTTTCGCAGAAATACCGTTGATATCTTCCAAAGTATAATGTATCTTGTGCACTGCGGGAATACTATCTTCCGGAGAATTGTAAAGAGTAGCTAATACAGTACGTGCCTGTTCCTTGATATACGATTCAGCATCGGGAATGATCCGGTGGTAAATGTCCGATCCCAGCGTTTCCGGTGCTTTATCCTCAAACAATACAGCACCTGTATTGTACTCTTTCCATACATCAGAATTATCCTTCACCTGTTTTTGCACACTTGCAGCACAAGCCCCCATACCTACCAGCAGGCAGGCTGCATAGATTAAATGTATCTTTTTCATACTCCTTTATTGATTATTCGTTGATTCCGTTAGTTAATGAATAAGGTTTATCCTCCGGTGATAATCCGCGACGTTTGTTAGGTGACGCCCCCATCTTGAATTCAAGCACGCCTCCTTTCAAAATGTCTTCATGTGTAATGTACATCTTGTCGTATACCTTACCGTTCAATTTCAGCGACTGCACGTAACGTTTCTTATCGCTGACACCCGGCGCTTTGATCTCCAATGTCTTTCCATTAGGAAGCGTCATCTTCAGATAAGGCAGGTAGGGCGCTCCCAATACATACTGGTCTGTACCAGGACAAACCGGATAGAAGCCCATCACGGAGAAAAGGTACCATGCTGACATCTGTCCGCAATCATCATTTCCACCCAATCCGTTAATATCATTCTTATACATCTTATTCAGAATCTCACGCAGCCAGTACTGTGATTTCCACGGCTGGGAAGTCCACGCATATAGATAAGGAACATGGTGGCTCGGTTCATTACCATGCACATATCCGCCGACCAAACATTCTTCCGTAATATCCTCATTATGCTCATAGTACTTCTCCGGCAGATGCATGGAGAACAGTTCATCCAGTTTCTGCACGAACGTCCCTTCTCCTCCCATCAAGTCGATCATGCCAAATACATCGTGCGGCACATGAAAAGAGAAATTCCATGAATTGCCTTCGATAAAACCTTCACCATAGGTTTGCAATACATCAAACTCTTTCTTGAAAGAACCGTCACTATAACGGGGACGTGCAAAACCAATACTTGTATCATAGATAGTACGATAATTGAGGGCACGCTTTCGGTAAGTCTCCGCTATTTCCTTGTTACCTGCCTTCAAAGCTGTCTGATAGATAGTCCAATCGTCGTATGCATACTCCAAAGTAGAAGAGGCTGCTGTACCACTTTTGTCAAGCGGAATATATCCCAGCTTCATATAATCAGCTATACCTTCATAATACGGAACGGTGGATGTACTGACCATTGCCGCCAATGCCTCATCCACATTCGAAAAGACGCCTTTGGTTATTGCATCCGCCAGTACAGACACAGCATGATAACCGCTCATACACCAGTTTTCATTTCCCATCAGACTCCATATCGGCAACATTCCGTGCACGCTTTGTTGCTCATGTTTAATCATAGATTCCACCATATCCGCATTGCGTCCCGGTTTCACCAGGTTCAGGAAAGGATGTTCCGCACGATAGGTATCCCAAAGGGAAAATATAGTATAGTTGGTGAATCCTTCCGCCCGGTGTATGTTATGATCCAGCCCACGATAGGAACCGTCTACATCCATATACACAGACGGATTAATCATGGTGTGGTAAAGAGAAGTATAGAACATTGCTTTCTGATCGGGCGTACCTTCGATCTCGAAATGCTCCAGTTCACTATTCCAATCTGTACGAGCAGCTTCCGCCAACTGTTCGAAACTCTTTCCGGAAGCCTCGGCATGCAGATTCTTAATGGCCCCTTCCGTACTGACTGCCGACAATGCCACTTTTACAACCAGTTCCGAATTGTTAGCGGTATCGAAGTTAAAGTAAGCCACGATTTTTCGACCTGTGATTTCGGGGAAGTTCTTTTCCAACTTAAAACGACGCCAAAAGCCATTGTACAATACTTTTTCCTTATCCTTATATCCGTAGTCTTTAATCGGCTGTGACAAAGAGATAGCAAAATAGGTATAATTCGTACGCGCCCATCCATTGGTGATACGATATCCGGTCAACAGAGTATCGTTTTCGACTCTCAAATTGGCCCATAGAACTTTGCCGTCATAATTATAAATACCATGCACCAGATCCAAAATCAAATGACCATCTTTTCCTTTCGGGAAGGTATATTTATGTATACCCGTCCGTTGTGTTGCTGTCAGTTGGGCCTTAATGCCATAATCGTCCAGTATCACTTCATAATATCCGGGAACAGCTTTTTCTGTAGCATGGTCAAAACGTGAACGGTATCCCTCTTCCGGATAATCCGCCCGACCGGGATTTAACTTCACATCGCCAACAGCAGGCATCAACAAGATGTCTCCCAAGTCAGAATGTCCCGTACCACTAAGATGAGTGTGACTGAAGCCAACAATGGTCTTGTCCCTATATTGGTAACCAGCACAATACTCGTAGGCATTTTTCTGATAAGCTCCATTTATATTATGCGGAATTGTGTCTGTGTCCGGACTCAACTGTACCCATCCGAAAGGAGTGCAAGCACCGGGAAAAGTGTGCCCCATCCCATTGGTCCCGATAATCGGATTCACATAGTCTACCGGCTGTTGAGCTATGGCGGACAAAGTTACTGCCGCCATAGTCATCATCAATACTTTCTTTCTCAAATTATTCATATCAGCTTACTTTGCGTCACGAGAGAATGAATACGGGAAGTCTGATTCGTTGATACCTCTTCCCTTATTCGGTTTGTTATCCATATCAAACACCAGACGACCGCCTTTCAACAGATCGAAATGGTTCAGATAATTCTTTGTATAATTCTTGCCATTATAATTCAATGAACGAATATAACGATTATCATCGTTATTCTTCGGGGCGGAGATTTCCAATTTCTTGCCGTTCTCCAGTGTAATCGTTGCTTTCTTAAAGTAAGGAGCTCCCATCACATATTCATTGCTGCCCGGACATACCGGATAAAATCCCAATGCAGTAAATACATACCAAGCCGAAGTCTGACCGTTATCTTCATCTCCACAATAACCGTCCGGAGTAGGAAGATAGAGGCGGTTCATCGTCTCACGCAACCAATATTGGGCTTTCCACGGTTCGCCGGCATAGTTATACAAGTAGATCATGTGCTGGATAGGTTGGTTGCCATGTGCATAGTTACCCATGTTAGCAATTTCCATTTCACGAATCTCGTGAATCACTCCTCCATAATAGCTATCATCAAATACAGGAGGAAGATTGAATACAGAATCAAGCATACTGACAAACATCTTCTTGCCGCCCATCAGGTCAACCAGTCCTTGTACATCGTGGAATACCGACCATGTATAATGCCAACTATTTCCTTCCGTAAAGGCATCTCCCCATTTAAAAGGATTGAAAGGAGTCTGGAAAGTTCCGTCGGAATTCTTTCCCCGCATCAACTTAGTTTCCGGATCGAACAGATTACGGTAGTTCTGACTCCTTTTCTTATAAACATCCAGTTCTTCTGCCGGACGGCCTAATTTTTCACCCATACGGTAAATGCACCAGTCATCGTATGCATATTCCAATGTGCGTGCCGCATTCTCATTAATTTTCACATCGTATGGCACATAGCCCAGTTTGTTATAATATTCATATCCACGGCGTCCGGTAGTAGAAACTTTCGGATGTACGCTATTGGCCCCTTTCAGTAGGCCTTCGTACATTTTTTCTGCATCCGCTTTGGTTACATTCTTCATGAAGGCATCCGCCACTACAGAAGCTGAATTGTTCCCAACCATACAACCACGATGGCCCGGGCTTGCCCATTCAGGAAAGAATCCACTTTCAAGATAGGTATTCAACAGGCCTTCCTGCATCTTCTCACCCATTGAAGGATATATCAAATTAACAAATGGAAACAAGCAACGGAAAGTATCCCAGAATCCAGTGTCGGTAAACATATATCCCGAACGGATTTCACCATTATAGGGGCTGTAATGCACAGTTTCTCCCTTACCGTTTACCTCGTAAAACATACGGGGAAACAACACCGAACGATACAAGCAAGAGTAGAACGTACGCATACGGTTCTCATCGCTGTCTTCAACCTTGATACGCCCCAAGACATTGTTCCATGCCTTACGACCGGCCTCTTTTGTCTGTTCAAAAGTCTTATTACCAATTTCCTTCAAGTTCAGTTCCGCCTGTTCGGGGCTGATGAATGAGGATGCCACTTTTGCATGCACTTGTTCTCCTTTTTTCGTCGAAAATCCGATAGCAGCACCCACGTGATTGGATTGTAGTTCGAGATGTGTTTCAACCAAATGATAGTCTGCCCATACTTTATTGAAAGTAAAAGGCTTGTCGAACTCTATCACAAAGTAATTTTTAAAGTTTTGAGGAACACCGCCACTATTGCGTGTCGTATAACCAACTATTTTATTTTCTTCGGGAATCACCTTCACATACGAACCACGATCGAAAGCATCTATTACCACATAGGCATCGGAGGTTTCAGGGAAAGTGAAACGAAAATGTGCACAACGTTCTGTCGGAGCTATTTCAGTTGTCATGTCATACTCTGACAAATAAACACTATAATAATAAGGAGTGGCTTTCTCTGCTTTGTGAGAGAACCAGGAAGCACGACTATCCTGATCAATCTTCAACTGTTTAGTCATCGGCATGATTGAAAACTGACCGTAGTCATTGATCCACGGACTGGGCTGATGGGTTTGCTTGAAACCTCTGATTTTGTCGGATGCATAAGTGTAAGCCCAACCGTCACCCATCTTTCCGGTTTGTGGCATCCAAAAATTCATTCCCCAAGGCAACGCAATGGCGGGATATGTATTTCCATTGGATAGTGATATTTTCGAATCAGTCCCCATTAAAGGATTCACATAGTCTACCGGTTGCTTTTGTGCAAAGGTAGAGGAAACTCCCAATAGCAGGGCTATTGCGAAAGATAGTAGTTTCTTTTTGTTCATGGTCTACGAATTAAACTATTAATACTAGATTATCAAGTCTTTTTTATTTATGTTACAAATTAAAGCATCTTTCAGCAATTATCAGTCCTCTGATACGCCAAAATAAGAAAAAATAGCAGTATAGTCAACCAAAGGAAACGAGTGTCAACGAGAGTACAAGTTAAACAACTGAGAATCAAAACATAATATTTATGTGTATACAATGAGAGTACAACCGAAAGACTAACCGTTTAAGCAATAGAGAGAGGATAATTAGCCTTTACCCTCTCTCCAATTCTATCAGAAACAAATATTTATTATTACCTAATTAATTCCATCCCGGGTTCTGATGTCCTTCCAACGCAGGATTAGCCTGAATTTCATCTAACGGGATAGGCCATAACAAAGCATATTCAGGAATGGCACCGGCTCTTGTGCTTCCATCTGGCTTGTTTTGGATTTGAGCCGATGCAAGAGCAGTCCATTTCAATTTTCCTGATTCTGTAGATGCTTCCGGATACAAACGAGTACGGCGAATGTCGTCCCAAATCTTAAATTCCAACGGTAACTCATGTAAACGTTCAGTCAAAATCGATTGTATTAAATCATTTCCTGTAGCCGTCTCATCTGCCAATCCAGCACGTTTACGCACTTGATTGAGATAATATTTAGCTCCACCGACAGCATTATCTTCATGATTTGTACGTGCCAGACCTTCGGCCGCAATCAGCAAGACTTCCGCAAAACGGAATACCGGCATATTATAATCACCGTCGTGACCGCTAATCAAAGCATTTTCATCAAACCACGCCCAGTTGCCTGCATTGTTCAAAGTATAAGTCTTTCCTGCAGCATCGGTATATTTCTTAAAGAAGAACTGTTTCTCATGTCCTCGAATATCATTAGAGGCATAGCTGTTAAGCAACATATCACAGGGAAGGTATGCATTATACAGCACGTCTCCTCCCGGATGGAACACTCCCCATTGGAAAGCATCTGTACCAATAGAACGACAAGCATAAGAGTTACCTACACTATAATCACTATAATTATATTCTTTAGCATAAATGATTTCTGCAGAACTTTTCGTAGTCTTGATTACATTATATGCCGAGCTCAAATCATCAGTCGTTCCATTTGGATGAATAAGTTCGTGAGGACTATCATTGATCACTTTCAAAGCCATCTGCGCTGCTTTTCCATAATAGTCTGTTCCACCGTTTAACGGTGCACCAGCCCATTGCAAATAAACTTGTGCCAGCAAAGTCTGCGCCATTGCCCTAGTGACATAACAGCCATTATCATAAAACGTTTTATTCGGCAATGCATCCCCGTTGACAATATCCAGCAAGTCGGCTTCAATTTTCTTATAAACCTCTTCAGCAGAAAGACGTTCTTTGTACATACCTTCTGTAGATGTGTAAGGTTCTGAAATATAAGGAACACCACCAAATTCTTTGACCAGCCAGAAATATCCATATGCACGGAAGAATTTACCTTGAGCCACATAATTATTAATAGTAGCTTCATCCAGCACACCGGTCATTGTCGGAATATTGGCAATAACAAAGTTGGCACGTGAAATACCTTTATAAAACTCATGCCAGTATTTCATTGCAATATCATCAAAAGATTCAATATTGAAATTACACCCTTCGGATGCCGTAGTAAATGTTCTATCCTTACGCTTATCAACGTACAATCCGGACACAATACCACCCCACATTGTCGCTTTAGGAGTCCAGCCACCGCCTACATCAGTGTTGTGTAAATAAGGTACACCACCGAAATACAATGCGTTCACACCCGACTCCGCATCAGCTTTCGTCTTCCAGAATTGGTCAGATGACTTCATATCCAATGGTTCTTCTTTCAGGAAATCGTCGCATGAATTCAGCAACACAGAAAGTGAACACATACAAAATGCAGATATATATACTTTTAATAGTTTCATAATTCTTATAGTTTTTATAACGGTGAATTAAAATGCTACATTAAGACCGAACGTAAACGTTCTCGGACGCGGATAGGTGAAGAATTGGCGGTTAGCCCCCCATTTGTTGTCACCTAAACGAGATGAGTTATCCGGATCATATCCGTTATAGTCCTTAGAAGTAATCAGGAATGCGTTATTCACATTCGCATACAAACGCAATGAAGACAGACCGATCTTCTTAATCAGTGTCGGATTGAAGGTATATCCGAGCTGAATCATGTTACAACGCAAATAAGAACCATTGCAAACCCAGTCATCATCTGCCTGGTTATTAGCTCCCTGACCAAAGTTATTCAGACGAATTGCCTGTTCTTTACCCGACGGATTGAGAGTTGGATGCCATGCTTCCTTATAAAGACGGTCTATACCGTTAGTTAGGAAACGGGCTACAGTAGAGTGATAATATTCTTGCATCACGTCCACCCCCCATGTAAACTGGAAGTCTAAAGTCAAATCAAATCCTTTATAATTGAAGGTATTGATGAATGAGCCCATCCAGTCAGGTAATCCGTTACCGATAATTTCGCGTTTCTTATAAGTTACCTTTTCACCAATAGTGGAAGGTATGTTCATTGTCTCCGGATCCCAGTTAGACGGAATACCATCGTAAATACCGGCACGCTTATAACCATAGAAAGAGGAAAGCTCTTCACCTTCACGAATCAACATATCGTAACCCACAAAACCGTCGGTCGTAATCTGACGCTTACCGGTGACAGGATCAACAGATGCACTTTCATCCAACTTCTCTACACGGTTTTTGTTGAAACCTAAATTAAGAGTGGAAGTCCACTGGAAATCATGTGTCTGAATAGGATATGCTGTAACCAGAATATCTACACCACGATTGGAAACGGCTCCAATATTATCCATAATGGAAGAGTAACCTGTTGATTCAGGAACCGGACGGTCGAGCAACAAATCCGAAGTATACTTATAATAATAGGAAATATCGAAATTCAGTCTGTTATTGAATAAACCCAACTCGAATCCTAAGTCCCACTGTCCTGTCTTTTCCCATTTCAGGTCCGGATTAGGCATATTGTCCAGATAAGACACTACATGCAGAGCATCACCAATGATCGTATTCGACTGGCTCACCGTAGCCAATGATTTATATGTACCAATTTCCGAATTACCTGTCAGACCGTAAGAAGTATGTAATTTCAGCTTGCTGATCAATGAGTTATCTTTCAAAAAGTCTTCATTAGAAATCATCCAACCCAAGCCGACTGACGGGAAAAATGCATATTTATTGTTCTGTCCGAATTTGGAAGAGCCATCATAACGACCGGTTACGGTAGCCATATACTTGTTGTCATAAGAATATGCCAGACGCAAGAAATAAGAGTTCATCGCCCACTTGTCGTAATCATTGCCTACAGAAGGACGGTTCGTTCCGGAACCTAAATTATAATATCCGTAGAAGTCATCAATATACTTACTGTCGGAAGCTTCGAATTTGGTATAATTATACTCTTGCCAAGACATACCCGCCATTGCATTAATGTGATGTTTGTTTATATCTTTCACATAAGTCAAATAGGTTTCTTCCTGCCAATACAAAGAGTTGGAGTTATTTGCAGAAGCTGCTCCCTCGGAACTTTGATTAATCATCGGACGCGGAGTGAACGGCGTATAGTTAGCATCACGATTATTGTGGTAGTCGATACCGAACTGGGTCTTCAAATCCAATCCTTTCATGAGATGGAAAGTCAAAGCAGCATTACCAAAAATCTGCGTACGATATTGCATAGCCTGCATCCGTTCGAGCAACTCAACGGGATTACCTACACCTTCCGGGCTGAATCCTTGTTTTCCGCTATTAGGATCAGTCTGATTATTGAGAATAGAGCTTGTATTAATAATGTTCGTCTGCGTATATTCACCATCCAGCTTAACCGGTAAGAAAGGCAACTGTTCGATCATCGTACGCAATGCGCCTTGTCCGTAAGGGTTATCAGAAGTTCTATTACCCCAAGTATGATTTACTAATAAATTAGCGGAAGTAGACAGCCAATCAGTCGGTTTGTCATCATACGCCAATTTTGCATTGATACGTTTGAAGTAAGAATTCAACAAAATACCCTGTTGATCGGTATAATTGATGAATGCTCCGATAGAAGATCCTTCTCCTGTACGTTGGATACTGATCTGATGGTTATGAGAGATGGCAGTGCGGGATGCTTCATCCTGCCAGTTGGTATTATATTTCGGAGAACCGTCTGCATTGAACAAACGTTCGTCTGTGAATATCTGTGACAGATCAGTTGTGAAGTTCTTGCCTTGAAATTCGTTGGCATTTTCCAATCCCTGCTTGAAGGTAGACATCCATTCGTTAGCATCCATTACATCTATTTTTCTAGCCATCTTACCGATAGACAATGAACCATCATAGGAAACATGGACTCCTTTTCCTGCATTACCGCGCTTGGTAGTCACCATGATAACACCATTCGCACCACGGGCACCATAGATGGCAGCAGAGGAAGCATCTTTCAATACTTCGATAGATTCGATATCATTCGGATTAAGCAATTCGAAGTTTGACATCACCACTCCATCTACTACGTACAGCGGTGATGCCGACGCGTTGATAGTAGAAATACCACGAATGATGACACGCGATTCTCCACCCGGCTGACCGGTATTAGAGAAGATATTCACACCGGCCACTTTACCCTTCAATCCGTCAAGCGCATTGAATGATTGTGCTTTCAGCATGTCTTTACCTTTGGCTGTGGAAATGGAACCCGTCAAGTCTGATTTGCGCATGGTACCATAACCTACAACGACTACTTCGTCCAGTGCTTTCGTATCCGATTGCAGAACTACGTTCAGAACATTACTCTTTAATTCCGAGACTTTAAATTCTTGTGTGATATAACCAATATACGAAAACACCAAGGTGGCATTGGAAGGAACAGAGAGAGTGTATTTACCGTTAATGTCAGTGATTGTTCCTGTACTACCGTTTTTAACTTTCACCGTACCACTGATAACCGCCTCTCCCTGATCATCGGTTACCGTACCGGAGATTGATTTTACAGATTGAGCATTCATGCCCAAACTCAACATCATACCTATTACAAATAAGGTAAGATACTTTAGTTTTTCATTCATAATTCCTTTAAATTTGATTAGTAATAAGGTTAATTCCCTTTAAAAAGATTGTTGCAAATAAAGGCTATTCGAATAAAAGTCCAATGCTCTACCTTGCCAAAAAAACGGCAAAATAAAGACACATATCTAAAGCACAGAATGGTAAATTAGAGCACAGATTAACACACTAATAATCAATACAATAAAATCGACAAAAGGAATTTAGAGCACAAGGTTGTGACAAACAAATAAATAATAATGTTTCCCAACTAATCACCTATACGAAAGAATTTAACCTGACAATCAGCATACCTTTCGCTGTTCCCGATAATCTTTCGGTGTCATCCCGAACCGACGGGTAAACTCTTTATAAAAATAAGACCGGCTGGAAATACCGACCTCCATAATAACATCTTGAATAGAAAGTTCTTCATCAAGTAACAGGCGGGCTGCCTTTTCCATACGGTAACTCTTTATTAAATCACCGGGAGCAGTATTGGAAATTTCCTTGAATTTACGATAGAACTGACGGGAACTCATTGCCATACGATCAGCGATCAACGTTGAGCCCAGTTCTTCCTTGTCCAGGTTTTCTTCAATCACCTTTAACAATTTACGAATAAAATCAGCTTGTTCGGTAGTTGTACAGACAATCTGTCCCGCCAAATCTCCCAGTTCCTCCATATATATCTGCTTCGCTTCCCGCTTTCCATAAATAGCATTATGGACAACTTCCCGCAAGAATAATATATCATAAGGAAGTACAATATAAGAATCAGACCACAAGATCAGTTCCCGCTGAATGGCCGAACCAACTTTCCAGGTTAACAATGGAATAAAAGCTGTCTTTGAAAGCAGAGTACGATTCCGGCTAACATACTCCATAAAAGTACTTTCAGCATTGGCATACATTGTCATATCCACTAATAATAGAGCCGGAGCCGACCGACGAATTTCGTCAAAAGCAAGCTGCACACTCTTTACTTGATGAACCACGTATTCATCAGCCAGGAAATTACTAATCAACCAAGTCATTTCATCTCTGTCTTCCAACAAAAGCACAGTTTTTTTCCCTTGTTCACCTGCTACTGTCAAGACCGCCGGTTCAAAGATAATCGTCAACCGACTACCACTCTCATCATCATCATAACGAAGAACGGCATGAATACGTTCCAAAGCTGACCGTACAAAACCTAAAAGTAAATGCACAACAAACACATGATCGGAATCTTTCTCCGTCACTGAAGAAGCTTTATCTGAAAGATATTCATACAACGCTTTCGCAGTAGCATCTTTAGAAGAAAAATGTAGCTGCATCTTACCATCCTGTTCTGACATTTCTACTATTACGCCATGAGTACCCTTCATTTCAGTAATCCGGAGATAGCAGCAATAAAGAATACTGTATAACGCATTCTTGTAAACTGGAAATGTTAAGTGTTCCGGAATCATTGACGATATAGAAGAATGATCAATCCCTTGTTCTTCCAACGTACGCAACACCTCTTGAGAAACTCCCTGTATACTCATACGCGCAGAAACAATAAACCGATCCGGAAAGAATTGTTTAAGTTCTTCCAAAAACAGAGCGTCAGGATTAAGAAGTGCGCTCATCACAGTTTCGCGTATCAGTGACACTTTCTCAAGACATTGCTCATAAGAAAGATTCTCTGCACGCAATTGGTCACAATAATTATAAATAAGAGTAAAATCTTCAAGCATCCTACGGTTTGTATATACAGTCTCGGATTTCCGGCAACTTTCTGTCCCCATCAGTGTTTTCATCATCCGTTCCTGAAGGTAGTTTTTACGTAGCAAATATATCACGTACCCTAACAACAACAAAAAAATGATCAAATAAACAAAATAAGCCGCCACCGATCGATACCAGGGAGAAAGGATATATACCGGAATAGAAAAATGCCGATATTCTGTATCAAATACATCCCTCTTATAGCGTACCTTAAAGATATAATCACCTGCCGGCACTCCTGTATATGAGGCTTCATTAATACTACTAAAAGAGGTCCAATCCTTATCATATCCTTCCAACTGGTAAGAATATTCTATATCTTCTCCTGATAAAAAATCCGGAACAACAAAAGAAAGTGCAAATGAAACCTCCGTCCCCTTCAACTGTAATGCCTTACCATCGTCTGTATAGTAATCTCCATCCCCCTGAACCACTTGCGTATGTCCAACAGTCAACTTACGTAACAAAATATCCGGATAAAATTCCGGAGCAGCCTGCACCTCTTTATCCAAATAAAGCAACCCGTCAATCCCACCGAAAAAAAGCTCCTGTGTATATGGACACATGTAATAAGCATCATCACTAAACTCACCGATTTGAACACCTGCACTGTAAAAGTAGGCATGTGATGAGCCATTTATCGGATTATATTTAATCAGCCCCCGATTCGTACCAAGCCATAAGAGTCCGTTCTCATCTTCAAGTACACCATGAATCATATCATTGAGCAAACCTTGCTCCCGTCCGATATAGGTAGCTTTCATCTGTTTGCCATTAGAATTCAAACATACCAATCCTGATGTTGTCCCTACATATAACAACCCTTCTTTGGTCCGATACAGGCTGAGCACATCGTCTACCGACTTATGAAGCATTTCTTTCAAAGAAATCACTTTATATTCTTCAGTCCGCTTATCAAACCGTACGAGTCCTTTCTCCCGACTGCCAAGCCACAAAATAGAATCCCCTTCGGGCAACATTGGATAGAACATCGTAATTTCTCGCTGACCGTGAAAAAAATGATAACTTTTCTGCGACTTGAAACGAATGGTACCTGCCTGCTTCTCAAGTATTAATTTATGAAAACCGGAACCGGCTGTCACCACATAAAGTACACTATCATTTTCCTCATAAATGCCATGTATCTCGGTGGGTTGTGCCGGCAGATTCTCCACAGAATGCAAAGCTTTGTCTTCAAAAGAATAGTAAAATAGTCCCGGATCTCCAGATCCTATCCAAAAGCCATCCATATAACGGCTTTGAACCAATTTATAAACAGGAAATTCTTTATTCCATCGTATATAAGACACAACATTTTGCTTTCCTTCAGGAGAGTAAACTGTAACGGCAGAAGCCTCCTCATTCTCACGATAATCCGGTATATGCAGCAGTCCATCACCTTTCGTCCCGAACCATAGTCCACCACTATCGTCTGTCATAACAGAACGTACCTGCCTGCTTAAGTTAGATGACAGTTGATTGAGCATCAAATTGGTGGCAATAGAATATTTCTTAGCATACATAATCGTTCCTTGTCCGTCCGAAGCAACCCATAAGACATTCTGATGAGGATCTCGATAAATACTATATATACGTACATTCCGGTCGACCACTTCTTCTTTATATTTTTGTGAAGTACGGAGACGGACTAACCCATTCGTTCGAAAACCAATAATAATATCTTCATAGAAAAGGGCTATTCCTGCAATAGTTCCATTCTTCTGCACTAATGAAGAAAGGTTACGAATATAAATTTTAGATTGTCGGGAAATATCATAAACATAAAGATCATGCTCACTATCGATAAAACAAAGAACGCCATTCTGATAAAAGACATCTTCAATAGGTTTCGCATGAAAATCAGTAGATGAAACAGTTGAATGAATTGATAATGTGTCACAATCAAAAGCATCCTGCGAAACCTGTAACAGCTCCCCTGTTTGTTGAGTGAAAATCCACAAAACACCATCATCCGTTACGAATGCCCGTTTATCCATATCTTCTACGGGTACTTTCAGATTCTTAATCTGTACAAATCGTTTATAAGATGTATTATAGTAGAAAATTCCACCATGACTCACCACCCATGTGTTTCCTTTAGAATTGGAATGTAGATAATAATCATCTGTAAAGTCATAATATCCGACAACTTGCCGCGAATCCTGTGAAAGACGATTGATACCCAAATGTGTAGAAATCCACAAACAATTATTATCTGCCTGCTGAATAGAATGGATTACATTATTACTCAAAGCTTTGGGGGCTGAAAAATCAGAACGAAAAACTTCCATGTTTCGGCCATCATAACAATTGACACCATCGTATGTACCAAACCACATCAACCCTGTATTGTCTTGAAAAAGACAAAGCACAGCACTATTGGATAATCCTTGCTGATAATCTACTTTCCGGAAGATATATGAATCTTTACCGCCATCTGCTTGACAGACCAATGAATAAATCAATAAAACAAAAGACAAAATCAAGCGTATTTTCATTGTGTTAATCATTAATATCATCTATTAAATATCAGGCAATCGCTTATATGTTCTGTTTCGTAGTGCGAAAGAAAATAGCCATTAATAATCGATGTCTTTAATTCTCTTTACACAAAGATACGTTTTTATACGGAAAATGCAACTCTATTTTATCAAGTACCTCTATTTTTCAGCAACTACTTCACTACTAATTCGCACAATCCAAGGATTCCGCCTCTTTCATTCTTGCCAATTCCCATCCGCGAAACAGCCAATCTTTGCCTCCGTCTCACCACCCCACACCGGAAAAAAATCCTGCCAATTAAAATTATCTGATACAAGAATCCATCGGCTGTTTGAACAACGAACACTGAACCATAATCTACTTTTGGAAAGAAATAAGTATCATTATCAGCTACGGCAGCCAACGATCCCATCATTATAAATAATGCAATCAGTTTTATTTTCATGTCGTACGTTTATCAATAAGCTGTTCAAAACCTGTTAGGTCTCTTGCTGATACTGTTACGGACATTAGCAACATTACTGGCAACACTTGTACTGTTTGTATGTTTTTCAATTTATTAGTTCCTTCCTAGTCTCAACAGAAGTGTATACACAAAAGAAGCGCGAGACCGCTAAACTTATATCCAAGTGCAGGTTCTGAACTACCTCTGTGTTGGATACAAGCAAAAACAGCTCACGCCCTTGACTGTATATCAGTACCTAGATGCAACATACAAACCAAAGGAAGAACGTTTTGTTTATTTCCTCAACACAGCTCGAATTGTCCAGATTCGCACTTGAGAAAAAGCACTAAACGCTTCCTTAATAATAAAGACGCCTCAAAGAACAGTACAAATATACTACAATTTTCCCTCAATTGTGCTTTTCATATATCAATTCTGTATAATTAAGCCATGTGTTTATCATTGATATAAGACCTATAAAGTTTTGTATATCAATTGATATTCTTGTGGCGTATCTATTCTAACGAAGTAGAGAAGTAAGCTATATAGATTAGTTTCCTCTCAATACTGCTTACTTCTCATGTAATCTATTAATAGAAAAGTTGCTCTTGATTAAGTCCAAACTTTCTTTTTATTAACAGTAAAGTTGCTTTTCATCCCTTCCAATCTATAAATGCAAGCTTCATTTATAAAAACAAAGGTTCCGTTTTTAAAAACAAAACTTGCATTTATAAAAATGAAGCTTGCATTTTAAGTTTGTAAATAACAAAAGAGAAGTTTACTATTGGACGAAAGGAAGTTTAGACTTAATCAAAAGAAACTTTATTGTTAATACTCAAGGAGAAGAGTAACTATCATTATTCAGTGGATATCATCCTAATAAAAAGTCTCGTATATCAATGAGACAACTTATTCAGTTATCTTTATGATATACGAGACTCAAATGTTATAAATAAAATCCTATTTTACAGGATATTATTTTGCTAATTCATTAATCACATCCATTATCTTCTGACCGATTTCCTCGGCAGCTTCCATAGTAGAAGCTTCACTATACACACGGATGATCGGTTCTGTATTACTCTTGCGCAAATGCACCCATTTGTCGGCAAAGTCTATTTTCACACCGTCGATATCGTTGATTTCTTCGTTCTTATAGATTTCCTTCACTTTGGCAAGGATAGCATCTACATCGATTTCCGGAGTCAAGTCTACACGGTTTTTAGCAATGAAGTAAGGAGGATAAGTAGCACGGAGCTCGCTAACCTTTTTTCCTTCGTGAGCCAGATGGCTAAGGAATAATGCGATGCCTACCAATGCATCACGTCCGTAGTGACTAGCAGGATAAATTACTCCACCATTTCCCTCACCGCCGATAACGGCATTGGTTGCTTTCATCTTCGTTACAACATTTACTTCGCCTACGGCAGAAGCGCTGTATTCCATTCCATACTTGCGAGTTACATCACGCAAAGCACGAGTAGAGCTCAAATTAGAAACAGTGTTACCGGGGGTATGTTTCAGTACATAGTCGGCAACAGTAACCAGTGTATATTCTTCACCGTACATTACGCCATTCTCGCAGATCATTGCCAGACGGTCAACATCGGGGTCTACAACAAAAGCTACATCGGCCTTTCCACCTTTCATTAAGTTCATGATGTCACCGAGGTTCTTTTCAAGCGGTTCGGGGTTGTGTTGGAAATTGCCGGTAGGTTCACAGTAGAGTTTTTCTACATGTTTCACACCCAAACGTTCAAGAAGTTCAGGGAGAATGATACCGCCTACAGAGTTCACACAGTCAATCGCTACACGGAAATTGGCTTTCTTGATAGCTTCTACATCTACCAGGTCGAGAGCCAATACACTGTCGATATGTTTCTGATTATAAGTCAGGTCTTTGCGGTAAGATCCCAGATGGTCGACATCGGCATAGTCAAATTCTTCAGCTTCAGCAATACGAAGTACTTCGTTGCCTTCGGCTGCATTCAGAAATTCACCATGTTCATTCAGCAATTTCAGTGCGTTCCACTGTTTCGGGTTATGAGAAGCTGTCAGGATAATACCGCCACAGGCGCCTTCCATTGTTACAGCAAGTTCTGTGGTCGGGGTAGAAGCAAGATCAATGTCTACTACATCCCAGCCCATTCCCATCAATGTGCCGACTACTACGTTTTTTACCATTTCACCGGAAATGCGGGCATCACGTCCCACAACAATCTTATTACTCTTTGCCTTGCAAGTTCTACGAATCAAAGTAGCATAAGCCGAGGTGAATTTTACAATGTCAAGCGGGTTCAGTCCTTCTCCCGCTCCTCCGCCGATAGTTCCGCGGATTCCAGAGATAGATTTGATTAGAGTCATAGGTTCTTTAGTTAAAGATTTGATTTATCTAATGTTAGTGCTTTAGCTTTTTGCTTTCTCGAACTTCCGGATATCATAGAAATAAGGATTGACATATTGTTGTGCAGTTGTATGTCCCATCTTAGAAGGCACAATCAGGCGTACATGCGCATTATTACGCAAATAAGGTAAGGCAATCAGCCATCCGGATGGAATTGCAGTTCCATAACCTTTACTATTCCATAATAAATCGTAATCCAAACTACCGGATAAAACGATTCCATAAACAGTAGACGTGTTTTGCACATAACGGAATGTTAATGGAAACTTATAATAATCAGGAACATCCATCCATCTTTCCAAAGGAACATTGAAACATGTAGTATCTCCTGTCATCATATCCTGTTCTACATAGCGGGTACAAATGACATTATTGTTAGCAAAAGTATCTATCTCATTAATAACTTCAACTCCATTCTTATCCTCTTTTCCTCCACGATCTACGATCTGCATATATACGCCATTGGAGAAAGCAACGTATTCGTCATATCCATTCCCCGCTTCTTTAGAAGCTGTAATCGTATCCCGTTCAAACTCTTCCAATGAAATGACACGAATATCATTATCTTTGATGAACTTATTCACCGCATTTTTCTCGTCTTCCAGCATTTCTGCATAAGTCTTCGAATTGTCGCATGCCTGGAACAGACTTCCGGCGGTTAACAAAGAGAGAAATAAAAATACAAGTTTTTTCATTATCTGTTATTTAGCTATATTCCGCACAAATGTATCTCAAAATCATTAAAAGTTGAAAGGGGGAAGTTGAAAGTTCGTATCTTTTAACCTTTCCATATTCACTTTTAACCTTCCATCTTTAGCTTTTCGCTGTTAGTAAAGGTTTATATTTCTCAAGCGCCTTTTCAAAGACCGCTTTTGCCTCTTCCATCGTTCCGAAAAATTCACCGCCTGAAGCATTCAAGTGACCTCCTCCATGGAAGAATTCGGCAGCTAACTGATTGCATGGGAAGGTTCCTACTGAACGAAGGGATATTTTAATCATCGGTTTCTCGGTATCTTCCCTCAAAAAGCAAGAGAAACAGACATTTTTAATGGAAAGAGGAATATTAACAAAGCCTTCGCTATCGCCTTTTATATAGTTGAATTTACTTTGCTCTGCTTTTGTCAGGGTGATTAAAGCCGAATTATAATCCGAATACACAGTCATGTTCGATAATACATATCCCATCAAACGTAAACGGCTCTCCGAATAGGTGTTGTACACCTTACGATAAATATCATCTTTATCGATTCCTTTAGAAAGGAGTTCGCTAATGATAAAATAAATCTCCCGGTTGTTCGAGTTATAGGTGAACCCACCGGTATCTGTCATCATCCCTGTGTAGATACATTCTGCGCCTTCCTTAGAGATATCACTGAAATATCCCATACGGCAGATGAGACGGAATATCAGTTCGGAAGTAGAAGATATTTTGGGATAGGACATTACTAT
Organism: Bacteroides sp. 2_2_4; assembly: GCF_000157055.1. Taxonomy (NCBI): domain Bacteria; kingdom Pseudomonadati; phylum Bacteroidota; class Bacteroidia; order Bacteroidales; family Bacteroidaceae; genus Bacteroides; species Bacteroides sp. 2_2_4. The sequence goes on along the minus strand of NZ_EQ973364.1, from coordinate 169,655 downwards.
CTTACAGAAATCTTCGGGATATAAATGATGATCGATCATTATTTTACGTGCCGGAGAAGCGGCCACAGCATCTGCCATATCGTCGATACGCTTCAGTGCATTGAAATCGAGGCAACAGATGACGTCTGCTTCGGCGATCAATTTATCTGCAAAGTCTTTGTAACGGTCATACAACAGGATATCCTTACTGCCCGGCATCCACCGCAGAAAATCGGGAAAAGCATTCGGCACAATTACGTTTACTGTTTTCTCTTGTGAATCTAAAAAATGATATAATCCCAATGAAGAACCGATAGCATCGCCGTCAGGAGAAACATGAGATACAATTACTATTTTGTCAGCTCGTTCAAACCATTTGGTAAAATGGTCTATTTTGGCTTGTTCAATTACTTTCGTCAACATACTCTTATACTTTATCAAGGTGCAAATGTACGATAAATCTTTGTACTTAGAGCAAAAAGCGGACAGAACCTTCGTCGGATAGCGAGATAAACCGCAGACCGGATTGCTTGCATTCGCTTTCAAGGAGGTGTCTGCGGTATTCCGAGAGAGATGCGTCCAATATGACGTAAGAGAAAGAAAAGATTCGGGTGAGCTCTTCCAGATGTCCGTCATATCCTTTGCATAAGTAAAGATACTGAATATATAACGGAGAAACGGTGGTTTTGTTCCGCCAATGGTTATCATTTATTACACAAATATGACAGCCATGATAGGATATAATCTGCTGCTGACGATTAAGTACCATATACCGGCAATCGCCAGTTATTTCTTTGGGAGGCAGAAGGTGATGATGCTTCCAATAGTTAGCAGTCATGCGTTTCAGACGTTTTTCATTGGGGATAGTATCTACATAGTTTATCCAGGAACGTCCATCGCTCTCAATGCAATGTACTGCAGGGCAACCGCGCACGTTATAGAAGACCAGACTTGTCCGGGGACGATCTAGCCAATATAATGTTGCATGATAAGTCCCTAGTAATAAGATAGTAAAAAGACAAATCAATAAATTCCGGTATCGACGGTTCATGAAATAATAGGTTAACAAAAAGCCAACGATATAGATACCCAATATTTCTGACTGATAAAGCCAGATTCCATCTATAGAAGCGTAAGGAAGCTGTTCCACCCATCGGACGAAGAAATTAAGTCCTTCCAATAGTTTCTTAACACCTTCGGCCACTACGATCTGAAGCCACGAAAGAGGAGTCAGAAGAAGCATAATGACAGCAGCATACAGGATAATCGTAATGAAAGGAATAACAACCAAGTTCGTCAATAGAAAATGTACAGAAAACCGGGAGAAATAAAACATGACAAGCGGAGCTGTTCCTATTTGTGCAGCAACAGACACACTTATCAGTCCCCAAATATATTTTCCTATTCTACCTTTCACCGTAATCAGGTGATAGATTGGCTTTTGAATCAATAGGATGGAAGCAACAGCAAGGAAAGAGAGCTGGAAACCAACATCAAACAACCATGCCGGATTGCAGAATAACATCAACCATGCAGCTGCCGCCAATGTATTTAAAGATAGCGGTTGGCGACCAACCATATCTGCCATTGCTAAAATCGAAAACATACTGACCGAGCGTACTACCGAAGGAGAAAGTCCTGTGAAAAAGGCAAAAGCCCATAATAGGATAAGAAGAAGAACAGAACGTATAACTCTACCTATATTTCCTCTTCGGGCAATAGGTTTCAGTATGAAAAAAAGCAATGTATATAAAAGCCCGATATGCAAACCGGATAGAGCTAGAATATGACTTGCACCGGCCACCGAATAACTTTCACGAACCGAATCACTTAATTCCGTTTTGTCTCCTATGGTCAGTGCTGAAAGTACAGCCAGTTCATCGCCGGAAAACCCTAGTTTCTGATAAAGTGAAATCATCTTTCTTCGGCAAGAGCTGGCTATACTTTTGAGATCAAGGTTATTCATTCCGTCCTGTTTTGTCCATTTCCCGGATGCAACATATCCTGTTCCACTGATTCCTTTCCGCATCAGGAAGCGGGCATAATCAAATTCATCAAAGTTGCGATTGTTGAGAGGGGGAGAAATACGGGCAGAAATCAGCAGTTCATCTCCACTTTTCAACCGGGTGACGGCCGAATCTTGCTGTAGATAAAGGATTGCAGTACGTTCTATCGGATATGTGCCGGCAGTATCACGACGTTCCTTTAATAATGTCTGGCAGAGGTAGGTATGTTCTTTCGCTTGAGGTGCATCCGTTATTAAAACCCGATACACTGTTTCTTCTTCCGGAAAAGAGTAGACAGCGTGTTGTAATTGCCAAGTTATTCCAAGCCATCCTCCTATAAAACAAAGGATAGAGACTGCTAATCCAAAACACCATCGCAAAGAATGGCGTTTCAGGAAATAAAGCACAAATAATAAAGCAATACAAAGTCCAAGGGCTAGAATACTCCAAAAAAGTTCCCATGAACGGTCAAAAAAATGATCTCCACAAAAAACGCCTGTTATCCAAGGGATAATCAGGCGTATATAGGGATATCGATGGATGTAAAAAGTACTCAACTGATGAGTTACAGTTCGTGCAACTGACTAATCATCGCTTCCGGATCGGGTGCCGCAAAGACAGCATTTCCAGCCACCAGCGCATCGGCTCCCGCCTCAACCAAGCGGGCACCTGTTTCCAGATTCACCCCACCGTCTACTTCAATGAGCGCTTTCGAACCTGTCCGTTCAATCAGGGCACGCAGCTCACGAACTTTTTCTACTGAATGTTCGATAAACTTCTGTCCGCCAAATCCCGGATTCACGCTCATGATAAGCACCATATATACATCCCGGATAATATCTTGTAAAAGAGCTACAGGAGTGGCTGGATTGATAGTTACAGCAGGCTGCATCCCAGCTTCTCTGATTTGTTGAATCACCCGATACAGATGCGGGCAAGCTTCATAATGTACATTCATCGTATGAGCGCCCAACGCTTTTACCTCCGGAATAAACTTTTCCGGATTCACAATCATCAAATGCACATCCAGCGGTTTCTGGCTTAACTTCGCCACATATTTCAGTACCGGAAAGCCAAATGAAATGTTCGGAACAAATACTCCGTCCATAATATCAATATGTACCCACTCCGCTTCACTGCGGTTTACCATTTCAATGTCCTTTGCCAAATATCCAAAATCGGCAGAAAGAATGGAAGGAGCGATAATCGGTTTCATAATTCTTTTATTTTAGGTTCTAGCCGTCTCTTATTCGGGACGTTTTATTCTATTTATAATCTAATGGCTTGCTCGTTTTATTCTGCTCATCCGATTAATTACTTCATCAGACAACCATCTTCCAGGTGATATCCACGAAGCAATTCATCTATTTTCAGACGTTTTTTACCGGGAAGCTGTAAAGAAAGAATAGATACAAATCCATCCGGTACAGCTACTTTCATGAATTTTTTTCCATCGGTCACAATTGTTCCTGTAGCTAATTGATGTGATTCATAAATCTTCTCGCTTTCAAATATCTTCACGACCACTGCTGCTCCTTCTTCAGAAGTAATCAGTTCACTCCAGGCAGCAGGATAAGGTGATAATCCACGGATAAAATCATATATCTTCTTCACCGGCTGATTCCAGTCAATCCGACAGGTTTCTTTAAAGATCTTCGGAGCAGGACGAAGTTCACCGACAACCGCCATTTCTTCTTGAGGAATCGGTTTTACCGTTCCATTCAATATAGCGTCTACCGTTTCAAGAACCAGTTTTCCTCCCAGTACCATCAACTTATCATGTACCACTTCCACATTATCCGTATCTGCAATAGGTACATGTACTTGCTGAATGACTTCTCCGGTGTCTATCTCGTGTTTCAAAAAGAAAGTAGTAATTCCTGTTTCCGTATCACCATTGATAACCGCCCAATTAATGGGCGCAGCTCCACGGTATTGAGGAAGCAAAGAAGCATGAAGATTGAACGTACCCAGTCGTGGCATATTCCATACCACTTCCGGCAACATACGAAAAGCAACTACAATCTGCAAGTCCGCCTTCCATTCACGCAATGCTTCTACAAAAACCTCATCTTTTAACCTTTCCGGTTGAAGTAACGGTAAATTTTGTTCAAGCGCATATTGCTTTACAGGAGAATACTGAATCTTATGTCCGCGTCCGGCAGGCTTATCGGGCATTGTAATCACACCCACTACATTATAACCGCCTTCTACTAATTGACGCAGGGCCTCTACCGCAAAATCGGGAGTCCCCATATATACTATTCTTAAATCTTCTTTTTTCATAATCGTCTTATAATCTGCATAGCAACCTGTTATCTGCATAACCCCGGCTCCGGCATCTTGCCGATTGTCGGTTAGTCTTCAGAGAAATGTACCAAAACTTGCCGGTATGAATTAAATATCTTCGATTTAGAAACAAATCCCTGATATCGCCCTTCTTCATCCACTACCGGAAGATTCCAGGCTTTCGTATCATCAAACGTCTGCATCACCTGCTCCATTCCATCCGTATCGAATATCTTGGCAGGGGCAGATGTCATTAATTTATTAACAGTGAAACGGTGATAAAGTTCTTGCCGGAACATAATGTTACGAATGTCGTCAAGAAGTACAATACCTAACAATTCACCTGTTTTTTTATCTGTCACCGGGAAGACATTTCGATGGGAAGCAGCAATTGCTTTCACTAATTCGCCCAAATCCATTTCCGGATGTACGACAACGAAATCTTTCTCCACCACATTCTCCATCTTCATCAACGTCAACACAGCTTTATCCTTATGGTGTGTAAGCAACTGTCCCTTCTTAGCTAAACGCATCGAATAGATACTATGAGGTTCGAAAGCTATAATGGTCAGATATGAACTTACAGATACAATCATCAACGGAAGAAATAAATCATATCCCCCTGTCAATTCAGCGATCAGGAACACTCCTGTCAACGGAGCATGCATAACGCCACTCATCACTCCCGCCATCCCCATCAATGCAAAATTCTTTTCCGGCAAATAAGCGGAGAAAGCAAAGTCATTGCTAAAATGAGAAAAGACAAACCCGGCGATACATCCCAGATAAAGCGAAGGTGCAAAGATACCACCACAACCACCGCCACCATTCGTTGCACTGGAAGCAAAGACCTTCAGCAGAATAATCAGCATCAGATAAACCAGCAGCAAATTGCCATAACCATAAAACATAGAATTGTTCATGACCGTATCCCACTCTGCCGCAGACGTTCCATTCAGCAAAAGATTAATGGTATCATATCCTTCACCATAAAGAGGCGGGAAAAGGAAGATCAATATACTCAACATCACACCACCGAAAGCCAGTTTCTTATAAGGGTTGTTGAGTTTACCAAAGACACCTTCCACCGAATTCATGGCACGCGTAAAGTACAATGAAATCAGTCCGCAAAAAATTCCCAGTAAAATAACGAAAGGAATACGTTCCAGTTCGAATGCCTGATCTAAATGAAACTTAAACATAGCCTCCGTACCGGTGATTATATATGAAACGGTTGCCGCTGTCACGGCAGAAATCAGCAGGGGAAGTAAAGAGGACATGGTCAAGTCGATCATCAAGACTTCCAATGTAAATACCAATCCCGCAATCGGAGCTTTAAAAATGCCGGCAATCGCACCTGCCGCGCCACAGCCGACGAGCAACATCAGCGTGCGGTGCTCCATCTTGAATACACTCCCTAAATTGGAACCGATTGCCGAACCTGTCAGTACAATCGGCGCCTCTGCTCCAACCGATCCACCAAACCCGATGGTGATCGCACTGGCAATGGTAGAGGACCAGATATTATGTCGCTTGATACGTCCCTGTCTACGGGAAATAGCATATAGAATTTTGGTGACTCCATGACTGATGTCATCCTTAACAATGTTACGAACAAACCAACCTGCAAGAAAAATCCCGACTACCGGATATACCAAATACAGGTAGTTAGCTTCCGTTGCATTAAAATTATCAGTTAGGAAATTCTGTATCTGATGGATAAAGAATTTCAATATTAATGCGGCAAACGCTGTGAAAATTCCGACCAGGAAACTTAATATCAGAATAAATTGCTTCTCCTTTATATTCGCTTCCCGCCATTTGATGCAACGCTGTAATAAACTAAGTTTTTCTCCCTTCATTTATTCGCGAATTATCTTTATCACTCCACCTTTTTCCAACTTAATAATACTTGAGGGTCTCGGCCGGCTCATATCGTCCTGGCGAAAGCCAACGATATAATCTACCGCCGATTTGATTTCATCACTGATTTCGCTAAAATTAGCCGCACCCGGCTGCCCGCTGACATTAGCCGAAGTAGAAACGATTGCTTTACGGAACTGCTGACAGAGTCGTCTGGAAAAATCTTCATTCGTCACCCGAATCCCTACACTACCATCCTCGGCCAGCAAATTCGATGCTAAGTTACGTGCTCCGGAATAAATAATCGTCAACGGCTTGTCGGCAACTTCAATCAAATCCCATGCAACATCAGGCACATCCTGTACATAAAAATCTACTTTAACCGGAGAGTCTACCAAGACCAGCATAGCCTTGCTGTCAGCGCGCTTCTTAATCTCATACACGCGGCGTACAGCCTCTTCATTAGTCGCATCACAGCCTATACCCCATACGGTATCGGTGGGATAAAGGATCACTCCTCCTTCATTCATCACCTGACAGGCTTTTTTAATATCTTCTATCATTTCTTGATTAATTTCCGTTAAGAACAAGATGCAAAAATAACACTTTTATTCCATTTAGTGAAATCTAGCCCGACGTTTTTAAATTCCCCTTTCAAATCAGCTATTCGCACACAAGACAAGAGTTTAACTATCGAACAATGATATAGGTTGATACCACAAGCCATACAAAAAGAAAGAACGATGTAATCCATTGTGAGAATCTACATCGTTCTATAAAAAACAGATCATTCAATAAGTCATACTAAATACTGTCAGTTTTTCCAACTGTTATCCAGGTTCGGATTTAAAATCACGTCTTCATAAGGATAAGGAACATACATCTTACTGTCATCCCAAGTTCCTGTGACTGCTACAGCTTCTTTCCTGAAAACATCGTGCGCCACCTCAATAGGCTCATTTAGCTTACGGGATTCAAAATGATCCTTATAACGGTACATTCTAAACATATCCCTGGCTCTGCTGGCGATTCCTCCCCAATAGTATCCCGCCATTTCCCAGCCATGTTCATCGTAAGCCGCTTCCGCCAGTTTATCAGGAGACATATCCGTCGTATATTTATCAGTATCTTCACCATCTGCCCTGTTGCGTACCTCGTTTAGAACTTTGACCGCCTGATCATTGATCTCTCCCGCACGCCCTGTCGCTTCGGCATACCAGCAATATACTTGCGAAAGACGTAACAACTGGAATGTTTTCTCACCCGACGCATTGACTACGGTAGGATTTGTATAATCAAATTCTGTTCCACGCACCGCTCCTTCTGCAGTTTTCATAAAGACGGGGGCGACTACTTCACGAGAAGCAGGATCGGTATCATACCACCAATCATATAGTTTCCCGTCGCTAAACATGATTTTAGGGAAATACGTAGCATCTTTACGAGGGCCTTCAGGAAAGTTCTTCCAAAATTTGATTTCCCCATTCGTATCTCCCCAACCGGCCTGTTTCATATCCTGAAGGAAATCAGTTAAAGGAGCGGCCTGCCCCATCGCATCCCTGTTATAGTAGATACCTAACAGCAGCTCCGTATTCTTATTATTGTACTCCCACGAATATACCTGACTATATTCCGGTAGCAGTTTATAATAATAAGTGCCATTATCTGCACCGTCTATCACTTCTTTGGCTTTAGCGGCAGCCAGTTTATAATATTCAACTCCTTTATTAAGCGGCCACCCCGCCATACACATATAAACATAAGCCATTGTTGCTTTCACAGCTCCTTCACTTACGGCAATATTCATTCCGTTTCTGGCATAAGGTTCTTTTGTATACATTGCGGGACAACCGGTTTCGGCTATTTTCAGGTCAGACAGGATCAGTTCGTACACTTCTTCCTCTGTCTTTAAGGGAGCATTATAATCTATTTCTTCTTTCAGCATAATGGGAACTCGTCCCCAAGTCGTCACCAGATAAAAATAAGAGTAGGCTCTCCAATAATGCGCCTGTGCAATAGCCACCTTAATATCCTCTTTCGACACCTCCGGCGTACGCTCCGCATTATTAATGATAAAATTAGCGGCCTTGATAACTTTGAAACGCTGTTCCCACATACTGGACAACCACGAGTTATTGTCTTTCACATCAAACTGATCATGCTCACGGAGAGGCTGCTTATTACTTGAAGGATGAGTGGAAATATCGTCTCCCACCAAGAAGTTCGTACCACAAAGGTTATTACTAGCCTGTGAACTTGCTATCACGGAATAGAGAGCCGTCAGTGAAGCATCCAAATCTTCCTTGTTGCTGAAATAGGTATCCGAAGGCAATTGTCCTTTCGGATCTTCTTCCAGGAAATCACTACACGAAGTCCAACACAAAGCTGCCAGAAGAGCAGGCAAAACTTTCATTATAAAGGTATATGTTATTTTCATACGGTTATTGTCTTAATAGGTGGTTTAAAATCTGATTTTAGCACCGAAAGTAATCGTCCGCGGAATCGGATAAGCGCCATAGTCCAGTCCGTCATAACTGGTATACACTTCGGGATCCATTCCTTTATAGCGGGTGATCGTAAAGAGATCCTGTGCGCTGACAGACAATTGTACACTTGCAAACTTTAATACACGGCGAGGAATGCGGTACGAGAGACTGATATTCTTCAACTTAATAAAAGAAGCATCTTCAAGCCAAAAATCTGAATTGGCATAACTCTTGTTATCGGTGTTAGTGAGACTCGGATAAAGGGCGTCAGCTTTGTTAGCAACATGATCCCAGCCTTTGAAGTAGGCATCGCGCAAGGTAATAAAACGAGAGACTCCAGTCATGGATGCCGCCATAAAACGACTGATATTCAGCCGGTCATATCCTGTGGCAGCATTGAAAAAGACATTCAGCGTCCAGTTTTTCCAAGTAACAGTGTTATTCCAACCTACTGTCCATTTGGGACTTGCCTGTCCTTTCACGACCAGATCATCGGAAGTCGGATTCGTTGTCAGACTACCATCTGCTTTCTGATAAAGATTGGCGCCTTTATCATCGAATCCTTTCCACTGATAAACATAGAAAGATCCCATAGGATAACCGGGCTTCATAATCTGCAGAGGACCTCCCAAATCGCTATAGTTAGCAGTGAGTACAAAGTCATCTCCTGCGAGGTCTGCTACTTCATTCTTCACATAAGAAGCATTCAGACTGGTTTCCCATGTCACAGCCCCCTTTACAGGGAAAGTGGTAAGGGATAATTCGACTCCGGTATTGTTCAGTTTTCCTTGATTCACCCAATAAGTACCACCTCCGTTATATTTAGGCACCTGTTTCTGAAAAAGCAGATCTTTCGTTTGTTTCTTGAACCAGTCCACTGTAATATTAAAGCCTCCGATACTCATATCCAATCCCAAATCATATTGGTAAGTTTTTTCCCAGGTAATGCCGGGTGTAGCAAACTGATATCCCCAATATCCCGTAGAGGAAGTGGAAGTTCCCCAGCCGTAAGATGCCCCCGACAACATACCTAATGTGCTGTAAGCAGCAATATCCTGATTTCCGGTGACACCAAAGCTGGCACGCAGCTTCAGCTGATCGAGCACGTGCTGGTTGCTCATGAAAGATTCTTGTGCAATATCCCAAGCCACAGCTGCGGAAGGGAAATATCCCCATTTGTTGTCTCCCTGAAATTTAGAAGAACCGTCAGCTCTTAATGCAGCAGTAATAAAATATCGTTTCTTATAATCGTAATTAGCACGCACGATGCCGGAAGCCAAAGAAAATTCCGTATATGAATTGCTCGCATCTCTGATAGCAGCATTGCCAAGATTCCAGTACCCAACACTTTCATTGTTCAGATTGGAACCGGTTCCCTTTAGTTGTGAGTCCCACGAACGACTTATTTCCCATACACCCATGGCAGTGAAGCTATGATCTCCGAATTGCTTTTGCCAGGTCAGATTGTTAGTATTCTGCCAATAGTTATGCAATGCGTTGGTATTGCTTGCGCTATTGATAGCACCCGGTGAATCCAGTTTCGACCGGAAAGAATAAGAAGGACTATTATCGTAGTCATAACCTCCCTGAACGGAAAGCGTCAGTCCTTTCATGATCTTAAACAGCAATGTCAGGTTGGCGTTTAAATTATAGCTATAGCTATCGCTATTGTTCACTATCATTTCACCGTAAGGGCTGGAACCGATCATATTATACGGGTCTGTATTGTACACGCCGGTTTCGGGATCTTTCAGCTCCATGGTAGGCGAAAAGTTAGTGACATGCAACCAGTTCGCCCCACCTTCATTGTGTTTGTGAAGACTGGATGCGTTTAATTTTGCAGAGATTGTCAACCAGGGTTTCACTTCCGAGTCGATGTTTGCCCGAATTCCATAGCGTTTATAATCGGACATGATCGTGATGGCTTCCTGATCAAGCACATTTCCCGAAATAAGGTATTTCACTTTTTCATTTCCTCCGGATATGGCAAGCCGATAATCCTGAGTGATACCTGTACGAGTCAGAAGATCAGTCCAGTTGATTCCTTTCGTTCCATTTTTATAAGCCTCAAGGTCTTCGGCAGAGATAGTGGACGATCCGCGAATATCATTCAGTGCAGTTGCATATTCATAGGCGTTCAGCAGGTCATACTGTTTTCTGACAGTCGAAAGCCCGATCGATGCATCGAATGTTACCTGTGCTTTTCCCTCACTACCCTGTTTGGTGGTTATCAGGATAACGCCATTCGAACCACGGGAACCGTAAATGGCAGTGGAGGAAGCGTCTTTCAATATTTCCATCGACTGGATATCAGAAGGGTTAATACCGTCCAAGCCACTGGAAGAGATGATACCGTCAATCACATATAAAGGATCACTGCTTTTATTAATAGAGGTAGTTCCACGAACGCGCACCTTCATACTTGCTCCGGGCATACCACTCGTAGCAGTGACTTCTACACCGGGAGTACGACCCTGGAGTATATTTTCAACCCGTTGTACTGGTTGATTTTTGTATTGTCTGTTGGATACACCGGACACAGCACCCGTAAGGTCACTCTTTTTGACGGTTCCGTATCCTACCACTACCACTTCATCCAATAACTGATTGTCTTCTTTCAACACAACACGAAGAAGAGATCTCTTTCTGACTTTCACTTCCTGCGTATGATAGCCGATGTAAGAGATCACTAAAATCGCTCCTTCCGGAGCTTCGAGAGTAAACCTACCATCCATATCACTGGTAGTTCCGGTGTCTTCACCTTTGATAATGACGGAAGCACCAATGATTGTCTCTCCCTGTTCGTCGTTAATCACTCCTTTGATTGTCTTTCCAGCATCCCCGTCGGTATTAGTATCGCTGTTTGTCGTAACTTCATTGTTATTTTCCGGGGCTTCCTGTGTTTCTGTCTTCTGTTTTTCAAGAGGAGGAGCAACCTGCGCGAATAATCCGAAAGGCAGAAACAGCATTAAAAGAATGCATAATAGCCATTTGTTTTTCATTATTACTTCCATTATTGTTCTAAAATTAGAATAGTTATTAGGATAGATTACCATCAATATTGGGCAATTTATGTGCCAAAAGCATAACAAAAGACTGATACAACGAGACTTATCAAGTTTAACAAAAGAGATTATATCACTAATTTTCAAATACATAAACAATTTGCAATAAAGAAAAAAAGCATTAATAACCAGATTAAGTTTCAAGCACGATCCTGTGCAAAAATTCCACAGAAATGTGGACATATTCCACAAGATAATAAGTTAAGAATAATCCGTATTTAAAAGTTCCTTTCCATCCTTCTGATTGTTTCCACATATCAGAAGTCAGAATAAACGTTCCAAAACTCCAGTTTAAACGATTATTAACTAATTTCTCCCCCGTCTCCGAGAACAGAATCATCAGAAATATCTATCTTTGCCCCAATTTCAAGCAAGAAAGCAAAAGTGCTATTTTTGTGTCGAATTTAAAACGTTTAAGAGAAAACAATGGAAGAAATCGTATTTCATCACACATTACCTATCCAATTGCGATTCAATGATGTAGACAAATTTGGTCACGTCAACAACACAGTTTACTTCTCCTTTTACGACTTGGGAAAGACTGAATACTTCGGTTCGGTATGTCCGGGAGTAGATTGGGAAAAGATTGGCATTGTCGTTGTTCATATTGAAGCGAATTTCGTTAAGCAAATTTTCGCATCGGACCACATCGCTGTACAAACCGCCGTCTCTAAGATAGGTACCAAAAGCTTTCATCTGGTTCAACAAGTCATTGACACGAAAACCAATGAGGTGAAATGTGTTTGCAAGTCCATCATGGTTACTTTCAATCTTGAAAGACATGAGTCCATGCCACTAACCAAGGAATGGATAGAAGCGATCTGCAAGTATGAAGGACGGGATTTGCAAAAAGCATAGATTGATTCCCCCCCACCGATGAAGACACCCTCCGGCACCAATGAAAGCATCGAGCGGTACCGGGGAACAAATCTCCCACGAATAAGAAACAAAACAAGCAAAACCAATTCCTTAGAAAAAGTTTTATCCTGATTCATGTCCGCTATATAACAGAAATTGCCTATTTTTGCACCTTATTATTAAGGTATAAAATATCTAGTACAGAAAATGATAGCTGACAAAAGTATAAATTTAGATACCCTTCATAAAGTATTGTTTGATAATGAGAAGCTGGAACTCTCTGAAGAATGTATTCGAAAAGTAGAGGAAAGCTTCGATTTTCTGCAATCCTTTTCCAGCGATAAGATTATTTATGGTATCAATACGGGGTTCGGCCCAATGGCACAATACAGAATAGAAGATCAGTCATTGATCGACCTTCAGTATAATATCATCCGAAGCCATTCCACCGGTGCCGGCAAACCGCTTCCCGAACTTTATGTAAAAGCAGCTATGATTGCCCGTTTGTACACTTTTCTACAAGGGAAGTCAGGAGTGCATCTGGAACTGGTTTCTCTCCTCTGTGAATTTATCAACCGCGGAATTTATCCGTTCATACCCGAACACGGAAGTGTAGGTGCCAGCGGCGATCTCGTACAACTGGCCCATATCGCCCTGACGTTAATAGGGGAAGGGGAAGTTTTTTATCAGGGTAAATTGTGTAACGCAGCTACGGTGCTTCAGGAAAACGGCCTGAAACCTTTTTCCATGCGTATTCGTGAAGGTTTATCCGTTACAAACGGTACTTCTGTAATGACAGGCATCGGTATTGTCAATCTGATTTATGCAAAAAAACTACTCCGTTGGTCGGTGGCTGCCTCTGTAATGATGAATGAGATTGCCGCCTCTTATGATGATTTTATGGCACAGTCATTAAACGAGGCCAAGCATCATAAAGGTCAACAAGAGATAGCTGCTATGATGAGAGAATGGGTGGCAGGCAGTAAATGCGTGCTTCAAAGAGAGAACGAGCTATACAACCAGGTGCATAAAGAGAAAATCTTCGAACACAAAGTACAGCCCTATTATTCCTTGCGATGTGTTCCGCAAATACTCGGTCCTATTTACGATGAACTGGAGAATGCGGAAGAAGTATTAATAAACGAAATAAATTCCGCCTGTGACAATCCGATTGTCGATCCGGATACACAAAATATTTATCATGGCGGCAACTTCCACGGAGATTACATTTCTTTCGAAATGGACAAGTTGAAAATTGCCGTGACCAAGCTGACTATGCTTTGCGAAAGACAGATTAACTATCTGTTCCACGACCGTATCAATGGCATCCTGCCTCCGTTTGTAAATTTGGGAGTGCTTGGATTGAACTATGGTTTACAGGCTTCACAATTCACTGCAACCTCCACCACAGCGGAATGTCAGACATTATCAAATCCGATGTATGTACACAGTATCCCCAACAACAATGATAATCAGGATATTGTCAGCATGGGAACCAACTCGGCTCTATTAGCAAAAACAGTCATTGAGAATTCTTATCAGGTGATGGCTATCCAGTTTATGGGAATGGCACAAGCTATCGACTACCTGAAAATACAGGATCGCCTAAGTTCCAAAAGCAGGCAGGTTTATGAAGAAATACGCAGTTTCTTCCCTGTATTTACCAATGACACACCTAAATATAAAGAGATAGAAATGATGATAGACTATCTCAAAAAAGAAGATAAATAAAATGAAATATGCATTAGTAACCGGAGGAAGCCGAGGTATCGGCCGTGCTGTCAGTTGTAAACTGGCGGAAATGGGCTACTTTATACTGATAAATTATCAGAATAATGACGCAGAAGCGGAGAAAACGTTGCAGTTAGTACAGGAAAAAGGAAGTAATGGCGAGTTGATGAAGTTCGATGTGACCGACCCTGCCGCTATCACCCTTGCTTTGGGCAACTGGGCTTCCCAACACCCTGACGAATATATCGAGGTACTGATAAACAATGCAGGTATCCGCAAAGACAACCTGATGCTCTGGATGACAGGAGAAGAATGGAGCAAAGTGCTCGATATCAGCCTGAACGGATTCTTCAACGTGACACAGCCTTTATTGAAGAATATGCTGGTCAAACGTTATGGACGTATCGTAAATATCGTGTCATTGTCGGGCATTCAGGGAATGCCCGGCCAAGCCAATTACTCCGCAGCCAAAGGTGGCGTAATAGCTGCTACCAAAGCACTGGCACAGGAAGTTGCCAAGAAGAAAGTAACAGTCAATGCAGTAGCTCCGGGATTCATCCGTACGGATATGACGGAAGGAATTGATGAGAACGAATGGAAGAAACATATTCCCGCGGGACGTTTCGGCACTCCGGAAGAGGTTGCCGACCTGGTCGGTTTCCTGGCATCTCCAGCCTCATCCTACATCACAGGAGAAGTGATTTCCATCAACGGAGGACTATATACTTAAAATAAAAGCATAGAATAGACAAAATAATGAAAAGAGTTGTTATCACGGGAATGGGGATTTACTCTTGCATCGGCAAGAATCTGGATGAAGTAAAAGACTCACTATATAATGGGAAATCGGGAATTGGCATAGACCCAGTACGGAAAGAATTGGGTTATTTTTCTGCATTAACGGGGATATTGGAACGTCCCGACTTGAAGAAGTTGTTGGACCGCCGTAAACGTCTCTGTCTACCGGAGCAGGGAGAATATGCTTATCTCGCTACATTAGAAGCTTTCCGTAATGCCGGTATTAATGAGGATTTTCTCGAAGCCAATGAAGTGGGTATTTTGTATGGCAATGATAGTAGTGCCGCTCCTGTTATTAATGCAGTGGACATCATTCGTGAAAAGAAAAACACTGCACTGGTAGGTTCCGGTTCTATTTTCCAGTCGATGAATTCCACCGTGACAATGAACCTGTCAGTTATTTTCAAACTAAGAGGGGTCAACTTCACCATTGCCGGAGCCTGTGCAAGCGGTTCTCACGCTATTGGTATGGGTTACCTGCTTATAAAATCGGGATTACAGGATTGTATTCTTTGCGGTGGCGCACAAGAAGTCAATCCTTATGCAGTAGGAAGTTTCGACGGACTAAGCGCATTTTCCACCCAGGAAGCAGCCCCCGAGAAAGCCTCGAAACCTTTTGATAAACGACGTGACGGACTGATTCCGAGTGGAGGAGCCGCCAGTCTGGTATTAGAGAGTTATGAATCGGCTGTAAAAAGAGGAGCTCCCATTTTGGCCGAAGTCATCGGTTACGGTTTTTCATCCAATGGAGATCACATCTCCGTGCCTAATGTGGACGGTCCGAAACGTTCTCTTCAAATGGCTATCAAAGATGCAGGGATTGCACTCGAACAGATCAATTATATCAATGCACACGCCACTTCAACTCCGGTAGGTGACTTGAACGAAGCGAAAGCCATTGCGGAAGTATTTGAAGGGCATCACCCGTATGTGACCTCCACAAAGTCTATGACAGGACATGAAATGTGGATGGCCGGTGCCAGTGAAGTGATCTATTCCACCCTCATGATGAACAACGGTTTCATCGCTCCCAACCTCAATTTCGAGGAACCGGACGAGGCCTCTGCACAATTAAATATACCTACCCAACGGGTAAACCTGGAATTTGATACGTTCCTTTCCAACTCATTCGGATTCGGAGGAACCAATTCCACGCTAATCATACGTAAAATCAATCCATAATTTACTAAAGAAATCAGATATATGACAAATGAAGAAATCATCGAGAAGATAAGAACCACTCTGGCAGAAGAGTTTGAAGTAGACATCGACGTCATCCAGCCGGATGCACCGTTAATGGAAACTCTTGAACTGGACAGCCTGGACTTGGTCGATATGGTGGTACTGGTAGAAAAGAACTTCGGCTTCAACGTAACCGGACAAGATTTTGCGGGTATCAAAACCTTCCAGGACTTCTACGATCTCGTTATCACCCGTATGCAGGAAGCCAAGTAAATATGTCGACGTGGAAAGGCAAAACCCGGGGAGGAACATTCGGATACTTATTCTTTATTTACCTGATTAAGTATCTGGGCATTACTGCCGCTTATATATTTCTAAGTCTGGTAGTATTGTACTTCGTACCGTTTGCTCCGAAAGCCACTAAAAGCACCTGGTTTTATGCCCGCCACATTCTGAAATACAACCGAATACGCTCTTTGGGTATGTTGCTGCGCAACTATTACCGGTTAGGGCAAATCCTGATTGACAAAGTAGCTATTGGTAACGGAAAAGTCGATCAATACCGGTTTGAGTTCGAACGGTATCCGGAATTTCTGCAATTGCTGAACAGCGAACAGGGAGTAATTATGATTGGTGCCCATGTGGGAAACTGGGAAATAGGCGTTCCTTTCTTCGACGATTACGGAAAGAAAATCAATATCGTGATGTATGATGCCGAACATCGTAGAATCAAAGAGATATTGGAGAAAAATGGTCAGGACAAGGATTTTAAGATTATCCCCGTCAACGAAGATAACCTGACACACGTTTTCCGTATTACCGAGGCGTTAAACAAGAAAGAATATGTATGCTTCCAGGGCGACCGTTATCTGAATAAAGAGAAACTGCTGACAGGAACACTCCTGGGACAGAAAGCTCCTTTCCCTGCCGGTCCTTTCTTGCTTGGTTCGCGAATGAAAGTTCCGGTGGTATTCTACTTTGCCATGAGAGAGCCGGGCAGAACCTACCGTTTTCATTTTATAAGGACGGAACCAGTCATACGAACCAAAGAAAAGAAAGCAGAGATCGCTCTGCTCGAACAATATACGGCCGCTTTGGACCAAATACTGAAACGCCATCCGGAACAATGGTTCAACTATTACTCATTCTGGAAAACCACGAGTGACGGTTCGCCCTCCAAAGGATTGAAATAAAGATATAACAAAATAAAGATGCAACAGAATCAATATGATAAGGAACCGTTGACCGCGGTAGAGGCACAACGCTTGGCACAAGAAATAGCTTTCGGGCCCATCGTGTTTCAGGTATCACGCCTTATGCTCAAATTCGGTATTTTCCAGTTACTAGCCGACGAACGTGCAGGCATGACACAAGAAGAAATCAGCAAGGCTTGTGGCCTGTCTTCTTATGCAACACAAGTTTTGCTGGAAGCCTCATTAACGATCGGTACCGTATTGCGGCACGAAAACCTTTACCGCCTTGCCAAAGCCGGATGGTTCCTGCTCAACGACAGGATGGTACGTGTCAATATGGATTTCAACCACGATGTCAACTATCTGGGAATGTTCCATCTCGAAGAGGCTCTCACCAACGGACGTCCCGGAGGGCTGAAAGTATTCGGCGAATGGAGCACTATCTATGAAGGGCTGTCAAGCTTGCCCTCACAGGTACAAAAGAGCTGGTTCGGTTTCGATCATTATTACTCGGATTGCTCGTTTGACGAAGCTTTGGCAATTGTTTTCGCCCGTCATCCCAAGACTTTACTGGATGTGGGAGGTAATACCGGTCGATGGGCGACCAAATGCGTAAGCTATGACGATGCAGTGGAAGTAACTATTATGGACCTTCCGCAACAATTGGAGATGATGCGTCAACAAACTAAAGACCTACCCGGAGCAATGCGTATTCACGGGTATGGCGCCAATCTGCTCGATCCCGAAGTACCTTTCCCGACAGGGTTCGATGCTATCTGGATGAGCCAGTTCCTTGATTGTTTCTCGGAAGAAGAAGTAACCAGCATACTGACCCGTGCAGCCCGTTCTATGAGTGGGGAGAGTCGCCTCTATATCATGGAAACTTTCTGGAACCGGCAAAAGTTTGACACAGCCGCTTATTGCCTGACACAAATCAGTCTTTATTTCACAGCCATGGCAAATGGTAACAGCAAAATGTATCATTCGGATGATATGGAACGGTGCATCAAAGCAGCGGGATTGGAAGTTGAAAAGATAGATGACCATTTAGGAATGGGACACAGCATTGTACAATGCAGATTGAAATGAACAACAGGGAAGTTATCATACAAGGAGAAGGAATACTCAATTTGATTCCACAGCGTCCGCCCATCGTGATGGTGGACAGTTTCTTTGGTATCGAAAAGAATCATTCTTATTCCGGACTGACTGTTACTGCTGATAATATTTTCTACGAAACCGGAAAACTGCAAGAGGCAGGAATTATTGAACACATCGCTCAATCAGCAGCGGCACGTATCGGATTTCTTTATACCCGGCAGGGTGAAAAAGTACCGTTAGGGTTTATCGGCTCGGTAGACAAACTTAAAATCTACGATTTGCCAAAGAACGGGATGAAACTATTTACGGAGATTACCGTTGTACAGGAGGTATTCGACATTACATTGATTTCTGCACAAGTGAAAGTGGAAGACAAGCTGATAGCTGAATGCAGGATGAAAATATTTATAAAAAAAAGAATGAAACGGAAAACGAATCAACAGGTTGCAGCTTTGACTAACCGGACTACCTTCAGAGTGCGGTTCAGCGAAATAGACTCCATGCAGATTGTATGGCATGGTGAGTATGTGCGCTATTTTGAAGATGGAAGAGAAGCTTTTGGCAAACAGTATGGTTTGGATTATATGAGTATTTACCGGGAGGGATACATGGTTCCTATCGTGGATTTAACCTGTCAGTTCAAACAATCACTATCTTTTGGTGAAGAAGCGATTGTCGAAACGCGCTATATTGCCTGTGAAGCAGCCAAGATAAAATTTGAATACATTATCTACCGGGCTACCGACCAGAGTATAGTAGCCACCGGAAGCACCATACAAGTGTTCCTGAACCTGAATAAAGAATTGGAGCTTATGAATCCTCCGTTTTATCTGGAATGGAAAAAGAAATGGAATATCCTTTAAATATATACATCACAGCCCATACGCTGATTAGTTCGTTAGGTTTCGGCATCCCGGAAAACCTGGAGGCCATCCATAACTACCGAAGCGGAATCCGTATGCAAGAAGCCGGCCTAATTTCCGATCATCCCCTATTGGCGGGAATGATTGATTCTGTGGAATTGGAAAAACGGGCGAAGCTGATGCAGATTACGGATTATACCCGAATGGAGCAATTATTCATACTGGCTATCCAAGAGGTTATTTCTCAATCGGGAGCCGACTTGCGGGAGCCGGATTGTACCTTGTTATTATCTACCACTAAAGGAAATATAGATTTATTGAGTGAATTACCTGCTGACAGTCCGGTTTTTCTTTGGAAAATGGCGGAACGAATCGGAGATTTCTTTGGAGCGACAAATCAGGTAGAGGTCATCTCCAATGCCTGTATATCAGGAGTCTCGGCACTAATCGTCGCTAAGAGATGGATAGAATCAGGACGTTACAAACGAGTGATTGTGGCAGGTGGGGATATTCTTTCTCATTTCATTACCAGCGGCTTTCTATCGTTTCGATCTGTCAGCGCACACCTTTGCCGACCATACGATATACAACGGGATGGATTAAGTCTGGGCGAAGCCTGTGGAGCTGTTCTTTTAGAAACTCAAGGAAACGCGAATCATATTATTCTCTCCGGAGGAGCAATCAGCAATGACGCCAACCATATATCCGGTCCTTCCCGAACAGGGGACGGTTTAGCTCTAGCCATTAATCAGGCAATGGAAGAAGCCGGAGCACTCCCCGAAGACATTAGCTTTATCAATGCACACGGAACAGCTACGGTTTACAATGATGAAATGGAATCCAAAGCCATACATCTGGCGGGATTAGCTGCAGTTCCGGTGAATAGCCTCAAGCCCTATTTCGGTCATACATTAGGAGCTTCGGGCATTATCGAAACCATACTTTGCATAGAGCAACTAAAAGAAGGAAGATACTACGGAACTTTAGGGTATGAAACACTCGGTGTTCCCATGCCTATCACTGTCTATACCACTCATCAGCCGATGCCGATGAAATGCTGCATCAAAACCGCTTCCGGTTTCGGAGGCTGTAATGCCGCACTGGTATTATCCCTCCCCGATGCTCACCTGAAACAGAAAGTAAACTTGCAGGCAACCGACAAAGCGAGTGCTCCGTCAGTTTGCAAAGCAGTGGTGGAATCGGGCAACATGGTCACAATCAGGCCAGGAGCAGTAGAAAGTAAAGGAACAACTGTATTCAGCTCTTCGGAAACTGACTTTGCACCGTTCATCCGGGAAGCATACAAGCATCTGGGAGAAAACAATATGAAGTTCTATAAGATGGACAACCTCTGTAAGCTGGGATATGTAGCTGCCGAATATTTACTGAAAAATACACACCACCGTCCGGAAGAGATTGGAATCATTCTTGCCAATGCTTCTTCCTCTCTGGATACGGACTGCAAACATCAGGCAATCATCAGTAAAGAAGGGGACAAAGCAGCCAGTCCTGCCGTGTTTGTCTACACTCTCCCCAATGTAGTATTGGGAGAAATCTGTATCCGGCACAAGATTCAGGGAGAGAATACATTCTTTGTCCGTCGGCAATCCGATGCTGCCTCATTAGAGGATTATGCAAGGATTGTGATGGCAAAAGGCAAGTTACGCACCTGTATCATAGGCTGGTGCGAACTACTGGACGGACATTATCAAGCAGAATTTAAACAACTTAATAATATATCAACGATTTATGGATAATTTAGATCAAACCAAAAGAGAACTGATGGACGAAGTGAAAGGGAAACTAATCGAAGAGTTGAACCTTGAAGAAATCACTCCGGAAGATATTGACAATGAAGCCCCTCTGTTTGGCGACGAAGGTCTTGGCCTTGACTCCATTGACGCACTCGAAATCATCCTGATTCTGGAACGCGAATACGGTATAAAGATAGAGAACCCCAGTGAAGGAAAACAAATCTTCTACTCGGTACGTACACTGGCAGACTACATCATTGCTAATCGCAAAGCTTAACCGATGAAGATATACGTCACCGGATTGGGAGTTGTTTCGGGCATCGGTATCGGAGTTTCCGAAAATATAGAAGCGTTGAGACAAAGAAAGCATGGCATCGGAAAAGTAACTCTTTTTCCGACTGCTCTCGATGTGCCCGTATCCGAAGTGAAACGTAGCAATGAGGAACTAAAGCAACTGATCTCTTTACCTCCGCAACGCACTGTATCACGTACGGCCTTGTTGGGAATGATAGCAGCCAAAGAAGCAATGAAAGATGCGGGACTCACACCACCATTACGTATCGGTTTTATTTCCGCCACTTCCGTTGGCGGCATGGATTTGAGCGAGCACTTCTATGAATCTTTCAAGAAAAACCCGGGACAGGGACGGTTACGGGAAGTAATTTCACACGACTGCGGAGCCAGTACAGAATTGATTGCTTCGTATTTGGGTATCAATGATTTTATAACCACCATCAGTACAGCCTGCTCGTCAGCAGCCAATGCCATCATGCTGGGAGCAAGAATGATTAAACACGGGCTACTGGATGCTGCTATCGTGGGAGGTACGGATGCACTTTGCCGGTTTACGCTCAATGGATTCAACTCCCTGATGATTTTGGACAAAACACATTGCCGTCCCTTTGACCGCTCACGTACCGGATTAAATCTGGGAGAAGGTGCCGGTTACTTAGTGCTTCAATCGGAAAGTTCACTCCAAAGAACTCCTTATTGCGAACTTAGCGGTTACGCCAATACGAATGAGGCTTATCATCAAACAGGAAGTTCTCCTGAAGGGGACGGTGCCTTTCTGTCAATGAGTGAAGCTATCGCTTCCAGTGGTATTTCCCTTGAAAAAATCGATTATATCAATGTACATGGAACAGGTACTCCCGGCAATGATGCGTCAGAAGGCATGGCGCTCCGAAGAATCTTTGGAGAACACGTTCCGCCATTTAGTTCGGTAAAAGCTTTTATCGGACATACCTTAGGAGCTTCCGAAGGAATTGAAGCTGTTTACTCCGTTCTTTCAATAGATAAAGGGCTGATTTATCCCAACCTGAACTTTACGGATGCGATGCCGGAAACAGGACTGATACCGGAAACCTCTTTTCAAGAAGGAATCCCCATCCGACATGTGTTATCCAACTCTTTCGGTTTCGGAGGAAACGATTCATCGCTCCTCTTTTCCGCAACGAATTTTCCAGCATAAACGCACCTTTAAGTATTTAAGCCTATGCAGCCAGTTTATATTCAACGCATCGCTTCCATTCATCCGCCAAAGGATCATTCACCAGGAAATAATCGCCCTTATCTTCAGGCTTGCGAACCCGATTATAAGGATATTATCACCAATGCGACCTTGCGCAGACGCATGAGCCGTATCGTAAAAATGGGGGTGGCTTGCGGATTGGAATGTATGGGTGAACTATCTCCTGAAAAGATACAAGGAATCATCACAGCAACAGGATTGGGCTGCTTGACAGATACGGAAAAATTCCTGAACAACCTATTGGATAATGAAGAGCGGATGCTGAATCCTACTCCTTTTATCCAGTCGACATTCAATACAATCGGTGCACAAATAGCTCTGATTCATCAAATACATGCCTACAACATGACTTATGTCCACCGTGGACTTAGTTTTGAAAGTGCTTTATTGGACGCTATGATGAAAATAGAAGAAGGAAGCGAGAATATACTTGTGGGAGCCATCGATGAAATGACAGAAACCTGTTACACGATTCAGCAACGGCTGGGAATGCTGAAAGGGATAGCAGCCGGAGAAGGTGCTCAATTCTTTCTGTTAAGTCGGGAAGCCGGAGAGCATCCGTTGGCTGAAATACAGGGAATCGAAACTTTCATCAGGAAACAGACTACAGAAGAAATCAGCTCCCGAATCATCCGTTTTTTGCAACGAAATGGTTTAGAATGTCAGGATATTCAGTGGTTGGTTACCGGGAAAAACAAGAAGCCACACAATCAAGATGACTCTCACGAGCAAACTGTCGACAATGGCAACTCTATTTATGAAGAGCTTGAAACAAACCTTTTCCCGGAAAGTGTTCATCTTAGTTTTAAGAATGAATGTGGTGAATATCCTACCGCAACATCGTATGCGGTATGGAAAGCAGTGAACGAATCGGTCAACTGCACTACCTCGACCCATATATTGATTTACAATCATCACCACTCCATCAATCATTCATTGATTCTAATCCGGAAAAGCGTATGATAATCGTTTGCCTCCTTCTTTGCTTGCTCTTGCTCCTGTCTTTTCTCGTTTATGCCTCTTATAGCATTCAATCGGGAATTTACCTCCGGTCATTTTGCAAAAAGCATACTGCGGAAAAGATTGTCGCCCTGACTTTTGATGACGGCCCCGACTCCCTACAGACTCCCAAAGTTCTTCAGGTACTAAAAGAATATCAGGTAACCGCCTGTTTCTTCTGTATCGGTCATAAGGTAAAAGGGAATGAAGCAATCTTGCAAAAAATGGTGGCAGAAGGTCATCTGATTGGAAATCATTCGCATACCCATTCCGGTTTATTCCCGCTATACGGGCTCTCCAAGATGAAAAAAGACTTGCAAACTTGTCAGTGTGAACTAGAACGAGTAACTTCGCAGCCGGTTAGTTTGTTTCGTCCGCCGTTCGGTGTCACTAATCCAACGATTGCGAAAGCCGTTCGACAGTTAGGATATACCCCTATAGGATGGAGCATCCGTACACTGGATACACAACAAGCACCGGATAAAGTCCTTGCCAGGATTCGGAAACGTCTTGAACCGGGAGCCATTATTCTGTTGCACGACCGGATGCCGGACAGCGACCAGCTAGTGAAACAAATCTTGGATTTGCTGAAAGAACAAGGATATACCGTTGTCCGTCCGGACAAACTATTGGCATAAAATAAAAAAAGGTATGAGAACTTTATTAATATATTTATCGCTTTTCTTCTTGTCAATAGCCTCTACCCATGCCCAGGGCATGAAAAAGATGGCGCAAAAGACAGAGTTTGAAAGCCGCCTGGCAAAGGAGGCGCAAACCGTAGAGTCCATCGAAAGCGATTTCACCCAAGTGAAATATCTCGATGTATTCGATGAGAAGGTTACTTCCAAAGGGAAGTTCTACTACCAGAAGACCCATAAAATCTGCATGGAATATTTCCGCCCGATGGATTATCTCATCGTGATAAATGGCAGTAAGCTCAAAATCGTTTCGGATGGCAAGAAAAGCATCATGAATCTTAGTTCGAACAAAATGATGGCACAGATGCAGGATATGCTGACCGCGTGTATGATAGGCGACCTGTCTAAAATGTCGTCCAACTACCTGCTGGAGTATTTTGAAGACGCACGATACTATCTGGTTAAAATAAAACCGACCAACAAAGCGGTACAAGCCTATATTGCCGGTATAGAAATCTATCTGGACAAGAAAGATATGTCGGTACACAAACTCCGTCTGTCCGAAACAGCCACAAACTATACAGAATACGAATTCTATAATAAAAAGTTCAACTCCCTGAAGAATGAGACGAAGTTTGCGATTCGTTAGTCTGATGGTTCTGCTGTTCTTATGGATACAGATCCAGACTTCCTGCTCTCCACGGATGAGCGGGGAAGGAAGTACTGTGCTCCCCGCTATCGAACTAACACAAGGAGAAAGCTCGCAAAAATACAATATCCAACTGGATTTCATGAAACATCACATGAGCGGTATGCTAATAGTACGCCGTATGCCTGATAACGAAATCCGGATCGTAGCGTCTACCTACTTCGGACTAAGCCTTTTCGATTTTTCTCTTCGCAACGATCAGTTTACTGTCAACAGTTGCATTGAACCCATGAAAAAGGAAAAGGTGCTGAAACTTCTGGAGATGGATTTCAGACGTCTGTTCTTAAGTGGGAAAGATATTCGTGTGAAAACGACTAAAGACAGTGCTACTGAAAAAAGAACCAGTGGAAAAGGCTTTGGAAAGTCAGTGGTCTACATCATTGGCAATACTCCGGGCGATCCCGCACAAATAAAAATCAAACATCCGTGGATTCGGTTAACGATCCGTCTGGACAAACTATCTAAAGAGATTTAATATATGCTACTTGATAACTTCTATACCATCCTTTCCTCCGAATCATCGGACTCAACGATCTGGACTATCCAGGTAAAGTTGAATCCCGGGCATCCTGTTTATCAGGGACATTTCCCCGGACATCCGGTAGTTCCGGGAGTTTGCCTGTTACAACTTATCAAGGAATGTGTAGAAGACATTCGCCAGCAAAAATTGCAAGTAACACAAGTGTCTTCCTGCAAGTTTCTTTCGGCTATCAATCCTATAGAAACACCGCATATTTCGGTGGCACTGACTTTTAAAGAGACAGAAGAAGGTACACTTCAGTTGCAAGCGGAAGGGACTATAAAGAAGGAAGCTGTAAAAAAGAGTACTGTGAAAGAGAGCACTGTAGAGGAAAATACCGTAAAGAACGAATGTTTCATCAAACTAAAAGCTGCACTTACCCCGACAGTATGAAGGAACAAATAAGTACAGCCTATTGGCACGAGAAGTTGAAACAATTAGGGATCATCGTTATCATCCCAAGTTACAACAATGGAAAGACACTGGCGGACGTCATAGAAAGTGTACGTTTCTACGCCCCCGATATCCTTGTTGTCAACGACGGTTCTACAGATGAAACTGCCGAAATACTTAGCCGGGAATCTAACTTACATACCATCACCCACCCTGTCAATCAAGGAAAAGGAGTAGCTTTGAGACATGGACTATCCTTTGCCAAAAAGCAAGGATTCCGGTATGCTATCACCATTGATTCTGACGGACAGCATTTCGCTTCGGATATCCCTGCATTGATCGAAGCCATAGAAAAGGAACCGGACACATTATTGGTAGGTGCCCGTAACCTCGCCTCGGACAATATGCCGGGAAAGAATACATTTGCCAATAAGTTTTCCAACTTCTGGTTTACCCTCGAAACAGGTATCAAACTGCAAGATACTCAATCCGGCTACCGCCTGTACCCCATCCAACGAATGAATGTGGACAAGTGGTATTACACCGCCAAATACGAATTTGAGTTGGAAGCACTTGTCTTTGCTGCCTGGGGAGGCATTACCGTTAAAAACATTCCGGTACATGTTTATTATCCGCCACAGGAAGAGCGAGTTTCTCATTTCCGACCGTTCCGCGATTTCACCCGTATCAGTATCCTGAACACAGTACTGGTGCTCGTCACTTTCCTTTGGATCATCCCCCGGAACTTCTTCCGTAAACTGACCTGGAAGAACTGCAAGCAGTTTTTCTCGGATCATGTCACCCACTCCCCCGAATCTAATCTGCGGATCACGGCTGCCATCACACTCGGCGTATTCATGGGGATCGTTCCGGTATGGGGATATCAAATGCTAATCACGTTATTTCTGGCACATTTGTTCAGACTGAATAAAGTCATAGCTATTGTAGCAGCCAATATCAGTATCCCTCCGATGATTCCATTTTTGCTGTACGGCAGTTACGTAACCGGTTGCAAAGTGCTGGGAGATCCTGTCAATCTGCATTTAAACGAACTTTCTTTTGAAAATGTAAAATCAGTCATAGAGCAATATTTAATAGGAAGTGTTATCTTTGCAGTCGGTTGCAGCATACTGGCAGGAACCATCGCGTTCATTCTGCTCACGGCGTGTAGGAAAAAAAAGATATGACCCAGTTTTTTATCGGACTATATGATTATTTCGAGAGGCACAAGATTCTGTTCTATTTGTCACTCATCAGTTGTGTCCTGTTAATGGGATTCTTTGCCCTGCAAGTAAGGTTCGAAGAGAACATCACACAATTTTTCCCCGACACTAAAGATTCCCAGAACACAATCAAAGTATTCGACAATCTCAAGATTAAGGATAAGATTATCATTATGTTATCCTCGGCAGATACCTGCCACCGCGTAGAACCCGACTCCCTGATAGAAGCAGCCGGACAACTGCAACAAACCCTGACTGAAAAAGCCGGAGGAAAACTGATTAAAGGAATTCTCGCACAGGTAGACCAAAGCCTCATCCAAGGAGCCACAGACTTCGTTTATGAACATCTTCCGCTTTTCCTGACAGATACGGACTATCAACGCTTCGATTCCTTACTGACGGATAAAGGGATACAGGCTGTCATGCAAAAGAATTATACCAATCTCCTCTCTCCTGCCGGAATTGCATTAAGAAGCTATATTCTCCGGGACCCGCTCGGACTGGGAAGCGAAACCCTGAAACATTTGCAAGATTTCCAGTTGGAAGCCAACTACGAGATTTATGACGAACATATCTTCTCCAAAGACGGTTCCACCTTACTTATGTTCATTACCCCGGTATTCAGTACAGGCAGCACCGGAAAGAACGACGAACTGATAAAGATACTCGAAGAAGAGCTCAAGCACGTACAGGGAGAATCTCCTACCATTCGAGCTGAATACTTCGGCGGTCCCTCCGTGGGAGTCTACAACGCCCGTCAGATTAAGAAAGATACCATCCTGACCTCCTCTCTGGCACTGCTTATCATCATTGTATTCATCTCACTCGTTTTTAAACGAAAGAGATCGATACCGTTGATTATTACTCCAGTACTGTTCGGAGGATTATTTGCCCTGTTTCTCATTTTCTTTATCAAAGGAAGTATCTCCGCCATTGCAGTGGGAGCTGGTTCGGCAGTGATGGGTATTGCACTAAGCTATTCCATTCACATGCTGGCACACCAGAACCATGTTTCCACCGTTCAACAACTTATTAAAGAGATAGCCTATCCGCTTACGGTAGGTAGTTTCACCACTATCGGCGCATTTCTGGGATTGATATTCACCAGTTCCGATCTGTTACGCGACTTCGGATTGTTTGCCTCTCTGGCATTGGTGGGCACCACCCTCTTCTGTCTCATTTACCTGCCTCATTTTCTGAAAGGACAGGCAGACGTCAAACAGGGACGCATACTACGCATCATCGAGAAAATAAATGCTTATTCTTACGAAAAGAATAAATGGCTGGTAGGCGGCATCCTCCTCATTACAGTGATCTGTTTGTTTACTTCGCAAAAGGTAGGCTTCAACAACGATATGATGAGTCTCAACTATGAGCCCCGCCATCTCCAACAATCGGAAGAAAAATTACTGCAACTCTTCGACAACGACGAAAAGACCGTGCTTTTTGTCAGTGTGGGCAAAGACATGAATCAGGCTACCGAAATTTATGCAACGACCAATCAGAAGTTATCGGCACTGAAAGAGCAGGGACTCATCAAAGAGTATGCCTCCGCCTCACAGTTTCTGATCTCTCCGCAAGAGCAGCAAAAACGCCTGAAGAAATGGAAAGATTACTGGACGGATGAAAAACAGCAACAAGTCCGTGAACAGTTGGAAACAGTTGCCGCCGAATATCGTTTCCGCCCGGGAAGCTTCGAACCTTTTTATCAATGGATGAACCAGCCTTTCGGTGAATATCATTACACCGCGCAAGAAGACGATTTATCCGGCAAGCTATTGAATGAATGGCAAACCTCTGCCGATTCCATCACCATGCTTATCAGCCAGATACGGATCAGCGAACCGAATAAGGAAGCTGTGTACCAGAACTTTAATAAAGACCCGAATGTAGTCATCTTCGACCGTTCCTATTTTGCCAACAAATGGGTATCGGCCATCAATGACGACTTTTACCTGATTCTGTACATCTCTTCTTTCCTCATATTCTTTGCACTATGGTTCTCCTACGGACGTATCGAACTTACCCTGATGAGCTTTCTCCCAATGCTAATCAGCTGGGTAATCATCTTGGGATTGATGGGAATTCTGGGGATTGAGTTCAATATTATCAACATCATCCTGTCCACCTTTATCTTTGGCATTGGAGATGACTTCAGTATCTTCATTATGGACGGGCTACAAAACAAATACCGTACAGGTCAGAAGGTGTTGAATTCCCATAAAACAGCCATCTTCTTCTCCGCCTTCACCACAGTGGTCGGTATGGGAGCACTTGTGTTTGCCAAACACCCGGCTTTGCAATCCATTTCCCTGATTTCCATTCTGGGTATGATAGCAGTGGTACTGGTGGCTTATACCATTCAGCCACTCATTTTCCGGTTCTTCATCGCAGGCCCCGCTTCCAAAGGATTACCGCCTTATACGCTTATCGGATTGATACGTACCGTGTTGCTCTTCCTGCTTTTCTTTATCGGCTGCATCGTCCTCCGTATATTGATTATCCTGCTTTATCCGGTGCCTGTGCGCAAAAGCAGCAAGCAGCGTTTGGTGTGCCGCCTGATACAAATCACCTGCAAAGGAATTTTGCTACTGGCCACCGCCGTCAAAAAAGAACATATCAACAAAGCCAACGAACGCTTCCGGCATCCGGCAATTATCATTGCCAACCACCAGTCGTTCATCGACATTCTGGTATTGCTGTCTCTTTCATCTAAAATCCTGATGGTAACCAACCATTGGGTATGGCACTCTCCTTTCTTCGGAGCCATCATTCGTTATGTCGACTTCTATTATATAGGCGAAGGATACGAGCAATATATGGAACGGATGCGGAAAAAAGTGAAGGAGGGCTACTCCATCGCCATTTTCCCGGAAGGCACACGTACCTATAACGGAAAGATGAAACGTTTCCACAAAGGAGCATTCTATCTGGCAGAAGCATTGAAACTGGATATTCTGCCGATCCTGCTTTACGGTAATAACAAAATCATTGCCAAAGCACAGCCTTTCAATATCCGGAAAGGAATCATCTATACAGAAATACTTCCCCGTATACCACTAGACGATCTGTCTTTCGGAAGTACTTATCAGGAGCGTACCAAACGCATATCCGCTTACATGAAAGAGGTTTATGCCCGTATCTGCCGTGAACAGAACACGACGGACAATCCGGCGTTCTACGAAGCTCTTATCCAGAACTATATCTATAAAGGTCCCGTCGTAGAATGGTATATCCGTATTAAAGTAAAGATGGAAAAGAATTACCGGCTATTCAACCGGTTGATTCCCGTCCAAGGGCAAATCACAGACATCGGTTGCGGCTTCGGCCCGTTATGCTATATGCTGTCTCTGCTTTCCGAGGACCGGGAAATCCTGGGTATTGATTACGATGAAGACAAGATAGCGCTGGCGCAGCACGGATGGTTACGCAACGAGCATCTCCAGTTCAAGCATGGCAATGCATTGGAATATCCCCTGCCGGAAAGTGATGTCTTTATCCTGAACGACATGCTTCACTATATGAGCTACGAACATCAACAAACCCTATTGTTGAAATGTGCCGGTCGCTTGCGTTCACAAGGAATGATTATCATACGCGACGGAAATTCAGCCAACGCTTCCAAGCACCGGTTAACCCGGTTCACGGAATTACTATCCACCCGTATCTTCAACTTCAACCGGACAACCGGAGAGCTGTATTTCACCACTGAAACCCAATTACGGGAAATAGCAGTCGCCTGTGGAATGGCTGTCGAAATCATTCCTAATGACAAATATACATCAAACACCATTTACATATTTAGAAAACCGAACTAGTATGAGCAAATATGACATCATCATTATCGGCAGCGGCCTTGGCGGACTGGAATGCGGAGCGATTCTTAGCAAAGAGGGATTCAACGTATGCGTAGTAGAAAAAAATGCGCAATTCGGCGGATGCTTCCAGACTTACCAACGAAAAGGGCATCTGTTGGATACGGGTATTCATTATGTAGGAAGCCTGGATGAGGGTCAAGTGATGAACCAGTATTTCCGCTATTTCGGTATCATGGACAAGCTGAAAATAAAACGCTTGGACGATGCTGCTTTTGATACGATCTACTATAAAGGAAAAACATACGATTATGCAATGGGATACCCGCAGTTTATTGAAACCATCTGCCGTTCCTTCCCGCATGAGAAAGAAAACTTGAAATGCTATGCCGAACAGCTTCAGGCTGTCGGAAACCTGATTAGCGTAGACCACCTGAAACAAGGCACACTCGCTTTGGAGGGTATGAAATACTTTTGTACCTCTGCCGCCCATCTGATTGCGGATATCACTCCGGACCCCGCCTTACGAAATGTACTGGCAGGTTCAGCTTTACTCTACGGAGGTTTGAAAGATGTCTCCACTTTCTACCAGCATGCCATGATTAATCACTCCTATATTGAAGGCGCCTACCGTTTTGTAGACGGAAGTATGCAAGTCAGTCTGGAGCTAATCAATGTAATCCGGGCAAACGGAGGGACCGTGCTCAATAACAGTGAAGCCACCCGCATCATCGTTGAAAACGAAAAGGTACAAGGGGTTATCATCAATGGAGAAGAGCGACTGGAAAGCGACTTCGTCATCTCCAATATGCATCCCCAACGGACATTGGAGATACTGGATAAAAACCGTAGCATCAAGAATGCCTATATTTCCCGCATCCGTTCGTTGGAAAATACCTACGGCATTTTTACGCTCTACCTGGTAATGAAGAAAAAAAGCACTCCTTATCAGAACCGCAACCTGTATCTGCATGCGAACAATAAAGTGTGGTATGACAAACTGCTCTATCCGGGACGGACCACCAACTGTATGATTTCCATGCAAGCGTCTTCCGAGGACAGTCAATATGCCAGTGTCATTTCCATCCTGACACCTATGTATATAGATGAACTGTCTGCCTGGAAGGACACGACTCCCGAACATCGGGGAGAAGACTACCAATCCTTCAAAAAGGAGAAAGCAGAACAGATTCTCCGCTTCATCCGAGGACATGGCATTGACCTTTTAGAAAACATAGAAGAGATGTATGACACTACTCCATTAAGCTATCGGGACTATACAGGAACAGTGGATGGTTCCGCGTATGGGATCATCAAAGATTATAAATGTCCGCAAATTGGTTTCGTATCTACAAGAAGCCGCTTGGGAAATCTCTTTTTCACCGGGCAAAACCTGAATGTGCATGGTGCATTAGGGGTAACACTAACTGCCATGCTGACTTGTGCGGAGTTTGTAGGACAAGAATATCTGGCTAAAAAAGTAGGAAATGCATAGAATAGTCAAAAAGACACTCCAATACACGGGCTTCCTTTTCCTGTCGCTCATCGTTCTATTGATAGCCGGAATCAGCTATCTCTACTTTTCTGCGGATATGCAAACGCCCAAACATGAGCAAAGCATGACCACAGACAAAGTGATTGATATAGACAGTCTCCACCTCCGGTATTATGGAGATAACTTTCTCCGGCACAGCGACAGCGGCTTATGGGAATTATTTGTGAAAGGGGATGCTTTCCAGAGAGGAGAAGCTATCGGGCAACTGTCTTCCGACCTGCTCCACTATCAAGAGAAAGTGTTCGTGGATCAGATTCGTGAGATTGTTCCTTCAGACAGTTATCTGAAATTCCTCCGGTTCTTCATTGTATTATTCAACCGTAATCTGGGTGAGAACGTCCTCGAAGAATACCGCGACGAGATCTACGGAATCTCGCTATCATGTACGCATGAATACGACTTCATCGGCACTCCTTACGAACGCCAGTTGAATTACCATTCGGCACACGACCTGGGACATGCCATGCAAGATTATATGTTAGTGGGATGCAGTTCGTTCGCCACTTGGGGAACACAAAGTGCAGATTCATCCCTGCTGATCGGACGTAACTTCGATTTCTACGTAGGAGATGCCTTCGCAGAGAACAAGCAGGTGGCTTTTTATGTACCGGAGCAAGGATACAGGTTTGCTTCCGTGGGATGGCCGGGTATGATAGGAGTGTTATCCGGCATGAACGAGACAGGTCTTACCGTGACAATTAATGCTGCCAAATCTGCTGTCCCGACAGGTTCCGCTACCCCCATTTCCATCCTGACCAGAGAGATTCTGCAATATGCAGCCACTATTGATGAAGCCTTTGCCATCGCCCAAAAACGGGAAACATTCGTCTCCGAATCCATATTGATAGGTTCTGCCAAAGACGGCAAGACCGCGATTATCGAGAAATCTCCGGAGAAAACTGTGCTTTTCACCGGAAAAGAAGCCAATCGGCTCATCTGCACCAACCATTACCAATCGGAAGAATTCAGCAAGGACGAACGAAACATGGAAAATATCCGCACTTCCGACAGCCCATACCGTTTTGCACGATTAACGGAACTCATTAATGAGAATCTTCCGATCAATGTCTCCAAAGCCGCCTCTATCCTGCGTGACCACAAAGGCCTGCAAAACACAGACCTGGGACTGGCCAACGAAATGGCCATCAATCAGTTTATTGCCCATCATTCCGTCATCTTCCAACCGGAGAAACGGCTGATGTGGGTATCGACCTCTCCTTGGCAATGTGGGAAATACGTAGCCTATGACCTGAATAAGATATTCAAGGACACGATTGATTGGCAACACGAAATATACAGTTCCGACCTGACCATTCCGGAAGATAAATTCATCGACACACCGGAGTTCCAGCATCTTCTCACGTATAAGAAACTGACTCCGCTTTTATTGAAGAAAATCAGAAAAAAGGAAAAGATAGAAGAATCTGTTTTAAAAACATACCAAGCCTCCAATCCTTCCCTATACTATGTATATGAAGTAATAGGAGATTACTACGAGGGCATGCAGCAACCTCAACAAGCTATTGCATACTGGCAACAGGCATTGAAGAGACCTATTCCCAAGTTGCAAGAGAAAGAACGTATCCAACAGAAAATTCAAAAACAATCCAAAGATGGAAAAGAATCCTGAAATTCAGTTCCGCTCACCGGAAGATATCAAAAGCTATCAGGAAGAACAGTTAGCCAAAGCGTTAGCCTACCTGCAAGCACATTCCAAGTTCTATCAACAGATGTTTGCCGAACATCACATTGATATCAATCAAATAAAGACGATTGAAGACTTGCAACAGATCCCCGTCACTACCAAGACGGACCTGCAACTCCATAACGATGATTTCATCTGCGTAGACAAAGAGAAAATTATCGACTATGTGACGACTTCGGGCACATTGGGAGATCCGGTCACTTTCGTTCTCACCTCTGAAGACCTGGACCGTCTTTCTTACAACGAATACTTATCTTTCACCACCACCGGATGCACCAAGCAAGATATTCTTCAATTGATGACTACCATCGACCGCCGTTTCATGGCAGGCTTGGCATATTATATGGGAGCCCGCGAACTGGGTATGGGAGTGATCCGTGTAGGCAACGGCATCCCGGAACTGCAATGGGACACAATTCGACGGATACATCCGACTTGTGGAATGGTAGTCCCCTCTTTCCTTATCAAACTGATAGAGTTTGCCGAAAAGAATCATATCAGCCATAATACCTGTTCCATGCAGAAGTGCATCTGTATCGGAGAAGCATTGCGCAATCAGGAATTCCAGTTGAATACGCTCGGACAGAAAATACACGATAAATGGCCTGCCTTGCAGTTGTATTCCACTTATGCCTCCACCGAAATGCAGTCGTCCTTTACCGAGTGTAATGAATTCCACGGAGGGCATTTGCAACCGGAACTTATCATTGTAGAGTTTCTGGATGATAACAATCGTCCTGTGGAAGAGGGAGAAGCAGGGGAAGTGACGATCACGACGCTCGGAGTCAAAGGTATGCCGTTGCTCCGTTTCAAAACAGGTGATATTTGTTACCACCACACCGATCCCTGTGGTTGCGGGAGAAATACCATCCGCCTAAGCTCCATCCTCGGCCGGAAAGGACAAATGATTAAATACAAAGGAACGACGTTGTATCCGCCTGCATTATTCGACATTCTGGATAATATACCTTCGGTAAAAAACTATATCATTGAAGTTTATACCAATGAATTGGGAACGGATGAGATTCTGATTCGTATCGGAGGCGAGAACCGTAGCGAAGCCTTTGCCAAAGAGATTAAAGATCTGTTCCGTTCGAAAGTCAGAGTGGCGCCAAGCATCAATTTTGAATCGGCAGAGTACATAGCCAAGATACAAATGCCTCCGATGAGTCGAAAAACGATAAAATTCATTGATTTACGATAATTATTTTCTACTTTTGGAAGTTAGTAACCAACTATATCACTTTAACATTAACGTATATGAAAAAACTTATTCTATTCTTATTCTTGAGCACGAGCCTGTTCTGTTTCGGACAAGGCAAGAGTGCATTGAAAGACATTCAGTCTATTAAGTTCTATGGGGTAGACTACTCCCAAGTAAAAATTTTCGGTGCAGATGAATCACCGGCACAATTCAAAGATGCTTTCAGACGTATCAATGAACTGTTCATCACAGAAGCTAAGAAGTATAACGTAGGAAAACAATTGAAAAAAGAAGTGACAGAGATTTCACTGGATGCCGTTAATCAGGTGAACGAAAACATCGACCTGGCCGAGCTAATGACTGCTAAAAGAGAATATACTCTTAGTAAAGAGCAAATCAAAGCAGCCATCAACGCATTGCCTATCCAGAAAACACCCGGAGTAGGTATGGTGTTTATCGCACAGTTCCTGGACAAATCAAACAATAGAGGTACGTATGAAGTCGTATTCTTCAATACCGAAACAAAGGAAATCATTGAAGAATGGATTACCGACGGCAAGGCACGTGGTTTCGGATTGCGCAACTATTGGGCAGGCTCTATCTATAGCGCACTCAAGAAACTATAAACAATAAAAATACAAGTATGAGAAAACTACTATTAGTACTGACCTTATTATTAAGTATCAGTACGTATGTCGCAGCACAGAATTACACAGAAGTAGTGTATTTAAAGAATGGCAGCATTATTAAAGGAGTAATCATTGAACAAGTGCCCAATGTCTCTTTAAAAATCAAAACAGGTGATGGCAGCCTCATCATCTGTCAGATGAGTGATGTGACTAAAATCACAAAAGAAGAGCGGTACACAAGAGATTATCGTAAGGATACCAACGACCGCAAAGCCGCAAGAAATACATTAAAAGGCTATAAGGGTTTCGTAGACTTTGCATATATTGGCGATGTGAGCGACTACAATGCCTCTAAAATTGAATTATCAACCACACATGGTTATCAATTCAACAATTATTTCTTTGTAGGTGGTGGCGTTGCTTTCAACTACTATACCGATGCAGATCTTTATGCAGCCCCCATCTATGCTAACTTCAGAGCTAACTTCATCAACAAAAAAGTGACTCCGTTCGCCGACGTAAAAGCCGGATATGCTGTAGGAGACATAGAAGGAGCGTATGCTTCAATAGGAGTAGGAGTACGTTTTTCTTTAAAAGGGAAAAAGGCCTTGAATTTAGCTTTGATGTATAACTTCCAAGATTATGACGCCACAACAGATTATAGTTACAGCTATGGAGGGCATTATTATCATAACAGTTGGAATGATACATGGGAGTTACATGGAGTAGGAGCGAGATTCGGATTTGAATTCTAAGCCTGTTTGCAATACAGATAAATTTCTTACCCTACTATTGCTTTTCACTAATTAATTTTGTATCTTTAGTAATTTTCATCCTTTTGAGGATAGCTAGTCACCTTATAGAATGATAAATGTCACCCTATAAGGTGACATTCGTCTTTTTATAAAGTGCCCATTGTCCCGTTACAACAGGACGACTACCCGACTGCATAAAAAGTCACTAGTTTCTGCACTGAAAAGTCTTAATCTATGCACTGAAAGACCTTAAATACAATGAAGAATAATGGAAACGTTATTGATGCGTTATATAAAGAATATTAGGAACTTTCCGTTCTCCGGCATGGTCAAACCGCCCATTGTCACAAGGATAATTAACGACTCCATTATCTGATGCACCAGACAACCAAAGAGTAGTAGATCCACCTCCATCCAAATTTAATGCATCCTCACCTCCTAAAACCCGGATCAGATGTGCCAATTCCGGAATATTCACTCCTCCTGCTTGTTCAGGAAAACGCCCGTCTACCGTTATCAACAGTATTTTTCCATCCTTAGTAGTAGCAACAGCACTACGAGGGTGCTTCGTCCGGATAAAATTCGGTTCACACGAGTTCCAATCACAAACCTGTCCGTCTTTCAACATTAACGGACCGGAAGCTAGTATCGTACCTGCTTTGCCTTTATAATTCTTTTCTATCTGTTTGTTCCAAGGAATTAATTTCATTCCCCTTTTGCGCACACTAATGGCTCCTGTGACACGCTGTTTAAACTCACTCTGCAGCGTTGTATCAATAACTTGGCGATCCGTCTTCAGGAAACAGACCGAGTTTCCCCGTTTCATGTCAAAATAGGAGCCATTAATGGCTGCAATGGCGTTATATTCAGAAGCAATCTTACTTGTTTCTTTCATTTTATCCGAAACGGCAACATCAACTTTCAAGCCCGCACCGGGATCAACTTCTATCAGACTAACAGACTGGGGTCCCTGATACAATCGGGGGATAGAAGCATACTTATAAATGAGTCCTTTTTGAGGACTTTCCACCTTCCATTGGGCAGATACGATTGCCAAAGAATCGGATGCGGTTTGCCCTTTCAATGTTCCGATAGAACATAAAATCAAGATAGCAATTAACAAGTTTCTTTTTATCATAGATAGAGAAATGAATCATTTAGGCCGCTAAAGCTAGTTAATAATCGCCATTCATCCAAAAATCCCTGTAACTTTCCGCTCGCTCCATTTTCTCTACCTCCCTTTTTTACTATCCAGATAATCCATATCTTCTGACTGCATCTAATTCAGAGTGAGCAACAGAGCTTTAAGTCAACTTTTAATAGCTTCTTATTTTTGATATTGCAGAGTTTTTCCTATCTTTGTTTTCGGAAGGTAATACAAATGAAGAAAGGAGAACCATGATGTCTCGCATAGAGAAAAACAAATTGAATTTTACTGTAGCTTTAATCGCAGAGTTCGCAGCGACTTATCAAATCAAGCAAAAACAGGCATTCAACTATTTGAATCGTTTTAAAGGCCTTGTTTTTTTACAAAAACACTATGAAGTAATGCACACACAATCTTTCGAAGATTCTATTGAAGCTTTATCAATGGTATGCCGTAGAAATGGAGGACAACTGTAATGAAGCTATACCATGGTTCAAATATGGAAATAGACAAGCCGGACCTATCTCGTTCAAAGCCCTTCAAAGACTTTGGCCAAGGATTTTATCTTTCTCCCGGTTATGAACAGGCACATGCCTTAGCCAAACAAAAAACCGATCAATTACAATCCGGAGAGCCATGTGTGACCATCTTCGAACTGGAAGATCAAATAATAAAGACTTCAGATCTGCAAATAAAAATATTCGATGATTACTGTGAAGAATGGGCACAGTTCGTTTTACTCAACCGCGACCGTAGCCATACACATCCTGCACACACTTACGATATAGTCATTGGTCCTATTGCCGACGACGGAGTAACCTATCAGTTACGTCGTTACAGCATGGGAGACATTTCAATGAGCAGATTGATTGAAGAACTAAAATATGCCAAAGGGTTGACCATACAATATTACTTCGGCACTGAACATGCCCTTTCATACCTAAAGAAACTATGAAGCTGACGAATACACAAATAGAATGTATGATTGAAGATTTAAGTAGTGAAATCATACGGATACTCATGGAGGAATGGCAGTATAATATGACGCAAGCAATGGAAATCTACTAC
This sequence comes from Bacteroides sp. 2_2_4, assembly GCF_000157055.1. Lineage (NCBI taxonomy): Bacteria > Pseudomonadati > Bacteroidota > Bacteroidia > Bacteroidales > Bacteroidaceae > Bacteroides > Bacteroides sp. 2_2_4. The sequence continues at coordinate 130,596 of NZ_EQ973364.1, read as the reverse complement.
AATTCCGACACCTTTGAGCGTTTGAGTGATCCGACTACGGGACTTTATTACCAAAGTGCCGGTTACGTGTACGACTTTCTAAAAAAAGAACTGACCACAGGACAAGTTAGTTAGAATAGAGTTTCACACTTGCTTGTCAGCATCCCATATCTTTCACAAGTAAAAAAGCTACCTTTATCAAACCTCTGTTTTCTACAGCCTTGAAATATTTTCGTCTTATCTACTATACACTTCCGCTTTTTTTCGTACTTTTACCCCTTGTTGGAAAGAAGTGCCTTTTCAACCCTTGAGAACAGAAAAAGAAAAAACAATATATAAAATGAATCACAAATGGAATTATCGACCCATTACACCCGAACAGGCAGAGACAAGCCAGACATTGGCCCAGGAACTAGGGATTAGCCCGATACTTGGACAACTTTTGGTGCAGCGGGGAATTACAAAGGCAGCAGATGCCAAGAAGTTTTTCCGCCCGCAATTGCCCGACCTGCATGATCCGTTCCTGATGAAGGATATGGATATTGCAGTAGAACGTCTGAACAGGGCGATGGGAAAGAAAGAACGTATTCTAATTTATGGAGATTATGACGTAGACGGTACTACTGCCGTAGCATTGGTCTACAAGTTTATTCAACAGTTCTATTCGAACCTTGATTATTACATACCCGACCGATACAATGAAGGGTATGGCATTTCTAAAAAAGGAGTGGACTACGCCGCAGAAACCGGTGTAGGACTGATTATTGTACTCGATTGTGGAATTAAAGCAGTAGAAGAAATCACTTATGCCAAAGAGAAAGGGATTGATTTCATCATCTGCGATCATCATGTACCGGATGATGTGCTTCCGCCTGCCGTAGCTATTCTGAACGCCAAACGCCTGGACAATACGTACCCGTACACTCACCTTTCCGGTTGTGGAGTCGGTTTCAAGTTTATGCAGGCATTCGCTATCAGTAACGGTATCGAGTTCCACCACCTGATTCCTTTGCTGGATATTGTAGCTGTGAGTATTGCATCGGACATCGTTCCGATTATGGGTGAAAACCGTATCCTCGCCTACCACGGTCTGAAGCAACTGAACAGTAACCCGAGCATTGGTATGAAGGCTATTATCGACGTATGCGGACTTTCTGAAAAGGAAATCACCGTCAGCGATATTGTGTTTAAAATCGGACCGCGCATCAATGCATCAGGACGTATTCAAAACGGAAAAGAAGCCGTAGACCTGCTGACGGAAAAAGATTTCTCGGTAGCACTTGAGAAAGCCGGACAAATCAACCAGTACAACGAAACCCGGAAAGACCTCGACAAGAGTATGACGGAAGAGGCAAACAACATCGTTGCCAATCTGGAAGGATTAGCGGATCGCCGCTCCATCGTGCTCTACAACGAAGAATGGCACAAAGGCGTGATCGGCATCGTAGCTTCCCGTCTGACAGAAGTGTACTACCGCCCTGCCGTGGTACTGACCCGGACGGATGATATGGCAACAGGTTCCGCACGTTCAGTTTCCGGCTTCGACGTATATAAAGCAATCGAGCATTGCCGCGACCTGCTGGAAAACTTCGGGGGACATACATACGCCGCCGGACTGTCGATGAAAGTGGAAAACGTGAATGCCTTTACCAAACGATTCGAAGAATACGTTTCACAGCATATCTTACCGGAACAAACCAGTGCCGTTATCGAGATTGATGCTGAAATAGATTTCAGGGATATTTCATCCAAGTTCTTCAGCGACCTGAAAAAGTTTAATCCTTTCGGTCCTGATAACACGAAACCTATTTTCTGCACTCATCATGTTTATGATTACGGAACAAGTAAAGTGGTGGGACGCGATCAGGAACATATCAAACTCGAACTGGTCGATAATAAATCGAATAATGTAATGAACGGTATCGCGTTCGGACAGAGCTCACACGTACGTTATATCAAAACGAAACGCTCGTTCGACATCTGTTACACCATTGAAGAAAACACGCACAAGCGTGGTGAAGTACAACTTCAAATCGAGGATATAAAGCCGATTGAATAAGTATCAGGAGATATTAAAGCAATATTGGGGATATGACTCCTTCCGCGACTTGCAGGAGGAGATCATCACCAGTATCGGCGAAGGCAAAGATACACTGGGACTTATGCCGACCGGAGGCGGTAAGTCCATCACTTTTCAAGTGCCTGCTCTCGCCCAGGAAGGGATTTGCATTGTCATTACTCCTCTCATCGCCCTGATGAAAGATCAGGTGCAAAACCTGCGTAAACGCGGCATCAAGGCGCTTGCCATCTATTCAGGCATGACACGGCAGGAGATTCTCACTGCTCTTGAGAATTGCATCTTCGGTAATTATAAATTCCTCTATATTTCTCCAGAACGTCTGGACACGGACATATTCCGTACCAAACTGCGATCAATGAAAGTCTCCATGATTACGGTCGACGAAAGTCACTGTATCTCACAATGGGGATATGACTTCCGTCCTGCTTACCTGAAAATTGCCGAAATACGGACATTGCTACCGGGAATTCCGGTACTGGCACTTACGGCGACCGCCACTCCGGAAGTAGTGAAGGATATTCAAGCTCGCCTGGATTTCCGTGAAGAGAATGTTTTCCGCATGAGTTTCGAACGGAAAAACCTGGCATATATCGTCCGGCAAACGGATAACAAAACTCAAGAGCTGTTGCATATCTTACGAAAGATACCCGGCAGTGCCATTATCTATGTCCGCAACAGACGACGCACCAAAGAAATCACCGAGTTACTGGTAAACGAAGATATTACCGCCGACTTCTATCACGCCGGACTGGATAATGCCGTAAAAGACCTCCGGCAAAAACGCTGGCAAAGCGGAGAAGTTCGTGTAATGGTAGCGACAAACGCCTTTGGAATGGGGATTGATAAACCCGACGTGCGCATCGTATTGCATCTCGATCTCCCCGACTCTCTCGAAGCTTACTTCCAGGAGGCCGGTCGTGCAGGAAGAGACGGTGAAAAAGCGTATGCTGTGATCTTATACACCAAAACGGACAGAACGACGCTGCACAGGCGCGTTGTGGATACTTTTCCCGACAAAGAGTATATTCTCAATGTCTACGAACATCTGCAGTATTACTATCAGATGGCAATGGGCGACGGTTTCCAATGTGTCCGCGAATTTAATCTGGAAGAGTTTTGCCGGAAGTTCAAATACTTCCCGGTTCCGGTGGACAGTGCACTGAAAATACTGACTCAAGCCGGTTATCTGGAATATACGGACGAACAGGATAATGCCTCCCGTATTCTTTTCACGATTCGCCGGGACGAACTATACAAATTGCGGGAAATGGGAACGGAAGCCGAAGTACTGATACAGACGATTCTCCGCTCTTACACCGGAGTATTCACCGACTATGCCTATATCAGCGAAGCAACCCTGTCCATACGTACCGGACTGACCCGTGAACAAATTTACAATATACTGGTCACGCTTACCAAACGTCGCATCGTGGATTACATCCCGCACAAAAAGACACCTTATATTATATACACCCGCGAACGGCAGGAACTTCGTTTTGTGCATATTCCTCCTTCCGTCTACGAAGAACGCAAAGCCCGGTATGAAGCCCGCATCAAAGCGATGGAAGAGTATGTCACTTCGGAGAATGTGTGCCGGAGCCGGATGCTGCTCCGTTACTTCGGAGAGAAGAACGAGCACAACTGCGGACAATGCGATGTTTGTCTTAGTCACCGTGCAACTGGTGCCCTGACCGAGAATTCTTTCGATTTCGAGGAACTGAAAAAGAAAATATCAGAATTACTTACCCAGAAACCGCTGACACCGGTAGAAATAGCCGATAAGATAGAAGCGGAGAAAGAGAGCATCAGCGAAGTCATCCAATATTTATTGGAGGAAGGTGAATGGAAGATGCAGGATGGAATGATACATATTTCAAAATAAGTTACTACCTTTGCAAGGTAACTCAAAAATAACACACCATGCCGAACTTTTTTAAATCTTTCTTCTCCGGTAAGTCGGAAACTCCGGAAAGTGAAAAACAGAAAAACGATCAGAAAAATTTCGAGATCTTCAAATACGACGGTTTACGTGCGCAACGCATGGGACGTCCGGATTATGCAGTAAAATGTTTTATTGAAGCTCTTGCCATCAAGGAAGAGTTTGAAACAATGGGCTATCTTAGCCAACTCTATATCCAGATGGGGGAAATGGCAAAGGCCCGCGAATTATTGGAAAAGATGGCTGCTATGGAACCTGATGTCACAAGTACTTTCCTGACACTGGCCAATGTATGCTTCATCCAAGAAGATTATCAGGCAATGGAAGAAGCTGCCAATAAAGCGATTGCCATCGAAGAAGGAAATGCCGTGGCTCATTATCTGTTAGGGAAGGCCCGCAAGGGACAGGATGACGACCTGATGACTATTGCCCATCTCACCAAAGCAATCACTTTGAAAGATGATTTCATTGAAGCTCGCCTATTACGTGCGGAAGCATTGATGAACCTGAAACAGTATAAAGATATGATGGAAGATATAGATGCTGTGCTCGCCCAGAATCCGGAAGAAGAGACAGCCATGCTCCTGCGCGGAAAAGTGAAAGAAGCAGACGGCAAGGACGAAGAGGCAGAAGAGGACTACAAACTGGTGACGGAAATAAACCCGTTCAACGAACAGGCATACCTTTATTTAGGGCAACTTTATATCAACCAGAAAAAACTGACGGAAGCTATCGGCCTGTTTGATGAAGCCATCGAGCTGAATCCGAACTTTGCGGAAGCCTACAAAGAACGCGGACGTGCTAAATTACTGAATGGTGATAAGGACGGTTCGGTAGAGGACATGAAGAAATCTCTGGAATTGAATCCGAAAGAGGAAGCTGGTCTGAACGGAGAATTCAAGAACCTGGGACCAAAGCCTGAAGCACTTCCCGGCATCTTTTAAGTATCCTTTTCATCTATTTTAGGCAAGAAAACAAAAAAAGTATCGTTTTTTGTTTGCATCTAACAGAAAATTATTACTTTTGCCCCAGAATTAAAAACCAAAGCAAAAAAGATAGATTCGAATGAAATCATTTACTTATGCATATTACTTCTTTTTTTACTTTTACTTTAGCAACAAAGTAGAGCGGGAGTTTGTATGTATCAAGTGACAGTGATGCTTAAGGACTGAATAGAGAAATCAATCATATGAATCCCGCTCCAATATGGACGCGGGATTTTTTTATATAATACATTTAGAACAATGAAAAAGATAGCAATTCAAGGAACACTCGGCTCATATCATGATATCGCCGCACACAAGTACTTCGAGGGAGAAGAAATAGAGTTAATCTGTTGTGCCAACTTCGAAGACGTGTTTACTTCGATACGGAAAGACAGCCAGGTCATCGGAATGCTAGCCATCGAGAATACGATTGCGGGAAGTTTGTTGCACAACAATGAATTGTTGAGACAAAGCGGCACACAGATTATCGGTGAATACAAACTGCGCATTTCACACAGCTTTGTCTGTCTCCCCGATGAGAACTGGGAAGATCTGACAGAAGTCAACTCCCACCCTATCGCCCTGATGCAGTGTCGCGAATTTCTGAATCAACATCCGCAGTTGAAAGTGGTGGAAGGTGAAGATACGGCCCGCAGCGCAGAAATCATCAAGAATGAAAATCTGAAAGGACACGCTGCCATCTGCTCCAAAGCAGCAGCTGAACGTTACGGTATGAAAGTCCTTCAGGAAGGTATTGAAACAAACAAGCACAACTTCACCCGTTTTCTGGTTGTTGCCGATCCCTGGCAAGTAGACGAACTCCGTCAACATCATGCCAATGCAACCAACAAGGCAAGTATCGTATTCACTCTTCCACATACGGAAGGCAGCCTGTCACAGGTTTTATCCATTCTATCGTTCTATAATATCAATCTGACAAAAATTCAATCGTTGCCTATCATCGGACGGGAATGGGAATACCAGTTTTACGTAGATGTAGCTTTCAACGATTATCTAAGATACAAGCAGTCTATTGCTGCAATCACTCCATTAACCAAAGAACTTAAATTATTAGGCGAATATGCAGAAGGAAAGTCAAACGTATAAAATCGCTCCTGCCGACAGATTGGCAAGTGTTAGCGAATACTACTTCTCAAAGAAGCTAAAAGAGGTAGCACAGATGAATGCAGAGGGAAAGGATGTTATCAGCCTCGGTATCGGAAGCCCTGATATGCCTCCCTCAAGGGAAACCATCGAAACATTGTGCAACAATGCTCATGATCCCAACGGACACGGTTACCAACCGTATGTAGGTATCCCCGAACTGCGCAAAGGCTTTGCTGCCTGGTATCAACGCTGGTATGGAGTGGAACTGAATCCGAATACGGAGATACAGCCTTTAATCGGCTCTAAAGAAGGAATTCTCCATGTTACGCTGGCATTCGTCAATCCGGGTGAGCAGGTGCTAGTCCCGAATCCGGGATACCCTACCTATACTTCTTTGAGTAAAATACTCGGAGCGGAAGTTATCAACTACGACCTGAAAGAAGAGGATGGCTGGATGCCTGACTTCGAGGCACTGGAAAAAATGGATCTTAGCCGTGTAAAACTGATGTGGACCAATTATCCCAACATGCCGACGGGAGCCAATGCAACTCCGGAAATCTATGAACGTCTCGTTGACTTTGCCCGTCGTAAGAATATCGTAATTGTGAATGATAATCCGTACAGCTTTATCCTGAACGATAAGCCTATCAGTATCCTAAGTGTACCGGGAGCCAAAGACTGTTGCATCGAGTTTAACTCTATGAGCAAGAGCCACAATATGCCCGGCTGGCGTATCGGCATGCTGGCGTCAAACGCGGAATTCGTGCAATGGATACTGAAAGTGAAAAGTAATATCGACAGTGGTATGTTCCGTGCTATGCAACTGGCTGCAGCAACTGCTCTTGAAGCCGAAGCGGACTGGTATGAAGGCAATAACGAGAATTACCGCAACCGTCGTCACCTCGCCGGTGAGATTATGAAAACATTGGGATGCACCTACGACGAAAAACAAGTAGGAATGTTCCTTTGGGGAAAGATTCCCGCTTCCTGCAAAGATGTAGAGGAACTGACAGAAAAGGTGCTGCATGAAGCAAGAGTGTTTATCACTCCGGGATTTATCTTCGGCAGTAACGGAGCAAGGTATATCCGTATCTCACTTTGTTGCAAGGACAATAAGCTGGCAGAAGCTCTGGAAAGAATTAAAAGAATCTAACCTCTCCCAAAGAGAGAACGACAGTAGAATGAGACAGAACAATTTCAATGAAAACAAGTTATTAAAAGAATAAAAACAAATAAGAATATGGAACTCGAATCAATTTTATTACCGGGCGTTGAAGCTAAAAGACCGATTGTCATTGCCGGCCCGTGTAGCGCAGAAACGGAAGAACAAGTAATGGATACAGCCAAACAACTGGCTGCTAAAGGACAAAAAATATATCGTGCCGGAATCTGGAAGCCGCGTACCAAACCGGGAGGTTTCGAAGGTATCGGTGTAGAAGGTCTTGCCTGGTTGAAAGAGGTGAAGAAAGAAACTGGAATGTATGTTTCTACGGAGGTAGCAACAGCCAAACACGTTTACGAATGTCTGAAAGCGGGAATCGATATTCTTTGGGTAGGTGCACGCACCACTGCCAATCCTTTCGCCGTACAGGAAATCGCTGACGCACTGAAAGGGGTTGATATCCCTGTATTGGTTAAGAACCCGGTGAACCCGGATCTCGAATTATGGATCGGAGCACTGGAACGTATCAACAACGCTGGTTTGAAGCGTCTGGGTGCTATCCACCGAGGTTTCAGCAGTTATGACAAAAAGATCTATCGAAATCTTCCCCAATGGCATATTCCTATCGAACTACGCCGCCGTATCCCTAATCTTCCGATTTTCTGTGATCCGAGCCATATCGGTGGAAAACGTGAGTTGGTAGCACCGCTTTGCCAACAGGCTATGGACTTGAATTTCGACGGTCTGATTGTAGAAAGCCACTGCAACCCGGATTGCGCATGGAGCGATGCTTCTCAACAAGTTACTCCGGACGTACTCGACTATATCCTCAATCTGTTGGTAATCCGTACGGAAACACAGTCTACCGAAAGTCTGGCACAGCTCCGTAAACAGATTGACGAATGTGACGACAATATCATTCAGGAATTAGCAAAAAGAATGCGTGTGGCACGTGAAATCGGTACTTACAAAAAAGAGCACGGAATCACAGTCCTTCAAGCCGGACGTTACAATGAGATTCTGGAAAAACGTGGCGCGCAGGGCGAACAATGCGGTATGGACAGCGAGTTTATGAAGAAGATTTTCGAAGCCATCCACGAAGAATCAGTTCGTCAACAGATGGAAATTATTAATAAGTAGTTAGAGTAGTCAAGTAGTATCTACTACTTACTACTTGACTACTAAATAATAAACATTATGAGAATATTAATCCTTGGAGCTGGTAAAATGGGCTCCTTCTTTACTGATATTTTGAGCTTTCAACACGAGACGGCCGTGTTCGACGTCAACCCGCACCAGTTGCGTTTCGTCTATAACACGTATCGTTTCACTACATTGGAGGAGATTAAGGAATTTGAACCGGAACTGGTTATTAATGCTGTTACAGTGAAGTACACGTTGGATGCCTTTCGCAAAATACTGCCTGTATTACCGAAAGACTGTATCATTAGTGACATTGCCTCTGTAAAAACAGGATTGAAGAAGTTCTATGAAGAAAGTGGTTTCCGCTACGTTTCCAGTCACCCTATGTTTGGCCCGACTTTCGCAAGTCTTAGCAATCTAAGCAGCGAAAATGCCATCATCATCAGTGAAGGCGACCACCTGGGAAAAATATTCTTCAAAGACCTCTACCAGACATTACGGTTGAACATCTTCGAATATACATTTGATGAGCACGACGAAACAGTAGCCTACTCGCTTTCTATTCCGTTCGTATCGACGTTCGTATTTGCTGCCGTAATGAAACATCAGGAAGCCCCGGGAACTACGTTCAAAAAGCACATGGCAATCGCCAAAGGGCTGCTAAGCGAAGATGATTACCTGCTTCAGGAAATACTGTTCAACCCACGCACTCCGGGACAAGTGACTAATATCCGGACAGAGTTGAAAAACCTTCTCGAAATCATCGAAAACAAGGATGCGGAAGGTATGAAAAAGTATCTGACGAAGATCCGGGAAAAGATTAAATAATCAATACCGGTGCCAAGATTTAACGATCCCCTGCAAAAAAGTTCTTTGCAGGGGATTTTTTTATGTGTACCTTTGTATCCGCAAAAACGGATTCACAGGAGAAAGAATGATAGATCAAATTACCATAGACCGGATATTGGACGCGGCACAAATTATGGATGTCGTTTCGGATTTTGTCACCCTGCGCAAACGTGGTGTCAATTATGTCGGTTTATGTCCGTTCCACAGTGATAAAACCCCTTCTTTTTATGTCTCTCCTGCTAAAGGATTATGCAAATGTTTTGCTTGTGGAAAAGGTGGAAATGCCGTGCATTTCATTATGGAACACGAGCAGATGTCTTATCCGGAAGCATTGAAGTACCTTGCCAAGAAATATAATATTGAAATCAAGGAGCGGGAATTAAGCGATGAAGAGAAGTTTGTGCAAAGCGAACGCGAAAGTCTGTTTATCGTTAATAACTTTGCACGCGACTATTTCCAGAATATACTAAAAAATCATGTAGACGGGCGTAGCATCGGTATGGCCTATTTCCGCAACCGTGGCTTTCGCGACGACATCATTGAGAAATTCCAATTAGGTTACTGCACTGAAGCCCACGATGCATTCGCCAAAGAAGCAATCCAAAAAGGATATAAGAAAGAGTACTTGGTAAAAACAGGACTTTGCTACGAAACGGACGACCACCGGTTACGGGATCGTTTTTGGGGACGTGTTATTTTCCCTGTACATACGCTTTCCGGCAAAGTGGTGGCTTTTGGCGGACGTGTACTTGCCAGTGCAACGAAAGGGGTTAAAGTCAAATACGTCAATTCGCCCGAATCGGAAATTTACCACAAAAGTAACGAGTTATACGGTATATATTTTGCCAAACAGGCTATTGTAAAACAAGACCGTTGCTTTTTGGTTGAAGGCTACACGGACGTAATCTCCATGCATCAATCCGGCATAGAGAATGTGGTTGCTTCCTCGGGAACAGCCCTTACACCGGGACAAATCCGTATGATTCACCGGTTTACCAACAACATGACTGTGCTTTACGACGGCGACGCAGCAGGTATCAAGGCTTCTATCCGGGGAATTGACATGTTATTGGAGGAAGGTATGAATATCAAAGTCTGTCTTCTTCCCGATGGGGACGACCCGGACTCTTTTGCCCGCAAGCACAACTCAACGGAATTTCAGACTTTTATCTCGGAACATGAAACGGACTTTATCCGCTTCAAAACGAACTTGCTACTGGAGGATGCAGGAAAAGATCCCATCAAGCGTGCGGAACTGATTGGTAATCTGGTGCAAAGTATTTCTGTCATCCCTGAAGCAATTGTCAGAGACGTCTATATCAAAGAATGCGCACAGCTACTTCATGTAGAAGATAAGCTGCTAGTATCAGAAGTTGCCAAAAGGCGAGAAACTCAAGCAGAGAAGCGAGCTGAACAAACGGAACGGGAACGCCGGATGGCTGAAAGAACGGCTATGATGTCACAGGGCAGCACATCTCCTGAAGATGTTCCAATACCTAATGGAGATATTCCGTTACCTCCTGAAGTGGATGGCGGATATACAGATGTTCCTCCTGCTCTGCAGGAAGACAGTTATGCCTCCTTTATTCCACAGGAAGGAAAGGAAGGGCAGGAATTCTACAAATTCGAGCGACTGATATTACAGGCGGTAGTTCGTTATGGAGAGAAAATCATGTGTAACCTGACCGATGAAGAAGGAAACGAAATTCCGGTAACCGTCATAGAGTATGTGGTTAATGATTTGAAAGAGGACGAGTTAGCCTTCCATAATCCGCTGCACCGCCAAATGTTATCGGAAGCTGCTGCACACATGCACGATTCCAACTTCATTGCCGAACGTTATTTCCTGGCACATCCTGATCCGGTAATCAGTAAATTGAGTGTAGACTTGATTAATGTGCGTTATCAGCTTAGTAAGTATCACTCCAAGTCCCAAAAGATTGTGACGGATGAAGAGCGGCTCTATGAAATGGTTCCGATGTTAATGATTAACTTCAAGTATGCAATCGTAACAGAGGAATTGAAGCACATGCTTTATGCCCTCCAAGATCCTGCTCTTGCCCATGATAATGAGAAATGCGACTCACTTATGCAACGCTATAATGAGTTGAGAACCGTACAAAGCATCATGGCAAAGCGGTTGGGAGATCGCGTCGTTTTACGATAAACTTATTTGTTTAGTGAGCAGAAAATAGATTATACTCTTCCGTGTTGAATCAGATTCATAAACTCTTCACGAGTCTTTGCCTGATTGAAAGCTCCGGTAAAGTCAGAAGTAGTAGTAATAGAGTTTTGTTTTTCTACACCACGCATCTGCATACACATGTGTTTGGCTTCCACCACCACCATTACTCCCAGTGGATTCAGCGTTTCCTGAATGCACTCTTTGATTTGCAGTGTCATGCGTTCCTGCACTTGCAGACGATGAGAGAATATATCGACTACACGGGCAATCTTACTCAACCCTGTGATATAGCCATTAGGAATATAAGCCACGTGCGCCTTTCCGTAGAACGGCAACATGTGATGTTCACAAAGAGAGAAGAAATCGATATCTTTCACAATCACCATCTGGCTATATTCTTCCTGGAATTTAGCGGAGCGAAGCACTTCGTGAGGGTCCATGTGATACCCTTTCGTCAAGCTTAACATCGCCTTAGCCACCCGTTCCGGAGTTTTCAATAACCCTTCCCTTTCGGCATCTTCACCCAACAAAGTTATAATACTACGATAATGACTCTTTAACTCCTCCAGATTCGGAGAAACAATTTCTTCTTTTTCTAACATGATACAATTATAAAGGAATATTGATCTGGTCTCTTACAATAGAAACCTCTTTAAACACACCGGTAGCTTTCAACCGACGCATCATTGCGTCCGCTTCTTCAATGCTACGGAAATCACCTACACGACAAAGCCAACGAGGCGGATTGAACGAAGTATATACCGTCAATTCAGGAAAATACTCTTTCACACGCGATGCTACATGATAAGCATCATTCTTCGCCTGACGAGTATTGTTACCGGCATACGCCTGGATTCTGAATCCGGAAGTCTTTATTACTTTCTGTTCACCTGTTGCAGGACGTTCCATACCTATCAGAGCCTCGATGCGGGGATCTTGATGGATAGTCACCTTTCCTTGCCCCGGAATGTTACGTTCCAGACTCTTGATAATACTTTGCGCTTGCGCAAAAGTAGCTGTCAAAACAAACAATAGGGTAAGTAAAACTTTCATTATTAAACAGTTGATTGTTGATAAATGATAAATGACAGTTAGAGAATGACAGTCGGAAAATGATAGTTGAAAAGATAAACGATAGTCGATAGCAGGCTATAGTACATAGCAACTATCAACTATCATTTATCAACTATCATTTAATTGAAGGCATCAATGATACCTTTGAAATCAGATACTTTCAAAGCAGCACCACCAATCAAACCACCATCAACGTCCGGGTTAGCGAACAGTTCTTTAGCGTTAGAAGGTTTGCAACTACCACCGTAAAGGATAGAAGTATTGTCTGCGATTTCTTTACCATACTTGTTAGCTACGATAGAACGGATGAAAGCATGGATTTCCTGTGCTTGTTCAGGAGAAGCAGTTTTACCTGTACCGATAGCCCAAACCGGTTCGTAAGCCAATACAATCTTAGAGAAGTCTTCAGCAGACAGAGAGAATACAGATTCCATCTGTGCAGCTACCACTTCGTTCTGCTTGTTAGCTTCGCGTTCTTCCAACACTTCACCGATACAGAAAATCGGAGTCAGACCGTTAGCCAAAGCCAATTTTACTTTTTCTTCCAGGATAGCAACTGTTTCACCGTAGTATGCACGACGTTCAGAGTGTCCCAGAATTACATATTTTGCACCTGTAGAAGCAACCATTTCAGCTGAAACTTCACCTGTATATGCACCTGAAGCTTTGTCTGCACAGTTTTCAGCACCTACACCGATCTTTGCAGCGTCTACCAACGGAGTAACAGAAGCCAGGTGGATAAACGGAGTACAGATGATTACATCACAGTTAGGCTTTTCGTTAGCCAATGCTTCGTTCAATTCTTTAGCCAAAGCGATACCCTCTTGAAGGGTTTTGTTCATTTTCCAGTTTCCTGCAACAATGTTCTTTCTCATTTTGTTTTTTATTTTAAAGGGTTAATAAATTTACGATTTCACGATTGACAATTGAACGATCGGAATTAGCGTTCGTTACAGAGGCCGCTCGTTATCATTTATTTTTTTTATTCTTGTTCTTCTATTTTCGGATTCTCCGTTTTTAATTCTTTGCTTTTCATCTCTTCCTCTTGTTGCTTCCGCTTCGCGTTTTTCCGTTCTCTGCGGCGAACGACCAAAACATCCACCCCAAGCACTAACAACAATGGAATAACAAACCATAAGAATACATATCCTACCGTATGAGTGTCACTGCTCACCTTCTGCTTTCCTAACGGCAGATTTTCCAGTTTGTCCGTCAGCACATATTCATCCGGTATATCCTCATCGCTCCATTTATTCAAAATTGTTCCGTTCTTAATCAGTATCAATCCCGGATTGGAACGAACCATCGTCTTTAATGTAATATCATCCATCTGACAGAAAGGATATTCGGCTCCCGTCTTGTCCTTCCACAATTCGATCTGTTCTTCCGGTGAAGAAGTGAGGCAATAAAACTTATAGCCATGCTCCACCGAATAGTCATATATCTCATTAATCAAATCAATGTTACTATCATCCGCCTCTTCAATCCGATGGGCAACCAACAGGAAGGTGTATCCTATATCCGTCAATACATCGTCTGTTATATCCTCGCCCGTATTCAGATCAATCATAGAGAAATCGTGAATAGCCGGTTCATATCCTTTTTCCTTCAGGATTGTCCGTGTGTCGACAAATGTCCAGGTACTATCCGGATAGTTATCCAACGTAAATTCTTTCTTCTCTCCGTTCTTTTCCAAGATAAAGATGCTTTCATATACACTCGGTTTCGCTCCTTCGGGCATTGTCATTCCTTCCAGAATATTCTTTCCGATCTTGTAAGGACGAAAGTCTAAAACAGGCAGACGGTCCAGACAATAGAACGACAAAGTAAATACAAAGAACAACGTATAGAGAGAAACCAGCCACTCCATTTTCACACTGATAAAACGAACCAGCATCCTTCTGTGACGGAAAGCCATCATTGCTGCAAACAGCAGAACTATATTCTTACCGAATGTCTCCCAGTTCGTCAACACCCAGGCATCTCCAAAACAGCCACAGTCCGAAACCGGATCAAAGATGGCAAGATACAAGGTCAGTGGTGTCATGAAAATCATCAGCATCAAAGCCAACGAAGTAGCCAATGTTCTTCTGGTTGCAAAAAATAAGGAGATACCGATAAAAAACTCAACGGCTGACAAGATGATGCCTCCCAATAAAGGGAAGAATGAAGGGAACCAGGAAGCCATTCCGAATGCGGTCAGATAATCCTGGATCTTATACTGGAACCCCAGTGGATCAACTGCCTTTACAAATCCGGAAAAGATGAACGATGCCGCCAAAAGAAAGCGACACGTATTCGCCACTACCTCCTGAATGATATGTAAGTTCTTATCCTTCAAATTCTATCTTAATCAGTCCGAAAACAGAGTAATTAATCATATCCATATAATTGGCATCAATTCCCTCTGACACCAATGTGTTGCCGGCCAGGCTCTCAATCTGCTTGGTACGGTAAATCTTCATCAAGATCAAGTCTGTGTAAGAGCTGACACGCATGCTCCGCCAGGCTTCATCATAATCATGGTTTTTGGCAAGCATCAGGTCTAATGCCTCTTTTGCATACTTATCGTATAAAGCCATCGCTTCTTCATTGCTGATGTCGGCAGACTCGGCATAACCCAGTTCCAACTGGATGAGCCCGACAATGCCATAATTGACAATCGCAATAAATTCAGCACGGATTCCCTCATCAATCAAGGTCACTCCTTTGGTTTCAATACTACGAATCCGATTGGCTTTAATAAAAATCTGGTCAGTCACCGAAGCCGGACGCAGGATACGCCATGCAGGCCCGTAATCGTGCAGCTTCTTGGAAAATAAGTCACGGCACAAAGCGATGACATGTTCAAATTGTTGCTTGGTATCTTTCATCTTCTTCCAAATAGTGCGCAAAGGTAACAATAATTAAGTAAAAACAGAAAGAGGGCACTCTAAATTATATTAAAGTGCCCTCTCCTAAAGATATTGTATTACTGTTTTATAAGCTATATTTTTTATGAACAACGCAAAACCTGTCCGATACGCAAAGTAGTGGTCGGTTTGATACGGTTCAGTTTGCAAAGCGTGCTGACTGATACGCCACGCAATTTAGCAATGCGGGACAATGTATCGCCACTCTTCACCTTATGATAACGGATAGTACCGTCAGCCACTTGGGTATCATGAGAGCCTGCACGTTTCACACCTTTTGTTTTGCGGAACGTATAAGTATCGGCAACGATATCCTGTTTTGGAAAGTCAAACATATAAATCGGATTAATTGCAATTCCCAGGAAGCGGGTTTCGAAATGAAGATGCGAACCTGTAGAACGTCCGGTGTTACCACCCAACCCGATCGGTTCACCAGCTTTTACCAACTGATTTTCTTCAACCAACTGCTTAGACAAGTGTCCATATATAGTTTCCAATCCATTATCGTGACGAATGACTACATATTTACCGTACCCTCTGCGTTCATATTTCACAATACGTACCTTACCATCAAAAGCAGAAACAATCGTATCACCGATATTAACTTTTAAATCAAGGCCATTATGCATTCTTCTCCAACGCGGGCCAAAAGGCGAAGTTATTTTTGTACTCGGAGTCGGCATACGAAAACCCGTCAGGTCAATTGTATATGTTTCCGGAATAATCGCATTTCCATAAGAATGCGCATATTGATTATTCCAATTCGGATAAAGACTTAAAGCGGGATATTCGGATTGTTCGGCACGGATTTGCTTCTGCAATGCCAAAGAATCTACTGATTTTAATTTTTTGTCTATCGGTGCCTGGCGGGCAATCAGGTCTTGTGAGAAAGAGCTCAAGCTGACCATAGCCGCAACAGCGACCAATCCTGTTTTAATAATGCAATTGAAATTCATTCCTTTTTTATCAATTCTATTTAATATTCGTCATTTGCATACAGGTAGTTAAATATCGCCTGCTTGTAATCGAATATTTCTTCCGGTTTAAAAAATCTCTTTAATTCAATAGCCGCAGTCTCCGGAGAATCAGAAGCATGAACTATATTTTCCTGAAAGCTCATGCTGTAATCCCCACGAATGGTACCCGGGGCAGCCAGACGTCCATTAGTTGGTCCCGCCAACGTACGGACTGTTTGAATAGCATCCACACCTTCGAAACAACAAACAATGACAGGAGCTGTCATCATCGAATCTTTCACACGCTGAAAGAAGGATTTGCCGCTAAGGTGGGCATAATGTTCGCTCAACAATTCATCAGTCAGTTGCATCATCTTCATGCCAGCCAACCGTAATCCTTTACGCTCAAAGCGATGAGTAATCTCACCAACCAATCCCCGTTGAAGGGTACACGGTTTTAAAATGACCAGCGTTTTTTCAAGCATAATACTCGACTTTGCAAATGGTTAAACAATACATTTACTAAAAAAATTCTTCCAAAGATAGTGTTTTCCTACGAAATGGCAAGGAAGTTATTAACTATTTTTCAGAAGCTTAGAACGAAAAGGAAGAGGAATCAGGTCGTTAAACTCCTATAAATAGGGAGAATAGAGCCGAAATATGTTTTGCAACACATTTACGCAAATAAACTGCATGTTTAACCGTTTTTCAGCTTATGGCAGCCCAGTTAACATTCGTTTTCCGTAAGGCTTTAAGCTGTCGCCATAAGATTTCGTTCTCCGGACTTTGTGCTGCAGGGTCTTGTTCTACAATACTTTCAGCTATAGCACGAACGTATTGCAACAGTTGACCGTCGCGGACAATATCCGCGATCTTCAAATCGAAAGCGATACCGCTTTGCTGTGTACCTTCAAGATCACCGGGACCACGCAGTTTCAAATCGGCCTCCGCTATTTCAAAACCATCATTGGTGCGCACCATGATTTCCAATCGTTTCCGGGTATCCTCCGTCAACTTGTAATTCGTCACCAGAATACAATAAGACTGTTCCGCTCCACGTCCTACCCGGCCACGCAACTGATGCAACTGCGAAAGCCCGAAACGTTCTGCATTTTCAATAATCATCACCGAAGCATTCGGGACGTTCACTCCGACTTCAATGACGGTAGTAGCCACCATGATCTGCGCTTTGCCCGAAACAAAAAGCTGCATTTGCTCATCCTTCTCGGCTGGTTTCATTTTGCCATGCACTTTACAAACCGTACATTTGGGAAACTCTTCCAGAACATGTTGATATCCTTCTTCAAGGTTCTTCAAATCAATCTTTTCGCTTTCTTTAATCAGCGGATAGACAATGTAGACCTGACGTCCTTCTTCAATTTGTTTGCGCACCGAACGGTACATACTTTCCCGACGGTTATCAAATTGGTGAATGGTAGTAATCGGTTTCCTTCCGGGTGGAAGCTCGTCGATAACAGACACGTCCAAATCACCATACAATGTCATTGCCAAAGTGCGTGGGATCGGGGTAGCAGTCATCACGAGCACATGTGGAGGTTGAACATTCTTACTCCAAAGGCGGGCGCGTTGTGCCACGCCAAAGCGATGCTGTTCGTCGATAACAACGAAACCTAAAGAAGAGAAATTGACAGTATCTTCAATAACGGCATGCGTTCCTATTAATATCTTCACATCTCCGGTCAGCAATCCGGTCAGAATCGCTTCCCGCCTTTTGCCTTTAATAGAGCCTGTCAGCAGTTCGACACGGATATCCATACCAAAGAGCAGTTCTTTGATCGTTTCATAATGCTGGTTCGCCAAGATTTCGGTGGGTGCCATCATGCAAGCCTGATAACCGTTATCCAACGCCAACAACATACTCATCAAAGCAACCAGTGTTTTCCCGCTTCCTACATCTCCCTGCAAGAGGCGGTTCATCTGCCTGCCACTGCCGACATCGTTCCGTATTTCCTTCAATACCCGCTTCTGTGCACCTGTCAGTTGAAAAGGAAGATTCTTTGTATAAAATGTATTGAACACATCTCCCACTTTCTCAAAGATATATCCACGATATCTTTTTTGTCTATCTTTGGCATAGCGGAGGATATTCAGTTGAACATAAAACAGTTCTTCGAACTTAAGGCGATATTGCGCCCTGCGAAGCACATCGGGATTGGTCGGGAAGTGGATATTCCGGAGAGCTTCCGTCAAAGGCATCAGATGATGTTCCGCCAGCAATTTGGAAGAAAGTGTTTCAGGCAGAGGCTCCTGTATTTGTTGAATCACCGTTGCCATCATCTTCTCAATCGCGTGAGAGTTGAGGAAACTGCGCTTCATCTTCTCTGTCGTATTATAATAAGGTTGCAATCCCACCGAAGAAAGTTTCAAATCTTCCGGCTTGTCTACATCGGGATGCGCCACATTGATACGTCCGTTGAAAACAGTCGGTTTGCCGAAGATGATATATTCCTCGTGCAGTTTATACTTACCTAAGATATACTTAATGCCTTGAAACCACACCAAATCCACGACTCCCGTACCATCCGAAAAGTGCGCCGTCAAACGACGTTGACGTCCTTCGCCAATGGTTTCGAAACCGAGAATTTCTCCTTTCAACTGGATATACGGCATATTGCCATCTATTTCGTGAATGTAATAGATGCGGCTCCGGTCAATATATTTATAAGGGAAATAATAAATTAAATCGTGCAAGGAGTAGATTTCCAACTCCTTATTTAATACAGCGGCTTTTTGAGGGCCTACACCGGAGATAAATTTTATGTCGCGTGTGGCTAAATCGAACATTTATAAAAGAGCACTCCCTACTTTTAAATCGAAAGGAGTCGTTATTTTTATATTTTCACGGTTACCTTCCGCCAGATACACAGGTATTCCCATTGCTTCGACAACGGAAGCGTCATCTGTAAAGAAGGGAGTAAATTCTTGTGCATAGGCTTGTTTCAACAACTCTACATCGAAAACCTGCGGTGTTTGCACCAGCTTGTAATCATTCCGGCTGACCGTTTCACTTCCGGCATCTGTCAGATGGCGAAGTGTCTCTACCACATCCACCACAGGAATCACTGCTTTCTGCACTTTTGCCAAGTCATAACAACGGCGAATCACTTCTACCGACACAAACGGACGTACTCCATCATGCACCCCTACCAGTCCCGGCTCCTGCACCAGTGCCAGACCGTTCTTTACAGAGTGAAAACGTGTTTCGCCTCCATCGGCAAGGGTATGTTCCACCGCAAAGCTGTGTTTTTGGCAAAGTTGCTTCCAAAAGTCCTGCTGTTCCCGTGGAAGCACTACTATGATTTGAAGTGTTTCGTCATATCTCCTGAATACTTTCAGGGTATGCATCAACACAGGTTTATCACCCATGGGAAGGAATTGTTTCGGGAGGTCACTTCCCATTCGCAAGCCCTTTCCACCGGCGACAATGATTACATATTTCTTCATGGACGGTTTAGCGTTTAACACACATCGCTTCTACCAGTTCGTCTACTTTTTCTTTACCTACCAACAGGTCAACGATTGTCAAAGCAAATTCCATGGCAGCACCCGGTCCCATACCGGTAATGATGTTTCCATCACGTACGACGGGTTCATTTACACATTCTGCACCATCCAGATATTGTTCAAAACTCGGATAACAGGTAGCTTTCTTTCCTTTCAGCAGTCCCAGTTTACCCAATACCATCGGAGCAGCACAAATGGCCGCAATAGGTTTACCTTTTGCGGCAAAATCAAGAATCAATTTACGCAACCCTTCGTGCTTGTCAAGTGTGGCAGCTCCCGGCATTCCTCCCGGTAACAACAACAGTTCAGCATCGAAGAAATCGCAATTCTCGAAGTTGATATCGCAAAGGACGGATACGTCATGTGCTCCCACTACAATTTCATCCGGTGTAACGGATACGATTTCTACATTAAGTCCGGCACGTCTCAACGTGTCAATAGCAGTAAAGGCTTCAATTTCTTCAAAACCATCTGCAAAAAAAGCGTATACAGTTCCCATAATCCTTTATATATTTGGTTAATGATACTATCTCAAGTTAAAATAATAGGTGATTGTCCCTGTCTGGTTATTCACCCCATCTATCGTATTAAAACGGGCTTTCTTCGCTGCGTCCTCCGCTGCCTTACGCAAAGTGGAATTTACCGTATTCGTTTGAGGGCTAATACTGGTCGATATCACTTGCCCTGCAGGATTCACGGTGATATTCACCACTACACGTCCTTCTTCCTGCACATTATATACAGGCTTCGGCAAACTGCCCGTACCTAAAGAACGTCCGCCAAGGTCAAATGTTCCATAACCTCCGGTTCCGGTCTTCGCTCCGGTAGAAGAGTTTCCCTCCTTGCTACCTTCGGTTCCCGTACCACTAGCCGCTGTTCCTTTATTTCCTGTCATTTGCGCTCCCTTTCCAAACGCACCGGACACCCTCTTTCTGGCAGCTTCTTCGGCAGCCTTACGTTCACGTTCCGCTTTTTCTTCTGCCAGCCGTTTCGCTTCCGCAGCTTTTTCGGCTTCCGTTTTCTCCGGCTTCTTCACCGGTTCTTTCGGCTTGACCACCTCTTTAGGTTTCACCGTTTCTTTTTTCGGTTCTTCCGTCTTAGGTTTCAGAGTTACTGTTTCCTCTTCAGTCTGCGTCAATAAATCCTGTTCCGAAGGAAGTTCCGGTGCTGTTTCCGCGGGTGCTGCCGCATCTTCATCCATGATATCCACGTCTACCAGAGAGGGATCATCGAAGCCACTCGCTGCGTCTACATTTCCCATCATTACAGGCACTCCGCCTGCATCTTCATCCGGTTGAGGGACAGTAAAGCTCACCAGAATCAAAAGAGCAATCACTGCCACATGCACCAACAGTGCACCCAGCGCTCCTATGTATTCACCCTTTTTTCTTCTGTCCATTGTTTCTTATTTATTTTCAGGCGGGCGTGTAGCCAACACCATCTTAAAATGATTCTCGTTTGCAATGTTCAATACCCTTACGATCTCACGGTAAGGTACCGATTCATCTGCATACAATGCCACGTACATTTCCGGCTCCTTCTCTGCGCAACTCTGCAAGAATGAAGTCAGATCGTTCAGCGCCACCGGCTGCTCTTTTTCATTGCCGAAAGCGGCATAGAAATTCAAGTCTTTATCGATAACCACTCTTGTCAGCGGTTTGGTCGAAGTCTGCTGCTTGCCTTGCGGCAACAGGACTTTGATAGCATTGGGCGACACCACCGTAGAGGTTATCATAAAGAATATCAGCAACAGGAAGATGACGTCCGTCATGGAAGCCATGCTAAAATTGGGCGATACTCTATTTCTTCTTTTTAATCCCATCAGCCTATTATTTTGCCGGCTCGTTCAACAAGTCCATGAACTCCATTGTACGAGACTCCATTTTATTTACCACACGGTCTACCAGCATCACCAGATAATTGTAGGCAAACATAGCAATGATACCGACAATCAGACCACCGACCGTAGTAATCATAGCTTCATAGATACCACCAGAAAGCAAAGTGATATCAATGTTTCCGCTTCCGGCATTCGCCATTTCGTAGAATGCACGTACCATACCGGTCACCGTACCGAGGAATCCGAGCATCGGAGCACCTCCGGAAATAGTTGCCATTACAGTCAATCCTTTTTCCAGCTTTGCCACTTCAATATTACCTACATTCTCAATAGCTACCTGTACATCGTTAATAGGACGTCCTAAACGGCTGATCCCTTTTTCTATCATACGTGCCGAAGGGGTGTTTATCGTACGGCAATAGTTAATAGCCGCTTTGATCTCACCGCTATGAATATAGTCTTTAATCCGCTCCATAAACATCGGGTCCTCTTTTCCTGCCTTACGAATCATGTAGTTACGTTCAAACAGGATATAGAAACAGACAACCGACAATACACCCAGCACAATCATAATCCATCCACCCTTGATAGCCATATCAAGCATGTTCATTTCAGGAGCATTCACCTCCGTCAATACGGGGTTGGCAGTAGCCAGCGAGTCGGCCATATTCATAGCCCCTTGGGCTAACAAGATCATTGCATTCATGAGCGTAGACAGTTTTTATATTCCTGAATGGTACGTTCGAGTCCCAGATACAACGCATCGCTAATCAACGCATGTCCGATGGAGACTTCATCCACCCAAGGAATGTTTTTATAGAAATAATTTAAATTAACCAGACTCAAGTCGTGTCCGGCGTTCAATCCGATACCCAGTTTACGGGCAGTCTTTGCGGCTTCGATAAAAGGAGCGATGGCAGCTTCCGGATTCTTCGGATAGTTCGTTGCGTATGGTTCGGTATACAGTTCGACACGATCCGCTCCCGCTTTTGCCGCATATTCCACCATTTCAGGATCGGCTGCCACAAAAACGGAAGTACGAATACCGGCGCTGTTAAACTGATCGAGCACTTCAGTCAGGAATTCCAGATTTGCTTTGGTGTCCCAACCGGAATTAGAAGTAATCTGTGAAGGATCGTCGGGAACCAAAGTTACTTGATGAGGTTTGACTTTCAACACCAGGTCAATAAATTCCGGAGCGGGATAACCTTCGATATTAAATTCCGTGCGCAACAAAGGGCGCAAATCATATACATCTGAACGACGAATGTGGCGTTCATCGGGACGAGGATGAACAGTGATACCGTCTGCACCAAAAGATTCACAATCAAGCGCTACCTTTACTACATCGGGAACATTTCCTCCGCGAGCATTCCTTAGCGTAGCAATCTTGTTTATGTTTACACTTAATTTAGTCATAGTTCTACGTTATATTTGCCGCAAAAATACAAATATTATTATTAGTTGCCTAATAATACGAAACGCATTATGGGTTCTTTTTTGGTTATTTAAAGTAGAAATCCAAGAAAAAATGCCAAATTTGCATCCTGAACTAATGATATTGCTTATGAAATTCGCCATTTTCGGAAATACTTATCAGGCTAAAAAGTCCTCTCATGCTGTCACCTTGTTTAAACTTTTAAAGAAACAGGGAGCAGAGATTGGTATGTGCAGGGAATTTTATCAATTCCTAGTTTCTGAAAATATGGATATTAAAGCAGATCAATTATTTGATGGTGATGATTTTACTGCCGATATGGTAATCAGCATCGGAGGCGACGGAACATTTCTGAAAGCTGCCCGCCGCGTAGGAAGAAAAGGGATTCCTATTTTGGGAATTAACACAGGACGTTTAGGATTTCTGGCAGATATTTCGCCGGAGGAAATGGAGGAAACATTTGATGAAATCCAAAACGGCAGATATAGTGTGGAGGAACGGAGCGTACTTCAGTTGATCTGCAACGACAAACATCTCCAAGATTCTCCTTATGCCCTCAACGAAATAGCTATTCTCAAACGAGACAGCTCCTCAATGATTAGTATCCGGACAGCTATTAATGGCGCGTATCTGAATACTTATCAAGCTGACGGGTTAGTAATTGCCACTCCAACAGGTTCCACAGCCTACTCTTTGAGTGTAGGAGGCCCGATCATCGTCCCTCATTCCAACACTATTGCCATCACTCCGGTGGCTCCACATAGTCTCAACGTCCGTCCTATCGTTATTCGGGATGACTGGGAGATTACATTAGATGTAGAAAGCAGAAGTCACAACTTCCTCGTCGCCATCGACGGGAGGAGCGAGACTTGCAAAGAAACGACTCAACTAACCATCCGTCGGGCAGATTACAGCATAAAGGTAGTGAAACGTTTTAATCACATTTTTTTCGATACACTCCGCAGCAAGATGATGTGGGGAGCTGACGGAAGACGGTAAGCAGTTCACATTATGCAACCGTTATTCCTCATCACCCGATTCAACTATACGGTACTTAAAAATAGAACTTCTAAAAAAAGGGACATTCAAGTTGTTGGGAATGCAACAAATTGGGTATAGATTCCAACTAAAGAGAAAAAGGGCCGGGATTTACTATCTTCAGAAATTAGATTAACATGATTTCCCCTTATATTTACTCAATAAGATTAAAATTATACTGATTGCATTTACAAATCATTCTTTTATAGACAACAGTCCTTCATTTTATCAATTTCTCCTTATCTTTATTCGCATACAAACTAGAGAGAAAAACTGCTTCCAATCATTCCCATATGAGTTCCTCACCGAGAAAAGAGTTGTCCCTCACCGAAGAACTTATCCTTCCTCGGCGAGGGACATCTCGTTGATTTTAATCCAACGAAGGCTTCTACGATTAAAAAGCCGCATATTGTATGCAAATTCATGCTACATTCACCCTATTTTCTGTATATTATTGCAATTATTTATGCAGTTCTTTCCCCAGTTCATCCATAAAAGAACAGCTGTTACCCGAAGAAATATTAAAAACAGACCATCGGGTTAGTTAATATAGAAGAAAATTAAAATATCGGTAGAGAAAAATAATACCCCGATATTAATTTAATGTAAACGACTGCGAACCAATCAGGTTCCCGCCTTCAAAAATATCTACCCGGTAATTTCCGGCATATAGAAACTCTTCTACATCCCAAAACACATTGATATTCTGTTCTTCTCCGTTATACTCAATATACTTCTTAATTGAATAAACCAATGTACGGTTTTCATAAGGGAAAGTATTGGATGCACTCTTGGTCAGTACATCATTATCGGGTTTGGTAATACGTATATAAATGGTACGTTCACCGTTTTCAGCAGTTATATTCTTCACGACCGTGAAACTGATAGCCAATTTCACCACATCTTTCACCTTCTTCGCCACTTTACCGCGTTTATTGCGTGGTTCGATACGAATATTAGTTGCATCGAGTTGTGCGGCTAACGTCACCTTCTTATCCAGATTTTTCTTTTCTTCGGAAAGGTTACTGATTTGTTGTGAAGCCTGATTATATTTTTGTGTTACTTCTGCAATGACCTGTTTCTGCTGTGCAGCCAGTTTATTTAGTGAATCAATCTGATTAATATAACCAACCATTACTTTACGTAAAGTAGCCAATTCTTTCTTTAAACGACGAATCTCTGTTGCATTCGAACTCTTCACAGTACGAAGTTCTTCTAATAGACGTTGGGTCTTTAACTGTTCCTGTTCTAACAATACTCCTAATGAGTCATTAGTAACCTTAAACTTCAATTCATCATATTCTTGCACAAAACGACTATATTCGTTTTCCAGATCTTCCTTATCCAATTGGAATTCCTGCACTAACTCCCGATTAGCTTTTTTTTCGGTAAACAATAAATAAGTAATACCAATAATAGCTATCACCAAGATAGCCACGGCCGCAATAAGAAGGCTTTTTTTACTCATAGTTTCAGTTGTGAATTGATAACGTGCGCAAAAGTAATCATTTCGCAACAGAAGTCAAGCAGAAAAGCAGAGAGTTTTTTGATAACCCTCTGCTAATCCATACAATTTTAACTTATTTGCTTGCTAACTTATTCAGTTCAGCAGGTGTTACTACTGTAACTAATAAACATCTTGCAACTTTTTCTTAAAAGAATGAAAGACAAGTCCCGGAATATTATTCGTTACTAGTTTAAGATCACCCATATTTAAATACAATGCATTCTTACATTGAGTCTGATATTGTTTTACCCCAATCTGTTCCACTATATTCTGTACAACCTCTTCACAAGGAGAATTTATTCCATCGGATAGGTTCCACAATTCTTCCACATTATCTTTGCGCTTAGTAACAAACCGAAATCCCCTTTTCTTTAGTTCCTGCACCAACTCTCCTTTCCCGATACGTGCATTCACATGTACGGTTTTATTCTCTAGGAGAATACCTTTTTCATAAACATCCACCACTTTCTGTATATCACGTTTTATCCTGTCGATCGTTGATACAGGAGGGACAAACTGCCAAAACAATAATGGAATATATCCTTGAGTCAACTCATACAAAGGTTGTGATATTAAATATTCATTTAGATAAGTCCCCTGTACGGAAACCTTTGTTTGCTCCCGATTCTTATACATAAAATACATACCCATATTTGCACCGAGATTATACATATCCATCATATCATGAGTAGCAATCAAAGAATAAACTTGTGCCGGAGTATGTTCACAAATACCTTTTGATATATTATCAATCTGCCTGTTGACAACACCGCTCTCCCAATCGGCCAAGTCCTTACCTTTTTCAAGAGATAACGTATCATAGTCCACGACATTTCTTGATATCGTTTTGATGTCATGCTCTGAACCGGATTGGGTATATAAAATATAAAGAGAGCCGTCTGCATACTCCTGACCATCCACTCCGGTTTTATTAAGTTTCCGACAATAAGATTCACTTTTCACGTCTTCCCCTATGCCTGCGATAATTACATTTTCTACTTCATGTTCTATTATAAACTTCCGATATTCATCAGGCAAAGCCAATAATTTTATCCAGGCAACTCCGACATCATCCATGGAAGCATCATATCCCAATGTCGCATAACAGGGTACTCCAGCTTGCGAGGAATATTCTAATATGGAAGAAACTTCTTTGGTAGAATTGACAGAAACCAAAAAATGTAATGGCAATACGGGAGCCTCCATAGCTGCAGAAAGATAAGGTACCGCCGGTACTCCCGTAGCTATTATCACAGTTTTAAGTTTCTTCGACTTACCCAAATACTCATTATATAAATCTACTGTATGCTGAACGGATTGTTGAAGGAAATCAGGTGTCCCCCATACCGGTTTGGGACCTCCTCCCGGACCAATCTGCCATGTATGGCTCACACCTGCCGTCAGATTAGCTAAAGATTTTTGGACAGCATATTCCGCACTCATTCCACCATCGAGCATAAACACATTCAAACCTTTATATTCCTCTTTAGCAATCTGATAGGTAGTCAACATTCCGGGAGTTACCACCCTAAAATAAGAAGAATATGTCAACTGTCCCTCCTCTTTTTGATAAACACCTACGGCTGCAGGCGTAAATTCTGAAGGAACTTCCCAAACAAATGGTTCTCCGCCAATCTCCGCAAGAACCGGTTCTCCTTTCTTGGAGAGATATTTCAGTATAATCGTTTTACCTTCTGACTTCCCATCAAAAGTAAACACAACCTTCTCCCCTTGTGAATAAACGAATTTATCCGTCAGCACACGAGCTCCAATCTCTCCTCCTGCCAATAGTGCAATGAAGAAAGTTACCATCAATTGTTTTATATTCATTTCGTTAGTTTAAATCTTAAATCCGATGTTATATCAATGTTCTACTAATCTCATATTTCCAACCTGTGCACAAATAGTACGAAGCTCCTCCAATGTCAGGTACTCCATCGACTTAACCGTATTCCGATACTTCTGCACTCCAATACGTTCAATTATATCATAAGCAAATTCTTCAGCCGAACCTATTTTATGATTAATGCGTCCCAAATACTCTTCCGTTTCTCCATCATCTTCCGGATTCCATTTATCTACACTCTGCCTAATTCTAATATTCTCCGAAGTGACACCTCTTGCTATCAGCTCGTCATAAAACTCATAGCGTCTCATATTAGAATTCAGATAGAAAGATCCCTCATACAGATGATCGACAACATCAGGAAAATACCCGGCAATAGCTGGCTTCAGATAACCATCAATACGTTCTACTGTAGAAGCCGCCGAATTAAATTGCCAATATAATAAAGGTACATATCCAACAAACGCTTCATATTGAGGGTGATTCGTAAGATACTCGTTAAAAATAACTCCATTCACAAAAGGTGCCTGCAACTTGCTTTGATTCTTTTTTATATATTGAAGCGTCAGGAAAGAAGATATATTGTACAAAGCCATCATATCATCAGTCTCAATCGTATAAGCTTTCACATTTGCCATCGCTTGCGCAGAGCCGGATATATTGGCTATCTGATCATCGACAATTCCACTTTCCCAATCAGAGATATACTGTCCTTCACCCAATTTTAACTGATTATAGTCATACAACCGATGTTTCAGTGCGTCAATATCGGCATCCGAACCAAAGTTAGTATACAATATATATAAAGAACCAGGCGCATATTCATCGGTAATTGTATTCTGCGTCAAAACCCTTCGGGAATAAGACTCTCCATGTCCTTCCTGACCTACTCCATAAATATAAACTTCTTCCACCTGATGATCTTTTATAAATTGCTTATATTCTTCCGGC
This sequence comes from Bacteroides sp. 2_2_4, assembly GCF_000157055.1. Taxonomy (NCBI): domain Bacteria; kingdom Pseudomonadati; phylum Bacteroidota; class Bacteroidia; order Bacteroidales; family Bacteroidaceae; genus Bacteroides; species Bacteroides sp. 2_2_4. The sequence continues at coordinate 102,079 of NZ_EQ973364.1, read as the reverse complement.
AAATCCAATAATTTTATCCAGGCAACTCCCACTCCGGGCATAGAACCGTCATAACCCAATGTGGCATAAGAGGCATATCCATTTTGATTGGAATAATCGAGTATAGCTTGTACTTCAGAAGCAGAATTAGCCGATACCAGATAATGAATAGGTAAATAGGCTGCCCCCATCATTGTTGCAAAGTAAGAAACAGATGCGATCCCCGTTCCAACCACCACTCTCTTTATCTTTGTGGCAGCCCCGATCTCCGAATTGTAAAGCTCAACAGTTTTGCGAACGGAACGTTGCAAAAACTCCGGAGTAGGCGCAACCGGATAAGTACCACCCTGCGGAGCCTCCTCCATGGTGGCAGCCATTCCTTGATCGAAAGCAACCATCGTTTTTAACACACCGAACCCGGCACTCATATCTCCTATCTGACGATAAACAGGAAGTCCCTGATAATCTAACTTTTGAATATCGTAAGTCAACAGCGACTGCTCGTTGACAGCTCTGAAAGATGTTCCGTCAATTGTAGTGGTTATCCCATCTTCAAAATCTAACAGGAACTTGACAGCACAAAAGGAAGAAGGCTTTAATGCAGCTGGAAGGGTATACAGTGTCCCGGCATCCACAGGAACAGATTGTCCCGGTTCTATTTGAATATGGGAAGCAACAGACTTTTCTGTCAATACACACCCTCCATCATCCAAGTTCTGAATCACCACTTTTACTTCACGAATATCCATCGGATAGTTCGTTTCATTTTTCAAGGTAAAAGAGCAATTTACAGGATCTCCCGGCCAATAGGCAACTTTATTTAATTTCACATCAGAGGCTTTAGCCATTGTTGTACGAAAGCCGTCATCAACAACTTCCGAATCTTTGCATCCGCTCATGATAGCCAATGCAGAAAAAGTGATGATTATACTTGAAATATAACTAATTATTCTCATTGTGTTTTTCTTTTAAAATTGAATCCTTGTATTTATTCATCAATAAAGTAGCAATCTCAACAGCATTACTAACCGGTTCGGAAGGATAACGTTCATGTGACTTGACCCAGTCAATTTCAAACTGCGTCACTCTTTGATGAAAAGCATCAGCATTAAACGGCTGCTTGTTAGAAACAGAGCGAATAACTTCATCTATAAACATTTCCCAACGAGGCGCATAATATCCCGATACCAAACCTCCCCAAGTACGATTTGCATAATCGTTTAAACTTTGATCTTTATCTCCCCAGGTTGAAACGATAGTACGGGCATTTTCTTCGTAATAATTTTTAGAGGCTTCGTCTATACCTAATGAACGGGCATCTTCAATCCATTTTCCCAGTAAAAAAGAAGATTGTGTACTTAATAAAGTATCAACATCACGCAGTAGTTGTTTCATTTCAGCTCCTTTTTGTTTTAATAGCGGTAATTGCTTCCGGGAATAAGCTTCCGCAAATTCATCGCGAAGCTTCCCGAAATAATTCCCCAGCACTTGCCTTCCTATATTAACAACATCATATTCATAAGCAGAATGTCGATGTTCTCCGGCTTTCAACAACATCTCCCATACCTCAAACAAAGTTTCATTGGAATACGCTACCGTAGACGTAGTCGTCCAATTGCCATTTCCTTTTAAACAAGGACGCGCATTCATCAATGTCCCCTGTCCCAAAGCAGCTGGTGCTGTATAAATACTGTCATAAAGCAATTTCCATGCCCGACGCATTTGTTGGTTTCTCAAGCCAATTCGCCTGTCTGCCAGTTGTTCTATCCATACAGAGTCCGGCAGATTACAATCCCATGCTTTACTGAAAACATATTCATACATGAAAGGATTTACATCAAACCCCTCCAAAGTAGAACCCAGTCCCGAAAAGTTTTCTCCACCATTGGTATATACATTTTCGATTCGTTTCCCCACTTCTTTGGTGTTTCCGGCAAGCATTGTATTTCCTCCGAAATTTCCTAAATAGCACCATAAATATGGTTGCCCGAAATACCGATCTGTCTGCTTCCAGACTTCAGTATTCTCACAATAATAGTCCAGTAGCAACAGTTTATCTTGAGGGACTGCTTTCAAGAAAGCTTCTACCCGTTCGTTTGTCCATAAATGTCGGTCAATATAGAATAACCATGTCATTTGTAACCAAGTAGCATCCGGATCGACATGCGTCATCGATTGATAAATATGCTTCGAGCAATTGGCTAAAAATTCCGGTTCCCAACTTGGAGGGGCTACTTCATTAAAAGGATCTGCCCCATAAATATGGTCTGTTCCGAACAACTTAGTTTGCTCTTCCAGAAACTCTTTCTGTATGGTTGCAAACAATGGGTCAAGCGGATCCAGAAAGTGGCTTCTGTATTTATCCTCGAAACCTCCCCAAGAGCTCATCCGGCTAATCTTAGCTTCCGGATAGATTCTTTTAAGTTCCGACGGTACATGTCCGGCAAATGCAGGAAGTATGGGGCGCATATTAAATTGACGTTCACGGGCTACGATTTGTTTCTGCAATGCTTCTTGTGTATCCAGCCATTCTTTAGGCAGAGGCCCCTGCCAATAATCCAGGTTAGACATACGATGCCAAGGCAAGTGAGCAGGCCCTGTGAAATAGTTCCGTATTTCCTCATCCGTCAATCCTAATTTCGTCCATACGCGATACCAGACAGATTCTTGTCCGGTGATTGCCAAAGGCATATTGATTCCATTTAAAGCCATCCAGTCTATCAACCGTTCCCAATCCTTCCATGTCCACCATGGCATTGTATAACCGAAGGTACAGTAATTAAGAAAGAATCGGTTCTTGCAACGGGCAGTCGAAGTTATTTTTGCCGGTGGCATGGGTAATACTTCCGGCATCTCCACCGTATCATTCACATACCAGGAAACAGAGGTAAGGCAGTAATGATTCAGATAATAGTTCAGCCCTACAGCCATCGAATTTGCGTTATTTCCCCGTATTCGTACTGTTCCTCCTTGCGCTTCTATTTCATACCAATCTTTATCAATCTTTTCCGATTGTTCAAAACTAAATTGGGAAGCATACTCCGGAAATAAACGTTCCACCATCTGTTGCATCGCTTTTTCATCTTCTGTACTTTCTTTGCAGGAAGAACACAATACGATCAACATCAGTAGAAATAAACATTTAATCTTACACATACTATTTATATTTTCATTTATATATTTCTTTAAAAAAACGAATGTATCCGATGTTACCCACTAGACACATTCGCTTGTCAAAGGGAGTAGTGTGATTACCGACCTAGTTGGTAATCGTCAGATGTGTAAGTCCCGCATCATCAAAATTCTTTTTAGTAAGCGGCACATCCGGTCCTATAATAACTGTGTTAAGTTTCTTCAGTTTCTTCAGAACTGTCAGGTCAACTTTCGGATTAATCGTTTTATCCACCGAGAAACCTTTACCCTTTATGATAGAAAGTGTTTCCAGATTAACAAAAGGTAAAATATCAACCAACGTTTGTATTTCTCCCTGAATCGTCAGTGATTTAAAGTTCTCTATATCCTGGCAAGCAGGCATACGGTCGGCAAATCCTATCAACCATGTGTCCCACCAATCGAAATATTCAAAACGTAAATCGGTAGTGGACCAGTCTTCGCCGATTGTAGGACCATATATCAATGCCCATTCACCGGATAATGATTTTTTAAATTCCGAATCATTGTAGAAAGGAACATTTTCCGGACGAGTGTTTGAGGCAGGTACATATTTATCCGTCAAAGATTTAGTCTGTATTTCAATCGTTTGTTCCGGACCGGCAACTCCTTTCGCCAGAAGTTGTACTTTGATTGTACTCTTTTGATTATGAGGTAAATTGGCAACGTATGAATAATCCGTAGGTTTAAATTTATCCATCACCTCTTCACCATCCCGATCCGTATAAGAAACCTTTATCTCGTCAACAACGGGAGGAAATGCCCACTGCAAAACAGCAGAAGTGGCACTACTTACTCCGACAGCGGCTTCAATCGGTAAGGAAGACAAATCAATATCTGCCGTATTAATCACAGTCTGTTCTGAATAATTCCAGTAATCTCCTGCTGATTCCGTACGTCCCAAAGCTCTTAGATAATATGTGCTGTTAGGGTTTAAGAACAGAGTCTCCGTAAATTCTCCCGACAATTCTGTCAAATTCTTCTTTATTCGTTTGTAAGTATGTGAACCGCTTTCGCTTTCATTCATAGCCGTACGTTGTCCGGGATATTGCTCTTTGCCATATACCAATCCTATTTCCTGATTCTTGGAGCGTTCGTCATTTACCTGATAAGTAAAAGTGACGTTCGCTGTAATGCCGTACAACACTTCCACCTTCTTAATTTTCAATGTTACGTTGGGGGTAACAATCAAGTCCATTTTCTTAAAACTACGAATATCACCATAAATGGTATCCAACTCAAAGAACGGTCCGTTCGCCCATACTTTATAGCGGGAAGGGTATACTTTGGTATTGCGATATGTTCCTTCAGGAAGTGTGTTATACTCCAAGGGAACCGCTACATTTCCATACTCCAGATCAAGTAACTTTAATTTAGCTCCATAATATTCGGTAGCCACCTTTTCACCGGTCAGCCTGTCAATAAAAGCGCCTTCGTAGCCACCGGTCAAGTCATCCACACGTTCGTCAAGTTCACACCCTGACAGATTCAGTGTTAACACTGCTAAAAGTAACAGTTTGATATTTATATATAATCTAGCTCTATTCATATTCTTTTCTTTTAGGGTTATCAATTCCAACCGTCATTCTGCACGATACCCGGGCTTTTGCTTAAAGGAAGCGGACAATAATAGTCTCTTTCCTCGAACCATTTCACTCTCGTAGCCAAATCCGGTGCTTCTACTTTCTCCAACGTATAATAAACGGAGGCAGGAGAAGTTGTTTCATCGATATGAAGAATGGGATAGAGAGCCTTCAACGTTTTATTGTGCATCTTTTCTTCCCCAATGCGCCAACGCTTCAAGTCCCAATAACGGAATCCTTCATACATCAAGTCTATCCGGCGTTCATGCCGTACAACCTCCAAGTCCATCGTTTTGGCAGGCAATCCTCCATGTATACTACGCAATAGGTCAAAAGCGACTTGGGCAACCGCTAAATAGTCATTCACTCCATAGGTTGAAAGCTCAACGGCAGCTTCAGCCAAATTTAAAATAACCTCGCCATACCGAATAACGACAGCATCCTGATCGTTTTCTTGTATAAGATAATCATCCAACCTCTTCACTCCATACAGTGTTTTTTTCAGAAAAAATCCCCAGTTAGTAGTTCCTGCGGCGGAAAGGTTCAAGAAGATACCATCTGCTCCACTTTTCATGTATTTTTCGTGACCGGGCACTTTCCCCGCTCCCATCCAATCTTCAGATTTTTCATAAGAATATTCTTCAGTAGTTCCATCTGTCCTTTTTACGAGTGTTTTCCGGTAAATAGAGAAACGTTCTCCCAAGAACTCTCCTCCCGGATAAATAACAGTGGCATCCAGACGTTTATCACGATTTGCAAAAAAATCTTCGGGATTATTCTTTGAAGCGGCATAATCCAATGGCTGAATCTTACCGTCTAATGTTTCAAATTGTTCGACAACATCTAAAGGAGGAACCATAAAGGCACAGTAACCGGCCCGTTTAATACGATAAGACTGATACCAGTAATCCTCATATACAGCCACTCCTGTCTTGGCAACATTAGCAAAACGGAAAATTATCTCATTATTATTTTCATCTTTTCCATTAAACAAATCGCCAAATTCAGTAGAGAGCGCATACTTACCATCATCAACGATTTCCTTTGCTGCTTTTGCCGCTTCCAATAAATATGTTTTCGCCATTTCTTTGCGGATTCCCTGGAAACTATTATTTGAAACTTTTCCATACTTAGCAATAGTCCCCGCATACAACATAGCCCTCGACTTCAACGCCAAAGCTGTATACCGATTGGCACGGTCACGATCTTCTGATGCAATACGCTGTACTTTCGGAAGCAATACAAGAGCCGAGTCCAAGTTATCTTTTATATAATCCCAGGATTTTTCCTCTGTAGAACGATTGTTGATGGAGCTTACATCATCCAACGGACTTGAATACAAAGGCACGCCCCCATATCGTTTCACCATCTCAAAATACAGATAAGCACGAATAAAATAAGCCTCACCGACTGTACTCAACACCCCTTCATTATCCGAATTCTTATAAGTGGCGATAAACTTATTAACAATGTTGATTGTCTTATAATTCCATACCGCCTCAAATATTTCACCTTTGCTTTGAGAAAAGACTCCTCCAAAAACAGTACCCGGAGTGTTATTTCTCATAACCCCATTCTCGTACGTAATATTGCTCGCTCCATCATCGGTAAAAGCATCCAGATGATGTTGCCTGTACGACATTGCTCCGTCACCGATACAATGGATTGATTTACGTAATTCCGCATAATTGGATAAGAACTGTGCTTCTGCCAGTTCGGGATATTTGGCAATGTCCTCTTCACTAAGAATGGTTTTCGAATCGACAGTAAGCCAATCGCTACATCCACAGCACAAGCTCAATGCCAATACCATATATATGATAGATTTTACTTTCATAACCTGTTAGAATTTAAGATTTATACCTACATTAAATGACATGATTTGCGGATAGCTGGCAAACGAATACTGACTTTCAAGCTGTTCCGGATCAAAGAATTTCTGTGAGGAGAAGGTCAGGCAGTTATAAAGATTCGCATAAATCCTCAACTGTTTGATATTAGCTTTCTGGGTAATTCGTTGTGGCAAAGTATATCCCAACTCCACGTTTTTCAGACGAATGTAACTTCCATTCCACATCCAAAAATTAGAACTTAGACGATTGATCGTTACTGATGTAAAATCTCGGACTGCCGGAAAATACCCGGGTATCCATTCAGAATTCGGATCAGTATAATCGGCACGATGCCAACGATCGCCAAAATATTCCCAAGTGTTCAAGTTAGTAGCTCCTTCCTGGAAAGCATCCATATCGAAAGCACCGATCTGGAAGTCCGACAATGCCCCTCCCTGCCAGAACATGGAGAAATCAACTCCCTTCCAGGAAAGTCCCAGATTAATACCATATACCAACTCCGGATAAGCATTTCTTCCGATAGGACGTTGATCATAATTGTCAATATAGCCATCGCCATTCCAGTCTTCATACTTTAAGTCACCCGGCAATATGGCACTGTTATTATTCGAATTATTATGCATGGGTGCATTGGCTATTTCTCCATACGACTGATAACGTCCAATACAGTTATATCCCCAACGTACGTTATTCCAATGTCCTTCAGTGTTCCATTTCCATTCGTCATAACCGCTTGTAAATCTTCCGTGCTCAATGTTCCCTTTCCGGGTTCTGGACCACGACATGTTTCCTCCGACAAAATAGTTGACTTCTCCTATTTTATATTGATGATTCAATGAGAACTCAAAACCGCGGGTGTTGTCATGGTCTAAGTTATACCAAGTAGCCAATGCTCCTGCATTATCATTGGCCTTTTGTGCCGGAAGTCCCTTACGCTGACGATAGAACACATCTGCCGATCCGCTAAGCAAGCCATTCCACAACTTAAAATCAACACCCGCATTTATCATTGACGAGGTAGCCCATGTAAAATCAGGATTAGGATTCAAGGTGGGATTTAATCCATAAATGGTGCGGTCACCAAAATTCATCGGAGTACCCGGATATTGATAGCCGCTTTGAAAATAGTATTGCTCATTATTAGCATAATATTGACTGGCAGCCGACAAGTCACCCAATTCTCCCCAGGAGGCACGAATTTTAAACTCATTCAAGACTTTCTTCAACGGGTTCATAAACTCTTCGTTTGTCAGCATCCATCCTACAGAGGCAGAGGGAAAGAAACCCCACTTATCGGCAAAATACTGGGCACCATCATATCGGAAGTTGAAATCGACAAAATACTTGGAACGGTAATCATAAGAGAAACGACCGATGAAAGAAGCCGTCCTGTATTTACGGAAAACTTCACTATTTGTCACTTGTTTATTGGCAATTCCACCCGCCATCATATCCAACACAGTAGAAGGAAATTCTCCACGAGACGTAACAGTAGAACGGTTTTCCGCATCCGAAAATTCAAAGACCAGTCCGCTGTTTATATTATGATTCCCGAACGAACGGATATAATTGATAAAACCTTGTCCGGTTATATTATAGGAAAAACCATCTTCCAAACTCAAACTTGCTTTATTGGCATTAGAGGCGGAAGCACTCTCATAATATTCCTGCGCATCCTCCCGATAGCCCATATAAACGATATTCATATTCCAGTTCTTATTCCACGAATCAGATTGCGTATATCCCATCGTAGCCTTCAAAGAAAGCCCCTCTACAAAGGGAACCTTATACTCTAAAGAAAAATCCACATTCAGATTCTTGGCTATTTTCTTGGAATATCCGGATGCCTCTTTATCCGCCAATGCCATCGGATTCACCGTACCTTCCCCACCAAAGGCATAATAGTCGTCATGCCCCGGCCACTTCACCGGAATATTTGGCGCCATATCTTTCATTTTGCGGGCTATCTCATACGAAGCGGATCTCGGATAATTCAGACTGTTAATGACAGCTCCCACTCCGACAGATAACTTCAAGTTTTTCAGTATATCCGCATCCAAATTACTACGGAAATTGAAACGATTCTTATCAGTAGAATTTGTTGACCAAATACCTCCCTGATATAAATAGCCGGCTGAAATAAAATAACTGACTTTATCTGTGCCTCCCGAAATATTGATATTGGACTGGGTGATGGGAGCGTTCTTTATCATTTCCTCATACCAATTGGTATTATAAGCATAGTCACGTGTAGCCATATCAGCGGGAGTAATTACCGCGTTCTTATCATTAATCAATTTCATATTAGCATAATATTCACCAACTAATGTCTGCCACAGCGGGGTTGATGCAGGCTGTGGATAGTTATGAGGCATTTGCAATCCGAAGCGCGTATTGATATCCAATGTCGTCGGTTTGTTTTTTCCTCCTCTTTTAGTCGTTACAAGAATAACTCCATTTGCTCCCTGCATCCCATAAACAGCGGCAGCCGATGCATCTTTCAATACGGAAACGGACTCAATTTCGGAAGGATCGATATCACTGTAATTTCTTCCCGGAATACCATCTACTACCACCAAAGCAGAACCAAAACCGCGAATTTTCAAATCGGCACCATCTGAACCCGGTTCAGCACTAGTCTGACGGGAAAAGACTCCGGACACACGCCCTGTCAACGCATTCTCCAGATTGGGGACTGTGGACTTGACTAATTCCTGATTGTTTATAGTCGAGACGGAACTGATTAATTTCTCACGTGTACGGGTCGTATATCCTACCACAACCACTTCATCAATTGTTTTTGTATCTTCAACCAACACTACTTCTGACAGCTTATTCATTTCTTTTGCCGAATAAGTCACAGGAGCGAAACCTATATAGGAGAAAATAATCTTCGAATCATCCGAAGGCACATGAATGGAATAAGCTCCATTAAGATCACTGACGGTCCCGATATTAGTACCTTGCACTACAATACTAACTCCGGGCAACGGTTCACGAGACTGGTCGAATACCACTCCTTTTACAATAGAGCTTTGACCTTCTTTCTTCGTTTTTTCCTGCAATACTTTCTTTTTAATAGTTATCTGTTTTTTATTAATGCTATAGGCAAGCTCCATGTTAGCAAAAACTTTATCCAGAATTTGCTCTACTGTCATGTTTTTGAAACGTGCAGGAACCTTCACATCCTTATCTATCAATACGTCATAGTAGAAAAAGACATAATCACTCTTTTCTTCTATCTTCTTAAAAAGTTCCATTAGTCCCAACTCTTTATAGTCCAAAGTAATTGTTTTCTTCTGGGCATACAATTCAGTAGGAAAAGCGGATAGCAGAAACACACCCAATGCTAGAAAAAAGCATATAAAGGGCCTTCTCACACTTAGGCAAGTGTGATTCTTTTTTTGATGTTTTTCATTCATCTGTTTAAGAATTAAAATTATACTTCAATATTTTAAGGCTATTCTATTACGAATAAAACTGGCTGGTATCCTTTCCCTCTCAAAAGGATAAATTAGAGTATGGTTTTTCACATATTAATCATAGGCTATTTTTTCTTTATTGTTACTTTATAAACATTGTTTTCCTTACTTATTACCACAGGAGCCGTTTCTGTGATAGTATTCAATATCTGTTCGATCGTATCGTCCAAATTCAGTTTTCCGCTACAAGTGATTTGTTGTTGTTTATCATAATCAATTCTTACGTTATAGTATCTGGACAGTTGTTTGAGTATTCCGCCAAGCTCTGTGTTTTTAAACGATAATCGTCCCTCCTTCCACGACACATAATCCTCCACATTCACTTTATCTACCACATATTTATCAGTGGATTGCCTGAACCGGTCATTGGGTAAAATACGTACAGATTCTCCATTAGATGCTGTTACCTCCACTTTACCTGTAACCAGCACAACACTTTTCTCTACATCTTCCCGATAAGCCGAAACATTGAAAGAAGTCCCCAACACTTTTACTCCCATATCCGACGTCTTAATAATAAAAGGTTTCTCCGGATTAGGAGTCACGTCAATATATATTTCTCCATCTACATATATTTCACGCTTCTTATCCTCAAAATGTGTTGGATATAGAAGCACCGTTCCTGCATTCGCCCATATTTTCGTACCATCGCAAAGAGTGACACGGGCACGTTTGCCATACGAAACAACTAATTTATTAAATTCCCCTTCACCAGCATCTGTCGCCATTTGATCGTAAGCCAAATCCGGATTACCTTCAAAAGTTTCTTTCAACTGATCGTCAACAAAAAGCTGCGTTTTACCACTCATAAACACAGAGTCATTCACTTGCAACAAAGCTAGATAATCAATTGCCGGAGCACTTTTCCAAATAACCTCTACCGAAACAAACAGGATAAGAATAGCTGCCGCAACTGAAGCGCTCCACCATCTCATCTTATACAATCGATATTTACGTTGAGACATTTTCCGATTTTGAATGGCTTGTTCCAGTTTCAAACAAGCATTATCCACTTCTTTTGGGGGTAAAACCGGCTTTTCCCACTTTAACGCCGCCAGTCTCTCCATCGCTTCTTTTAAATACGGCTCACGATCGGGACAATCGGCAATGATTTTTCGATAATAATCTCCTTCTCCGGAATAATACCAGAAAAGAAATAAATCATCGTTCAAAAAATCAGCTGTAGTATATGATGAATATTCTTTCATTATTTATTTCAATTAAAGACCTGTTTACTATATATACGAGATTCGTATGCCTTTCATCTCCTTTTTTCCTCAAAAAAATAAATAAAAAAGCAGAGAGGTATAGGTTTACGCTCCCCGCCTTCCGTATACAATACTCTTTTTCAATTATTTAAAGACAGAAACGCCATGCAGGTATAAGATAAGAAAAAACAGAAAATAATCTTTTGAATCCAGTTTTCTTAATTTCTCCATCGCTTTAAAGACTTGTCCGCGCACCGTTTGAATTTTCATATCCAGCATTACCGCAATCTCTTCATAAGGCATTTCCTCTATAAAATGTAAATAGACTATTTCCCGCTGATGATCTGTCAGCAAATCAAGAATTCTATTCACCCTTTTTTTCAGTAATAAGTCTTCTTCATCAGAAATAAAGCTTTCTTCAACGGATACGGATAATTTAAAACTCCTTTCCTCTTCTTCTATAGAAGATGTATCTTTCTTTGTACGCTCCCAATCAATCAGCTGATTCCTAACCGAACGCAACAAATAAAATTTTATTTTCTTCTCATCAATACACAGGCGCTCATTGAAATACAATTTTAGATATACTTCTTGAATTGCATCTTTCACATCTTCGGTATTGAACCCCAAACTCACTCCATAAGCATACAAATCTTGATAGTAGAATTTGTAAAGTGCAATAAATTGCATATCCCCTTCCTGAACAGATTGATGATTTGATTCCCAGAACTTCATTTTGATATTTTCGATATTTTCAGCAGTTCATTAAACTTTCAATTAACAGATTGGCACAAAGATAATAAGCTTTCGGACTTTATTCGTTCATTATTTAAAAAACTTGCCAGGTTCCCTGCCACTTTAATTGGTATCTTCTTTTTCCATACAAAAATGAATCAAGCATACGGTTGAAAGGTATTGCCAAAAATTCTCCATCAAGATACTATCGTTATTTCTTTCTCTGCCTAATATTATTAATCTCATTGCTTATTATTACTTCGTTCTACTATAGTTACTCTTGCGTTCCACTATAGTTATCCGTAAGGGACACTATAGTTATTCTTGCGGAACACTATAGTGGAACGAAGTAACAGTAACTAACGAAGTAACTCCGAATAGGCAAGCAATTATAAAAAAATAGCTGAATGAATCATTTGCCATAATAGTACATTCTTACGCAGCTACATTCTGTATATAACCATGCAAAAAGCAGCTTCTTCCACTCAAACTTTTTATCATACCTATATATTATCGGGAACTTCGACCTTTAACTAAAATTATTACGGAAAAATTTCTTTAATTAGGATTATCGTTGTAATTTTGTCGCGCTAAAAGATAAAGCAAATTATCAACTTTTTAAATATATAGTATTATGTCAAAAGTAACCGTAGTAGGCGCAGGTAACGTAGGTGCTACATGTGCAAATGTACTTGCTTTTAATGAAGTAGCAGACGAAGTAGTAATGCTGGACGTTAAAGAAGGCGTTTCAGAAGGTAAAGCAATGGATATGATGCAGACAGCTCAATTGTTGGGTTTCGACACTACATTGGTAGGCTGCACTAACGACTATGCTCAAACTGCTAACTCTGACGTTGTTGTGATTACTTCAGGTATTCCTCGTAAACCGGGTATGACTCGTGAAGAACTGATCGGTGTGAACGCTGGTATCGTTAAATCGGTAGCAGAAAACCTATTGAAATATTCTCCTAACGCTATCATCGTTGTTATCTCCAACCCAATGGATACAATGACTTATTTGGCATTGAAAGCTCTGGGCTTACCGAAAAACCGTGTTATCGGTATGGGTGGTGCTCTGGATAGCTCTCGTTTCAAATATTTCTTGTCTCAAGCTATCGGTTGCAACGCTAACGAAGTAGAAGGTATGGTTATCGGTGGTCACGGTGATACTACGATGATTCCTTTGACTCGTTTCGCTACTTACAAAGGTATGCCTGTAGCTAATTTCATCTCTGCAGAGAAATTGGAAGAAGTTGCTGCTGCTACTATGGTAGGTGGTGCTACGCTGACTAAATTGCTAGGTACTTCTGCATGGTATGCACCGGGTGCAGCAGGAGCATTCGTAGTTGAATCTATCCTTCACGACCAAAAGAAGATGGTTCCTTGTTCTGTATTATTGGAAGGTGAATACGGCGAATCAGATCTTTGCATCGGTGTTCCTGTAATCCTTGGCAAGAATGGTATCGAAAAGATCGTTGAACTGAACCTGAACGAAGACGAAAAAGCTAAGTTCGCAGCTAGCGCAAAAGCTGTTCACGGAACTAACGCTGCTTTGAAAGAAGTAGGTGCTCTGTAATTAAAATCCCCTTACTTTATATATCAAGAAAGGCTGTTCCTCGCCATGAGGAATAGCCTTCTTTCTTTTCAACAGAATCCTACCCCACTATATTTTAAAAAAAGCTAATTCATTTTGCACTTTCAAGTAAAGCTCATACATTTGCATCGTTGTTTATGCAATTATTGTTTAAGTAAACAAGTTCAAAAAAACAGACTACTTCAATAAACAAATTACATAAGAACCGGGTTATTAAATATAGAAGTATCACCTTATTAATATGCAAGATGCGATGAAAAAAGTATTTCTTCTGACAATTCTGCTAAGTCTCACTTTCATAGGAAAAGCGCAGAACTTTCTAAGTCTGGATAGTTGCCGCGCATTAGCTCTTGCCAACAACAAAGATTTGTTGATAAGCAATGAGAAGATAAATGCTGCTCATTATCAACGGAAAGCTGCATTTACGAATTATCTTCCCAATTTCTCGGCAACCGGAGCTTACATGAGAAACCAGAAAGAGTTTTCATTATTAAACAACGACCAGAAAGCTGCGCTTTCAGGACTAGGAACTAATCTGGCAGGCCCTATCCAACAGGCTGCAACCGAGATTGCAACAGCACATCCTGAATTAAAACCACTTATTGCTTCCTTAAGCGGAAAACTAGGAGCGGCTCTGCCTGCTCTCGACCAAGCGGGAAACTCTTTAGTGGATGCGCTCCGCACAGACACCAGGAATGTCTATGCAGGTGCTCTTACATTGACACAGCCTTTATATATGGGTGGAAAAATCCGGGCGTACAACAAAATAACAAAGTATGCCGAAGAGTTGGCTCAAGAACAACACCACGGTGGCATGCAGGAAGTAATCATGAGTACAGACCAGGCTTATTGGCAAGTTATTTCGCTGGTTAATAAGAAGAAGTTGGCGGAAGGTTATTTAAAGCTCTTGCAACAGCTGGACGGTGATGTGGAAAAAATGATTAATGAAGGAGTAGCCACCAAAGCGGATGGCTTGTCTGTACGCGTCAAGGTGAATGAAGCAGAAATGACACTCACCAAAGTGGAAGATGGATTGAGCCTTGCCCGAATGTTGCTGTGCCAACTATGCGGTATTGATCTTAGCTCCCCCATCACGCTAGCAGATGAAAATATGGAAGATATTCCATTACTGACAACAGACCCTCATTTCGATTTATCTACCGCTTATGAGAATCGTCCGGAAATACGTAGTCTCGAATTAGCGACACAGATTTATAAACAGAAAGTAAACGTAACCCGTGCCGAACATCTTCCTTCTATCGCATTGATGGGGAATTATATGGTAACCAACCCTTCTGTCTTCAACAGCTTTGAAAACAAATTCAAAGGCATGTGGAATGTGGGAGTGATGGTACAGATACCTATATGGCACTGGGGAGAAGGTATTTATAAAACGAGAGCGGCAAAAGCCGAAGCCCGCATTGCACAATACCAGCTTCAGGACGCACGCGAAAAAATAGAGTTGCAAGTCAATCAAGCCGCTTTCAAGGTAAAAGAAGCAGGTAAGAAACTGGTTATGTCTTCCAAAAACATGGAAAAAGCGGAAGAGAATCTGCGCTATGCAACGCTTGGTTTTAAAGAGGGAGTGATTGCCACAAGTAATGTTCTTGAAGCACAAACGGCATGGCTGTCCGCTCATTCAGAAAAGATTGACGCACAAATAGATGTGAAGTTAACAGAAATCTATCTGAAGAAATCTCTGGGAACACTGAAATAAATAAAAAGCAGAAAAATAAAGTAAAGAACCCAATCAGAAACAACCCAATCCCTAACCAACTCACAATCCATAAAACATAAATCATAATTCATAAATCATATGGCACCTATAAAATCACAAAACAGCAATATGCTGCTTGCATTCCTTACTCTACTTGGAGTTATTGCAATCGTTGCAGTCGTTGGCTTCTTCATGCTTCGCAAAGGTCCTGAAATTATACAGGGACAGGCTGAAGTTACCGAGTATCGCGTTTCGAGCAAAGTTCCGGGACGTATATTGGAATTTCGCGTGAAAGAAGGACAAAGTGTCAATGCCGGAGATACGCTGGCTATTTTGGAAGCTCCTGACGTAGTGGCAAAAATGGAACAGGCACGTGCTGCCGAAGCTGCCGCACAGGCACAAAACGCAAAAGCAATCAAAGGCGCGCGTGAGGAACAAATCCAGGCAGCATACGAAATGTGGCAAAAAGCCCAAGCAGGCGTCACCATTGCCGAAAAATCATATCAACGTGTAAAGAACCTCTATGAGCAGGGAGTAATGCCTGCACAGAAATTGGATGAAGTCACTGCGCAACGGGATGCAAGCATTGCTACAGAGAAAGCAGCCAAAGCGCAATATACTATGGCAAAGAACGGAGCGGAACGTGAAGACAAGATGGCCGCGGAAGCTTTGGTAAACCGGGCAAAAGGTGCTGTTGCCGAAGTAGAATCGTACATAAAGGAGACTTATCTCATAGCTCCGGCTGCCGGAGAAGTTTCAGAGATTTTCCCGAAGGTAGGCGAATTGGTAGGTACTGGTGCTCCCATCATGAATATCGCTGAACTCAACGATATGTGGGTAACATTCAATG
Organism: Bacteroides sp. 2_2_4; assembly: GCF_000157055.1. NCBI lineage: Bacteria > Pseudomonadati > Bacteroidota > Bacteroidia > Bacteroidales > Bacteroidaceae > Bacteroides > Bacteroides sp. 2_2_4. Next base: position 85,907 of record NZ_EQ973364.1, on the reverse strand, counting down.
TACGCGAAGATTTGCTCAAGAACCTGACGATGGGGTCGGAGTTCGAAGCTATCATTCCTGCTCTGGATAATAAAAAGATCCAGCTCAAAGTATATTATCTGAAAGACTTAGGCACTTATGCTGCCTGGAAAGCAACCAAAACGACCGGACAATTTGATCTGAAAACATTCGAGGTGAAAGCTTCTCCGGTAGAGAAAGTGGAAAATCTCCGTCCGGGTATGTCTGTTATCATTGACAAGTAACCATGAAAGAGAGAGAAAAGAAATATATAGCTTTGTGGCAGGTTATGCAAAGAGAGTGCCGGCGATTGGTATCACGCCCGCTCTATCTCTTCTGTATGGTCATTGCCCCGCTGTTTTGTTATATATTCTTCACCACTTTAATGGATTCGGGGCTTCCCAAGGATCTTCCTGCGGGAGTGGTGGACATGGATGATTCGTCTACTTCCCGTAATATTGTCCGCAATCTGGATGCTTTTTCGCAGACAGGGGTTGTAGCTCATTACAGCAATGTAACAGATGCGCGTATTGCCATGCAGGAGGGAAAAATCTACGGGTTCTTCTATCTCCCCAAGGGTTTATCGGCAGAGGCACAAAGCCAACGGCAGCCAACGATCTCTTTCTATACCAATTACTCATACCTGATTGCAGGCTCTCTATTGTTCAGGGATATGAAAATGATGGGAGAACTCACCTCCGGAGCTGCAGCCCGGACGATGCTGTATGCCAAAGGTGCGACAGAGGATCAGGCTATGGCTTATCTGCAACCGATCGTAATTGATACACACCCACTAAATAATCCGTGGCTGAACTATTCAGTATACTTATGTAATACACTGATACCGGGAGTACTCATGCTATTAATATTTATGGTTACCGTTTATTCAATCGGTGTGGAAATCAAGGATCGCACTGCCCGCGAATGGCTACGAATGAGTAACAACTCCATTTACATTGCATTGGCAGGAAAACTGCTTCCCCACACAATAGTCTTTTTCATTATGGGTATATTTTATAATGTATACCTGTATGGATTTCTGCATTTTCCTTGCAATAGCGGCATATTCCCGATGATATTCGCCACACTGTGTCTCGTACTAGCATCTCAATGTTGTGGTATTGTTATGATAGGAACTCTGCCGACTCTACGACTCGGATTAAGTTTTGCTTCCCTGTGGGGAGTCATATCGTTCTCCATTTCCGGTTTTTCATTCCCGGTCATGGCTATGCATCCTGTTCTACAGGCTTTGAGTAATCTATTCCCGTTGCGGCATTATTTCCTGATTTACGTCGATCAAGCACTCAACGGATATAGTATGGCTTACTCATGGACCAACTATATGGCACTATTAATATTTATGATGCTCCCCTTCTTTGTGGTTCATCGCCTGAAGGAAGCATTGGTTTACTATAAATATATACCCTAAATGAAAGATATAAAATTAAAAGACAAGATAGCCCAAGGCATCAATGACCTGTTTTATATCTGGAAGCGGGAGTTTCAGACAACTTTCCGCGACCAGGGGGTGCTGATATTTTTCATACTCGTCCCATTAGGTTATCCGTTGTTGTATAGTTTCATTTATGACAACGAAGTAGTGCGTGAAGTTCCTGCCGTTGTTGTAGACGATTCACATTCATCTCTTAGTCGTGAATATCTCCGTAAGGTAGATGCCACACCCGATATTCAAATCGTCTCTTACTGTGCTGATATGGAAGAAGCCAAACAAATGCTAAAGAACCGGCGTGCGTATGGTATCATTTATATCCCTTCGGATTTCAGCGACAATATTGCCAAAGGAAAACAGACACAAGTCAGTATCTATTGCGACATGAGCGGATTGTTATACTATAAATCGATGCTTCTTGCCAACACTGCCGTTTCTCTGGATATGAACAGGGATATCAAAATTGCACGTAGCGGAAACACGACCGACCGTCAGGATGAAATCACTGCTTATCCGATAGAATATGAAGAAATCTCCATCTTCAACCCCACTGCCGGGTTCGCCGCTTTCCTGATTCCTGCTGTATTGGTATTGATTATCCAACAGACATTATTGCTCGGCATCGGTCTCGCTGCAGGAACTGCTCGTGAGAACAACAGATTTAAGGATCTTGTACCTATTAATCGTCACTATAACGGGACGTTACGAATTGTATTAGGAAAAGGATTGAGTTATTTCCTAGTTTATATATTGGTAGCTTTCTACGTACTTTATGTCGTTCCAAGATTGTTTAGCCTCAACCAAATTGGGCAACCCAGTTCATTAATATTATTCGTTGTCCCCTATCTTGCGGCTTGTATCTTCTTTGCGATGACAGCTTCTATTGCCATTCGCAATCGGGAAACGTGTATGCTGATTTTTGTATTCACATCAGTCCCCCTGTTATTTATTTCAGGAATTTCCTGGCCGGGAGCAGCTATTCCTCCGTTTTGGAAGTATGTATCCTACATCTTCCCCTCAACGTTTGGAATTAACGGCTTTGTAAAAATCAACAATATGGGAGCCACTCTTAGTGAAGTAGCTTTTGAATATAAGGCTTTGTGGTTGCAAGCCGGCATTTATTTCCTGACCACCTGTTGGGTATACCGCTGGCAAATACTGATGAGTCGCAAACATGCAATAGAGAGATACAAAGAATTAAAAGAGAAAGCAAACTTATCCAAGCAGATAAGTGATTAATGAGTAAGAATTACAAGAGAGAGAATTAACGGTGTATCCTTTCAATGGGATATGCCGTTTTTTTCAAATAAGAACATGAAAATCCCCCGTTCCAAGAGAGTATAGAACGAGGGATTTTAGAGATATTATAAAGAGAGTATAATAAGTTTAGAACTTGTAACCTACACCGATAGAGAAGTTCATGTTCTTCGGTGCACCGTCACCATCAGCCAATTTAGCCAAACCAAATTCTCCTGATAAGTCAATAAAGAATTTATTAATTTCATAAGCAACGCCTACACCGAGACCTGCATCAAATCTTTTTGCTCCAAATTGATCATCACCGTCACCAAAGAAATCAATTTTTTCATCACCAATTTTACACTTACCAGCAATACCAAATGCAAAATAAGGACCAGCTTTCACTACAATATTCTGGTTATCAGCAATTGCAAATCTTGCAGCAGCCAATACCGGAATCTCCAAATACATTGGATTCATTTTCACTTCATCCTGTTTAGCACCTTTTTGAGTGAACATCAACGAAGGTTGAATAGACCACATATCAGAGAACTGATATTCCATGCCAACGCCTACATTGAATCCAATCCTCATGTCAGTATCCATATCCCCAGTAAAGTTACTCATGTTCATACCAACTTTGGCATTCCAAGAAATCTGAGAATAAGAAACGATAGAAACAAGTGCAAATAGCACAAAAATCAAACCTTTTTTCATATCATTCATTTTTTAGTTTGCCTTCCTCTTCCCTTTGGTTGGCATTGTTAGTTAATAGTTCTGTTTGAAGTGTGGGGAATTATTCGCAACCGATTAAAGTATTGAAACACACCCTTCCGTATTTAACGTATGTTTTGTAGCCGCAAATATATTTCATTTATTTTATATAAAAAAATCCTTGATAGTCTATTTTTTGCATAAAGGTTATTAAAGAGTGACTATATAGAAAAAAATAATGTTCATCCGGTCTTTTTTTATGCTTAAATAATTTCCGAATAACAATGCAATTAAAATATTCTTGCAAGATTTATACATTTACAATTATTAACCGACTAGCTATTGCTCATTTACGAAATATTCGTAGATTTGCGAAGTATTCGTAATTAAACAACATCTCCATGGAAAAGTTAACTATACAAGAAGAAGAAGTAATGATCTACATTTGGGAGTTACAATGCTGTTTCGTAAAAGACATTGTTGCAAAGTATACGCAACCGGCACCTCCTTATACCACAGTAGCATCTATCGTAAAGAATCTCGAGCGGAAAGGATATGTCACACCGAAACGTGTGGGTAATACCTACCAATATACTCCTGCCATTCGCGAAAATGAATATAAACGCCATTTTATGAGTGGCGTAGTTCGTAACTACTTTGAGAACTCTTACAAAGAAATGGTTTCTTTCTTTGCCAAAGACCAGAAAATTTCGACCGATGATCTCAAAGATATTATCGAACTCATTGAAAAAGGAAAAGAAAATTAATAGAAAACATTCATCACCATGACTCCGGAACTAGCTTATTTTCTAAAGATAAATGTAGCGATAGCTCTGTTCTATGCATTCTATCGGTTGTTTTTCCATAAAGACACCTTCTTCCATTGGCGTAGGATGGCTTTGCTATGTTTCTTTGCCATCTCCATGCTTTATCCTTTACTGAATATTCAGGGATGGATAAAAGCTCACGAACCAATGGTGGCAATGGCAGATCTTTATGCAACCATCATCCTTCCGGAGCAAGTAGTTACTCCTTTACAAGAGCCTGCAATGAACTGGCAAGAGTTTATCATGCAGCTCGCGAAAGTTATCTATTGGAGCGGAATGTTATTACTAGCCACACGTTTCTTTGTACAACTGGGCAGCATCATCCGGTTACACTTCCAATGCTCAAAAAGCAAGATACAAGGAGTACGCGTACATCTATTAAAGAAAAAAACCGGCCCTTTTTCTTTCTTCCACTGGATATTCATACACCCACAATCACATACGGAATCTGAAATCAGTGAAATTATTACTCATGAAGAGACCCACGCCCGTCAATACCATTCGGTAGACGTGCTTATCAGCGAGATAATGTGTATCTTTTGCTGGTTCAATCCATTTATCTGGCTGATGAAACGGGAAGTCAGAAGAAACCTCGAATACATGGCAGATCACCGTGTATTAGAGACGGGGCATGATAGTAAATCATACCAGTACCATTTGTTGGGACTGGCACATCACAAGGCTGCAGCAAATTTATCAAATAGTTTCAATGTTTTACCACTCAAAAATCGTATTAAAATGATGAATAAACGAAGAACGAAAGAAATAGGAAGGACAAAATATCTGATGTTTCTTCCCTTGGCTGCTATCTTAATGATTGTCAGTAACATCGAAATGGTAGCACGTACCACTGAAAAATTTGCCAAAGAAATGATGGGACAAGCAACAAAAGAAGTTGCCATGCAAGCTGAAACTACGGATATTCCGGAACTTCCTACAGAAGATATTCAAGGAACTACACTTCCACGGGATAAGCAAGAAAAGGAAATGGTGGAAACTCAAATCAAAAGTGTACCAGATTCCGTTGTCTTCCAGGTTGTAGAAGAAATGCCGGATTTTCCGGGAGGAGTACAGGCACTGATGGACTACTTATCGAAGAACGTCAGATATCCGGCTGAAGCACATGCAATCGGTGCACAAGGACGTGTGATTGTAAGCTTTACTGTCAAAAAGGACGGAAGCATAGCCGATACGAAAGTGGAGCGAAGTGTCAATCCGTATCTCGACAAGGAAGCCATGCGTGTAATTGCCGCCATGCCCAAATGGAAACCCGGCAAACAAAGGGGGGAAGCAGTGAACGTGAAATTTACAGTTCCTGTTGCTTTCCGGCTATCTGGTCCTGAACTTCCCAAAGCAGAAGAAGTAAAGCAGTCCGACATGGATGAAGTAGTGGTGGTGGGCTATGCTGCAAAAGATGATCCAACTCCAGAGGGAGGCAGTGTAAAAGGAGAAAATGAAGACGAAGTATTCACCATGGTAGAAGTAATGCCTAAATTTCCGGGAGGACAAGCCGGTCTGTTCCAATATCTGGCTAGAAGTATCAAATATCCCGTCATCGCTCAAAAAAGTAAGGAGCAAGGCAGAGTCATCATACAGATGGTTATTAGTAAAGACGGAAGTTTGTCGAATATCAAAGTCTTACGCAGTGTATCTCCGTCACTGGATGCAGAAGCCGTACGCGTAGTGGGTAATATGCCTAAATGGGAACCAGGAATGCAAAAAGGACAACCTGTTTCTGTCAAGTATACCATTCCTATCGTATTCAGGTTACAGTAATTTCTCTCTCCGGTGCCGCCCCCTTTCCTCATCGGTGAGGAACGGGGCGTTCATCGGTGGGAAACACCTTTCTCCCCGGAGCCGGATATATCCTTCTCCAGTACAAAAAAATCATTTCTTTTTTAGTTTTTTACAAGGATAGTTATAAAAAGATCCTTATATTTGTTCGTGTAATAAAACATTATTCACATGAAAAGATTCGTATGGATTATCGGTTTGATATTCTGCATAACCTGCACCATACAAGCCAAAGACAGAGTGATCGAGCGTCCTCCTTTTCTTGCATGGAGTTCCAATAGTATTGAGGTCGATAAAATTGTCATGAGTGATACAGTGACAACAGTGTATATAAAGGCTTTCTATCATCCTAAATATTGGATAAAAATAGCTACGGGCAGTTTCCTGAAAGACAACAATGGAATGCTTTATCCCATTCGAAGAGGAGTTGGAATCACATTAGATAAAGAGTTCTGGATGCCGGAATCAGGAGAAGCGGAATTCCAATTACAATTTCCTCCCATACCCGAAAATGTAACCAGTCTGGACTTCTCGGAAGGGGATTTTGACGGAGCATATAAGATATGGGGCATACAACTGGATAAGGACGCATTCTATAAACAGAAACTTCCCAAAGAAGCAGTCGTGCACAAAATAAATAAGAAAGCGATATTGCCGACTCCTAAGTTAGTCTATGGAACTGCCACCCTTAAAGGAAAAATACTAGACTATCAAAAAGAGATGATAAAGCAAGTGAAGATGCACATAGAAAGTCCTGCACTGAATATCCACAACGAACAGAATATCATAAAAATCAAGGAGGACGGCACTTTCCTGGCGGAAGTAAAGGTTGCATCTGTCACAAGCGTAGCATTGGAATTTCCTTTTGGTTGGATTGAATGTCTGATAGCTCCCAATGAAGAGACATCACTCATTATAAATACAAAGGAACTTTGCCGCAGACAAGCACATCTACAAAGAAAAGATAAAACGTATGGAGAGCCTGTATACTTCAATGGTTATCTGGCTAGCCTACAACAAGAATTAGCTTCAGTAGATATAGATATTGTATTAAAAAGCGTTTATTACATGGATATGTACAATGACATTGTCGGGAAAAGTGCAGATGAATATAAAGCTTATGTACTTGAGCGCCTTCCATCCGTTCGAAAAGAAATTGCGCAATCCCCATACAGCAATGCGTGCAAAGAGCTATTAAATATCCTGGTAGATCTGGAAGCGACTGGCAAAATCGCCATGACAGAGAGAGAACTAAAATCTGCATATATTGCTGTTAACAAACTGAATAGAGAACAGACAGACGATTATTTTTATAATACCCACATCGATACTCCCAAAGGCTACTATGACATACTGAAGGAATTCAGTTCTATCAACACTCTTAAAGCTTTATACGGCAAATATTACGCGTCAACGATATATTTAATAAACTTTCTGCCGAATTCTTTAGATGTACTTAAAGAGACACTAAGAACGGGACAGGGACCTCTATTCGATAACATTAAATTTAATAAGCTATATCAATCCATTAAGGATTTTACCCCGTTAACAGCAGAACAGAATGTTGAATTAAAGACTTTTTCTTCCCCGGTATATGCAGAGATGCTTACTCAAGTTAACAAAGAGATAATAAAAAAGATAGAATTAAACAAAAGAAAGACAGGCTTCACTGTTAACGAGACTGGACAAGTCTCCAATGAAGATTTATTCCCATCCATTATCTCTAAATTCCGGGGACACACACTGTTAGTTGATTTTTGGGCAACATGGTGTGGCCCTTGTCGCACAGCTAATAAAGCCATCACCCCAATGAAAGAGGAATTAAAAGACAAGGATATTATCTACCTCTACATCACAGGCGAAACTTCCCCCAAAGGTACCTGGGAGAACATGATTACCGATATTCATGGTGAGCATTTCCGTGTGACAAATGAGCAATGGAGCTTTCTAATGTCCAACTTCAATATCCGAGGAGTTCCCACTTATTTTGTTGTTGATCCGGAGGGTAATATCACCTTCAAACAAACTGGATTTCCCGGAGTAGACACCATGAAAAAAGAACTCATGAAAGCTTTGAATAAATAATTCAAACGTAAAAAATAGATCAAGCAGAAATCGTTGTTGATATACGCCATAAATAAATGCAAGACCCCTGATTGATATAGAAAAAATAGTGACGGTATATGCTTAGGATAGTGACGGTATCGTTGTCATATACCGTCACTATTTATATTGGATAGCGTCACTATTTTGTAGAAGAGAATCCGCCAACAACGGATTCTATATGATCCTAATAAATAAACGAGCCTCCATAGTCTTTGAAAAGACTACAGAGGCTCGCTCTATATCCTATGGATAACTTACTGCAAAGCTATCCAACTCCAGATTCCATTTATTTATGCATTTCCACGATTTGAGTCGGAGCCATCTCTACATTCCGGCGATCTACCTGACGAACAACACTGGCAGCCAGGGATAAGAAAGCGCGTCCGGTCACGGAGTCTTCATCCAACGCAACGGGAGTACCATTATCTCCTCCTTCACAGATGCTTTGCACGATAGGAATCTGCCCCAACAAAGGAACATTCATTTCTTCAGCCAGTTTCTTGGCACCTTCTTTACCAAAGATATAGTATTTATTCTCGGGTAGTTCAGCGGGAGTAAACCAAGCCATATTCTCAACCAAACCGAGAATAGGTACATTTACCTTATCGTTGGTGAACATATTGATTCCCTTACGGGCATCTGCCAAAGCAACCGCTTGCGGAGTGCTGACAACAATCGCTCCTGTCATGGCTAATGTTTGAACAACCGTCAAATGAATGTCACTGGTTCCGGGAGGAAGGTCTATCAGGAAATAATCCAAATCTCCCCAGGCTGCATCAGCTATCAACTGTTTCAACGCATTACTTGCCATTCCGCCACGCCACAAAGTTGCCTGATCCGGATCGACAAAGAAACCGATAGACAATAATTTCACGCCATACTTCTCTACCGGAATAATCATGTCACGACCATCTATACGTTCAGCATAGGGGCGTGCATCCTCCACCTGAAACATCTTAGGCATGGAAGGACCGAAAATATCAGCATCGAGCAAGCCAACCTTATAGCCTAATTTAGCCAAAGCAACTGCCAAGTTCGCAGACACCGTAGACTTACCTACTCCACCTTTACCGGAAGATATACCGACTATATTCTTCACTTGTGGAAGGAGCTTGCCAACTTCCGGACGAGCGGCTTGCTTACTCTCTGCTGTGATTGTTACCTGCACATCAGGAGAGACATACGTATGAATAGCTGTTTCCGCAGCTTTCAACATTGATTTCATAAACGGATCAGTCGGTTTCTCAAAGATCAATGAAAAGCTGACAGTCATACCATCAATACGGAGATTATCGGCAACCATCTCCGCTTCCACCAAATTCTTTCCCGTACCGGGATAACGCACCGTTGCCAATGCATCCAATATCAATTTAGGATAGAGAGTCATTTTATTTACTATTTGACGATTTACAAATTACTATTTAAAGTCACTATTCAGATGGCTGCCGGTTCACTTTAGGGTGATTGTCCCAGCAAGCTATTTGCTTGTACTTAGACCGCTACGCTTGCTGCGGTTGTAGCTACGATAGGGATCAAGCTCTATTTCTACATCCGGCTCTTGCAGTTTACCTTCCTGCGGAAGCCGGAATTTGATATACTTTATATCTAAACCACGATCCAGCCATTGTTGTTCATAATAGGTTTTAATACCGAGAATATTATCTACCAGATCAGAATGATATAAATCTTCAGTCATAAACTCAACCGGAAGTTTGTTCGCCTCAATCATGTATTTTGTATAGGTAAACATAAAGTTGCTGTCCGTTTTCAGGTGGATAATACCATTCGGTTGCAAAAATTTGCGATACCTTTCCATAAAATAGGTAGAAGTCAGTCGCTTGGTTGCTTTCTTCATTTGCGGGTCAGAGAAGGTAAGCCATATTTCACTCACTTCGCCTTCAGCAAAAAAACGCTCGATGATTTCAATATTGGTACGCAGGAAAGCGACATTCTTCATTCCGACCTGTAATGACTCCGTTGCTCCCGTCCACATACGGGCGCCTTTTATATCCACTGCTATAAAGTTCTTTTCGGGAAACATCTTACCCAGGCCAACAGTATACTCACCACGTCCGCAACCCAACTCGAGCACAATCGGATGATCGTTTTTAAAAAACTCCTTGTGCCATTTCCCTTTCATGCCAAAAGGCACGTTATCTACCGCCGAATAAGGATATTCGAACACGTGCGGATAACTCGCCATATCGGCAAACTTTTCTAATTTATTCTTTCCCATATCAATCCTGATTAGGTCGCAAAGGTACTGATTTTGAAGCAACCGACAAAAAGAAATGGAGCACAGATTTCTCTATGCTCCATTCTTCTATAGTACCGAATGATTCGTCTTATCAAATCTCAACATTCACTTCAACGTTTACCTCTACACTTCCACCTTGTTGGGCTTTCAAATCTTCATAGAAAGCTGCACGCGAAATAGCAACATACGGTTGCAGGAAAAGAAGTCCAATACCCAAAGTGAAAATACAAAGGATAGCCCAGCCAATGAAACTTAAATCAAGCATGAACAGCTTCATCTTGTTCCCTTCCATCATAGCCATACTTTTCTCAATAGCTGCATTGTTTTTCATTTCCGGTTCATCTTTCAAGATAAAAGATGTCATTGCATAAGAATAAGACTTAATGATACCCGGTATAACCAGCAACAGTGACCACAAAATTGTATAGACAGCCTGAAGCAACATAGTTACAAAAATACGTCCATAATCCTGAAAGCCTTCGAACAAAACACCAAAATCAATGTCTTTGCCTCTACATACGCCAAGCATTACAATAGTAAAGCCGTATGCAACCGGAAGTCCAACAAACAATGAACATAATCCGCCAATCACAGGAATAGCAGATAATCCACCGGCAATTGCTGAATAAATAAGTGCAGCAACGGCTGCCATAGGCCACTTTCCTCGAAGTGCCTCACGCGCCTGCGCACGTAGTTCTGAGTTTAGTTTTAACATAGTGAATAATATTAATTGATAAATGTGTTATTTCATAATATACAATTACTCTACAATCGTCACCCAACCATGTGTATCCGGTTCGTCGCCATACTGGATTCCACGCAACTTATTGTACAATTTCGTACAGATAGGTCCCGGCTTGCCGTCTTTAGAAATCACATAAGATTTTCCATTTTCCAAATCATCGATACGCTGAATCGGGCTGATTACTGCGGCAGTACCACAAGCACCAGCTTCTTCAAATGTTTCCAGTTCTTCTTCCGGTATCGGACGGCGTTCCACTTTGATACCCATGTCTTCTGCCAACTGCATCAAGCTCTTATTGGTAATAGAAGGTAAGATAGAAGATGATTTCGGAGTGATATAAGTATTATCCTTAATACCGAAGAAGTTGGCAGCACCACATTCATCAATATATTTTTTTTCTTTTGCATCAAGGTAGAACTCGCAGGAATAGCCCAGATCATGTGCCTTCTTGTTAGCACGAAGACTGGCTGCATAGTTACCACCCACTTTATAAATACCTGTTCCATGAGGAGCGGCACGATCGAACTCACGAATGATAACGTACGGATTGGTAGAGAAACCACCTTTGAAGTACGGACCTACCGGAGTTACGAACACTACAAACATATACTCTTCAGCAGGATGTACACCTACCTGGGCACTTGTTCCGATCAACAGCGGACGGATGTAAAGAGAAGCACCAGTTTCATAAGGAGGGATAAAACGTTCATTCAGTTTTACGACTTTCAAGATTGCTTCTTTAAACCGTTCTGTCGGAAGTTCTGCCATCAGGATTCCCTGGCAAGTAGATTGCAGACGGGCAGCGTTTTCTTCCAAACGGAAAATACGTACTTTACCATCTTTTCCACGGAATGCTTTCAGTCCTTCAAAAGCTTCCTGACCATAATGTAAACAGGTTGCCGCCATGTGCAAATTAAGGTGTTCTTCACTGCTTACCTCCAGTTCTCCCCATGCACCATTACGGAAATTGATTCTCACATTGTAATCTGTCTTCATATATCCGAACGACAGATTCGCCCAGTCTATTTCTTTCATATTGTTATGTATTAGTTTATTTTCTATGCATTGAAACGCAAAAATAACTTTTATTCTTCAGATTGCCTCTTTTCTTGCAATAATTTTTCGACTTCCCGGTCGGCTTTTGTCAGTTTATCCTTGCAAAAGGCAATAATTTCATTGGCTTCTTTTATTTTCTCACTCAAAATGTCGATATCCAGTTCGTTATTATCTATCTGGCGAACGATCTTTTCAAGACGTTCCATCGCTTGGGAATATGTTTCTTTTTTTGCTGCCACGATGATTGATATTTAATGGTTAATAATGAATGTTTTTACAAATACACGTTTGACGGATAGCTACTTTTCTACTACCGATCGAACTTCTCCTTTCGATAGCCGGGTTATCAAATGCTCTCCCGGCTTCAGTGAAGAAGCATCCGTCACCGCTTTCCCATCCTTTATCGTAATACTATATCCCCGACTCAAGAGTTTATCCGGAGAAGCGTCCGCTATTCGTTGTTGCAAAAGTTCCAACCGGTGAGATTGACGGGCCACTAATGCTTTCGTCACCTGTGACAAATCTTTCTTTGCTGCCAGCAAAGAAAAACGGGCGTCCGCAAGTTTGCGATGAACAAGATTGGGAATACGGGTTTGAAGGGTTTCCAACCTCCGTCGTTCCAGATCAAGAAGCATATAAGCTCCCTGTTGAATCCGCATAGATAATTCTTCCAGATGCTCCGCGACTTCCGCCACCTGATGAATCAGGAGTTCGGCAGCAGCCGTAGGAGTTTTCACCCGGGTATGAGCCACGGAATCAAGCACTGTATCATCGCGTTCATGCCCAATACCGGTAATAATAGGTAATGGAAATTGCGCACATGCAGCTGCCAATAGATAAGTATCAAAGCCGGACAAATCGGAAGTAGCTCCACCGCCACGAATGATGACTACTACGTCAAATTCATTGATGCGGGCATTAATACGATCCAAAGCAGCCAACACGGATTCCTCCACCTGATTTCCCTGCATTAAAGCCGGAAAAAGCTCCGTATAGAAAAAGAACCTGCCCGAATTGTGCTGCAACTGATGACAGAAATCTCCATATCCGGCCGCAGTAGCCGAAGAAATGACAGCAATACGCTGGGGAAGAATCGGTATCTCAAGCTCTTTATTCAGCGTCAACACTCCCTCCTCTTCCAACTGCAATAATATTTCCCGACGGCGACGAGCCATATCTCCCAATGTATAAGCAGGATCAATATCAAGTACCGTCAGACTATAACCGTATAGCTCATGAAACTGAACTGTTACTTTCACCAACACCTTAATGCCGGAAGTAAATAGCTGCCCTGTGGTTTCCTCAAAATAAGGTTTCAACAAGCGGTAGATATTATTCCAAATCATACCGCGTGCCTTGGCTACGAGATTGTTGCTGCGAGGATCTTTCTGCACGAATTCCAGATAACAATGCCCTGTCGTATTGGAACGGACATCGCTCAACTCTGCCTGTATCCAATATTCATCGGGCAGGCATTGCTCCAGACTACGGCGCACGAGTGCATTCAGTTCTAAAAGAGAAAGCCTCTCCCCACCCTCTCCCAAAGAGGGTGAGTCAGATTGCTTCAACTTGTTTATAGCGTTTATCATACAACAGTCACCTTATTTCTTTTCCTTGGAAGAAGAGTTTAGATAAGCCTTCCACAAATCAGGAATACCATATCCATATATGTTATCCGGGAAATCGGCTCTATCCCCCGATTGACGTACCAAATCAATAATCTGCTTCGCTGTCAGCTTCGGACAAGCCTGCCACAGACAAGCTACCATACCGCACATAATCGGAGAAGAAAAAGAAGTTCCGTTGGCACGGCGAAGATTACCATCCGTTCCCATCACATCCGAATTCAGACCGACAGCCACTACATCCGGTTTCACACGTCCGTCAGCCGTATTCCCAACAGAAGAAAACGGCGCCAATTCTCCCCTTTTATTGACAGCTCCTACCGTTATTATATTCTCTGCGTCTCCCGGAGGAGTAATCTTCTTCCACGAACCTGCACCCGAATTTCCAGCGCTACAAACAACGACCATTCCTTTATCGGCTGCCTTCGCAGCTTCACGAGACATCAACGCATAATGACCATTCAAGTCACGATATCTATAATTCTTCGCAGGATCATCAAATGAGTAATATCCAAGCGATGTATTCACCAAATCCACTCCTACACTATCCGCAAACTCAATGGCTGCCGCCCAGTAATCCTGTTCTACCAGATTCTCCGAATATTCGTCCTCGCTACGCAACAACCAATAAGAAGCTTCAGGAGCTGTGCCAATCATCACATGCGGCTGATTCATGGCCATACAGGACAATACAGACATTCCATGACTGCTTTCCGCATAAATATCTGCCTCCGGATTCACAAAGTCACGCACCCCGAGAATATGAATATTTTTCATGGCGTCAATCTTATCTACATTATGGAATCCGGCATCAATCACGGCAATGGTCATTCCCTGTCCCTTAAAGCCCGCATCATGCAGAAGATCAACACGACTCATTGCCGCCTGTGTTATTGCAGGACCGTAAAGGCTATCGGTACGTACCGGTTTATTTATTAGCGAATCTCTTTGAAAGGCTCTTTGTGTGATACCTTTCCACACTCTTTCCGTGGAATGTACAAAAGGTAACTTTGCTATTTCGTCAATCAGAGTACTATCATTACAAGAAACAGTAACAAAATTATCCCATTTCCCCGTCACAAGTACATGAACCCCCGTCTTCCGTATAGCATCTACATATTTCTTGCAGACCGGCAAATCAGTGGAATCAATGGGTAATCCTTGTTTCTTTCTCCGTTCTATAGATTTCTTAGACAAATACTTTTCCGGTTTCTGCAAAGAATAGTCCGTAGCCGCTTTGTCTTTCAGACTAATCCGGTATTTTAAGGTATCTCCCGGAGTAAACTGGGCAAACACACCCAAATACATATTTAAAGCGAGAATCAATACTATAAACTTCTTCATAAGTTATCTTTCTATTTTAATCAATCATAATTCTTCATTTTCCATAATCACCAGCCCGATTCCTCTTTGGGAAGCAATGAAAGCTCCTCCCAGCACCCGTTTTCCATCATAAAACACAGCTGATTGTCCGGGAGCAATGGCCGAAGCTATTTCAAGGAAACGTATCAACAAACGTCCGTCTTCCAATCTTTTCACCCGGCAAGGAATCGGACGACTGCGATAACGAATCCGTACCGTCAGATTCTCACATCCGAACAATTCCCGTTCATCCACCATTTTATCCTGCTCCGCCAACATGTATTCAGTTTCCAGTTGGTCGGCATTTCCAAGCATCACCGTATTTTTCTGCGGATTGATTTTCAACACATAAGCAGGCTTTCCTAAAGCGATCTCCAATCCTTTTCGTTGCCCAATCGTATAATAAGGTGCTCCTTTATGCTTCCCAAGCTTCACTCCTTCAGAGTTGACAAACCATCCCGGTCCAATTTCACTATCCAGTTCGGGGCACTGCTCACGAAGAAATTCACGGTAATCCCCCTTGATAAAGCAGACTTCCATACTTTCTCCTTCTTTCGACTTTGCTTCATATCCTTTCTCTGCAAGATACTCACGAACCTTCACCTTCGTATAATCTCCCAATGGGAAAATACAACGTTTCAGCACATCCTGCCCCAATCTCCAGAGAAAATACGACTGGTCTTTCTTATCATCGTCTCCGGCTACTATATAAATATTTCCGTTTTTCTCTTCCAATCGTGAATAATGTCCGGTAGCCACCCATGCACAATTCAACTTATCCGCCCACTCCGTCAAAACACGGAACTTAAACAACGGATTACACATCACGCACGGATTCGGTGTACGCCCCTGCTTATATTCGTCTATGAAGTTTTTTACGATGGTTTCTTTAAAAGGAATACGTTCATCTGCTACATAATGTTCGATCCCCATTCGTTCAGCCAACTCCCTGGCATCCTGTGGTTCATCTCCCCACACGCGCATGGTAACCCCTACAATCTCGTATCCTTGTTCCTGCAGCATCAAGCAAGTAGCGGTGCTGTCTATGCCACCACTCATACCTACCAATACTCTCTTATTTCGTTCTTCCATTCGAATTTTGAAAATTTACATGGATACAAATGTACGAGATTTCAAAGAGAAAAGTTGCTTTTCTGAAAGAAAATCCTTATATTTGAAATATACCAAAAGCGAGAACAATTATGGCTAACCCCAGATTACCGGGCATTTCCGAAAACGAGCAAGCCTTATTGTATGCCAAATTGAATGAGTACAACCGAGGCAGAGCCTCTTTTAAAGAGGTAGGAGTCTACCTGGTGGTGTTGCCCCGACCGGGGAAACCAAATTATTCCCTTTGGCTGTACTCTCCCCTGCTCGAAAAGCAATCCATTCTTTATATACATGACCTGTCACCAGACATCAACGAATCCCTGCGGATGGCCAGCACGATGTTTTATTATTCGAAGCGTTGCATCATCCTGGTAGATTACAATGAGAAAAGAATGCAGAGTAACGGTGACGATCTTATCTTCTTCGGAAAATACCGGGGACATTTTCTACATGAAATCCTCAAAATAGATCCCGCCTACCTAAGTTGGGTAGCATACAAATTCATTCCCAAAATACCGAAACAGGAACGTTTCGTCAAAATAGCACAAGCTTATCATTCCATACACCTGGATATAATGATAAGAAAATCAAGGGAGAAGCGTTCATCCAGCCGTTATCTGGGAGAATTAGGAGAAAAGCTGACAGACTTAAAATTAAAAGTCACCCGGGTAAGATTGGAAGACGATCCGTACAAAACAAGAGTGAACGGCACTACCCCACAGTTTTTTGTCAAGCAGGTACTGACTTTGACCGATGCCAGTGGAAATTTAGTCACCATGAGTATTCCATCAAAAAATCCCAGTGCGGTTTCATGCACTCTATCCGGGATAGAACATGAATACCGACTGGGAGATATTATCTACGTTGCATCGGCGAAAGTATCGCGCCGATACGAAAGCTATGGTTCAAAATACACGCGCCTTAGCCATGTGAAGTTCGCAAGCCTCAACGTTTAGTCCAATCGTCTTTGACAAAACTTGCCGGATAAGAGATTTTATCCACCACACCGTCTTTCTGACGAATCCAGGATGTGAATGTACGGGCACCCTCATCCAATACGATGATACGCGCACCATTCGGCAAATGGTTATATTCCGTATTTCCACCGGTAAAGCGTCCATAAGCCAGAAGGATATCTTTCCACATCACTGCATAGTCATTATCGTGGTCGTGTCCTACAAACATACCCATCACATCACCAGCTTCTTTCATCGCTGCAAACATTCCTGTATTCAATTTAGGCGCACAGGCTTCCTCCATACGAGTTCCACGAAGAATTGCATTTTCGCTACGGGCAGCTTCATTGTATTCAGGAAGAGGAATATGGAAAAAAGCAAGAGCCGGCAGAGGCTGTCCGCCGTTTTGCACTTTATAAGCCGCACTCTGTTGACGATACCAATTTATCTGGTCGAATGTAAGCCATGCATACCCCTTCACATCTTTCAAAGGAGAATAAGAATGAGAATCCATGCAATATAGCAAAGCAGCATCCTTCTTTAGATTGGAAGACGATTTCACTGTCAATACATAATCCGGCGATAAAACTGTTCCGCGATCAGGCAATAAATTGCTGGGAACTTGACGGATGATATCATATAACTGTTCCCGTGTCATTCCCTGTTCATTGTCATGGTTACCAAAAGTGACCACAAAAGGTAGTTTACGTTTAACTACCGGTTCCAGTACCTGCAACATTCCGGAATCCGCCGGAGCAGAATAAACAACATCACCGGTAAATATCACCAAATCCGGACGTTCGTCATCAAGCACCTGATTAATACGTTCCAGAGCTATATCTGAAGCCCGATTTCCATATTTAAAATGCACATCGGTAAATTGCACAATCTTGAATTTACCATCTTTGCTAAATTTCAGTTCACTCTTCTGAGCCATACAAAAAGTCGTTACCAATAAGAAGGCAAGTGTTAAGTAAATTTTAAAAAGACGAATCATAATTATTTGTTTTAGGGGGTTAAGAAATCTTCTCTATCAGCACAGTAGCATAAGCCGATATACCTTCTTCACGACCTGTAAAACCGAGTTTCTCGGTAGTAGTCGCCTTAATGGAAATATCATCCATATCAATCCCCATAACAGTTGCCATCGTCTCCTGCATCAAAGGAATGTGCGCTTTTAACTTCGGGCGTTCGGCACAAATAGTTGCATCGATATTGCCCACTTTATATCCTTTGGTAGCAATCAACTCCACTGTTTTTTTCAGCAGTATCTTGCTATCTATATTCTTAAATTCTCCTGCCGTATCGGGGAAATGATAGCCAATATCACGCATATTCGCCGCCCCCAACAGAGCATCGCAAACAGCATGCAATAATACATCAGCATCCGAATGCCCCAGCAATCCTTTTGTGTGTTCCAAAAGAATGCCACCCAGCCATAACTCACGACCTTCGACCAACTGATGTACGTCGAAACCAAAGCCTACTCTTATCTTCATATTTTATATAACAAATGAGTACTAATGAATAAAAAAAGATCAACGAATATAGAAATCCAGCAGTTTTTCTCCCTCCAGATAACCTTGCAAACGCTGTCCGATACTAACAGGACCTACACCCACAGGAGTCCCAGTAAAGAGCAAGTCACCAATTTTCAAAGTTACAAACTGGCTTACATAAGCGATTATATCATCTATCTTGAAAAGCATATCTGCCGTACAACCGCGCTGCACTTCCTTACCGTCGATCAACAAATGAAAGTCAAGATTCTGAATATCCTTATAGTGCTCCACCGGAACAAAAGTTCCAATAGCAGCCGACGAATCAAAACCTTTGCAAAGCTCCCAGGGATTACCCTGCTCACGGAACTTTCGCTGAAGGTCACGAGCCGTAAAGTCGATCCCTACAGTCACTGCATCATAATAACGGTTAGCAAAGCGGGGAGCTATATTTTTCCCCAATCGATTAATACGAACCACCAGCTCCGTTTCATAATGTATCTCTTTAGAAAAGTCGGGAATGAAAAACGGTTTGCCATCCTTCAGAATAGCAGAATCAGGCTTCATAAAAATCACCGGCTCCGTATTTACTAGTGTATGTCCCAGTTCTTTGTTATGCTGGGCGTAGTTCATTCCTACTGCAATAATCTTCATTATTTCTCGTTAAAATTCAATCGGTTAAACATAACAGCCAAATGAGCATATAGAGACGTATTCTGCACCACTATATTCTCGGGTACACGGATTCGGAAAGGAGTAAAGTTCCATACGGCTTTTATGCCTCCGTCTACCATCTTATCTGTAATTTCCTGAGCAATATTAATAGGTACGGTCAATACACCGATATTTACATCGTATTCTTTCATCTTTGCTTCAAAGTCATCGGAATGAAAAATAGGAATACCATTCAGGTCTTTCCCCACCAGTTCCGGATTCACATCAAAAGCAGCCACAATCTCCAGTCCGAAATGATGCAAACCAGAATCCCGAAGCAAAGCAGCCCCCAGGCTACCTACACCAAACAAGAAGGCTTTGTGCATATTGGTAAATCCAAGAAAACTCTCTAACACCTCAATCAGCGCATCAATATTGTATCCCACTCTCGTACGCCCCGAGATATTGACGTATGACAAATCCTTGGCGATTTGGGAAGCGTCAATATTTATTTCCTTAGAGATTTGTGTAGAAGAGACATACTGCTCCCCTTTTTCTTTCATTAGTTTTATATTGGACAGATACCAGGGAAGTCTGCGCAAGGTAGGCTCCGGCACTTTATCCGCCTCTTTTCGTATATAAGTGCTCATACTTCTTACAAAATTTGGTATTTTGCAAAAGTACATTATTTTTTGAGACTGACAACCCTATAACAGAAAACCTTAATAGAGATTAAACAAAACGATGAAAAGAGACTCAAATTTTGCTCTTTTCGATAAGTTTAATACTTTTGAAAAGGATTAAAAATGACAAGTATGAAAAATAATGATTGGAAAGATAGATTGAACGTTGTGTACTCCACGAATCCTGACTTCGGTTATGAAATGGATAACGATGAAGAACAGGTTACCCTCGACAAAGACAAGCAAAACCTGCGAGTTTCCATTGACAAAAAGAACCGGGGTGGTAAAGTGGTAACATTAATTACCGGATTTGTGGGTACGGATAATGATTTGAAAGAGCTAGGCAAGTTACTGAAAAGCAAATGTGGAGTAGGCGGTTCAGCTAAAGACGGAGAGATAATGGTACAAGGAGATTTCAAGACCAAGATCATAGATCTACTCATCAAAGAAGGATATACTAAAACCAAAGGTATAGGAGGTTAAATTAAATAATACAAGAAATGAGAAAAGTAATATTATTCTGTGCGGCAACACTATTCTCACTGTTGTCATTCGCACAAGAAAGTGATGCGGATATTGTAAAGGTAGGTGACAATATACCTGCCTTCACCCTTCATTCAACAGCAAACGGCACCATAAACTCTGCAGATCTAAAAGGGAAAGTTGTATTAATCAATATTTTCGCTACCTGGTGCGGCCCTTGCCAAAGCGAACTGGCTGAAGTTCAGAAAATACTCTGGCCTAAATATAAAAACAACAAGGATTTCTGTATGTTAGTGATCGGTCGCGAGCATACAGACGACCAATTAGCGGAATACAATAAAAGAAAAGGGTTTACATTTCCCCTCTACCCGGATCCCAAACGGGAAGTTACAGGTAAATTTGCCACCAAAATGATTCCCAGAAGTTATTTAATAGACAAAGAAGGAAAAGTAATATCAGCTACTACCGGCTATGAAAATGGAGCCATAAATACGCTGATGAAGCAAATAGATAAAGCATTGAAGTAGTCCCTATCCTAAGATATGCCTTAAAGAAAAAAGAGTCCGGTGCAATACCGAACCCTTTTCCCAAATTTTACATATAATAAATCTGACTTTGTAAGTAGTACTTAACAAGATTTGAATCAGATTATTCAGCTTTCAAAGTGAAACGCTTGAAGTCAACAATCTTCAGTTCAGGATCAGCAGCAGCCAACACTTCTCTTACAGTCTTCTTAGCGTCCATGATATCTTCCTGGTTCAGCAGGCAAACTTCTTTCAAGAACTTAGCCAGACGACCCTTAGCGATGTTCTGAATCATTTGTTCAGGCAAATGTGCAGCCTTTTCAGCAGAAACAGTAGCAATGATTTCTTTTGCTTTCGCTACATCTTCAGCTGTAATCCAACCTTTAGCCATATTGCTTTCCATGTGATCTTCGCTGTCTACATGAGCCGGGTTGATGTTAGCCTTCTTCAGAGCAGCTTCTACAGCCTTCTGTACCTGTTCAGCCTTTGTCTTTTCGATAGCTACTTCGATTTCTTTTTGCTTCACTTCTTCAGAAACACCATCCTCATCAATAGCGATCGGATTCATAGCAGCAATCTGCATAGCTACTTGCTTAGCCAACTGCTCGTCAACGTTCTTGTTAAAAGCAACAATCGTACAAAGACCATTTCTGTTCATGTGGTTGTAAACAGCAGTGCTTGCGCCTTCTACAGTCATGTAACCATCAAGTTCCATTTTCTCACCTGTGATACCGCTACGGTCAGTCACTGCATCCTGTACAGTACCGTTACCCATCGGCAATGCTTTTACTTCGTCCAATGTCTTGCATTTGTTAGCCACAGCAAGATCAAGAATATCCTGAGTCAGTTTCACAAAGTCAGCATTCTGAGCTACGAAGTCAGTTTCGCACTTCAAAGCAATGACAACGGCATAGTCACCAGTAGTCTTAGCCAAAACGCAACCTTCAGAAGCCTCACGTTCAGAACGCTTAGCAGCAACAGCTTGTCCTTTCTTACGGATAATCTCCATTGCCTTGTCGTAATCGCCATCAGCCTCTGTTAATGCATTCTTGCAATCCATCATACCAGCTCCGGTCATTTTGCGCAGCTTGGTAATATCAGCCATAGTTACAGCCATAATAATTTCCTTTATTTAAATGAATAATAATTTTCGAAACAAAAAATGTGCCAATCTGCCAATCAAGATGCAAGTGTATAACAATACCCTTGCACATTAGCAAATTGGCACATTTTATATATTAAGCCTCTTCGTCTTCCTTGATGAAAGCAGCAGCTTTAGCTGCGTTGATAGC
This sequence comes from Bacteroides sp. 2_2_4, assembly GCF_000157055.1. Lineage (NCBI taxonomy): Bacteria > Pseudomonadati > Bacteroidota > Bacteroidia > Bacteroidales > Bacteroidaceae > Bacteroides > Bacteroides sp. 2_2_4. The sequence goes on along the minus strand of NZ_EQ973364.1, from coordinate 63,534 downwards.
TTCTTCGTCAGACTTGTCGAGTCTAGCTTTTACTGATTTCTTCTTGCCTTTGTTAGCAGGAGCTTCACCAGCTGCTTCCATGTCGATCTTTTCAGCTTTTCTTTCTTCCAAACCTTCGATCATTGCAGCGCAACAAGCATCCAGGATAACTTCTATTGATTTAGTAGCGTCATCATTAGCAGGAATTACGAAATCCACGTTTGAAGGATCAGAGTTAGTATCAACGATACCAAATACAGGGATACCCAAACGGTTAGCTTCGCGAACTGCGATATTTTCTTTCATTACGTCGATTACGAACAATGCAGACGGCAGACGAGTCAGATCAGCGATAGATCCCAAAGTCTTGTCTAATTTTGCACGTTGACGAGAAATCTGAAGAACTTCTCTCTTAGAAAGGTTAGAGTAAGTACCATCGTTAGTCAATTTATCGATAGTAGCCATTTTCTTCACAGCCTTACGGATAGTCGGGAAGTTAGTCAACATACCACCCGGCCAGCGTTCGATTACATAAGGCATATTAACAGATTGAGCTTTCTCAGCTACAACTTGTTTAGCTTGTTTTTTAGTAGCAACAAAAAGAACTTTTTTGCCAGATTTGGCAATCTGTTTCAAAGCTTCAGCAGCTTCGTCTACTTTTGCAACTGTTTTGTGGAGGTCAATGATATGAATACCATTGCGTTCCATGAAAATATAAGGAGCCATTGCAGGGTTCCACTTTCTCTTAAGGTGTCCGAAGTGGCAACCAGCCTCCAATAATGTATCAAAATTTGTTCTTGACATCTTGTTTTTTCTTTAAATCGTTTACTTTCTTTTTTGTTTTTTCTTAAACCAACCGCTGGGTAGTCTATGAGCAGAGTCCCAGTAGTTTAGATACTAAACATATTCCTCTATCAGGCAGCACATTAACGCTTGCTGAACTGGAATCTTCTACGAGCTTTCGGCTGTCCCGGTTTCTTACGTTCAACAGAACGAGGGTCACGAGTCATGAAGCCTTCTGCACGAAGAGCGGCTTTATCTTCAGCGTTCATCTTAACCAGTGCACGAGCGATTGCCAAACGCAATGCCTGAGACTGACCAGTGAAACCACCACCACACAAGTTCACCTTGATGTCATACTTCTCAGCAGCACCCAGCTTGTTCAATGGTTGTTTTACAACATACTGAAGAATAGTTGATGGAAAGTACTCTGCAAGGTCTCTCTTGTTAATAGTAATCTTTCCTGTACCTTCGCTTACGAATATGCGTGCAATAGCACGTTTACGTCTGCCTAATGCATTTACTACTTCCATTATATCTTATTTATATGAATTAATATCAATCATTTTCGGGTTCTGAGCAGCCTGTTTGTGTTCGCTACCAGCGTAAACATACAAGTTATTCAGCAATTTAGCTCCCAGGATATTCTTAGGAAGCATGCCCTTCACTACTTTTTTCAGTAATCTCTCTTCACCGTTCGGTTTTGTGATCAAACGGGCAGGAGTCATTTCTCTCTGACCACCAGGATAACCTGTATATGACAAATAAACTCTGTCATTCCATTTGTTACCAGTCAGTTTTACTTTGTCTGCATTGATGATGATAACGTTATCACCGCAGTCTACGTGAGGAGTAAAGTTTGGTTTGTACTTTCCTCTCAGCAATTTTGCAACTTTTGCTCCCAGACGGCCTAATGTTTGGTCTGTAGCGTCAACGATAACCCATTCTTTGGTTACAGTCGCTTTGTTTGCAGAAATGGTCTTGTAACTTAAAGTATCCACTCTAATTTTGTTTTTTAAATGTTACTACTAAAAATTTCTTCACCACTCATTAGTCTTCCCCGGACAAAGGAATACTAACTTGCTATGAATTAATCTCTTATCATTTTGTGATAATAATCGGCTTGCAAAAGTACGGCTTTTCTTTGAATTGGCAAACTATTTTTGTATATTTTTCCAGTCGCCTATTCTATTGAGAGTCTTCTCAATACCCGTTATTATTCATTCCATTGAGTTTCGGATTACTTTGTATCTCTTTCAGAGGGATAGGGAAAAGTTCATGTTTACCCTCCGTAAAATTCCGGTAAGCCGGATATGGTTTGTTCTCTTTCTGATTGACGGAACTGATCTCACCAAACAGTTTCAGAGCCTTTCCCAACACTCCCCAACGTATCAGATCATATTTGCGCTGTCCTTCAAAAGCCAGTTCAAAGCCGCGTTCCCAGTAGAGAGCCGTCCGGAACTTTCCTTCCGGTGTAGAGTCGTCAATGAAAGTCAGGTTATGTGTCTTTTTCCGTATGCTCATCATTTCATCATAATTCGCTTCTGTAATAGAAGTCGCTTCAGCACGTGTACGTACGCTATTCAACAAATCCCATGCTTTCTGTCTGTCCGTTCCTGTTTCATTATACGCTTCGGCAGCCATCAATACCACATCAGCATAACGCAAAGGACAATAGTTTACATCCGCATAATTGATATTCTTGTTCCATGACTCTTTCGGCATCCATTCCCGGCGCCATTTTCCCACATACCAGCTACCTGCACTTCTTTCTTCTTTTACATGCTCTTTTTTAGTACCATTCCAGGTATAACGATAGGTGCAAATAGCGACATCACGACGTTTATCGCTCGCTTCGAAGAAGTTACGCCATTCGGGGACTACTATAAAGAAACCGTTGGCACGTCCCATATACTGATTTGATTCAGATGCAGAAACTCCGGTAGGTTCCGCCACCTGCGGACCATTATAAATTCCCCATGCTCCACCGTTACGACGTCCTTGCGAATGATAGAAAGCAATCTCCCAAAGGCTCTCCTTATTATTCAGTACCCCCTGCGAGTAGCTTTTAAAGAGTGCCTCATAACCACCGTCATAAAAATCATGGTATCCTTTCTTTTCAAAAGCCTCCCACTCTTTTATCACTGCATCGAAATATTCCATCCGCTTACTTTCCTCCGGACGTTTCAACTGTCCATTCGACTGAAGGCTGTATCCTGCACGCTGCAAATATACACGCATCAGCAATGCACGGGCAGCTCCCTGTGTCACCCGTTCGGGACTGGAAGAAGCTGTGGCCCAATCCAGATTGTTCTTAGCGAAAGTAAGGTCGGATATAATCACGTCATAAATCACATCCCTGTCCACACGTTCACCAAAAGCAGATTCGTAGGATGATGAATAAGATGTTTTGAAAGGCACATCTCCCCAATATCTCACCAAATCAAATGCGAGGAAAGCACGCAGAAAGCGAGCTTCCGCTTCCAATGCTTTCAGACGGGTATTTTCTGCGTATCCTATCATGCCACAAATTCCGTCAATGGTGAGGTTAGCCCGGTCGATTCCCTCATATTTCAGTTTCCAGATACTTTCAATCCACGTATTCGTGGAGTTTAGCTGATAATGTGCAATATCGTGAACCTGATTGTCAGACTGCGTACGAGCCGTATAATAGGTATCATCCGATGCGGGAGAAGCCATTTCGTACCAACCGTAATGATTAAAGTCCGACAATGAACTATATATTCCCATCACTGCCATTTCCGCTTTATCTTCCGAATCGAAATAGCGGTCCCGGTCATATTTTGAGTTAGGTTCTTCCGTCAGCAAATCCTCGCAAGAAGAAAATCCTGTTGCCAATAGGGCGAATACGGCATATAATAGATGTATCTTTTTCATGATTACTATGTATTTAAAGAATTAAAATGCTACGTTGAGACCAAAAATAAAAGAACGGCTAAGCGGATATGCCCCAAAGTCAACACCCGGTGTCAAACCGCTTTTCATCGTAGAGACTTCTGGATCGAAACCTGAATACTTAGTCCAAGTCAAGAGATTATTACCGGTGGCATACAAACGCAAGTTCTTCAATCCTACCCTTGCAATCAGGTTTTTAGGGAATGTATATCCCAAAGTCACATTACTTAGTTTCAAATAGGAAGCATCCTCCACTGCCCATGAATGAATATAATTGTCTCCTTGTTGAGCATCATGATAAGCAGCTACGGTTTTACCAGCATTCAAAGCAGCCAGTTCTCCGGGATCTGTCACTTTCTGTCCATCCGAATTGATAGTCATCCAGCGATTAGAGCTATTCATCACATCCAATGCGTTGTAGTTCAAGCTACCCACCTTACTGGTAACCAGTTTGGTCGCATTCAGTACTTCATTGCCATAGCTGAAAGTCAGGAATATACTCAAATCAAATCCTTTGTAAGTAAAAGAGTTGTTCAATCCTCCGTAGAATTTCGGTTGAGCGTTACCAATGACCGTTTTATCATTTTCATCAATCACATTATCATCTCCGGTCAAGTTCTTAAACTTCCACATACCCGGACGAATCTGCCCTTTATCACCATGATAAGATACTCCATCTTTTAATGTATAAGTCTGCGTAGAAGCATCATAATTGAAATCATCTACCTGATACAGGCCCTCGGTGATGTAACCATAAAACTGTCCTAATGGTTCTCCGACAGCAATACGATGGGTATTTTGATTAAAGCCGAACTTGGCTTCATAGAGTTGTACCGCCTCACCGGTCAATGCTTTCACGGAATTTTTATTGTGCGACAGCGTCAGTGTAGTATTCCAACTAAACTTCTTTGTAGAGAAATTCACTGTATTCACAGTCAGTTCCACACCTACATTCTTCGTTTCTCCGGCATTAATCAACATACTCTGATAACCGGAAGAATAAGGCAACTGGGCGTTAAGCAGCAAATTACTACTCCTATTTATATAGAATTCGGGTGAAACAGTGATGCGTTGATTCAGAAATCCTAAATCGACCCCCATATTAAAAGTCTTGTTCGCTTCCCACTTCAGATCGGGATTCGGTATCTGCTTGGAAGCATAACCGGGAGTAAGCTGATCTCCCATAGCTGTGATGATGGAAGACATCAAAGCAAGGCTGTTATAGCTACCGATTCTGTTGTTACCCGCCAAACCGTATCCGATACGGAATTTCAAGTCGGAGAAAACATTCAGTTTCTTTATAAAATCCTCTTCACTCACACGCCAGGCTGCCGATACGGCAGGAAAATATCCCCATTTATTATTCTTTCCGAATTTAGAAGAGCCATCCGCACGGAACGTCGCGGAAAACAAATACTTATCGGTAAAGTCATAGTTGAGACGAGCGAAGAAAGAGAGCAGATTATCATCATAGTTTTCATCGGACGAAGCAACGGATGGAGTACCCAGACTCATATCTCCCAAAATGAACTCATCGGTAGGCAACCCACTGACACCGGATTCGAGCACACGAGTCCAGCGTTTTACAAATTCCTGCCCCAATTGCACTACCACTTTATGCTTCTTCTGAAAACGTTTGTCATAAGTCAGAACGTTAGAGGTCTGAAAACTTCCGGTCTCCGTATTCCTGATAGAGCCGTAAATACCGCTGCGTCTTCCCATAATAGATTGGTCGCCATAGAAAAGCTCCCGGCGGTAAAGCTGATAACGCATACCCGTATTGTTGCGGAAGGTCAATCCTTTGATGATTTTGAAAGTCAGTCCGCCATTGGCTTGCAAAGTACGTGTTTCCTTATTATCCTTTTCTTCAGCGGCGGCAATCAATGGGTTCTGCATCACGTTTCCGTCTGCATCGCTTAATACAGGGTCTTCTCCTGCCAACAAATCCGAGTCATTGCCACGTATACCAATGGTAGGACGGTATTGCAAAATCTGAACCATTTTATTAAACTTTGCATCTACATTACTTCCGCCTTCATTCGTACCGTTTCCGGCAACACCTGCTCCATACACTTTCAGATAATCGAAGTTGATACGTCCTGTAACGGAGAGCCGCTTATTCACTTCGCTTTTCACGCTAAGCGCAATATTATGTTTGTCGCTGCCGCTATATACCATCGCACCTTCATCCTTGAAGTAACCATAAGACATATTGTAGTTCAACTTATCATTACCACCGTTGACGCCTACCCGGTAATTTTGCGTAACGGTAGTGCGTCCCATCGTACGGTCCAGCCAGTCGATACCTTTACGGTTACCATAGTTTTCATGAAGATCGACAAAACCACCATAACGGTTTTGCCATGACCGCATACTTTCCTCGGGATCAGTAGCATCTCCTAATGTTCTTTCATAATCCGCCAACACAAATTCCTCTACACTTAATACATCCAACCGCTTGGCAAGCGTACGCACACCAACATAAGAATCGAAAGTAAGAGTCGCTTTCCCTTCACTTTTCGCACCGCTTTTGGTGGTAATTACCACTACGCCATTCGCTCCCCGGGCACCGTAGATGGCTGTTGCCGAAGCGTCTTTCAACACGTCGATACTTTCAATATCGGCAGGATCAAGGCTGGACATGCCATCTTCTGTCGGAAATCCGTCGATAATATAAAGCGGCTCGTTGCTTTGCGTAATTGATATACCGCCACGAACACGCACTGACATCGTAGCACCAGGCTGACCGTCTGTCTGTATAATCTGCACACCTGCCATACGTCCCGCTAAAGCCTGGGTTACATCAGACGAAGGAACTTTGAGCAAATCGTCGCTTCTCACAGAAGCCACGGAACCGGTCAGGTCTTTACGCTTTACCGTTGCATAACCGATAGCTACCACCTCATCCAACAATACCGACGCAGCCTTCATGGTCACATCAATCTGTTTCCTTCCTTTCACGGCTACTTCCATATTTTCCAATCCGATAAAAGAGAAGACCAAAACATCTTTCTGCGGATCACTAACGGTAATGGTGTATTTACCATTGATATCGGTAATGGTACCCGTGTTTTGTTTTCCTTTCACGGTTACATTTCCTCCAATCACTTCCAAGCCTTCGTTGTCCACCACCTTACCGGTAACGGTCAAACTCTGGGCATAAATGCCGGATGCACCGACAAGAAGCAACAAAATGCAAATAATTCTACTTTTCATCATATTCTGTTTGTTATTTATATTCACTATATTTCATTGTTTATCATTGATTTACTACCCGGGTAGATATAGGACTCCGGTCGGTCATTTCTACCACCTGATAAGCCCCGTCTATCTCGTCGTAAAGCAACGAAGAACCCGTATATTGTCGAGAGTAAAAATTGCCATTCAACGCAGGATTGTCTGTTCCATAACTAAATACCGCCTGTTCGGTGCGATGACTCACTACAAGTTCGGGTGCTTTGGAAGCATCCAAAACCGCTTTAATCGTCCAGTCGCCTACGTTAAAGGTATCACCGTCACGGTTGATAATAGGGACAGCCTCATCTCCTACCTGGATAATAGCCAGGAAACGGGTGGCAGAACAACCGCCAACCCGTGCAGTCAAGTGCCACTGGTTAGGATACTCCGCTCCGGTGATGGCGGGCGGCACTACGAAACGGTCCGTTTGAGACAGCGTAAAAACATGTCCTCCAAACAGTTGCGTCACTGCCACCCATCCTTTGGTTTTATTATTTGTAGACAACGTTTTCTTTGTTACATCCATCTTAAATTCCGTAGGACTATGCAACAACCACTCCCAGCGGACAGCTTCCGAAGCCTCCAGTTCATCATACACAATCACCGTATGAGGATGAAGCATCAACACATGCCGGCGGTATTTAGTCAACGGGGTGGCACCGAATCCATTTTCCGGTGTCTGCTCAATACCTGCCTGCTTAAAGTAGCCAACCCACATCGGGTCATTGCTGATACCTCTGTAAGCATGTGAAGCATCTCCCAAACAGTAACTGATATGCTGTCCGCCCATAGCACGCGTCACACTGCCATAACCTTCGGTAGAATAAGGTTGCCCGATGCCGTTTACCAACAGTGAATTATGCGCCCTCGTATGGCGATAGGACATCAGATTATGAGCATCGCTGAAATTCTGATAATAACCCGTACTGCGATACACATCGACACCTTTATACAACAGGTTAAAAGCATTCTGACTGGCAGTAGTGTGACTGCCGGACCCGAATGTACTGGAACGGAACGAGAGTGCAAGATCCTTTCCCGTATCTTCCGGAGCACTGTGCATGGCTACTTCACCAGCGTCTTTATACCATACCATTTTATCAGCCCTGGCAGGAAAAGTTGTATTGTAATCCTGCTCGGTGCACATCCGGTAAAGACGCAATTCATAATCCCGGCGCAACAGCTCCCGACATTCTCCGGCATACCATCCGGCATAGGAATCACCCGTTTCACACGCCAGATAATCAGCAAAGGCAGCAACCAAACGGTTGGGTTCACTCCCCTTTTCACTACTGTCACCAAAGCCGTTGCTTTTCGATCCCGGCGGGCAAGTATAAACCAACGAACGTCCGGCATTCTGATACCACGGATGTGATAGAAAATCGTACCGACTGATAAATGAAAGAAGAGACGGCATATACGCCAAAGTCAATATATTGGCACTGAAATAACCGGTACCATTGTGCCATATACCGTCGCGATTGAACCCGGAGGCAGGAGCGCGGGCTGTCCATAATTCGTAATAATACTCCATCATGGGCAGCACTTCGGAAGAATAAGCCGGTTTGTCGTAAAGCGACAAAGCCACTTGAAAGAGGACACGCATATTCTGCTGCCAAAAATGATTATCAAAGAGATGGTTTTCCTGAAAACCGCAATTTACCTTGTAATAGTAACGTGCCACACGCATCATCAGTTCTTCGGCAGCAGTACGATCGGAAGCAAACAAGTTATTATAAAGCAGATCGTAGGCTGCAACAAGACACCATGCGATGTTGCTAGCAGTAAAGTTGGATGCAAAAAGTTGTCCATCAGCAGGGGGAGCGACAATCAACGCTTCGAGAAGCTGACGTAACTTTTCGGCATAAATTTCTTTTTGGGTTAAATGATAGGCCTGATAAAGATAAGTGGCATGTTGCCGGAGCTCTTCTGCACGGCTATATAAATCAGTCATTCCGGTGTATTCGGCTTTCAATGCCTGTGAAGCACGACTTTGTAGTTCTGCATATTCAGGGTGTGAAGTGACACGGTTACGAGCCTCTCCGATACGGTCGTCTAAAAAACAGTAAATACGAGGATGCAGACGGGGAGCATTTGCTAAGAATGTTTGAAAAGGAGGTGTTATGAATTTCGGTGTATCATTCTTTATTTCAAAACGATAGGTAGAGCTCCATTCACCGGGCGTAGTTCCATTAAGATTAGTGGAACGAAAACGCCAATACCATGTGCCGACCTCCAAGCGGCGATGAAGATTATACATACACCATTCCTGCGGTTCGGTAAGTAGTGTTTCGGAACTGCTGAAATCTTCAGTACGTGAAAGAGAAAATTGCAGTCTTTCGCCCGTCTTCATGGCTTGAGGGACAATAAGGGGAGCAGGATTCAGACACAATTCATTATCTGCTTTGGGATAAGGTTGCGTCCGTATCTTATCCTGATAGGCATCGGGAGTTCCGGCTGGCGTTTCAGGCTGTGTATGGTCCGGTTCGGGCATCGAGTCAGATGTACAGCTACAGAACAACTGTACCATGAACAAAAGAAAAACCGATAGGCGAAATGTGGTGTGCATATTATTTTCTTTTCTTGGTATAAGATTAGAGGGCTATTTTCAAAAGTTTCAATGTAAGAAGAAGGTAAAGCGGGACGGGGGGATCCCACTTTCCTTGAACTTCTATTGAGTAAGGTCGAATATTCAGTGACTATTTAAAGATTGTAATCATCGGGCGGCAAAGAGCTTGTTGGTTAGCAGCTGTTTTAACAGCAATACCCGCTTCTTGTGCATTAGTTACGGCACTACTGGCCACATTAATACGTACACCAGAAACATTACCTTGGTTATTGATAGTACTGGAAGCATAGTTTACCGTAGCAATCGGTTCTCTATCAAACATTTTACCATTGACAAACTCAAACTCCGGCATGTTTCTAAAGTCCTCACTACCAGTAGCAGGTACCTCTTTCATAGTAAACAATGTACCCATAAACGCACTCAATTGCGACAATGTAGGAATATACCATGCACTCAAATTCTCACTAACAGGAGCATGTTCTCCCACCCATTTTTCATAAGTTGTTTTAAACGCAACGTCTCCAAGACTTGTTAACAACACCTCCGTAATCTGTGTTCCATTAGTCATACTTGCTGCTGTCTCAACCAGATTTGTTAACACACCGTCAGGATTAAGAGATTGACGACCAGTCGCCACATTTTCAATCGCTACTGCATATCCAGCAATTGTCTTACCTTGAAGTGCTACAGGATAATTAGCCGGCACATCACTACCAATAGTCTCCATCGTGAAAACAATACCAACAGCATCCGCCGCATCACGTACCACTTTACCTTCGGCATTGATATAACTACCAACTTTCATTTCCAATGCTTCATAATCCGGATCCACTCCTACTTCAATGTCAAAGTTTCCATCTCCGATTTCAAATTTAGCCATAACCTGCATATTAGCATCCAAAGGTAATGTATTTGCCGGTATTTTAATCTCTTTACTATATCCGCTACTCAATGCCATAGTTATTTCTTCTGTAAATTTACCTACATTTGAAGGAGCAAAAAAGAAATTAGCGAACCAATTGCCATCCGCAGAAGCAAAACCTGCATTTGTATAAGTCACAGGAGTTGTAGCAGAACATTTACCCTCTAAAATATCATATCCGCTCAAAGCGTTATATTTTATTTCCAGTTTATTAGCTGCCGCAGCTACTTCCGGTTTTTTCGGTTTTACGCTTACATTAGCAAACGGGCGTTTCAATGTCACACTGGCATTACCAATCGTTTCCAATTTTCCGCAGAAAGCGTCGCTGACTGCCATCAACGCATCATTTGTCAGATCGAATGATGCAGTATTATATCCTACTGCTCTCAAATCAGCAGTGTTATATACTTTATTAGCGGCACCACTTTCTGGTACGTATTCAGCCCAAAACAATGCCTTCGACACTTCTTTTTGTTCATCTACGGAAATGGTGAAAGATACCTTACCATCCGTAATCGGTTTAATTACCTGATCGCCTATCTTATTGCCATCAGCATTCAGTAATTGCATGATACATTGCATCGTATAACCGGTAGGGATGGTAACACCCGCACGGCTAAAGACGTTATTTACAGGAGCCTGTACAGAGATAGTAACAGGAGCATTGATTTCTGTTCCGTTATCCGAAACGATTTCTTCTTGTCCACAGGATGCGAAAAGCACTACGAACAAAGCCATTAGCGAATAAAATAAGTTCTTTTTCATGATCTTAATTGTTTTATGGTTAAGCTATTTTTAATTGATTTGTCTATTTTATAATTCTCCAAGATCTACCTCCAGATCACCGTCATAATCGGGGTCGATCCCTATTCCTCCATTGGCATCGGAAGTCAGGAAGTTACCACGTGCCGTTGTGTTTTTGCCCCGTTCACAAGGAATACGGAAAGCTGTACGTGCCAGCACTTCATTCTTCTCATTCAAGATTTCGAGTTCTACAGGAATAGAAACGGTTTCTCCGGCATCGGTTAATACATAGTCGAATCCCAGTATCAGTTCTTTCGTACCATCAGCAGGGCGTTCAAAGGCCACTTTATATTCCATGTACATGAGCGAGTTCTTGGGTACATCGTCCCACAAATTGTAGCCGGTAGGCAAATAATCACTGTACTTCACACGAGCGGTAAAACTTTCACCTTTCAGTCCGCCTGTGGACAGTTTATTGAGAAACGTAGCCACATCTTTAGCCACCAGTTCATAGCGTGCTACAGGACGATACAGTTCAACGTCAAGACTTGTTTCAGCTCCCCAATGATTGCGGAAAGAAGTCAGATCCGCCATAGCAGAAGCAGCAAGAACATCTTTATAACGGCTATTCCCTATATACTTTCCGGCAGGAAGGATAAAAGCCAGATTCTTGGCATCGTAAACAAGTCCCTGTTCAGGTGTCTCCGCATTCACATAATCGGTCCACACCAGGATGCGGTAATTACGGGTGTGCAGCTTCATACTAACAGACAGACTGGCACGGTTAAAATCCTCTTCATATACCGTTTGCCGTGCCGCCACCTGTCTATCCAGATAGGCTTCTACGATGAAACGACGCAGATAGTTGGTTTCCGACGCACGGGTGATGGTCACCGGTGCTCTTTCTGCCAAACTTAGATTCATTGCCAGATTAAGGTTGAGTGTTACAGCTGTCGGGTCCACTCCCAATTCTCCTTCGGGAGTCATTTCCGGTTCTTCGTGCAGGCTGCATCCATTCACCAGCAGGGTGCTGAACAACAAGAAAGTGCACTGTGCCAGTATATATAAATTTCTTCTCATATTGTTATCTTATTTATATGTATGTTCCTATCTAAGGTTAGAAGCGGTAGACCAACGATGCTCCCACACGGGTTATCCCCCAGTAATGACGGACACGCGTATCCAGCTGTGCTCCGTTGTCTACATTATAATAGGTGTTATACTTCATGTTGGCATATCCCACTCCCAGATTAAATTCCGCTCCCCAGTGTTTGGAAAGAGGGAGTTTGTAACCGTAGCTTATTCCGGCTCCCAACAGCGGGCGATCCGTATCTTGATAACGGTCATCGTTCCACTTCACGTTAAACCATGCCACGTGGGCGTGCAGTCCGACAAAGTGTCCCCGTCCTGTTTCATTTCCTATCCACCAGCGGGCTTCAGGTTGCAATGCTACCGTACGCACGCCGTGCTTATCCCCCAAGTCCCACAAACTGCAAGTCAACGGCAACTCTACCGTGATCTTTTTATGCACCTGCATTTCCACGGCAAGGTTCAGCAAAGCACAAGCATCATATACTACATTCGTTTTCAGTGCCAGATAGCGTTGACCATCAAAGGCAGCCGCTTTCTTTCCTGCATTCTCTTTGCCGGATTGGCGTTTATCCTCCTTTTCTGAAGAAGTCGCAACTGCTGTTTCCTGCTTTTTCCCGCCGGGCTTGTAAACCGTAGTTTCCTCCGGAGCTGCCGAAGTCTGTACACGGGGTTTACCGGGAGTCTGTGCCGACAAGACGGTTATGCCCGATAATGCAGCCAACAGACATATAGTTCTCATATTAAAAGTAGAGTGTCTCATATATTCGTATCTTTCATGTTCATTGATCAGATTTCCAGTTCGGGCACTGTATCCCTCATTACCGTTTCGTACCCATCCTCATTGATGACAGTAGCTTCACCTTTATAAGTGATATTCACCTTCTCTTGAGTGCTGCGGATAAAGAATGAAGGAGCACCGTCGGATTTCAGGTTAACACTGATTAGCCATCCGCCCACTTTGATACGTCCGTCGGACAAGATTTCGGGATCTTTGGCAGGATATTTCAGTGCATGTGTATTGATGACAGTGGCAAAACGATATACTTGTGCCTTTTCCGATGTAGCGGTGAAATGCCAGTGATTAGGATACTTCTTGAACACCCCTTTGTCATCAGCACGTAGCCAGTTGACTGCCGGATAGAAAAAACGGCTCGTCGTATCAGTCTGCAATGTTCCGGTGGAGAAAAGATAAGCGTCTGATGCTCCTCCGCGGTTCGTGGCTTGAATATGCACGAAGCGATGATTCGATTGATCCACTGTCATGGGATTTTCTGTGGTATGCAGCAAATAACTCCAGTTTACAGGTTCGTCTGCCACGAGTTCGTCATAGATAAAGATGAGTCCAGTCTTTCCCAAATTGACAATGTGACGGCGGAAAGTTTTCACATGGTTCTCATCCCAGCCATTTTCGGGCGTATAATGCACCTCCGACTGTTCGCCGCGTGTCAGCCAAAGCGGTGAAATCACTTTTCCGTAAGCATTGGAAGCATCACCCAGCACATAACCAATCTTCTCGCTGGCATAATAACGGGGAATCCATCCATATCCTTCCGTACCGATACGTTGTCCCATACCGTTCACCAAAATTGTATTGTGAGCACGCGTGGCACGATGGCACAACATACTATGTACGTCGGTAAACTCAATATGGTGTCCGCTACTGTAAAATAATGGTTTTCCACCATAGAACGTATTGAAAGCATTCTGATTGGCAAGTGCATGAGAGGTAGAACCATAAGGGCTTGACCGGAAACTCCACATCGCATTTCCACCTACTCTGTCCCAGTTCGTCTGGAAAGAGGCAAGTCCTGTTGCGGGGAAGACGTATCCTGCAGGGAGTGCTGTCAATCCTTCACCTTCCGGCAGAGGTTTATCACATTGCAGGCGAAACCAGGCCAGATCACCGGGCTTACTCAACAAGGCTTTCTTCATATAATCCGGTTCCACTTTCAATGTACGGCGTACGAAATCAGCGGCATACGTGTTTCCAGTAAGGCGTGCCAAGGCATCCAAATATCCTATACGGATACTGTTTGGACGTCCCACATTCTGATGCGAACTTCCGTTTCCTCCGGATTTGGAAAAAGGAGGTTGCTGGAAGATGGTATACATGATATTTCCCTGATACCAAGGATCGGAAAAGAAGTCGTAACCGGTCAGTTTGCTATAATAGTAAGGCACTTCTACTAATGTACGGGTGTTGACCGTAAAGTAAGAATCGCCATTGTGCCAGCCACCGTCTTTGTTCAATCCGGGGAAACGTGCCAACCATACGTTATAACAGTAATCCACCCATGTATCGGCTTCGGGCAGATCGCCATACACACTGAATGCCGCCATTGTAAGGATGCGAAGTGTCATCTGCCACACATGATTGTCGGCGATGTGGTTCTCCATCCGGTTATTAAAGTTCTCATACATTTCACCACCTTTATTTTTGATGGCTTCCAGCAATGCTTTCTTTTGTGATGTATTCAACCGGTCGTAGAAAGAATCATAAGCCATAGAGCAGAGAGACAATAAGCTAGAAGCATTAAAATCTCCTTTCACATTCTTATCTTTATCCCAGTCGGCCATGATAAATACCCGTTTGATGGCTTCGTCAGCATATTTAGTATCCTGCGTCAGCAACCAGGCCCGTATCAATGCTTCGGTATTTCCCTCTTCCGCATCGATGATGCGACGGCTTTCACGAGTGAGGTATGAATTTATCTGCATCTCGTTCTTCAGATTCTTCACCTGCGAGACATTAATATCTTTCACTGATTTCATTGGAGTCTGAAGTACCTGATCTGCACGTTCAAGATACCATTGCCTTTCTGCCTTTTGTTTGCTGTGATTTATAAAGTCCTTCCATTCGTTCTTCATGATCCACACACGCGGATGGTCGGCAGGTAGTTTTGCCAACACTGTTTTCAATGAAGGCGGACAGAATTTGCCCGAACGATCTTCTACGGTGACTTGCTGGGTGCTTCCCCAAGTCACTTGTCCGTTTTCTACATAACCGAACTGCCAGTACCATACACCCGGCGCAAGCGGTTGTCCGGATTATAGAACGGCCAGCGAGTTTCCACCTGAACAACTCCCGACTTCAATCCGGCATCTTGTGAATAACGTAACTGATAGGTAATCTTTGTTTTATCTACCTTCTTTACTTTGTGTTCAAATCCATCCAGCGGGCTACCCTGGGAATTCATGTCCGAACGGAGCGGCCACTGAAAAGAAACCGCGCGATCATTTACCACCGCTTTGTCGAGGGGAGAAGGAGTGGCACGCATTTCGTGCATCAATGTCGTCTCCGTCAGCTTGATGACTGCTTGCTTTTGCGCATGTGTCATTTGTACAGCCGCAGATAAGATTGCAAATGAAATCAATACTATTTTTCTCATGATATCAAATAATTGGTTTTTCTGTAGGCAAATGTAGGTAAACTGTCCGAAACAGGACTTTCAATTCATTTCTTCCTTCTCTGATACTGTCTAACAGAACTTTGTTTTCGTTCATTTCAACTTAAAATTCGTCCAATACAAGCGTTACAGGAGGCTACAAAGAGGGTAAAAGGGTAAAATAGCCCCAAAACGGAATGATTGAAACTGATAGAAAAATGAAGGTAATTAGTCCTTGTTTAGTTCCTTTTTATACGGTTTTCACCACAGAGGACACGGAGGACACAGAGGTGAATTTGTTTTATGACTTACGGTTGTGACCCTAATTTTGATGCGTAATCCTCCTACTATAAAATTGAAAAACATAAAAACATCTGCCACCTGCAACGAAACGCGTGTAATGCACTAGTTAATAAATAGTTGGAGCGTGGCAGATACTGTTGCAGATAGGTTGCAGATCAAAGTATCTGCAACACAGTATAAACCTTGCATAAGCCAATTCTCCAGGAGGGCAAAAGTTTATTGTATGCATTAACTTCCCGTTTCCAGGCGGGGAACTGTCGTTTCCGGCATTAGAAATTACAGTTTCCACGGCAGGACACGAGAGTTTCTAAGGCGGGACACGAGAGTTTCTACGTAAGGATACTGCCGTTTCCCCGTAGAGACACCACAAATTCTCCATAGAGTCATCCCAATTATCCCATAGCTTTGCACAAAGGAATCAAGGCTTTTTCTTTGATTATATAACGCGTTGCAGATACTTTATCTGCAACCTATCTGCCACAGTATCTGCAACGCTCCAACTATTTGTCAATTAGTGCATTACACGCGTTTCGTTGCAGGTGGCAGATGTTTTTATGTTTTTCAACTTTATAGTAGACAAAAAACTCTCATTCATTTCTGCACCTGCTTGAACAAGATTCACCTCTGTGTCCTCCGCGTCCTCTGTGGTGAACAAATGCATAACCGCAAAGCAATTACTTAGTATGCTGCTTCACATACTCCGATGGCAGACAACCGACATACTTCTTGAAACTGGTAGAGAAGTAAGAAGAAGATCCGAAGCCTACCATTCCGCTAATCTCCGAAATGGAGTAGCGCCCTTCAAGCAACAATTTACACGCCTTATTAAAACGGATACGCCGGATAAAGTTGGCAGGCGGTTCACCGGATATGGAATTCATCTTGAGATACAGTGACGAACGGCTCATACAAAGCTGACTTGCCAACTCATCAGAGGTGAAGTCTTCATTACTGATATTTTCTTCTACTACCTGAATAGCTTTGCTCATGAATTCCTCATCCAGATTATTCGAAGTCATTTTAGCAGTATCTATATCAATCGTATTCGAATAATAGTGTTTCAACCGCTGGCGTGCTTTCAGTTGATTAGCTATTTTTCCTTTCAATAAATGAATCGAGAACGGTTTGGCAATGTAATCATCCGCTCCAGCCTGAATACCCTCCGTCTGTGCATCAACACTTCCTTTGGCAGACAACAGCAAGACGGGAATGTGGCAGGTTTGCAGATTTCGTTTAATAAGCTGGCAAAGTTTGATACCGTCAATACCCGGCATCATCACGTCGGAAAGAACAATATCCACACGATGCTCTTTCATAATAGCCAATGCTTCTTCGCCGTTTCCGGCGGTCAGCGTCACATAGTTCTGCCGGAAATTATCTTTCAGGTAATCCACCATCTCTTTATTGTCATCTACCAACAAGATAGTAGGACGCTCTTCCTCACTGCCGGCTTCTATCTGATCACCGTCCGATAGTTCTTCTGCAACTATAGCCGACGCATCACCAGAGAAATATTCATCAGCCACCGGAAGCTCCCGGAGAGAAGCAGATGTTTCGACTTCATGTGCCGGCAATTCACATTCTTTCTCCGTGAAGGCAGCCATATCAGCAGGTAGCGTGACTTTAAATTCGGTATATTGAGCAGGTTCGCTTGCTACCATAATAGTGCCGTGATGCTTTTCTACAAGCATCTTCACCAATGACAGCCCGATACCCGTCCCCTTTCGCTGACCGTCTACCTGATAGAAACGTTCGAAAATGTGGGTTAGCTGTTCCGGAGACATACCGATTCCGCTATCTCTTACCGTGAAGCCATAGGTATCTCCCTCTGTCCATAAGGAAAGCGAAATACTTCCGCCGTCCGGTGTAAACTTAAAGGCGTTAGACAACAGGTTCATCAAGATAGTCTCTACATACGTCCGGTCCGCCGGAAACAATCGTCCTTCCAGATCGGATTTTATATGAAAGCTGATAGCACGCTTCTGCGCATTTTCTTTAAACAGGGCAAAAGCATCTTGCAACAGTTCTTCTACATCCACCTGCGCAACATGAATAGGCATTGCACCTGCTTCGGCTTTACGGAAATCCAGCAACTGGTTGACAATGTGCAACAACTTACGACCGTTCTTATAAACGTAATCCAGCTTCTGTTGTACCGGAGTACCTTTCAGATTGCTCTGCCCCAAGAGTTCCTCCAACGGAGCCAGTATCAGACTCAACGGAGTACGCAACTCATGAGACATATTCATGTAAAAACGTACTTTCTCCTGACTGATTTCTTCTATCTTGTTTCGTTCTATCTGTTCGATCCGGACTTGCATCTTCATTTTGGCACGGGCAATAAAGAAATAGATCACAAAGACGAGAAGCCCTACAGAAAAGAAGATGAAAAGTGTCTTTGCCCACCAGGTCTGATACCACATCGGAATGATATGCACAAAAAATTCAGTGGTCGCCTCGCTCCACTTTCCATTGTTGTTACATGCCTTCACCTTGAATACATACTCACCGGGCGGGAGATTGGAATAACTCGCCCGTGCAAAGGAAACATGACGGGAGTAGTTCCACTCGGTTTCAAAGCCTTCCAATTTGTAAACGAACTGGTTCCGTTTGCCAGCCAAATAGTTGATAACGGCAAACCGGATATTAAAAAGTTTCTGATCGGAAGGGAACGACATACCCAGCATCCGCCCTTGCTCGTCCTGATAATAACGTACCCGTTCACTTTTCATATCCGTAATCACCTGATTTAAGACAACGGCTCCTGTCACTACCGCATCCGGGGAATATGGATTATCACCCAATTCGTATGGCTTGAAATAGGCAACGCCCCCAAGAGACCCCAGAAAGAATGTACCATCGTGCGCTTTGCAAGCTCCGAAATAGTTAAACTGATCGTGAGGCAATCCGTCCTGCTTCGTATAGTTGAGGAAAGTACCCTCCTCCGTATTGAAGCAAGCCAGTCCCTTGTTAGTTGTCAACCATAAACGCCCCCGTTCATCTTCCAGTATATTATAAATAAAGTCGTTTGGCAAACCGTCTTTCATCGTATAGTGTTTCCAGGCAGTCGGTGCTCCTTCCTTATAGCAATATAATCCTGTGGAAGAACCGATCCAGATTTCATGACGGCTATCCTCCTGTACACAGAAAGCCTGTATCAACCCATGCAGATAAGCCGAAGAAGAAAGATGCAGTTCTTCCAGTTTCCCGCCGGCATACAAAAACAGGCTCTCTTCCGTACCAATCCAGATTCTTCCTTTTGAATCGCGAAACAAGGTATATATCAATACATTCTCTAACTTTTTATGCTTTTTAGCCAACGGATGCTGTGAAAGTTCGCCGGTCTGTTTGTCGAAAAGGTAAAGCCCGCTCATGCCGCCTACCCAAAGCGTTCCATCCGTTCCGTCCAATAAGGAGTAACAACTGTTAGTCAGGGAAGTAGAATGGGGAAAGGAATATGTTTCTATCCTGCCACTCCGGTGATGCAGACGACTCATTCCCCCTCCATGAGTGCCGATATAGACACTTCCATCCTTGCCCGTCCATATACATTTTATATTGTCCGACTTTAAAGCGTTGGCGGAAGTACTCGTCCGGTAATATGAAAAGACTCCGGTTTTCCGGTTATAATAATTTAATCCGCCGTCGTTCGTGCCAATCCAGAGATTGCCATTATCCGGGTCTTCGGCAATACAACTCACTGTGTTATCACTTAACGAATTCCTCCAGGCGGAATGTTGCAAGCGTCCGAATGCCGGAGCGAGAGGATGATAATAATTAAGCCCGCCGTAAAATGTACCGATCCACATTCCCCCTTGATTATCTTTCAAGATAGAACGGATGGAATTATGGCCCAAGGTAGTCGGATCTTCAGGAGAAAAACGACAGATCCGGAACGTTTCCGTCTCCGGTTCAAGGATAAGCAAACCTTCCATGGTTCCTATCCAAACCCTTCCTTTATCATCTCCGGACAATGTCCTGACCGAGTTCGTAAGGAAATAAGCAGGAGTATTTTGCTTGTTATAATGATGTTTTATTTGAAAGTTGTTATCCACACAATACACCCCGTTTGTCAATGAAGCCAGCCAACAGTTGCCGGTTTTGTCGTCATAGAGCATATCGGAGATGGTT
The DNA here is from genome assembly GCF_000157055.1 of Bacteroides sp. 2_2_4. Classification (NCBI taxonomy): domain Bacteria; kingdom Pseudomonadati; phylum Bacteroidota; class Bacteroidia; order Bacteroidales; family Bacteroidaceae; genus Bacteroides; species Bacteroides sp. 2_2_4. The sequence goes on along the minus strand of NZ_EQ973364.1, from coordinate 43,475 downwards.
TCTCCTTTCAATTGGAGAAGAAGCGGGGTCACGTTTTCGTTGCGTACATAATAGAAATAGACACCTTCCGAAGTTCCCAACAGGAAACCGTCATTCATCCGGCAAACAGAATAGATTGTTTTTCCGGCAAGTTCCGGCTGCACTTTCATCCGCCCGGTCTTTTTATCAAAAACCACCAGACCGATATTGGTAGCAAGCAAAAGCCGGTCGCCTTCCTCCGGTTCTCCGATAGCCAATACTTGCATCGGCTGATTGTCCGGTGAAGAATAATTGGTGAAATTATTCCCTACTATATTATAACGGGATAAACCGACCTGTGTACCTACCCATACCGTACCTTTCGAATCGGTATGAAGTGAATAAACATGATTGTTTGCCAGACTAGTCGTATCATCCGGCGCTTTATAATACGAAACGAAACGGGAACCTTCATACCAGTTCAGTCCGTCTATGGTTCCTACCCAAAGCTTATTATTATGATCTTGTGTCAGAGCAAGCACAGTATTTTGCGACAGCCCGTCATCCACGGATAATCGCTTAAAATGAATGAAGCTGTCGGCGGCCGATACAGCCAAAGGAAAAAATAAGATGCAAACGGTTAATCCGAATAGGTACTTAAATAGCAAATGCCGGTCTTTCATGAGCTAATATTGAAGAATTTATCGTAAAGATAAGTATTTTCAATTCAATCTGATAAATGAATCCCGTTTTTTAACTCATATAAAGGACCGGTATCGGCTCAAAACAGGACAACCGCGCCAAAGTCCGACAGTTATGAATTCATATTTTAGACGCGGTTGCCCTGAACTTTAATTTTTTTTACGGTTTCTCTTCAAGTTAGTAAGACGGATTTTCTGATTTTTCTTTCAGATCTTTATAACGTTTCAAGGCTTCCAGATAATAATAATCGGCATAATTGAGCGGAGTATCAATTTCACTGTCGTGCGGGAAACTACCAACCGAATGTAACAGGACGAAACCATGATTTTCTCCTTCTTGGGCCAAATAATCATCAGAGGATAACTGTTTCAGGATATGCTCCGCATAACGGAAATATTCTTCCTCTTGTTTCTTGTCGCCATAACCACTCAACTCCAGTAATGCAGAAGCTGTTACGGCAGCCGCAGAAGCATCCCGCGGTTCATTCGGAATATTAGGAGCATCATAATCCCAATAAGGTACATAGTCATTTTCGGACGGGCGGTGATCGATAATGAACCGCGCTATTTTATGAGCGGCATCCAGATAGTTCTGCTGCTTGGTGAAGCGATAACACATGGTATATCCATACACTCCCCAAGCCTGTCCACGCGCCCAAGCGGAAGAATCGGCATATCCCTGAAAGGTTCCTTTCGACTCTACTTCACCGCTATCCGCCAGATAACTTACCACATGATAGGAAGTCATGTCCTCCCGGAAGTGATTCTTCAACGTTTTGTTAGCATGAGAGATGGCTATTTCACGATATTTCGGATTATTGGTTTGCTCCGAAGCCCAGAACAACATTTCAAGGTTCATCATATTATCAATAATCACCGGATAGCTCCATTCACCGAAATCCCACGAACGAATCAGTCCGACTTCCGGACGAAAACGGGAGCACAAGCTTTCTGAAGAATGAATCAGAATCAAACTGTCCGTTGGCTCCGGTTTCAAACGGATGCCCTGCCCATAACTGCAAAACATCATAAAACCCAAATCGTGATTACCCGTATAATATTGCATATCCTGCAGACGGTTCGTATATTTACGCGCCTCTTTTGCGAGAGCCTCATCACCGGTCAACTCGTATGCCAGCCACATGGAACCGGGATAGAAACCACTCGTCCAATCTGTGGGGTGCTCCAGTCTGTACTTTCCTTCTTTGATAGAACGGGGAAAACAGGCGGTATCCGGTTCATTCTTCAATTGTTCTGCCATATAGAGCAACTGATGTCCCGCTGTTTTCACTGCATGGTCGAACCATTCCATCTCATTTCCTTTTGAAGCATCGCAAGCAGTCAGGAGCGCCATACTCCCTACCGCCAGTAAAAGTTTGTTTTTCATTGTTCCACTTTATTTTGTTACTGTATTCTATTACTGGCAACAAAGTTAGAACAAGTCGCGGACAGACCCTTTGCAAATCTATTTTTTCATTTTTGTTTCTATTTCTACGAACTTTGATTTTGTCCAAAAGTGCTTTGTTTTTATCTTTTATAGAAAAACAAGCACGGATTTTACCAAATAAGCTGTTGTCAGGCATAACCAAACAACTATGCAGCCTTTTGCAAAATCCGTGCCTCCACTAAAAAGTACACGCTCTTTTATCTCACAATATCTTCCGGGAATTTAGCCGGCATCTCCACCCTCTTCCAGGTTTCATAATACCAGGTGTTCAACTCATTTCCATTCAAATCATTCTTGATAAAATATTTCAGATGGAGATAATCATTATCTTTAATCTCAAATTCCAAAATATTGTCCTGATTGTCCAGCATCGGGAGATGAATGTTCTTCTCGATACTTTCCTTATAAGAATCGTCCGTGAGTTGTTTATAAGTACCATATCCAGTAATAATCGCATCCGCACCGGGAATAATGGTAAAGTTAACGATTTGTCCGTCATCACTCAATACTTTAAATGTATTACTGGGTTTCAACGCTCCCGGAACATCGGGAGACTCGGATACATAATGGCAGAGCTGCCAAATACCTTTCAAATCGGCCGCTTTGAATTTGGTTTTCTTCTGGGCCGTCGCACCTGTTACCGCTAACAACATTATTGAAAGCATGGTAAAGAAATAGAGCTTTTTCATTGTTGTATTATTTTAGTTAACACTCTCGAATGCGTATTTCCAAATATAAAGATTTATTTTGAGAATACAGCAATTCAGAGCATAAAAAAACTCGCATAACCTGAAGATTATGCGAGTTTTACATAAATATACCGAAATATTAGAAATCAGCATTTCTTGGTGTACGCGGGAACGGTATCACGTCACGGATATTCGCCATACCTGTTACAAACAATAACAGACGTTCGAACCCTAATCCGAAACCGGAATGAGGACAAGTACCGAACTTACGGGTATCCAGATACCACCACATATCCTTCATCGGGATATGCATTTCTTCAATACGGGTCATCAGCTTGTTATAGTCGGCTTCACGTTCGGAACCACCGATAATTTCACCAATTTTCGGGAAAAGAACGTCCATGGCACGTACAGTCTTACCGTCTTCGTTCTGCTTCATATAGAAGGCCTTGATTTCCTTCGGATAATCAGTCAGAATCACCGGACGTTTGAAGTGTTCTTCCACTAAGAAACGTTCGTGTTCGGAAGCCAGGTCCACGCCCCAGTAAACCGGGAATTCGAACTTATGTCCTTTCGCAACTGCTTCTTCAAGAATCTTGATGCCGTCTGTATAAGGTAAACGTACAAAATCATCTTTCAATACACCTTGCAGACGTTCAATCAAGCCTTTGTCGAACATATCGTTCAGGAACTTCACATCATCCGCACAGTTATCCAACGCCCATTTCACACAATATTTGATGAACTCTTCTGCCAAGTCCATGTTGTCTGTAATGTCGTTGAAAGCCACTTCCGGCTCAATCATCCAGAACTCTGCCAAGTGGCGGGGAGTGTTGGAGTTTTCGGCACGGAACGTAGGACCGAATGTGTAGATAGCTCCCAAAGCAGTAGCTGCCAACTCACCTTCCAGCTGACCGGAAACAGTCAGACTTGCCTGCTTACCGAAGAAATCATCTTCATAAGAGATAGAACCTCTCTCGTCTTTCTTCAAGTCATACAGGTTCATCGTAGTCACCTGGAACATCTGTCCGGCACCTTCACAATCGGAAGCCGTAATGATCGGCGTATGGAAATAGAAGAAGCCCTTTTCATGGAAGAACTTGTGAATAGCAATCGCCATGTTGTGACGGATGCGGAACACTGCACCGAATGTATTGGTACGCGGACGCAAGTGAGCAATCTCGCGCAAGAATTCCATAGAGTGGCCTTTCTTCTGTAATGGATATGTATTATCGCAAGTACCCAGCACTTCGATTTCACGAGCCTGTACTTCCACTTTCTGTCCGGAACCCACTGATTCTACCATTTCTCCGTTCACGCTGATACAAGCCCCGGTAGTAATCAGTTTCAGCATCTCTTCATCGAAACCAGCCAAATCTACTACGATCTGCAAATTATTTATTGTAGAACCGTCATTCAGTGCGATAAAGTTTACTTGTTTGCTACCTCTACGGGTGCGAACCCATCCTTTCACATTGACCATAGCGCCAATATCTGTGCGCTTCAACAGGTCAACAATTTTTGTTCTACCAATCTTTTCCATTTAACTTTTTCTTTTTAGATACAAGAAGACGAGGTTTCAAATGCAGGATGAATTCTTTCCTGCTTTCTTTCCCCGTCCTCTGTCAAGTTGTTATTTATTGACTTATTACTCAAACGAACCCATGCGGAGGTAGTTTACTTCTGCTTCCGACAGGTAACGCCAGTCTCCGCGACGCAGACCTTTTTTGGTCAGTCCGGCGAAGAACACACGGTCGAGTTTTACTACTTTATAACCCAGTGATTCGAAAATGCGGCGAACGATACGGTTCTTACCGGAGTGAATTTCGATACCTACCTGGTCTTTCTTGAAATCATCTGTATAGCTGATCGCATCTGCATGGATTTCGCCATCTTCCAACTGGATACCGGCTGCAATCTGATCCATATCTGCTTTGGTCAGGTTCTTGTCCAGATGAACATGATAAATTTTCTTCTTCAGGAATTTCGGGTGTGTCAGCTTGGAAGCCAAATCACCGTCATTCGTCAGCAACAGTACACCAGTCGTATTACGGTCAAGGCGTCCTACCGGATAAATACGTTCGTTGCAAGCGCCTTTCACCAAATCCATTACTGTACGGCGTTCCTGCGGATCGTCCGATGTAGTAACCGTATCTTTCGGCTTATTCAACAATACATATACCTTACGTTCGATGCTTACCGGTTCGTCGTGGAACTTAACCACATCCGAACGTTTGATCTTCGTACCCAATTCCGTTACCACTTCACCGTTTACAGAAACCACACCTGCTGTGATAAATTCATCAGCCTCACGACGGGAGCAAACACCTGCGTTAGCCAAGAACTTATTCAGACGAATCGGTTCATTCGGATCAACGAACTGTTCCTTGTACTCGATCTGTTTCTTTACGCTATACTTAGCGTTCGGATCATAATCGCCGGTACGCGGACGAGGACGATATCCTCCTTGTGAACGGTCATTGTTGTATCTCGGACGGTAACCTCCCCCACCGCCGTTATTGCTGCGATAGCCGCCACCTTCGCCGTTATTAAAACGGGGACGATACGGACGGTCACCACCTTCACGGTTGTAAGAAGGACGTTGAGGACGGTCGCCACCTTCGCCGTTATTAAAGCGGGGACGGTAAGGACGGTCGCCACCTTCACGGTTGTAAGAAGGACGTTGAGGACGATCACCACCTTCGCCGCTATTGAAACGGGGACGTTGAGGACGGTCATAAAAACCACCTTCACGATTGTAGGAAGGACGTTGAGGACGATCATAAGAACCACCTTCGCGGTTGTAAGGACGCTGCGGGCGTTCGCCTCCTTCGTTATTGTTATTGAAGCGAGGACGATACGGACGATCGCCACCTTCACGATTGTAAGAAGGACGTTGAGGACGATCGCCATAAGAGCGGTCACCATACGAACGCTGCGGGCGTTCACCTCCTTCATTATTGGCATTAAATCGCGGGCGATACGGGCGATCCCCGCCTTCACGGTTGTAAGAAGGACGATACGGACGTTCTCCACCTTCTCTGTTGTAAGACCTGTTACCATCACGGCCGGCACCTGTATTCTCTTCATTGAAAGAATTTTCGCGCCATTCTTCGTTTTCTGTGCTCATTTTTTTATTCGAATAAAATTAGACTTTGGCCTCACGGCCTATTTAAAAACACGTTTATTATATAAGTAAACAATTAAAGCCCCGTATATGTATGGGGAGTGATTGCTCTTAACTCTTTTTTAATATCTTCGCTTACATTCAATTCTTCGATAAACTCTTTAATAGAACTTTCTGTAATAGCTTGGTTGGTGCGGGTTAGCGCTTTCAAAGCTTCATACGGATGCGGATAAGCCTCACGGCGCAGGATGGTCTGAATAGCTTCTGCCACTACACTCCAACAATTATCCAAATCACGATAAATAGCCGGTTCGTTCAATAACAGTTTGCGTAATCCTTTCAAAGAACTCTGGATGGCAATCACGATATGACCGAAAGGTACACCGACATTACGCAACACCGTTGAATCTGTCAAGTCACGCTGCAAACGGGAAACAGGAAGCTTCACAGCCAAATGTTCCAGAATAGACGTTGCTATGCCCAAGTTACCTTCCGCATTTTCAAAGTCAATCGGATTCACTTTATGCGGCATGGCGCTCGAACCTACTTCTCCGGCTTTGATCTTCTGCTTGAAGTACTCCATAGAGATGTACTGCCAGAAGTCACGATTCATATCCACCATGATAGTATTGATACGCTTCATAGCATCAAAAACAGCAGAGAGGTTATCATAGTTCGAAATCTGCGTTGTATATTCTTCGCGTTCCAATCCCAGTTTTTCTGCAACAAACCGATTGCCGAATTGTTTCCAGTCATATTGAGGATAAGCCACGTGATGCGCATTGTAGTTTCCGGTAGCACCGCCAAACTTGGCGGTAAGAGGACATGCTTTCAACATAGCCAACTGACGTTCGAGACGGTAAACAAATACCATCACTTCTTTACCCAGACGGGTAGGAGAAGCCGGCTGACCGTGAGTTTTGGCAAGCATCGGAATGTTAGCCCATTCTGTCGCATAGGTTTTCAACTGTGCAATCAGCTCTTCAATCAACGGGTAATAAACCCGCTCCAATGCCTCTTTGATAGAAAGAGGAACAGACGTATTGTTAATATCCTGAGAAGTCAGTCCGAAGTGGATAAACTCTTTGTAGTCATCCATTCCGCCCATTTTGTCAAACTCTTCTTTCAGGAAGTATTCTACGGCTTTCACGTCGTGGTTAGTTACACTTTCGATATCTTTAATGCGCTGTGCGTCTGCTTCAGAGAAGTTACGGTAGATATTCCGTAAAGTTTCGTACACATTGCTATTGATTCCTTTTAATTGCGGCAAAGGGAGTTCGCACAAGGTGATAAAGTATTCCACCTCTACCTGTACACGGTATTTAATCAGTGCAAATTCAGAGAAATAAGCTGCCAAAGCTTTAGTTTTGCCTCTATATCGACCATCAATCGGAGATATGGCCGTTAATACATCAAGTTCCATACGTTTTCTTAGATAATTATCAGACTGCAAAATTAACTCTTTTTCCTGAGTTATAGAGCAAAAGGATAGAGAAAGTTTGTATAAAAGCGGTAAGAAATAAAAAAAGCCTCACGAATTTCTTCGTAAGACTCTGTTTTATAGTGGGCGTTGACGGATTCGAACCGCCGACCCTCTGCTTGTAAGGCAGATGCTCTGAACCAGCTGAGCTAAACGCCCTTGTTAATGAGCCGGAAGTGTTTCGTTTTTTGTGTGGGCGTTGACGGATTCGAACCGCCGACCCTCTGCTTGTAAGGCAGATGCTCTGAACCAGCTGAGCTAAACGCCCGTACACTTCCGTTTCAAAAGCGATGCAAAGGTACGGCATTTTTTGAATTCTGCAAACATTTCATGTATTATTTTTCAAGAAAGTTTTTGCGCAATAAAGAAAAGCTCTGATTATCAACAAATAATACAAAAAAGTTTTTTTTCTCACAACTTTCACTTCGTCCAGTCTGTCTACCAGATAAAGCAACTTATTTACGAATCACCCGTGCCGGATTCCCGACTGCAACACTGTCGTCGGGAATATCTTTCGTCACAACACTCCCCGCTCCTATCACACAACGATTACCAATCGTCACACCGGGACAGATAATAGCGCCGCCACCAATCCAGCAGTCTTCGCCAATCGTCACCGGATAAGCATATTCCTTAGAGCCTCTTCTTTCCTGATAATCCATCGGATGATGAGGCGTATAAATCTGCACACAAGGACCGACCAGTGTATGAGCACCAATTGTGATATATCCTCCATCCAGGAAAGTGCAATTGGCATTAACAAACACATGTTCACCCAACTTGATTCCGTCTCCGTGATCACAATGGAAAGGCGGGCATATAATGGAAGTTTCAGGAATCCCCGGTACCAACTTATCCAATAATTCCCTATAACCCTCATCGTACGTACTCATTCCCCGCATACGTGCCAATAGTTTTTTGGCATGTTCAAAACGTACCTGCAACTCCGGTGCAGACATATCAGCCAACTGGCTACTACGCATCTTCTCAACTTCCGTCATACCTTATATTTCTTTGCCGTTAGTAAATACAAACTTCTTTTCGTTCGAAAGAGATTCGTTAAATTCAAACCCTTCCCAAGAGAAGCTTTTCAGATCCTCCGGATTTTCAATTCGATTCTTCAGAATGAACCGTGTCATTTCACCACGGGACATTTTGATATATATTACTATCGAAGCCAATTTTCCATTCTTCCATACTTGAAATTCGGGAGTGATGACATGCACCTCTTTTTCCACCCGCTTCCAATCAAACAAGCTTTTCATCTCGTCACTGGCCAAATTGCAAAGTATGCCGCCGGCTTTCTTGATGTCTTCAATGAACACATCCGTCAAACGGGACTGCCAATAAGAAAACATCGTCTGATTACCCAGTTCAGGCAGCACTACATCTCCTTCCAACCGACAGGAACGAATAACGTCCAAAGGCCTCAACAGTCCATAACAAAAAGAAGTCAGCCGCAAGTGTTCCTGCGCATATTCAAATTCTACTTTCGAGAAATCTTTTGCATTCAACCGTTTGAACACAATTCCGGTATAAGCCAATAAAGCAGGCAGTTCCGGTGTACCCTCCGCATGAAAAGCCTGATAACGCTTGTAATTTTCCACAGCTATTTTAGCATTCACACGCAACAGGCGTTCCAGTTCGTCCACCGAAAACTGTGACATCTGCAAAGCAATCCCGGAAGCTTCTTTTTGAAATCGTGGAACCGTTTTCAAAGGAACTTTCACCTTTGAAGTTTCACTCATAGTCTTGGCACAAGATAGAAGTACTAACATTGTTAAATCTGATTTTATCTTTTCGAAAAACAAAAATAAAAAATAAATCGCTTCTCTTGCTGGCTAATAGACAGATTATCCCTAAATTCAGCCAATAATTAACTTTAATCATTTATTAATAACAAAAACACCCCCATTATGACACACACTAATCCCCCTGAAAGTGTTATGCTTATTGACAATCTTCTGTTTGTATGGCAGTTTATCCTATGCCAGCGTAAACTCTAAACCTTTTGTTGTCCCCGAACTCAAACAATGGACAGGAAAAGATGGTAATTTCACTCCGGGAACAAATGCGAAGATAGTATGCACCTCTGCAAATCCAGAATTGCTGAGAATAGCCCAAATGTTTGCCGACGATTACCAGCAAATGTTCGGAAAAACATTAAGCGTAACTCAAGGCAAAGCCACACCCGGAGACTTCATCCTATCACTGTCAGCTGACAAAAAGCTGGGAGAAGAGGGTTATGAAATCAAGATTACCGATCGGATCACGACTTCTGCTCCCACCCCGACAGGGCTTTACTGGAGCACACGTACCCTCTTGCAAATAGCAGAACAAAGCCAGGAGCACTCATTTCCCAAAGGAATAATCCGCGACTATCCCGACTACTCCATCCGGGGATTCATGATAGACTGCGGTCGTAAATTCATTCCGATGAGCTATCTTCAGGATCTGGTAAAAATAATGGCTTATTACAAGATGAATACCCTGCAAGTCCATCTGAATGATAATGGATTCAAGCAATATTTTGATAACAACTGGGACAAGACTTATGCTGCTTTCCGTCTGGAGTCCGAAACTTATCCGGGACTCACAGCCCGCGACGGTTCTTATTCTAAAAAAGAATTTATTGATTTTCAGAAACAAGCTGCAACCAACTTTGTAGAGATTATACCGGAAATTGATATTCCGGCACATTCATTAGCATTCACTCATTACAAACCGGAAATTGGGAGCAAGGAGTACGGAATGGATCATCTTGACTTATTCAAACCGGAAACCTATCAATTTGCAGACGATCTGTTCAAAGAATACCTGAAAGGTGACGACCCTGTATTCGTGGGCAAGCGTGTGCATATCGGTACCGACGAATACTCGAATGCCAAGAAAGAGGTAGTAGAAAAATTCCGGGCTTTCACCGACCATTATATCCGGCTGGTAGAAGGCTTTGGCAAACAAGCCGTGATATGGGGCGCTCTCACTCATGCTAAAGGAGACACCCCTGTCAAATCAGAAAATATCATTATGAATGCCTGGTATAACGGATATGCCGACCCAGCAACCATGATAAAAGACGGCTACCAGCTAATCAGCATTCCGGATGCAATGGTTTACATTGTTCCATTAGCCGGTTACTATCAGGATTATCTTAACGAGGTATTTTTATATAAAGAATGGACACCGGCACATATCGGGAAAGCCGTATTCGAAGAAAAGCACCCTGCTATTCTCGGTGGCATGTTTGCCATCTGGAACGACCATGCAGGTAATGGAATTTCCGTGAAAGACATTCATCACCGTGTATTCCCTGCGTTACAAACTCTAGCAGTAAAGACATGGACAGGGAAAGAAACCAGTCTGCCATTCGAAGTGTATAATGAAAAGCGTAGTGCTATCAGTGAAGCCCCCGGAGTCAATCAATTGGGAAGAATCGGCAAGAGTCCGGCATTGGTATATGAGCGTTCTACCGTTGCTCCCGGCAGCACTTCCACTTACCCGGAAATCGGCTATAATTATACAGTCAGTTTCGACATTACCGGAGCACCAGAGAAAAGCGGAACAGAATTGTTCCGTTCACCCAATGCCGTATTCTATCTAGCAGATCCAATTCGAGGGATGATGGGTTTTGCACGCGATGGTTATTTGAATACGTTCCCATATAAAGTGAATCCGGGAGAGAAAGCGACCATTCAGATTGAAGGCGATCATCGTAGTACCACACTCAGAGTAAACGGAAAGGTTGTTGAAGAAATGAACATACAGAAATGTTATTTCAATGCAGGAAAAGATTCTATGAGTTATATACGCACATTGGTTTTCCCGCTCGAGAAAGCCGGAAACTTCAATAGCCGGATAGAGAATCTGAAAGTACACAATTATCGTGTAAGCAAATAACAGAAAACATCTATTCGCAACAAGACAACTTAAACAAAAAACTCCCCCTTTGGCATTCCAAAGAGGGAGTTCTTTTTATTTTGATAAACAGCTAAAGCAGTTTATTTATATTCCTGCCAGCTCTTGATCTGAATATCACCCAATTTCAATTCACAGAATGCTTCGATAAAGGCACTTGCCAGACGAGCATTTGTAATCAATGGAATGTTGTGATCGATTGCACCACGACGGATACGATAGCCATTCGTTAATTCACGTTTGCTATGATTCTTCGGAATGTTTACGATCAGGTCAAACTTATGGTCAGCGATCATCTTCATTACATTATTCTCTGCACCTGGTTTCTCATCCGGCCAGTAAACCGGAGTCGCGTCTACTCCATGAGCATTCAGGAATGCAGCAGTTCCGGCAGTAGCATAAATCTGATATCCCTTAGCAAACAGCATACGGCTGGCATCCAGCAAATCCACTTTCGACTTCATAGCACCGGAAGAGAACATTACTGCTCTTTCAGGAATCTTGAATCCGGTAGCGATCATTGCATTCAGCAATGCTTCAGAGAAATCATCACCGATACATCCAACTTCACCTGTAGAAGACATATCCACACCCAATACCGGGTCAGCCTTGTGCAGACGAGAGAAAGAGAACTGAGATGCTTTTACACCAATCCAGTCGATATCAAATGCAGATTTATCCGGACGTGAGTACGGAGCATCCAACATGATGCGGGTAGCTGTTTCGATGAAGTTACGTTTCAGTACTTTAGAAACAAACGGGAAACTACGAGAAGCACGCAAGTTACATTCGATTACTTTCACTTCGTTGTTACGAGCCAGGAACTGGATATTGAACGGACCGGAGATATTAAGTTCTTTAGCAATCTGACGGCTGATTTTCTTGATACGGCGTGCCGTTGCAAAGTAAATCTTCTGTGCCGGGAATACCAGTGTAGCGTCACCGGAGTGAACACCGGCAAATTCCACATGTTCAGAAATTGCGTATTCCACCACTTCACCATTCTGGGCAACAGCATCAAATTCAATTTCTTTTGTATTTTCAAGGAATTGAGAAACAACTACCGGGTATTCTTTAGAAACTTCGGCAGCCATCTTCAGGAAGTTTTCCAATTCTTCGTCATCGTAGCAAACATTCATAGCAGCTCCCGAAAGAACGTAAGAAGGACGAACCAATACCGGATAGCCTACTTTTTCTACGAATCCTTTCACCTCTTCGAGACTGGTAAGTTCCATCCATGCCGGCTGGTCGATACCCAGTTGGTCAAGCATAGCAGAGAACTTGTTACGGTTTTCAGCACGGTCGATAGAGATCGGAGAAGTACCCAATACAGGAACCGACTGGCGGTAAAGTTTCATAGCCAGGTTGTTCGGAATCTGTCCACCTACAGAGACAATCACACCGCGAGGTTGTTCCAGATCGATTACGTCGAGTACACGTTCGAACGAAAGCTCGTCGAAGTACAGACGGTCGCACATATCATAGTCAGTAGAAACCGTTTCAGGGTTGTAGTTAATCATGATAGATTTGTAACCCAATTTGCGGGCTGTCTGAACGGCATTTACCGAACACCAGTCAAATTCTACAGAGCTACCGATACGGTAAGCACCCGAACCCAGTACGACTACTGATTTTTCATTCTTATAATAGTTTACATCATAACCTTCCACTGCATAAGTCATATACAGATAGTTAGTCAGTTCCGGATGTTCGGAAGCAACTGTATTAATACGTTTTACAGCCGGGAGGATACCCATAGATTTACGATGAGCACGCACTGCCAGGTTTTCTTTCTCCATGTTTCCGGTTGGATTCAGTACGAAACGAGCAATCTGGAAGTCAGAGAAACCTAATACTTTCGCTTCACGCATTACATCGGCAGGTATATCTTCTACCTTATTATAGGTAGACAGTTTCGCTTTGTAGTCTACGATATTTTTCAGTTTGCCAAGGAACCATGGGTCAATCTTTGTCAGGTCATGAATACGTTCGATGGTATAACCTTCTTCCATTGCTTGTGCGATAGCGAAAACACGCAAGTCTGTCGGACGAGAAAGCTCTTTATCAAGATCGTCAAAGTGCAGTTCGTCGTTACCTACGAAACCGTGCATACCCTGACCAATCATACGAAGACCTTTCTGGATGATTTCTTCGAAAGAACGGCCGATAGACATGATTTCACCTACCGATTTCATGCTTGAACCGATTTCACGGGATACACCGGCAAACTTCGTCAAGTCCCAACGAGGGATTTTACAGATATAGTAGTCAAGTTGCGGAGCTACGTATGCAGAATTCGGAGTCCCCATCTCACCAATCTGGTCGAGTGTATAGCCGAGTGCTACTTTAGCAGCAACGAATGCCAACGGATAACCGGTAGCTTTAGACGCCAATGCAGAAGAACGGCTCAAACGGGCATTTACTTCAATCACACGGTAGTCGTCCGTATCAGAGTTGAAAGCATACTGAATGTTACACTCACCCACGATACCGAGGTGACGGATACATTTAGTAGAAAGTTCCTTCAACAGAGTCAATTCTTTATCATCCAGTGAACAGGTAGGAGCCACTACGATGGATTCACCGGTATGGATACCCAGCGGGTCAAAGTTTTCCATGCTGGCTACTGTGAAGCAATGGTCGTTAGCGTCACGGATCACTTCAAATTCGATTTCTTTCCAGCCTTTCAACGATTCTTCTACCAGAATCTGTTTAGAGAAAGCAAAGGAGCTTTCAGCCAATTTCAGGAATTCTTCTTCGTCGGCACAGATACCGCTACCAAGACCACCCAATGCATAAGCAGAACGTACCATGACAGGATAACCGATTCTGCGTGCAGCAGCAATGGCATCTTCCATGTTTTCTACTGCCTGGCTAACCGGAGTCTTCATCTCGATTTCGTTCAGTTTCTTCACGAACAAATCACGGTCTTCTGTATACATGATAGCTTCTACCGATGTACCAAGCACCTTTACTCCGTATTTATCAAGAATACCCTGTGTGTAGAGTTCCGCACCGCAGTTCAACGCAGTCTGTCCGCCGAATGCCAGCAAGATACCATCAGGACGTTCTTTCTTGATAATTTCTTCTACAAAATAAGTATTTACGGGAAGGAAATACACTTTATCGGCAATACCTTCAGAAGTCTGAATGGTTGCGATGTTCGGGTTTACCAATACTGAGCTGATACCTTCTTCTTTCAAAGCTTTCAGTGCTTGTGAACCAGAGTAGTCGAACTCTCCGGCTTGTCCGATTTTGAGTGCTCCAGAACCCAAAACGAGAACTTTCTTGATTTCCTTTTCCATTTCTTTTGTTGTTATAATAAGTTGTTATTTCTAAGTTCGTCCATAAAAAAAAATGCGTTACCCTCAAAAAAGGATTAACGCATTACCAAAGAACTAAAATATCGTTTTTGGAGAAAAGAGAAGAAGTCTGCCGTTTCCGGGTGCAAAACATCCGAATGTAGATAATACTTACTTCTGATTTCCTGTTGATTCATTGTTAATATCAAAATTTGTGCAAAGTAACGACATATTTTGCAAATGACAAAAAGAAACATTCATTTTTTACTGAAATAGTTTACCGCGTCAATGAAACGGTTGTTTTTTCCGTTAGCTTTTTAATGAATACTTTTTTATCATAGTAAGCACAAATCATGAAGTAACTACATTTTGATGTATCTTTCAGTTTTTATCCTTATCTTTGTCGCCATTATATAATAAGGTAATAAAATATGGGAAAAGAAAAAATCATATTGACGGGCGACCGTCCTACCGGAAGACTTCATATCGGTCACTATGTAGGCTCGTTGAAACGCAGAGTTGACCTGCAAAATGCAGGTGATTATAGCAAGATGTTTATCTTCATTGCCGATTCGCAGGCATTGACAGACAATATAGACAATCCGGAGAAGGTGCGTCAGAATGTAATTGAAGTAGCCCTTGACTATCTGGCTTGTGGCATAGATCCGTCTAAAGCTACCATCTTCATACAGTCGCAAATTCCGGAATTATGCGAGCTTAGTTTCTATTATATGGACCTTGTAAGCGTATCTCGCCTGCAACGTAACCCGACTGTGAAATCGGAAATCCAGATGCGCAACTTTGAAGCAAGTATTCCTGTAGGTTTCTTCACTTATCCTATCAGCCAGGCAGCGGACATCACAGCATTCCGTGCAACAACTGTCCCTGTGGGTGAAGACCAGGAACCAATGCTTGAACAGGCTCGTGAAATCGTTCGCCGTTTCAACTATATATATGGTGAGACATTGGTAGAACCGGAAATCCTGTTGCCGGACAATGCAGCCTGCCTGCGTCTTCCGGGAACTGACGGTAAAGCTAAAATGAGTAAATCACTCGGAAACTGTATCTACCTTTCGGAAGAACCGGAAGAAATCCAGAAGAAGATCATGAGTATGTATACCGATCCGGGACATCTCCGTGTACAAGACCCGGGAAAGATTGAAGGTAACACCGTATTCACTTACCTTGACGCCTTCTGCCTCCCCGAACATTTCGAACGCTACTTACCGGATTATCCGAATCTGGCAGAATTGAAAGCACATTATCAACGCGGCGGACTGGGCGACGTAAAAGTGAAACGTTTCCTGAATTCTATTATGCAAGAAATACTCGAACCGATTCGTAATCGTCGTAAAGAGTTCAGCAAAGATATTCCGGCTATCTATGACATGCTTCAGCAAGGATGCGAAGTAGCCAGAGCTGCTGCTGCCGAGACTTTGGCAGATGTGAAAAAAGCAATGAAGATTAATTATTTCGATGACAAGGAGTTAATCGAGGAACAGGTAAAACGTTTCTCACAGGAATAAGGAAGTTTGCATAAAAACGTATCATATAAAGTAAAGGCTGCCTACTCTAAGAAAGAATGGCAGCCTTTATTATAATATATAATTTAAGATTTAGCTAACTTCATCTTCATCATTCTTGAATAATACATCCTTTAATTTCTGATAAAGGAATGAAAGTATCAGTAATATCAGTCCGAGAATGATGAATACAATGATCTTACCGATAGTAGGCATTGCCCACAAATCATCAAATACAAGTTTAAGCAGAACGATTCCAAAAGTCGAAAGGCTTATCATGCGCATGACTTTCTGATGCAAACGCATCCCTAGTCCCATCTGAACAAATCCGGCAATACTTAATGAAAGCGAAAGTCCGGCACTGAAATCATCCACTCCTACCTGCCAGAGGAAAGAGCGTACCATTGTCACCCAAAGAAGAGTGACCAGAATATTGAGATAAATAGTGAAACGACTCTTGATGCCGATTAATAGATAGTATTGGCGTGCCACATAGCATATATTCGCTATTACAAATGCTGCCGTGAACCATCGTAGTACAACAGGCACAAAAGCCATGTTCTCCCATTGATCTCCCCATATATTTATGATATATACAAGCGTATTTATCCCAATAGCTAACATATAGAAAGTCAGACATTGGGTGATCGGGAATCGTTTTCTAAAAGCATAACAAACACTCGAAATGGCAATGGCAGTAAACAAGAACATTGCTCCGCTCCTCGTAGCTCCCTCAAAATGCAGGTGAAACTCCATCATAAATGTATAATAAAGTATGGCTACAGAGACAAAAAGCATGAAAGGATTCCAGAAACCATATTTCAGTTGACGGGCTGTAGAGAAGAATGGTCTATAATACCCCATCAACAGAGCAAATGCTCCCATAGCCAGCCCTACAAACAAAGAGGTGGCAAATGAACTGTTCAGGAAAATAGTGCTGACAGCATGATGCTCATGCATTACTACACTATATATATCCATCAGGTAAGAAATAAAGGTGAGTCCCACCAGTATCTTTGCCGCATATTCATATACCCGGATTCTCGACTTGATATAAAGCCATAATAATAACACCATTTCTGACGCCCAAACTAATGTTATACAGTTTCCATCCAACTGAATCGGAACGGTAATAGAGACAAATGTCAACACAAGCCCCAGAGTGGTATACACCAGGAATTTATAGTCTTTCCGGCTCTTCCATAACCAAAGCACCAGTCCTAAATTAACAAGAGCAATGAACAGGCTCAACAAACCGCTTGCTTTAAAAGACCATCCCATATTCCGCAAGAACAAAGCTCCCGAAAGCAGATAAATAAAGTTATTCGTTATAATGACGAATACCAGCCCCCGACTCATTGTTCGCATATCTTCCCCACGAAGAATAGAGAACACCGGAAGTAGAAAGATAAAATAAAACAGAGTGGTAAACAAAAACAAGTGCCCCGAAATAACTGTAGAACTGGAGGTATAGCTAAATAAAAGAAAGATTCCCATTATCAGCCAGGTAAAGACAAATGAGATCATCGGAAGCTCACCCCACTTCTTATAAATGGAAAGTCCGAACATACCGAGATTCAGGATACTTACATAAGTGAACAGTACCAGATAACTTCCCTCTCCACTGCTTACGATGAAAGGTGCAAGAAATCCTCCGACAAGTGAAATGATGGCCAGTTCGCGCCGATTGTATACCACAGACAAAACAGACATAAATACAGTGACGCCTATCAGAATGATAAACGCCATAGTCTGCGAGAAGATATGATAATAATGGAATGCAATGGCAACCGTAAGATAGAATACAGCAAAAGCGCCACCCGCAAGTAACGAGCTAAATGTACGATATTTCTTTTGCAACCGTTCGGCAACGGCCAGCAATACAGCTCCCGTCAGGAAACCAAGTACGGTACGGAAAGTCTCATTGATCCAATTCTTATCAATAGCATACTTCACAAAGAAACCTACACCGATGACGAATATAAGGATACCGATCTTTCCGAAGAGATTCTCACCGATGAACTTCTCATAGTTCACTTGTTTCTTTTGTCTTGGAACAGCCTCAACACAAACATCTTCCAATTCTGTTTCAACCGTCTTTTCAGGTGTTTCTTCCAGTGTCTCACGGATAACTGTTTCAACAACCGGCTTCTGTTTTTCCGGTACAGTTTCTTTTTGCTGTTTAGTCTCTAGTGTCGAAGTTTTTTCTATTATTTGAGGTGATGCAGAGATATCTTCGTTTTCCTTTTTCAATGCTTCTCCTTCAGGCTTTACCTTTTCAGTAACCCCTCTTTGCTGAACTTTGAGATAATCATCCATCCGTTTTTTTATCTCGTTCAGTTCTCTTTCTATCTTCCCAAAACGATTATCCAGCCTACTCAATAAAACAAAAAACATAATTAAAACGAGTAGTGCGTATACGGTATTTATATCGTCCATAATATTTTAGATTTGAGTTCCATATCACAAATATATAAAATATTGCTACACAGAGCGATTATTCCAGTAAGAATGATTCAAATCAAGAGTGAATTAACAGAGATTCAAGCCCTTTCACTTTGCTTTGTATGTAATTTCATTATAGCTAATCAGAATATCATTATAGCTAAAAGGAAGATGCTAATAGCAAAAACAAATATGCTAATAGATTTATTTTTTTCATTGGGATGATTAAAAAAAACATTGCAGTGTTTGCCACAATTAATGCAATGACTTTAGAAAGCACTGTAATGACATTTTTCGATATGTAATGTGATGAATACGGTAATGAGAAGCCCTCCCTTCACCCGCAAACAGTTTATTCATCGAGAGTTCAGAAGAAAGGTGAAGAGGATTGAAAAAAATAGCTATTTGCAGGGGAAGTGTGGAGTACCTCTTATTCCCCCTCTAAAGCGTAGCTTTAGGTAGGCAAAAGTTATGCTTTACGTTCCCTAAAGCTATGCTTCTTCAAGGTAAAACAACCTACATTTATAATCAGTGTAAGCGCTTCCATATACCTCAAACTCATAATCAAAAGCCCAGGCAAGTATTAATGGTCCTAAAATAAGAAAAGAAAAGGCAGCTGAAAGCGAAAATACCTTATTTCAGGATTCGCTTTCAGCCGCCTTCTCTCTTTCAGCAGGCGATCACAAAGAATCGCCGAATACTGAAATTATATGATTACTGTGCTGATTCGACCAATACTACACGGTTCAGAATCGGTTGACCGAATTTGTCAACACCACCACCGGCTGCAACTTTCAATCTATCGGCAGAGATGCCGTACTTCTTAACGAGCAGGTCTTTAACAACTTGTGCACGTTCCAAACTCAACTTCTGGTTGAAAGCCGGAGTACCTGTTGCAGAGTCTGCATATCCGTTGATTGTGTATGTAGCGTTCGGAGATTCTTTTATCTTGCTGGCAAGATATGACAAGTTCATTTCTTCCTGCGGAGATAATTTATCAGAACCGATCTTGAAGAATACAGTACGCGGAGCAATGTTAGTATCTGTTATAACAACTTCTTCAGTATCTTCTACTTCAACCGGTTGTTGTGCATTTGCCAACTGCTGTTGTAATTGCATATTAGCTGCTGCCATTGCATTCATCTGGTTACGCATCTGGTTCAATTCAAGTTCAGAGATAATCTGTGGAACCGGACGTTGGAATCCGCGAGTCGGGAAATAATAAGTCACCCCGATGGTAGCACCTAAAATACCATCATAATCGGGTTTACCTCCATGTTCTCCGTCAAACTTGCCTTCCAGACCTGTTGCACTCAACTCCAGATTTAAGTCAACAGCATTCGACAAACGGAAACGGTTGATAATACCTGCATTGAAAGTAGCGGAGTTAGTGTGAGGACGAGAATAAGCATGAGCCCAACCGGCACCAATATAAGGGATAATTTCATATACACGGTTCGGATTGTATCCACCGAAAAGTGCATTCAGGTTAATCATCAAATCACCATGCAAGTTCATGTAGTCCCATCTTTGTTTGTAAGAACCATCTTCTCTCGGACCGCCAACCACATAATTAGCATTTTCGCTGGTGGTAAATCCTTTGGCTTGTAATCCGCTGTACTGCAAACGCAATCCGAATCCCGGAGTTACCCATTTACCAACAGACACGTTAAATGTGGGAGCTACACGATCTCTGAACTTACCGATATGGTCATTGTTTCCATACAATACCTGGGCACCTCCTCCTACAGAGAAGAACCAGTTACTCCAGAAAGGATTAGTTATTACTTGATATTTATCTTGCACCTGAATCACTTCGTATTCAGTTACAGTCATTGTCTGCTGCGCAGAAGCGACAGACGCAACGCCGGCAAATGCCAGCAACATCAGAATCTTTTTCATATACCTAATAGTTAAGTGGTTATTTAAATCTTTTTCTTTGTTGAACTATTTAAATAACACGAACTGAACTAAAAGGTTTTAGGAAAAGATGAATTTATTTGTTTTATTTGAATAATCTTTCGATGTCCTCCTCCTTAATGGTTGTCAAAACGGTTTTCCCATCGGGTGTGTAATTCGGTGAGGGACAGGCAAAAAGGTTGTCTACAAGGCTTACCATTTCTTCATTACTCAACACCTGTCCGTAGACAATAGCCGCTGCCCGCGCCAATGTTAATGCCAGAATATTTTGGATTTCTTCCTTAACGTCATTCCCTTTTTCCATCGCTGTATGTAGCATATTACGCACCAGTTCGACCGGATTCAGTCCTTCAATACCCGAAGGGATGCCATTGATGGCATAGCTACCGCCTCCCAGATTGCTCAAATCGAAGCCGACTGCCGACAAATCATCCATAATGCTTTGAAGAACAGCAGCTTCTGAAGCCGGTAATTGTAATATTTCCGGGAAGAGAACGCCTTGAGATACTCCCTGTTTCTGTTGAATCTGTACCATATAGCGATCAAAAAGCACCCGTATATGTGCCCGGTGTTGATCGATTAGCATCAGACCCGATTTAACTGAAGTCAAAATAAACCGCCCTTTAAACTGCAAATGCTGATTTCCTTTTTCCATCACCGGTTCGTTGGCATACAAAGTAGAAGAAGCGGCGGATGTCACCGTCTCTATCTTTTCTTCCACGAAGGCCGGTTCGCCTCCAATAGAAGAATCCTCCCAATCCATTTCGGGTTCCGGCTGCGGATTATTCATCTTACTGGCTTTTGTCAGCCCTCCGTACAAATCCTCCCATTCTACTTTCGAACGACTATACGATCCGCCACCACCGCCACCGGCAGAGACTTTAAACGGATTATAATCTGTATTATAATGTACCTTCGGAGGTTCGGAAGATATCTTTTCCTCAAATGCCGGAATATCAGGCATATCCTCCGTATCAAAATCAATGGAAGGGATAGCACTGAACTTACCCAACGATTCCTTAACGGATGCTGAAAGTATCTGCCAGATGGCCTGCTCATTCTCAAACTTGATCTCGGTCTTTGTCGGGTGAATATTCACATCAATATTAGCCGGATCTACATCAAAATAGATAAAATAGGAAATCTGTTCACCGGCGGGAATCAACTGCTCATAAGCCTCCATGACTGCCTTATGAAAATAAGGATGGCGCATATAACGTCCGTTGACAAAGAAATACTGATGGGCTCCTTTCTTACGGGCAGTCTCCGGTTTGGCTACGTATCCGGAGATTTTCACCATGGTAGTGTTCACGTCTATATTCAGTAATTGCTGGTTGAGCTTCTTACCGAAAATAGCAAGAATACGCTGACGTAACTGTGATACCGGAAGATTGAACAGTTCCGAATCATTACTATAAAGCGAAAAGGCAACTTCCGGATGCACCAAAGCGATACGCTCAAATTCGGCAAGGATATTGCTCAATTCAGTGGAATTAGCCTTTAGAAATTTACGACGGGCAGGCACATTAAAGAACAGGTTCTTTATAGAGAAGTTACTTCCTTTAGAACAGGATATAGCCTCCTGGCTCTCCACTTGAGAACCCGCAATCACCAGTTTCGTTCCCAATTCTTCCGATTCCGGACGCGTCTTCAGTTCTACCTGCGCCACTGCTGCGATGGATGCCAATGCTTCCCCACGAAATCCCATGGTACGCAAAGCAAACAAGTCCGCAGCTTCCCGTATCTTGGAAGTAGCATGCCGCTCAAAAGAGAGACGGGCATCCGTTTCGGACATTCCTTTTCCATCATCAATCACCTGAATACAGGTTTTACCCGCATCAGTCACTAACACATGTATATTTTGCGCATCTGCATCAATCGCATTCTCCACTAGCTCCTTGATAACAGATGCCGGACGTTGTATCACTTCACCAGCAGCAATCTGGTTAGCTACCGAATCAGGTAACAAATGAATGATATCGCTCATACTTCGTAAATTAACAATTAAAAATTCCAGCTTCCTGTTGCTAAATAATGCCACAGATAAAGAAGGAAGGCAATGATTATCAGTATGATTCCGAAAGAGACCGGTTTGCGGCCACTTGCTTTTCTTCTTTTCAAATGTGTAGTACCTTCGACGAATTTACCGCGAATATCTTCCGGATTAAATTCTTTCTCCGGCAACATCCCCAAGTCACGTTTGGCGTTCTCCTCCATCTTAGCGAGCTTTTCTTTCCGCTCGTCTACATAAATGTATTGATGATTAAAGCCTCGGGGCTTTCTCATTGAGTTAAACATTCCCATACTACTTCATATTTATTAAGTTTCGCTTTTCTGTCTTTGGTCGCCGGTCGGTAGTCGGCTTCAATGTTTCTCCCGCACGCTTGCTGCGCCAGTTGAAAATATCG
This sequence comes from Bacteroides sp. 2_2_4, assembly GCF_000157055.1. Lineage (NCBI taxonomy): Bacteria > Pseudomonadati > Bacteroidota > Bacteroidia > Bacteroidales > Bacteroidaceae > Bacteroides > Bacteroides sp. 2_2_4. The sequence continues at coordinate 20,560 of NZ_EQ973364.1, read as the reverse complement.
TCCTTATTTAGCGGACGGACATAGTCGAACCAGGCAAAAGTGGGAAGACGCAGTTTATCAGGTGGTATCTGGTCCATCGGATACATCGTTCCGTTGGATTTACCGATAAAAAGTCCTTTTTCCATTCTCTTATCCTTCATATAAAGATGCAGCATACTACCTTCCAGACAATTAAATCCGGTCATCGTACTGTCTTTCTCTTCAGGATAAAAAGCTGTCAGCACATTACCGATCACTTCAATATGGCGCATATCTCCATTAACGAAATAGGCTTTCATCTCCTTGCCGGACACTTGATTATAGTGAATAGAGTCTTTCATCTCCACTGTCAACGCCTGGTTGATAATGTGCGCCCAGTCAATCGTGCTGTCATTCATATAAATCTTGATCTGCTCACCAAGCAGTTGCTGTCCGTCATTCCAAAGAATAGGGTCAGTATACATGGTCATACAAGAATCTTTCGAATTATAGACCAGTGAGTCACATACTCCCTGAACATCTGTACGATACATACGTACTTTATGGTAAGCCTTCATCAACCGGTACAAAGAATCGGTATTCAGATTATAGGACACCATCTGCAAAGTATCCCCATGCATATAAAGACTGTCTCCCTGTGAATAATCGATAGCAACAGCACGTTTTGTTGCAAACGCGGAGTCCGTCAATTCATTATAGAAACAATAATCGCCCGTTAGCATATTCTTATTGATGGAGTCTGTCATCTTCACATTATCGAATGCTTCTCCGTAACCGATTACCCGGTCATAGAACAGACTGTCGCCTACAAGTTTCTTCCCCTGATTGGTCAGGACCGAACGGTCCAACAATTCCGCTTGTTCGGTCAATGTGTTATAGAATCCCCGTTCCGAATAGATATGATTATTATCACTGACAATATTGGAAGGTCCGAGAATCACTGCTATTTTGTTTTCGGTATTATACCTCAATGTATCGGAGGTCAACACAAACTTAGGGTTCACCAACTTCACATCATGGTTGAATACCGACTGTTTTGTTGCAGGGCTATATTCGCCCCAGTCAGAAGTCAGTACATTCTCTTCATCCATCAAAGTTCCCCCCTCGAAATAATATCCGAGATCATAGAGACGGTCGTAGTTCAAACTGTCCGTCAGCAGGGTCGTGTTCCGGTTAATCATCTTCACATTTTCACGAAGTTGCGCAATTTGCGTCATTCCGTCATAATAAAGATAATCACCATAGATGAACAAGGTGTCTCCCTGTTCCATACGCACATTGCTGAAGGCTTCTACGGAGTTGGTTTTCTCAAAAATCAGTGCACTGTCACAGTACATATACATACTGTCATGGCGCAACTTCACGTTACCAATCAACACCTGCACATCCGGACGTGCCAGCTTATCCGCCTGTCCTTCGTCAGCATGGAGCAAGTAAACTTTGGTCTTTTTATTCTCCGGTTGCTTCTTGTTGTCCGATTGTTTCTTATTACCCGCCGGCGTTTTGGTTTTGGGAGCCGTCTTAGACGTATCCGCAGTCGATTTTGTCGAAGCCCCTGCCGTGGGTTTCTGTCCCGTCGGCCTCACTTGTGCCACAAGACATACACCAAACAGGCATAGAAAGCCTATAAGGAGCCATCTATGCCTGTCTTGTTGTTTATTTTTCTTATTCTTTTTCAGCATATAAAGTCAAAGCAAGGTTATATCAGTCATTCTTGACCCAACCCGGATACTTGAAGTCACACTTCTGCCAGTTTTCGTTGATGCGTACATAAGTGTGTTTTTGCTTGTTCAGAATCCATTTCTGCAACACCTCTTCGCGACGCTTATCCATTACGATTTCTTTCAGATCCTGATAGTCTTCCGCGATGGTTGCTTTATGACCATTGATTTTAGTTTTCAATTTCACGATAGCGCATACTTCTTTTCCATCTTTCTCATTAATCATTGTAAAAGCTTTGGAAATCTCGCCAACATTCATCTTATCCACTACCTTAGCAACGTCTTGAGGAAGATCCTGCATCTGGAACTTAGAAGTAGTGATACCAGAATGTTCATTGATGTTCACCATGATACCGTGATTGTTGCGGGTATCCTTATCTTGTGAGATAACGGCAGCGGCATCATCAAATGTGAATTTGTTAGCACGAATATCATCTGCAATAGAATCCAGACGGGCACAAGCCTCGGTCAGTTCTTTTTCCGAGACTTTCGGACGCAACAGGATATGGCGGGTATTAACACGGTCACCACGCTTCTCAATCAACTGGATAATATGGAAACCAAATTCCGATTCTACAATTTTGGAAACTTTCTTCGGGTCCTGCAAGCTGAATGCCACATTCGCATAAGCGGGGTCCATCATACCACGTCCCATAAATCCACATTCACCACCTTTAATGGCAGAAGCCTTATCTTCAGAATACAAACGGGCCAATGTAGAGAAGTCGATTTCTCCTTTTGTCACACGATCCGTATAATCACGCAGTGTCCTCTTTACATCCTCGATTTCCGAAACGGGTATTTTGGGTTGCAAAGTAATAATCTGCACTTCCACCTGTGTAGGAATGTAAGGGATACTATCCTGTGGAAGATCTTTGAAGTAACGGCGTACTTCTGCCGGAGTCACTTTGATATCTCCTGCCAGTTTCTGCTGCATCTTCTGAACCGTCAATCCGTCACGTGCATTATCACGCAAAGTTTCACGAATCTGGGTGGATGTTTTATTGAAATACTCCTCCATTTTCTCTCTGGAACCGATCTGCTGGATGTACATATTGGTCATCATATCCACACGCTGGATGATTTCCGCTTCGGAAACCTCGATACTGTCCAACTTTGCCTGATGCAGGAATAACTTCTGCACAGCAATCTCTTCAGGAATTACACAATAAGGATCGCCTTCGAATCTGCGTCCATTATACAAGGCATCCATACGGGCCTCTTCTACATCTGATTTTAAAATAGCTTCGTCACCTACTACCCAAACTACTTCATCAACCACATTATCTTGTGCATAGGTTGCCACATTAGCAAATATTGCCAGGACAAGGGTAACAACAAATCTAAAGTTCACAAACTTCTTCATTCTTTGTATTTAATAATTATATATAATCTTCTTCTTACTTACCGCCTGCTGATACAAGTCGTTCTTTACCTGTTCCATAAAGCTCACCCGTTTCTGATTTACCAGTAAGTCTTTCACTTCCGAGCGGGCAAATTCATACGGTTTCTCCTCACCAACTCCGCGATAATCGCTCACATTCAGGAAATAATAATAAGCCGTATCTTTCAATTCTACCTGACGGTGTTTGTTTACGTACTCTTCCGGTGCCTCTACTTTCAACGGAATCATGTCCAGGACATCGGTCACGGACACCCATTTATCATAGAAATATTCATATTTCACCGCATTCTGCAAACTATATTTTTCCAGGCTCTCGATAGCATCCTGTTTTTCCGACTTATACCATCTGCGCACATTGTTCAACTGGGGAGCTGTCAACGGCACTTTAATAAACAATCCCTTAATCAACGGACCTTCCAGTTTAAACAATTCCTTGTTTTTGCCGTAATACTCTGCTATCTCGTGTTCGGAAATATCATTCGCCAACTTCTGGCTAATCAACTCCTGCTGATAAGTATGCATTATCAACGCTTTCCGATAATTCTCCACCAGCTTGTCTACATCCACATTATCGGGGATATTGTTCGCAGCTTTCTCATACAATAAAATCTCTTCCGCCCAACTACGAATATAGTGCTCGGTGAAGAGAATGCTATCATCTTTTGACAATCCGACCGGAAGCACGGACATCAAATCTTCTTTATATAAAAAATTACCGTCCACCTCTACCAAAGGAGTCTTTCCTTTGTGGTCGTGCTGTTCCTTGCACGCTCCACAACCAAGAAGGGTAATCAGTAAGAGGACTAATATTCGCATCGGCAACTAAAATCTACTTATTTAAGGTACGAAGATAGTGAATAATCGGTTACATCAGTTATTATTAACTGTTTTTAAAACCTCTTGGTTTATTTCAACCTTACCGGACTCACTCAATTCCCGCATCCAGCACGTGTCAAGATAGCTTCGATAATCCTTTCGAACCCGATCAATTACTTCCCGATAATCATCCGGACCTTTCATTTTTTCGCCTACTACAATAGTAAAAGGATAAGACATCAAAGGATCAAAATCACCCTTCCTAAAAACCAGTTTATCTATATATTTATTGTCTCCGTCGGCAAAAATTCCTTGTTCAACTTGTATCTTTTCCTCCCCGGATGTATTAAAAGTTTGCCGAAGCTTGTCCGCCCACTCTTTTTCTGGCACTTTCTTCAGCATTTTTTTGGCTTGCTTTGCCGTCTTTTTATCAACGCAATGAAGTACGACTCCTCTATACCGGGGGCTCTCCCACCGATAATCCGACGAATGAAATTTAAAATAAGTAGCCAATCCCGCCCAGTCATTAGCTGCGGGCAAATCTATTTTCTGACGTGTTATCTCTTCCACCAAATAGTTTTCATCAGATTCCCGCAAGGCATAAGGAATTTCCGGATGCTTTTTATCGATATTCCGGCTTTCATAATCCAGCAATGACTTAGCTATAAATCCTTCCAACTGCCGTTTGACAGCTTGAGGATGAGAAGAGGCAAAATGCGTGAACATAGTTCCGGTGTATGCTTGTCCGTCAATCGTAAACAGGGTTTGTTCTGTACGGCCTTTCGCCAGCAGTTCTTCCATTGCCGCCTGATTGGGAGCATACTGCCATGCTTTTTTCAAGCGTTCGAGCACCGCGCCTGTACCTTTGTCCAAAATCTCCTTGCGCCGTAACCGTTCCATTAACCTGGCACTGACATTTTCGTAAGCAGCTGTTTCCTCCCGATCCATCACTTTCAAGATATGAATCCCTTCAGGAGTGAAAAAGGGCTGCGATGCCATACCTTTTGCCAGAGAGAAAGCAACATTCTCAAACTCGCTCGTTGTTTCCAGACATTCGATCCATCTACTTTGCTTATCATCCGAGTATATTTCGACCAAACGGTTAAAGTTCAAATCCGGCTGATTCTGTATCATCCGGTATATAGAATCCATCCGCGTTTTTTCTTCTTCTAAATGCCGGGAAGTGATTGTCTGTGGCAAACGTTTGAAAATCTGCATCACCTGTACCCTGCCGCTACGTGCTTTCAATCCCATCTTCTGATAGATAGCACGGGCACAACTATCCATCACTTGCCTGTCTATCAGATAAGATTCCACCAACTCGGTCCGGCATTTCTCCTGTTGTTTACGAAAAACAGAGGTCGTATCAAGTCCGGCAGCCCTGGCTGCTTCCACTTTCAACTTCGATTGAGCGAAAAGTGCCGCATACTCTTTGGACGAAAGTCTGGCATTTGAACGTTCCGCATAACGGCGGTATGCATATTCAAATTCCGAACGGAGTATCTCTCTTCCGTTAACACGTATCAATACCGGATCTTCCTGTGCAAAGACCGCGACTACAAAGAGAGAAATACATCCCAACAACAGGCTTCTTTTCATCATCAATTTTTATTTTTCAAACAACAAACGGTGAGCAGTGAACACCCTGCTGATTATACAGCCTGTTCACCGTTCACCGTTAATAGTTCACCGTATCTATCTATTATTCCGGACGGCTATAGTTAGGCGATTCACTGGTAATCGTCACGTCGTGCGGATGACTTTCCATTACACCTGCATTGGTAATGCGGGTAAACTTAGCGTCATGAAGTTTCTCAATGTTAGCAGCGCCACAGTATCCCATACCTGCACGCAAACCACCAGTCAGCTGATACACAACTTCGAAAAGCGTACCTTTATAAGGAACACGGGCAGCGATTCCTTCGGGAACAAGCTTCTTCACATCAGCCGTTCCACTCTGGAAGTAGCGGTCTTTCGAACCGTTCTCCATTGCTTCCAATGAACCCATACCACGATAGGATTTGAATTTACGACCATTGAAGATAATAGTGTCACCCGGAGATTCTTCTGTTCCGGCAACCAATGATCCGATCATTACGCAATATCCTCCGGCAGCCAATGCTTTCACCACGTCGCCCGAATAACGCAAACCACCATCGGCAATCAAAGGAATACCTGTACCCTTCAACGCTTTTGCTACATCATAGACAGCCGATAACTGTGGAACACCTACACCGGCAACCACCCGAGTGGTACAGATAGAACCCGGGCCGATACCTACTTTCACAGCATCCGCACCAGCTTCCACCAAAGCTTTGGCAGCTTCTCCGGTAGCAATGTTACCTACCACAATATCAATATTCGGGAAGCGTTTCTTTGCTTCTTTCAGTTTTTCAATCACAAACTTAGAGTGTCCGTGAGCTGTATCAATCACGATTGCATCTGCACCGGCATCCACCAATGCCTGCATACGTTCCAGCGTATCGGCAGTAACACCTACACCGGCAGCTACACGCAGACGCCCTTTGGCGTCTTTGCAAGCCATCGGTTTATCTTTTGCTTTTGTAATATCTTTATAAGTGACAAGACCGATCAACTTTCCGTCCATTCCGACAATCGGAAGTTTCTCAATCTTATGTTTCTGAAGAATCTGTGCAGCAGATTCCAAGTCAGTAGACTGGTTAGTAGTCACCAATCTTTCTTTCGGAGTCATGACAAGATCAATATGTTTTGCCATGTCTCTTTCGAAACGCAAATCTCTGTTGGTTACAATACCCACCAAATAACCTTCATCATCTACCACAGGGATACCACCGATTTTATATTCCGCCATGATGTCCAGTGCATCCTGAACAGTAGAACCTCTTTTAATCGTTACAGGGTCATAAATCATACCATTTTCGGCACGCTTTACGATAGCAACTTGTCTTGCCTGTTCTTCGATAGACATATTTTTGTGAATCACACCGATACCACCTTCACGAGCAATGGCAATCGCCATTTTCGCTTCGGTAACCGTATCCATGGCAGCCGTCACAAAAGGTATTTTTAACTCAATGTTTTTTGAAAACTTAGTCGAGAGATCGACAGTGCGCGGTAAAACTTCAGAATAAGCGGGGATCAACAATACGTCGTCGTAAGTCAACCCATCCATTACAATCTTATCAGCAATAAATGACATAGGGCTATGCGTTTAAAAATTATTGCGTGCAAATATACGGTTTTTATTCAAAACCGCATACCTGCACGCCTATTTTTTTCGCTTTTTTAATTAGCCATTTCAGAGATGAACTTAATACGTACCAAACGAACTTCCTCTTCCGTGAAGTCATCGCCTAATTCGTCAAGCGCATCATCAATCTTATCAGTGGTAGATTCCTTGAAATAATCGTAGATATCAAGCAAATGATCTTCATCCATGATTTCTTCCAGGAAGTAATCTATATTCAGTTTGGTTCCCGAATAAACGATCGCTTCTACCTCGTCCAGCAGTTCACCAAATTCAATCCCTTTGGAAAGAGCGATATCATCTAACGCCACTTTACGGTCAATTGCCTGAATGATAGCTACCTTCATCTTTGATTTATTGGCAACCGTACGTACCCGCAAGTCTTCAGGACGTTCTATTTCATTCTCTTCACAGTGGCGTTTGATTAATTTACAGAACTCTTCACCGTAACGTTTTGCTTTTCCAGCTCCTACGCCCGGTATATTCTGCAACTCGTCCAATGTCACCGGATAAATGGTAGCCATTGCTTCCAAAGACGGGTCCTGGAAGATCACATAAGGCGGTACTTCCAGTTTCTTCGAGAGTTTCTTCCGCAAGTCCTTCAACATGGAATAAAGAGCCGGATCTACTGCACAGGAGCCACCGCCGCGTGCCGGAACTTCTTCTTCCGTCTCTTCGAAATCGTTGTCCTCGGTAATCTTGAATGACTTCGGTCTCTTCAGGAACTTGTGTCCTTCCTCCGTCACTTTCAGGAGTCCGTAATGCTCCACATCTTTGCTCAAGTAACCTGCAATCAGCGCCTGACGAATCACTGCGTTCCATGTCTTATCCTCTTCACCCATACCGGAGCCGAAGACTTCGAGGTCTTCATGCAAATGCGCCTGTACTTCGGAAGTTTCTTTACCTTGTAGTATGTCTATAATATAATCTGCCTTAAAATTTTCTTTCACCGCGATAATCGCTTCAATCACGGCACACAATAACTCTTGAGCCTCCACTTGTTTTTTAGGGTTTAAACAGTTGTCACAATTTCCACAATTTTCTTCCGTATATTCTTCACCGAAATAATGCAGCAACGTCTTGCGTCGGCATACGGAAGATTCGGCATAAGCAGCGGTTTCCAACAGAAGCTGCTTGCCAATTTCCTGCTCTGCCACAGGTTTTCCTTGCATGAACTTTTCCAGTTTCTGCAAGTCTTTGTTTGTATAAAAGGTTATGCACTGACCTTCACCGCCATCTCTACCGGCGCGCCCGGTCTCCTGGTAATACCCTTCCAGACTCTTTGGAATATCGTAGTGAATCACGAACCTCACATCCGGCTTGTCAATTCCCATACCGAAAGCGATAGTTGCTACAATAACGTCCACTTTTTCCATCAGGAAATCATCCTGATTCTTGGTCCTGGTCAACGAATCCATTCCAGCATGATAAGGACGCGCATTGATACCGTTTGCCTGCAGGATTTCAGCAAGTTCCTCCACTTTTTTCCGGCTAAGGCAATAGATAATGCCCGATTTCTCCGGATTGTTTTTGATAAACTTGATAATATCCCTGTCAATATTAGCGGTCTTCGCACGTACCTCATAATAAAGGTTCGGACGGTTGAACGAAGATTTGAAGACTTGAGCATCCACCATTCCCAGATTTTTCTGGATATCATGCTGCACCTTCGGTGTCGCCGTTGCGGTAAGCGCAATCAACGGAGCTTTACCTATTTCATTGATAATAGGGCGAATCCGCCGGTATTCCGGTCGAAAGTCATGGCCCCATTCAGAAATACAGTGAGCTTCATCCACTGCATAGAACGAAATCTTTACCGAACGCAAAAACTCTACGTTTTCTTCTTTCGTCAGCGACTCCGGCGCTACATATAGCAATTTTGTCTTTCCGGCAAGGATGTCCGACCTCACTTGGTCTATCGCGCCTTTATTTAATGAAGAATTGATAAAATGGGCGACGCCATCTTCTTCACTGAAATTGCGCATTGCATCCACTTGATTCTTCATCAACGCAATGAGCGGAGAAATTACGATTGCCGTACCTTCCATCAAGACCGAAGGTAGCTGATAGCATAAAGATTTCCCGCCACCGGTAGGCATCAGTACAAAGGTATCTTTACCATCGAGCAAGTTATTAATGATCGCTTCCTGGTTTCCCTTGAACTTATTAAATCCGAAATACTTTTTCAGTTCATCTGTTAAATTAATCTTCCCTGCCATCTTAACTAAGGTTGTTTTATTCAGTTCATGGTTTAACTTTAAGTATGTTCTCTTCTTCAAGAGAGCCAAACAAAGTTATAAACAACTTCGTAATTACCAAGCAAAATGCGACTAATATTTTCAAGAAAATACAGTTACGATCATTTTCTGTAGCCTTACTCTTTGATTTTAAGCGGTTTGTAGTCGTGCCATATTCGCTTTTTCCAGTTGCATCTTTGCATAATCCAGCGTCACCTTATACTCTTTTTTGTTCTCTGAAGGGATTTCAAACATGACATCCATCATAATTGTTTCCACAATAGAGCGCAATCCGCGGGCACCTAGCTTATATTCTACCGCCTTGTCGACGATATATTCGAAGACATCATCTTCAAATGTCAGCTTGATACCATCCATTTCAAACAGTTTGATGTACTGTTTGATGATTGAGTTTTTCGGTTCGGTAAGGATCGCACGAAGCGCATCCCGGTCCAGCGGATTCAAATAAGTCAATACCGGAAGACGTCCGATAATTTCGGGAATCAGTCCGAATGACTTCAAATCCTGTGGAGCGATGTACTGCATCATGTTATTCTTGTCTACCGTCGCTGTTTTCTGCGATGCCGTATAACCTACGACATGGGTGTTCAACCGTTGGGCGATCTTCTTCTCGATACCGTCGAACGCACCGCCGCAGATAAAGAGAATATTCTTGGTATTTACCGGAATCATCTTCTGGTCCGGATGCTTACGGCCTCCCTGGGGAGGTACGTTCACCACAGAGCCTTCGAGCAATTTCAGTAATCCCTGCTGTACGCCTTCACCGCTCACGTCGCGAGTGATGGAAGGATTATCTCCTTTACGGGCAATTTTGTCGATCTCGTCGATAAACACGATACCCTGTTCAGCTTCAGGTACATTATAATCTGCCACCTGAAGCAAACGGGTTAAAATACTTTCGATATCTTCGCCCACATAACCGGCCTCCGTCAGCACTGTAGCGTCTACAATAGTAAACGGCACGTGCAGTAACTTAGCAATCGTGCGTGCGAGCAACGTTTTCCCGGTTCCGGTACTACCCACCATAATAATGTTCGACTTTTCAATCTCCACATCATCACCGCTGTCTTTTTGCAACAAACGTTTATAATGGTTATAGACCGATACGGAAAGGAAGCGTTTCGCATCATCCTGCCCGATCACATACTGGTCGAGGAATTTCTTGATTTCTACCGGTTTGGGCAGTTCTTTTAAGTTGAGCTTGGTAGCTCCTGCACTTTTCTTGCCTTCTCCCAATGCTTCCTGAGTGATCTCATAAGCCTGGGTAGCACAGCTGTCGCAGATGTAACCGTTCATTCCCGTAATCAGGAATCCGACTTCATTCTCCGACCGTCCACAGAAGCTACACCTTTTCTTTGTTTTTGAATCAGCCATTTTTATTTCTTAATCAATACCTCATCAATCATACCGTACTCTTTCGCTTCCTGAGCTGTCATCCAGTAGTCACGGTCAGAGTCCGCCCATACTTTATCGAAATCAGTATGCGAATGATCGGCGATAATCGTATAAAGTTCTTTCTTCAATTTCTGAATCTCACGAGCTGTGATTTCAATGTCCGATGCTTGTCCCTGCGCACCACCCATCGGCTGATGAATCATCACACGTGAGTGAGGCAATGCAGAACGTTTGCCTTCAGCACCGGCAACCAGCAATACGGCTGCCATTGAAGCTGCCATACCTGTACAGATGGTAGCAACATCGCTTGAAATAAACTGCATCGTATCATAAATGCCCAGTCCGGCATATACACTTCCGCCCGGAGAGTTGATATAGATAGAGATATCCTTACCCGGATCCACAGAATCCAGATACAACAACTGTGCCTGGAGCGTATTAGCTGTATAGTCATCAACTTGTGTACCAAGGAAAATGATGCGGTCCATCATCAAACGGGAGAAAACGTCGAGTTGAGTTACGTTCAACTGTCTTTCTTCCAGAATATAGGGATTCAAATACCCGGCCTGCGACTTAATCACATCATCCAATACCATGCCATTCATTCCTAAATGCTTGGTTGCGTATTTTCTAAAATCATCCATGTTAATTGTTCCTTTCTTATAAATTAAAAATAAACGTAAGTACAAAGAAACGAAAAAGAATACAGAGACACAAAAAAACACAGAGTTATAATTTTATAAAAACTCTGTGTTTCTGTGACTTTATATTTTATTCAACCGAATGATTACTCAAACATTTTATTGAATTCTTCGATCGAAACGTTCTTGTTCTCCAAAGTAACCTGTGCTTTCAAAGCAGCAGCAAGCTTCACTTCTACCACACGACTTACCAAATTATTGATAGTTTCTTTCTTCTTCAACATTTCCTGTGCATAGTTGTCAAGCACATCGTCAGGAATAGACAACATACCGTATTGAGCAAACTGTGCCTTTGTTGTTTCTCTAGCCATCTTCAGAACATCTTCCTGTTCTACTTTGATATCGTTTGCTTCAACCAACTGTTCCTTAATCAGGTGCCAAGTCAGTTCTTCAATGCTCTTATCATAGTTTTCAGCAACATATTCTTCTCCCTTTTCTTCGTTGTTCAGCAACATGATACGTTTCAGCAGGGCATCAGAGAATTCCAGTTTACCTACTTTTTCCATCATCACCTTGCGAATGTCGATCAGGAATTTATAATCGCTGTCAGCCACAAATCTAGCTGCGATTTCTTCTTTAATCTTAGCGCGGAATTCTTCTTCAGTCTTCACAACACCTTCGCCGAATGCCTGGTCGAATACTTCCTGAGTCAATTCACCCGGAACAAAACGAGTGATTTCTTCTACCTGGAAGCTGAAATCAGACTTCACGTCTTTTGCAATTTCCTTGTCAATCTTCAACAAAGAACCCAGTTCAGCAGCATGTCCGTCATAAGCCACATTCGGATTGAACACCAATACATCATTTACTTTTGCATTAGCAAAAATAGCTTTCTGATCGTCGTTCTTCATGTAAGCAGGCATCAATACTGCAGCTTCTACCTGGATACCACCTTCTTTTGTGTTGCCTTCTTCGTCCAACTGTGCCAGCAGACCTTTCAGCATATCATTATCTTCGTAAGCGTCTACCTTATCATACTTGCCAGTGCGTTGAGTATACATCTTCACCTGGTTGTCGATCATTTCGTCAGAAACTTCGATAGCATAATAATCTACTTTATCTTTAGCACTTACTTCTGCTTTAAATTCAGGTGCCAAAGCGATGTCGAATACGAAATCGAATTCTTCCATTGTATCGAAATCAATATTCTGTTGCTTTTCCTCGTTAGGCAACGGCTCGCCCAACATATTCACCTTATTTTCTTTAATATAATTGTAAACAGCTTCTTGCAGTGCCTTATTCACAACCTCTGCAATTACCGACTTACCATACATCTTTTTAATAAGACTTGTCGGAACCATACCTTTACGGAATCCCGGAATCTGTGCCTTCTGACGGAGTGATTTCAACTCTTTGTCTACTTTCTCCTGATAATCGGCTTTCTCAAGCTTTACAGTAAGCTCTGCGCTTACTTTGTCAATGTTTTGTAATGAAACGTTCATTCTGACAATTATTTATTTGATTTATACTTTGTTCTATACTCAAAGAGGGTGCAAAATTAGTGCTAATCTTTCAAATTTCAAAAGACATTGCAGATTTATTTCAGCAACGCCACCCATCTTTCACACATCTTTTATCGATATTTCACTGATATTCCATCTATAAACAAGATAAAATCACCATCAACACCCACCCCGCCAGGTTCCCCCGGCCTACTTTTTTTCTGATAATCCGCAAATTAACTTTCCAAAAAGATGGTTAATCCAAAAATTATTCTTTTCTTTGTTGCGGATTGATGGACCATTAGTTTTTCGATTTGATTACAAGGTTTTTACTTCCGTTACCAAAACGCATTTGTAAACTCTCTGTCGTTTTAATCTTTTTATTAGTAACCATCTATCCAGAGAGTTTTATTCATTTATTTATTTTTTATCATTTTCATTATGAACATTTATGTTGGAAACCTTAACTACCGTGTTAAGGAAGGAGATCTGCAACAAGTGATGGAAGATTACGGAGCAGTATCATCAGTTAAAGTTGTTATGGACCGTGAAACCGGTAAATCCAAAGGATTCGCTTTCATCGAAATGGAAGACGACGCTGCAGCTGCAAAAGCTATTGCTGAATTGAACGGAGCTGAATACATGGGCCGTACAATGGTAGTTAAAGAAGCTAGACCTAGAGCTTAATTGCCGACGCTAACATAGCTAAGAAAAAAAGAAACTTCTGTCACCCGATGACAGAAGTTTTTTTATTACCCTTCCATTCCCTGCACTTCCACGTCCTTCACCTTACGGAGCAAGTCGGAAGCAAAGATAAAGTTATTCAGTCGCTCATTGGTAGAAGTAAAGATATCATCTTTCGTACCTTCCCACTCTTTATGTCCCTCATAAATATAAATCACCTTCTCACCAATTCCCAATACAGAGTTCATATCATGCGTATTGATAATGGTCGTCATGTTATATTCCTGCGTAATATCGTGGATCAGATCATCAATCACCAATGACGTTTTCGGGTCCAGCCCCGAGTTCGGCTCATCGCAAAACAGATATTGCGGATTCAAGGCAATCGCACGCGCAATAGCCACACGCTTCTGCATACCACCACTGATTTCTCCCGGAAACTTATCTTTCGCTTCCCCCAGATTCACACGATCCAGACAGAACATCGCCCGTTTGATCCGGTCACGCAAGATATCGTTGCTAAACATATTCAGTGGAAACATCACATTATCAAATACGGTCATAGAGTCAAAAAGAGCCGCACTCTGGAAAATCATTCCCATTTCCTTGCGAAGCATCTTCTTCTCCTTCTTCCCCATCAGGACAAGGTTACGTCCGTCATACAAGACTTCCCCTTTCTCCGGAGTTAGCAATCCTACAATACATTTCATCAACACCGTCTTACCGGAACCACTCTGACCGATAATCAAGTTTGTCTTTCCATTTGCAAAGTCAGCATTGATATCACTCAATACTGTCTTGTCATCAAATGATTTATAAAGTCCTTTAATCTCAATCATCCCATCAAAAGTTTAGTTAATATCAAGTCTGAAAACAGAATCAATACACTGCTGGATACTACGGCATCCGTAGAAGCCTTTCCTACAGCAATCGAACCTCCCTCTACCGTGTATCCGAAGAAAGCGGACACACTTGCAATGATAAACGCAAAAAAGAGGGATTTGATGATACCCGCCCAGATAAACCATTCGTTAAACATATACTGCAAACCATATTCGAGATCGACAGCATTCATAACCCCGGCAAACCAACACGTGCAAAAGGCACCGATGATTCCGGCAAAGATACTAAACGTCACTAGAATAGGAATAACAGTCACCATCGCCGTAATCTTAGGCAAAATCAGGTAGTTCGCCGAATTGATACCCATAATTTCGAGCGCATCAATCTGTTGCGTCACCCGCATCGTTCCTAATTCCGAAGCGATATTCGACCCGACTTTTCCGGCAAGAATCAAACACATGATGGAAGAAGAAAATTCCAGCAACATAATTTCACGTGTCACATATCCCACTGTCCAGCGGGGCATCCATGGACTTTCGATATTCAACTTAATCTGAATGGTAATCACTGCGCCGATGAAAAACGAAATCAACAGCACAATACCGATGGAGTTCACACCTAGCTGCTCCAACTCGTTAAGGTATTGCCGGAAGAACATACGCATACGTTCGGGGCGGGAAAAAGTCCGACCCATCAGCATGAAATATCTCCCGACGGTTCTCAATGCTTTTATCATAACTCACACTATTTGTCTGCAAATGTACATTATTTCAGCTTATTTTTACTACATTTGCCGCAAAATAACTAGAATATGGAAGAAAGCAAGATGGTGCTCCGCACGGAAGACCTGGTTAAGAAGTACGGTAAACGAACCGTTGTAAGCCACGTTTCCATCAATGTGAAGCAAGGTGAGATTGTAGGTTTGCTGGGACCGAACGGTGCCGGTAAGACGACTTCATTCTATATGACTGTAGGGCTGATTACTCCTAATGAAGGACGTATTTTCCTCGATGACCTGGAGATTACCAAATATCCGGTTTACAAACGCGCACAAACGGGAATCGGCTACCTTGCACAGGAAGCTTCCGTTTTCCGCCAGATGAGCGTGGAAGATAATATCGCCTCTGTACTGGAAATGACCAACAAGCCCAAAGAATATCAAAAAGAGAAACTCGAAAGCCTGATTGCAGAGTTCCGTCTGCAAAAGGTACGCAAAAATAAAGGTAACCAGTTGTCGGGAGGTGAGCGCCGCCGTACAGAGATTGCCCGTTGTCTTGCCATCGACCCCAAATTCATCATGCTTGACGAACCTTTTGCCGGTGTCGACCCGATTGCCGTAGAAGATATCCAGCAAATTGTATGGAAACTGAAAGACAAGAATATCGGAATCCTGATTACCGACCACAACGTACAGGAAACGCTTAGTATCACAGACCGCGCCTATCTGCTGTTCGAAGGAAAGATCCTTTTCCAGGGAACACCGGAAGAATTATCGGAAAATCAGATTGTACGTGAAAAATACTTGAGTAACAGCTTCGTGTTACGCCGAAAAGATTTCCAGTTGGAAAAATAAGTCTACTACAAAGTAATACAAGATCTCACAGAGATATATTTATAAAAAGACACGGATTGTCTCAATTATATAGAATATATATATAGACAATCCGTGTCTTTTTTATTTATTTCTGTCGAATATAAATATTAACCGGAGTACCTGTCAGATTCCATTTCTCACGCATCTTATTTTCGAGGAAACGTTTGTATGGCTCTTTCACATACTGCGGTAAGTTGGCGAAATATACAAATGAAGGCACCTGTGTATTCGGCAACTGTGTGATATATTTAATTTTGATATACTTACCTTTATTTGAAGGAGGCGGATAAGCCTCGATCAACGGAAGCATTTCTTCATTCAAACGTGCGGTCGGGATTTTTGTCGTCCGGTTCTCATACACACTACGTGCTTCTTCAAGCACTTTCAGAATACGTTGCTTAGTCAGTGCAGAAGCAAAGATGATCGGGAAATCGACAAACGGAGCAAAACGCGAGCGAACAGCTTCCTCAAACGCTTTCTGTACTTTCACAGATTTATCTTCCACCAAATCCCACTTATTTATAACAACTACCAGACCTTTCTGATTCTTCTGAATCAGAGAAAAGATATTCAAGTCCTGCCCCTCAACACCTCTTGTAGCATCCAACATCAGAATACAAACATCCGAACCTTCGATAGAACGAATCGAACGAACGACTGAATAATATTCCAAGTCTTCATTTACCTTGTTTTTCTTACGGATACCCGCTGTATCCACCAGGTAAAAATCAAATCCGAATTTATTGTAACGAGTATAGATAGAGTCGCGGGTAGTTCCGGCAATCTCTGTTACGATATTACGTTCTTCCCCAATAAATGCATTTACAATGGAAGACTTTCCGGCGTTCGGACGTCCTACCACAGCAAAACGGGGAATATCATCATCCAGGATTTCTGATGATTCTTTCTTGAAATTGCTGACAATCAAGTCCATCAAATCACCCGTACCACTTCCTGTCATGGCAGAAACGCAATACGGATCGCCCAATCCCAGTTTATAGAATTCGGGAGCGTTATATTGCAAATCGTGATTATCCGTTTTATTGGCAACCATAATCACCGGACTATTAGCACGACGCAGAATAGCAGCTACCTGCATATCCAAGTCAGTCACTCCATTCATCACATCCACTACAAACAGAATGACATCCGCTTCTTCCACAGCCAATAATACCTGCTTACGGATTTCCTCTTCAAAGACATCATCCGAGTTGACCACCCATCCACCGGTGTCAACCACAGAGAATTCACGGCCCAGCCACTCAGACTTGCCATATTGTCTGTCGCGGGTTGTACCCGCTTCTTCATTCACAATAGCCTGACGAGTCTTCGTCAGACGGTTAAATAAGGTAGACTTGCCCACATTCGGGCGTCCTACAATTGCAACTAAATTACCCATAGTTCAATACCTTGTTTTTTCACGACTATCACAGTCGCATGAATACTCTTAATCTAACTGATAACCAAAATTGCGGAGTTCCTTATCCGAACTACGCCAATCCTTATCCACTTTCACATACGTTTCGAGGAAAATAGTCTTTCCAAAGAAACGTTCCAGTTCACGGCGAGCCTCGGTAGCCACCTTCTTCAACGCCTTTCCCTGTTTACCGATAATGATTCCTTTCTGCGAATCACGTTCCACGTTAATCACCGCCCGAATATGAATCTTCTTCGGTTCTTCCTTAAACTCTTCCACGACAACCTCCACCGAATAGGGAATCTCTTTATCGTAGTAGAGCAGAATCTTTTCCCGGATAATCTCATTCACGAAGAAACGGGCAGGCTTATCCGTCCACTGATCCTTTCCAAAATAAGGAGGAGAATCGGGCAGCAGTTCTTTGATCCGCTTCATCACATAGTCTACATTGAACTTTGATGTAGCAGAAATCGGAATAATTTCGGCTTGGGGAAGCAACTCTTTCCATTCTTCCACCAGCTTTACCAGTTTTTCCTGATCTGTAAGATCTATCTTATTGATGAGCAAGAGAACAGGCACCGTCATCTGACGCACCTTTTCCATAAACTCATTATTCTTATCCGGCGTCTCCACCACGTCCGTTACATAAAGCAAGATATCCGCATCCGTCAATGCCGAAGTAGAAAAATTCAGCATAGACTCCTGTAGCTTATAATTGGGCTTCAACACACCCGGAGTATCAGAAAAAACAATCTGCATCTCATCCGTATTATAGATTCCCATAATCCGGTGACGAGTAGTCTGCGCTTTGAAGGTAGCGATCGAAATACGTTCGCCCACCAAGACATTCATCAATGTCGACTTTCCGACATTCGGATTTCCTACGATGTTTACAAAACCTGCTTTATGCATTTCTCTTTATTTTATTGGTTGAGACAAAAAAACGCATCGAATCGAAATAGGATGCGTTTTTGAGTGTTATAATTCAGTAACTTACGTTACGATTCCTTCTTTCCATCATAACCCCATTTCACGTACACTGCGCCCCAAGTAAATCCGGCACCGAATGCAGTGAAAATGATGTTATCGCCTTTCTTGAGTTTATCTTCATAATCCCAGATACACAGAGGAAGTGTAGCGGCACTCGTGTTACCGTAATGCTCAATATTTACCAACACTTTATCCATTGGCACATCCATACGGTGAGCCACAGCCTCGATAATACGGACATTCGCCTGATGCGGAACAATCCAGTTGATACTATCTTTCGTCAGACCATTCTTTTCTGCGATTGCAGCAGAGACATCCGACATGTTGGATACAGCATATTTAAATACTGTTCTTCCTTCCTGAAACAGATAGTGCATTTTATTGTCTACTGTGAAATAAGACGGAGGACAAACCGAACCACCAGCTTTCATGTGGAGGAAAGGCAAACCTTTGCCATCTGTTCTCAGTATCGAATCCATGATTCCGTAATCTTCCGTAGTGGGCTCCACCATAAAGGCAGCAGCACCGTCACCGAAAATAGGGCATGTAGCACGATCTGTATAGTTAACCATTGACGACATCTTATCGGCACCGACAATGATAATTTTCTTATATCTTCCCGAACGGATGAAATTAGCAGCTGTCTCCATCAAATACAGGAATCCGCTACAAGCAGCCTGCAAGTCGAAGGCAAAAGCATTCTTTAGTCCGAGTTTATCACAAAGAATAGAAGCTGTAGAAGGGAAGTGATAGTCAGGAGTAGTGGTAGCAACAACAACCAAATCGATATCATCAGGATTAGCACCAGTCTTCTTCATCAACTGTTTGGCAGCTTTGCGCGCCATGTATGAACTACCTAATCCTTCCTCATTCAGAATATGTCTTTCCTTTACTCCGATACGAGTCATAATCCATTCGTCGTTGGTATCCACCATTTTTGATATCTCGTCGTTAGTCAAGATATAATCGGGAACGTACCCGCCGACTCCTGTGATTACTGCATTTATTTTTTCCATCAAACCTATTTTAAATTAGCAATACTATAATACTTAAAGCAGCCGGAGAGTTTCACCCCCAGGCTGTTTTCAGTATAACTGTACTAATTATACAGCTGCTTCTTTCTCAATAGCGAGCTTGCCTCTGTAATAGCCACAAGCACCACATACAGTGTGGTAAACGTGCCATTCACCGCAATTCGGACAAATAGCCAATGTAGGAGCTACTGCCTTATCATGAGTTCTTCTCTTCGCTTGTCTCGTACTTGATTGTCTTCTCTTAGGATGTGCCATTTTCTTAAAACTTTAATTATTATCTAATATTTTTTTTAATTCATTCCAGCGGGGATCAATTTGTTCCTCCACTTCTTCCTCAATTACGATGTCATCTCCACCTGTGTCGAAAGTATCATCGCTATCCTCATTCGCATTTGTTTTCAAATGCTTGTTCAATTTACCAGTCATCGCTTTATTGCACTTACCGGGAGCATGTACATGCTTCATGGGTACAGAGAGCGCAACAAACTCATACAT
Organism: Bacteroides sp. 2_2_4; assembly: GCF_000157055.1. NCBI lineage: Bacteria > Pseudomonadati > Bacteroidota > Bacteroidia > Bacteroidales > Bacteroidaceae > Bacteroides > Bacteroides sp. 2_2_4. The sequence goes on along the minus strand of NZ_EQ973364.1, from coordinate 557 downwards.
GAACCATGCAACGTTGATTTCCCCTTCTTCTTCGGGAATCACAATCAGGTTGTCACCTTCTTCTGCATATTCATGTCCAAACTTTACCATCAGTTTATCAGAAGAACTGATAGGTAGCTCCATATCATCCAGACAACGGTCACATGGTACTGATACCATTCCCTCAGTCTGAAAACTCAGCTCGAAAGCACGAGAGGTTCTTTTCACGGTCAATGTAACATTCACCTTTCCTTTCTGAACTTCAGGACCATCAATGTGAGCGAAGTAAAGGTTATCCAATACAAACTCATACTTAGCAGAGTCTGTTTGCATTCCTTTCAAGTCAATTTTGTATTTATCAAACTTTCCCAAAGCTTCTCTCTTTTTTAAATCGTTAGCTTACAATTCGGGCGACAAAGATACAAATAAATATCCTCATAACATACAAATTATCAGTAAATATTCACTTTTTTAATAGGTATTATGAGGTTTGTATCTGTTAAAAACGGCGATATAAATACCAAAGTAATAAAAAACAGAAAGCCTCGCCCGTCCAATAGACAAGCGAGGCTTCTTAA